>NZ_JAQGFI010000006.1:0-473963 GCF_027854095.1 Rhodococcus sp. C-2 | reverse complement strand
AAGGCTCCCAAGGCCGCACGTCCCGTCCCGCCCGTCGTCGCAGACCCCGATTTCGGACCGCTCACCAGCACGCAGAACGTTTTCCTCGCGGGCATCGGCGGCACCGGCATCGTGACCGTCAACCAGGTGCTCGCAACGGCTGCACTGCGCGCCGGCCTCGAGGTGGAGAGCCTTGACCAGATCGGACTGAGCCAGAAGGCCGGACCGGTTGTCTCGCACCTGCGTTTCAGCTCCAGCGCGCTCGAGCCGTCCAACCGCCTCACCCCGGGCAGTGCCGATTGCATCGTCGCCTTCGACCTGCTGACCGCGACGGACAACAAGAACCTCGACTACGGCAACGCCGAGAAGACGGTCTCCATCGCCTCGACGTCGCAGACGCCGACCGGAGACATGGTCTACGACAAGGCTGTTCGCTACCCCGAGGAGACGTCACTCCTCGCCCGTCTCGACAAGGTGTCGCGCACCCTGCGTTCGTTCGACGCACTCGCCGCGGCACAGGAGTTGTTCGGTAACACCGCAGCGGCCAACTTCCTGCTGATCGGTGCTGCCTACCAGAGCGGTGGACTTCGTCTGCCGGCCGAGGCCATCGAAGAAGCGATCGGCATCAACGGCGTTGCCGTGGACGCGAACATCGCGGCATTCCGTTGGGGTCGTGCAGCAATTGCCGACACCGCAGCGTTCTCGGCCGTCACCACGCCGGCCAAGTCCGTCCGCGAACCCGTGGTCGCACCGGCTCACATGTTCGCCGGAACCACCTTCACCGGTGAAACCCTGCGACTGGTGGAACTGCGTGCGGCGCAGCTCATCGAGTTCCAGTCCGTCAAGATCGCCCAGCGTTACATCGATCAGGTTCAGGCAGTCTGGACCGCCGAACGTGCCGCAACCGAGCGGACCGATTTCAGCGAGGCTGTTGCCCGCGGCCTGTTCAAGTTCACCGCGTACAAGGACGAGTACGAAGTTGCTCGTATGCTGGTCGACCCCGCATTCATCGAGGACGTCAAGTCTCAGGTGCCGGCCGGGGAGAACCTGACCTACAAGCTCCACCCGCCGATCCTTCGAGTGATGGGCCGCAAGAAGAAGATCGGTCTCGGACCCAAGTCGCATGTTGCACTGAAGGTTCTGGCCAAGGGTAAGAAGCTTCGCGGTACCAAGCTCGACCCCTTCGGCTACATGCACGTCCGCAAGGTCGAGCGTGAACTGCTCGCCGAGTACGAGGCCATGATCGCTGACCTCTCTCGTACGCTCGCAACCGACGGATACGATCGCGCCGTCGAGATCGCGGCACTGCCGGACGTGGTTCGCGGTTACGAAGACATCAAGCTCGGCAACATCGAGCTGTACAAGACTCGCCTGCGCGAACTCGGTGTCGGTGAGTAGGAGCGCCGGCGAGTAGATCGAACAAGACTGTGCCCCAGTGACCGTCGTCGCTGGGGCACAGTTGCATTCAGGGCCTTCTCGGACCCAGGCAGGTTCAGGAGGGCGGGAACTGGCCGTCGGCAACCACGGCGCTGCCGTTCCACGTGAAGTTCACTATGTTCGGTCCGCCTTGGGGACAGCAGAATGCATCGTCGTCCAGCAGCCAACGGTATTGGACGGATACCGAATCCTTGTTGCTGTCGATGACGTGTGTGTACGAGTACGGCTCACTGGTAGCCGTGCCCAGGTATGTTCCGTCGTGGAAGAACAGGACGTGTGACTGGTAAGTCGCATCGCCGACGCCGTCGCCGTCCACCGAAACCCAGAGCAGGTCAGGACAATTCCCGATCTGTTCTTCGCTCGCGGATCTCGGTATCCAATTGCCCCCGTTGATGTCGGTGCCCAGCGTGCCGATGGCGTCGGTGACGAGCGAGGAGCCGACGTCGAGACAGGGACCCGAAGCGGGGATTGCTGTCGTAGTCGCCGTCGTGGATGCATTTGTGCGGGTGTTCGATTGTGGCGGGGGAGAGCTCGCTACCGTCGTCTCGGTTTCGTTTGCCGTCGATGTCGCCGACGCCGTTGAACTGGCTGCCGTGGAACTCGCCGCCGCTTCAGGTGTTCCTTCGGTCGACCCACAACCGGCGACCGTCAGGGCAGTGGCCGTCACCAGTGCAGCGGCTGCGACGGCGGCCGAAATCGGAGCTTTCCTGCGCATGCGTCCTCCAGAGTGTATGGGTTCACGTGTTCAAGTCCCTCCTTCGTTCTGTCGCCGGGCCGCATGCGTGCGTTATCGAACAACCGGTAACGATCAGCTATCGGACTCGGCGTTCCGTGCTTCGGTGCTCTTGGCCCCGGCCGCGTCGTATCGCACGGATCCAGCAACGACGGTCATCGCAATCTCTGTGGTCAGGAGAGAATCGACCCCTTCGGTGAACGGATCTTGTTTCAGTACGACAAAATCGGCTGCTTTACCCCGAACCAGCTGGCCGGTCACATCTTCCCACCGGCACGAGTAGGCAGCGTCGCGAGTTGCGTGAGCCAGCGCGTCCGCGAGGGGGAGTGCGTACTTCGGCAGGTTGGGTGCCAGTGACGGATCGATTGCGGATCGACGGGTGGTGGCGATGAACATGTTCGGCAGCGGCGGGTGGGGAGCGGTCGGAGCGTCCGAACCCAACGCCAGAACCGCTCCGGCCTCGGTGAATTCGGGCCAGGGGTACGCGCGATTGACCCGGTAGTCGCCGAGCATCGCCTGCCAGTTCTCCTGGATTGCAGGGTCAGCGTGAACCGGTTGCATCGAGGCGATGATTCCCAGGCGGGCAAGCCTTTCGACGTTGTCCCGGGTGATGGACTCCAAGTGTTCCATTCGGTGCCTGCGGGGAATGTCTCCGTTGGCGGCGATCGCGTACTCGAGTGCCGTCAATCCGATCTCCGACGCCTCGTCGCCGATCGCGTGCATCGCGATCTGCAGGCCTGCGGCGTCAGCGGCTGTCACGACGGGTATCAAGGACTCGAGATCCCAGATGGGCTCGGCGTTGGTGCCGTCCGAGTACGGCTCTTTCATTGCGGCAGTGCAGCTGTCGATCACACCGTCGATGATGATCTTGATTCCGGCGATACGGAGCCACGGACCTTGGACGCGCTCGTGGAGTTCGATCACGTCGTGAACTTGTCCGACGTTGTCGGCCTCGTTGTCCTCGCGGGTCATCAGCCAGTGAGCCGCGACACGCAGCGGCAGTGTTCCGTCTCCTGCGTCCAATGCTCTTTCCAGCGAGGCTAATTCGTCCGCGCCGAGTGCCATGTCGACCGCACCGGTCACGCCGTCCTCGAGATAGTGGCGGAAGGCGAGAGCGAGGGCGGCGTCCCGGTCTTCGTCGGATGCGAGCTCCGCCAGTTTCGGCCAGACGTAGAGCATCATGGCGGTCTCGTACAGCATTCCGGTGGCTTCTCCGGTGTCCGGATCCCGGCCGATACGACCGCCGATCGGATCGGGAGTGTCCGCGTCGATGCCGAGTTCTCGCAGTGCTGCAGTGTTCACCCAGACCGAATGTACGTCGTTGGCGTCGAGGTACACCGGGCGATCGGGTACGACGGCGTCGATCATCTCTCGCGTCGGGTGCCCTCCATCCAGCGCGGAGAACAACCAACTGCGACCCAGCAGTCGTGGTGCGTCCGGGTTCGATTCCGCGAATTGCTTGATGCTGGACTGAATGTCGGCGAGATCGGCGGCATCACGCAGATCCAACTTCTGCAGCGCGAATCCCATCATCACCAAATGCGTATGGGCGTCGACGAAACCGGGTAGCACGACGGCACCTTCGAGATCGATCACCTCGGCGTCTGGAGCCAGGATATCGGCATAGACGGTTTCGCCCACGAATCTGAGCTTGTGGTCCTCGACGACTATCGACTCGGCCCATCCGTCGTCGGCAGCCGTGAAGATCTTTCCGTTGCGGTAGTGAGTGATGCTGTCATTCATGACTTCTACGTGATCCTTACGCGATGACGGTAGTAGTGATGGCGGCGCTGTGGTGACGATACGCACCTTCGGTACGTGCGGAGAGTCGGGAAACCAAGGCGAACGGGACCAGTAGAACGAAGCTGATCCCCGAGATGATGACTCCGAAGGTCGGATACCCGAGGCCGGCCGTCACCGAAGTTCCGAACAGCGGTGCGAACGCGGAGCCGATGAGGTAGGTGCCCAGTAGTGGCGCCGACCATCGGCCGGCCGCGTCGAGCGCGGCCGAGATGGCAACCAGGACGATGAACGTGGCCGCGTAGATCGTGTTCCAAGCGATGACCACTACCAGGTAGATCGTGGGATCGGTGGTGAGGCCGGCAGACAGCTTCAGAATTGCCCCGAGTATCAGTAGCACGGAGATCGATACTGTCCGACTGACCCGAGAACCCAACGCGGTCAAGGTAACAGCCGCGAGCACACCACCCGCCGTTGATGCGCTCAGTGCGAGACTCATTTGTTGATCCGAGAGCCCGGCGTGCTCGGAACCCATGATGCCGAGTACTGCCCACAACGAGTCCTCGCTGATCGCCCAGACTGCAAGCATCGCGAGAAATGCGGTTCCGGCAAAAGTGAGTCGTTTCGCGCTGACCCCGGCGGGGAGAGCTGTGGTCGTATTGGCGGACTTCGCCGTCTCCGGCGACTCTTTCACCGGGGACGACGGCAACCAGGTGACCGTTGCTGCGGTAGCCAGTGCCAGGACTGCGACGATGCCGAATGCGTTGGTCATGTGTGTGCCGAGGATGGGTATGAGAGCGAGGACGGCTGTGACGACGACACGGTTCACGAGGCCGCTGATGCTTGACGCCCGGTCCGGGTTCGTGAGCGCGGCCAGTGCCGCTCCGCCAACGGATGCGGATCCACCAGCGCCGATACCGCCGACGATGATCGCGGCGCATGCGATCGTCGTGGACGGTGCGATGGCCGCAACGCCGAATGCGGCTGCCATCGCGATCAGGCTGACGCGGCCGAGGAGATGGCGATGCCGGGCCGAGGCGATTCGGGTGGTGGCGAGGCAGGTGACGGCGCAGACCAGCAGCGATGCGGTCAGAACGGCACCGGCAGCGGATTCGGTGACACCGAGGTCCTCGACCATTGCCACGATCATCAGGGGGATGAGGTTCGCGGTGATGAACCCCATGACGCCGATACTGAAGACGGCAATACCGCGGTTGGCGGTGAGTGGAACCCGGTCGGACTGCGTATTCGTCGAAGCGTTGATCGGCACTAGGGCAACCCCATGTCCTGAAGGGGGTGGCTGAACCGACCCCTGGTGGCGTGATGCGAGTCACTTAATGAATGTGATTCGTTAAGTATGGGGATGGGCTCCGCCACGGTCAAGAGATCTAACGAATTTGATTCGTTAATTGTATGTTTCCGGATACGTGCTTCCGTAAAGTGGCGTCGCCGGTCTGTTTCTGTTGTGAGGCTTATGCTTCCGCAATGGCTGAGATTGCGGAACGCACCCGCTACTTCGAGCGCTACGTCACTTTCATCGACGCGATTGTCGCCATTGCGATCACGCTGCTCGTACTGCCGCTGGTCGAACTCACCAGTGACCACCACGGCACCACGTCGGAACTGCTGCGCGATCACGCTGCGCAGTTCTACTCGTTCGCCCTGAGCTTTCTGGTGATCTTCCGGCTCTGGTGGTCGCAGCATCGGCTGCTTCGTTTTGTGGTCGACGCGGACAAGGTGGTCGTTCGCGGACTGGGGTTGTGGGTGATGACCATCGTGTTCCTGCCCTTCCCGACAGCGCTCGTTGCGGCGCCGTCGCAGGATCTCGGAACCAGGGCTCTCTACATCGGGACAATGGCAGCCAGTGCTGCGTGCCTGGCGGTGGTCGCGTGGGGTCTGGTTCGCAACCCGTCGTTGAGTGAAGAGAATGCGAAGCCGCATTTCACCGCTGAAATCGTCACTTTCCTGATCATGGTGGTGGCGCTGCTCGTCAGTGTGCTCGTTCCGGTGACGTCGTACTTCCCGCTGTTTCTTCTCCTGCTGTCGACGCCGATCGAGAAGCTGTGGAACCGAGTGGCGGCGAAATGGAGTCGCGGTGAAGGTGAGATGAGCTAGTCGGTGCGAGCGGTCATCGCGGATTTCTTGGCTTTGTTTCCGCAGATGTTCATCGAGCACCAGCGTCGGTTGTTGCCGCGACTGGTGTCGACGTAGAGGCCGGTGCACCCGTCGCCCTGGCAGGCTTTGACGCGGTCCCGGTCGGCTCCACCGAGCACCGCGATCGCGTCGGCAGCCACTATCGACAAAGCGTCGCGGATCGGATTGTCTCCGGCTGATTTCCAGAGGGCCCGGCCACTCTCGAGGACGAGGTGGGCATCACCGAGTTCGGATGCGGTGTTGACGATCCCGACATCGGCGCGTGAGACGCGGCGGTCCTCGCATACGGCGGTTCCGATGCGATGAATGGCCTCACGTAAATTCTGCGCGCCGAGGAGGTCGTCTTCTGTCGCGGTTGCGGGGGCGTCCATCAGATCGTTGGCGCGTAACCATAATTCGAGTCGCTGCGGGCTCGTGAGTCGTTCGAACCTCGAGCCGTTCCGATTGGTGAGGGTGGCGGTGAAGCGGAAGGCGAGCGTGTCGTTGTCGAGTCGAAACACGTCCCGAGCGGATTGATCAGCTCCTGCTTCGTTCACTTTCATCCTCCTTCGTGGCGAACCATCTCAACCGGTTCGACAGCAACTGTACCCGTGTGAGAGTCTTGAACCGTCTTAGATGGTTCAGCACTTTCGAGAGGGAAATCCATGACTTCTGTTTCCGTGGTCGGCTTGGGCGCGATGGGTCGTCCCATCGCTCGAAATCTACTGGGCGCAGGCTTCGACGTGACGGTGTGGAATCGCAGCCCTGAAGCGGTAGCCGAACTGGTCGAGGAAGGGGCGATCGGCGCGAAAACCGTTGCCGAGGCATTCCAGTCCGGTGTTGTGCTGTCGATGTTGGCAGATGATTCGGCCGTGTCTTCGGCCATTCTGGATCCCGCCGTCCTCGCATCCGTTCCGAGTGGAACCGTGCACGTCAACATGGCCACCGTCAGCGTCGACCTTGCCAAGCGCGCCGCCGCACTGCACGCCGAGTACGGCATCGGGTACATCGCGGCGCCGGTGTTCGGACGCGTTTCTGTTGCTCAGGCTGGCCAGTTGAACATCATCGCCGCCGGCGACAGTTCCCTCCTCGAGCGAGTGCAACCCTTCCTCGACGTCATCGGTGCTCGCACGTGGCCACAAGGTGAGCGTCCGGAGCAGGCCAACATCGTCAAGATCATCGGCAATTACCTCATCCTCGCCGCGATTCAATCCTTGGGCGAGGCAATCACATTGGGGGAGAGGTCAGGTGTAGACGGAAGCCAACTCGTAGAACTGCTGACCTCGACGATCTTCCCGGGGCCGGTCTACTCCAGCTACGGAAACCTCGTCGCGACGCGTCAGTACGAGCCTGCAGGATTCACCACAGCTCTGGGCCTCAAGGATTTGAGGCTTGCGCTCGACGCCGCCGACAGCGTCGATCTGGATTTGCCGTTCGGTGGCGTACTTCGAGGCGTGCTCGCTCAGGCTCTGGCGAACGGTCAGGGCGAGATGGACTGGGCGTCTATTGCAGAACTGGTCCGTTCCGGCCAGTCGGGTGAAGGCAGTCCCGAAACACCGACGAGGTGAGCTCGAACTCGGACGGGACGGCGACTTCGGCACTGGCGGAGACCGATTCCGTCCGGACACTACCGCTGGCCGGGTTGTCGGCACTCGCAATGGCAGGCTTCATAGCGATCACAACCGAAACCATGCCGGCCGGACTACTGGTGCAGATCGGGTCAGGGTTGTCCGTATCAGTCTCCGGCGCAGGGCAATTGGTCACCGCATACGCATTGGGTTCCGTCGTCGGGGCGGTACCACTGATCGCATTGACCCGAGGATTGCGACGGCGTGCTGTCCTGGTGTCGGCGATTCTGGGGTTCGGTGTCTTCAATCTGGTGACAGCGCTTTCGTCGAATCTTGTTCTCACCTTGGGTGTTCGGTTTCTGGCCGGTATGGCGGCAGGTGTGGTGTGGGGGTTGCTTGCCGGGTACGCACGCAGGATGTCGCCCCCTCACCTGCAGGGGCGGGCCGTTGCGGTTGCCTCCGTCGGACAGCCGATCGCGTTGGCAATCGGCGTTCCGATGGGGGCGTGGCTCGGGACCCTGGCCGATTGGCGCGTCGTCTTCGCCGTGATGTCGGTTGCTGCGCTACTTCTGGTCGCGTGGATACTCACGGTGATGCCGGACTTTCCCGGGCAACAAGCGGATCGGCAGCTGCCGGTGCGGAAAGTCCTGGTCCTGCCTGGCGTACGACCGATTCTGTTTGTCGCGTTCTTGTGGATCCTCGCGCACAACATCGTGTACACGTATCTGGCGGCGTTTCTGGATCGCATCGGTTTCGGCGATCGGTTGGGAATCGTCTTGTTCGTGTTCGGACTTTTCGCCTTCGTGGGCATCGGTGTGGTCGGGGTGTTTGTCGACCGGGCCCTTCGAAGTCTCACCGTGCTGAGCTTGGTGGTCTTTGCCGCAGCTTTGACGGCGTTGGGCGTCGGCGGTGACAGCTTCGCTGTGATCGCACTCAGCGTTGCGGCGTGGGGTGTGGCATTCGGAGGCGCTCCCACTCTCCTTCAGACGGCGCTCGCGGATACGACGGGCGACGCTGTGGACACTGCGCAATCGGTTTTCGTGACGATCTTCAATTCGGCGATCGCAGCGGGCGGCGTCGTAGGCGGGCTGATCTTGGCGGACAGGGGTGCGGGAGCGTTGCCGTTGGTTTCGCTGGTGCTGATCGTCGTCGGTGTTCTTGTGGTCAGTATCCGACAATTCGGACATAGCTTGTGATTCACTTCACGCATGCGGAAGTCATTGTTGGTGGTTGCTCTCGTTGCTACGTGGTTTGTCGCCGGAGCGATGCCCGCGGGGGCTGCGGATGCGAATTGGTCCGGTGATTACTCGCTCAAGCGTTTTGCCGCGACCAAGACGGGCACAAGTCTGGCCGCCAGCCAGTGGGAGCCGGATTTCTCCGATACATACACGTTCGAGACGGATTGCTCGAGCGGAGTCTGTATCGCCACAGTGGTCGGCGGTCCGGCTCCCGCCAATCCGACGTTGCCGCAGCCTGCGCGATACACCTGGGACGGAACCAGTTGGGTGCACCCCTATGACTGGGAGTGGGATTGCTACCAGGGGGAAGGCGTGCCCAAGGTGTGGGCACCGGCGCACTCCGAGGCGTATTACACACCTCAGCCCGATGGCAGTCTGAAAGGTTCGTGGCGTACCGACATCGCGAGTGGTCCCTGCGAGGGATCGGTGATCATGCACGTCGAGGCGTACCCGGTCGGTCGATCTACCGGATCCTTCGGTAGTTGAGAACGATCTGTGGCCCGAAGGTGTTGAAACAAATCTGAGGCCGCGGGAATTGATCGAGCCCCATGCACGTTAATTGAGTCAGTAACGCTCAACTTTCTGCAAGGAGGCTTCGGAATGCCAGCATTCTTCGGGCCCGAGGGTCCCGGTCGCATCGATATTTCCCGGCTCATGAGCAGGGCCACCCAGCAACTCATGGCTGACGCTGCACGTGTAGCGGCTGCTCGCGGTGATTCGGATCTCGATGCACTGCACGTTCTCCGCGTCATGGCGGAGCAGGATCCGGTCCGCACGCTCATGCAGCGCGCCGGAGCCGACCCGAAATCCGTGGTCGACGCCGTCGACCTGCGGCTGCCACAAGGCCGTGAGCAGGGGGCCTACTCTGCTCCTGCGCTCAGCAGTGCCGTGAAAACCGCTCTACTCGAGGCTCATCAACTGGCCCGAGCCCTGGGATCGACATACATCGACCCCGAACATCTCTTCATCGCCCTGGCCGGTGACCCCGATCATGTTCCGGGTCGTCTGCTCGCTTCGGCCGGCATCACGCCGGAGAAGCTGCAGGCAGCGGTTCAGAATCCCGCAGCCGGTCCAGTCGAAGACGAGTCCACCACACCGACGCTCGACAAGTACGGCATCGATCTCACCGATCGCGCCCGCAACGGCGGCGTCGATCCGGTGATCGGCCGCGCCGACGAGATCGAACAGACCATCGAGATCCTCTCCCGCCGCACCAAGAACAACCCGGTCCTGGTGGGTGAGGCCGGCGTCGGCAAGACTGCCATCGTCGAAGGTCTCGCCCAGCGCATCGTCGACGGGGATGTCCCGGAATCGTTGGTGGGCAAGAAGATCGTCCAGCTCGAACTCTCGAGCATGGTCTCGGGTACCCGTTACCGCGGTGACTTCGAGGAACGGCTGACCAAGGTGATCGACGAGATCACCGCACACAAGGACGAGCTGATCGTCTTCATCGACGAGATGCACACCATCGCCGGTGCCGGAGGCGGCGCAGACGGTGCGATGGACGCCGGAAACATCCTCAAGCCCAAGCTCGCTCGCGGTGAACTGCACATCGTCGGCGCCACCACGCTCGACGAATACCGCAAGAACATCGAGAAGGATCCCGCGCTCGAGCGGCGCTTCCAGCCCGTACAGGTCGGAGAGCCGTCGATCGAGGACGCAATCGCGATCTTGAGCGGACTGCGCAGTCGGTACGAGGATCACCACAAGGTGCACTACACCGACGAGGCGATCACCGCTGCGGTGGAGCTGTCGGCACGTTACATCGGCGACAGGTTCTTGCCGGACAAGGCAATCGACCTGATCGATCAGGCCGGCGCCAGGCTTCGCTTGAAGACGGCCACGGTAGACACCGCTGCGCTGCAGCAGCGTCTCGAGCAGCTCGAGAGCGACAAGGAAAAAGCCGTCGCCGACGAGTTGTATGAGAAGGCGTCGACCCTGCGTGACGAGATCAACGGCGTCGCAAAGCGTCTCGAGAAGGCAGGATCCTCGGTTCCTTCCGAGGAAACGCCGGACGTGACCGCTGAACAAATCGCCGAAGTTGTCGCTCGCGCAACGGGTATTCCGGCAAGCCAGATGACTCAGGCAGAGAAAGATCGCCTGCGCCGTCTGGAAGAGGAACTGCACGGTCGTGTCATCGGGCAAGATGACGCCGTTCGCGCAATCGCGCGTGCCGTGCGTCGTAGCCGTACCGGTATGAGCGATCCGGATCGTCCCGTCGGTAGCTTCCTGTTCCTCGGACCCACTGGCGTCGGCAAGACGGAGCTCGCAAAAGCTCTGGCTGCCACACTCTTCGGAGACGAGAACAAGATGCTGCGCTTCGACATGAGTGAGTTCGGTGAGAGGCACACGGTCAGCCGATTGGTCGGTGCTCCTCCCGGATACGTCGGCTACGGCGAGGCCGGACAGCTCACGGAACAGGTGCGTCGTAACCCGTACTCGGTGATCCTGCTCGACGAGATCGAGAAGGCACACCCGGACGTGTTCAACACCTTGCTCCAGGTGCTCGACGACGGCCGTCTGACCGACGGTCAGGGTCGGACGGTGGACTTCAAGAACACCGTCGTGATCATGACCAGCAACCTCGGCTCGGACATCATCTCGAGCAAGTCCGGTGGACTCGGCTTCACCACGGGTGACGCAGAGTCGGCGGAGAAGCCACTGCGCGACCGCGTGATGGCCAGGTTGCGCGAATCGATGCGGCCGGAGTTCCTCAACCGTATCGACGAGATCGTGATCTTCTGCAAGCTCGACACCGAGCAACTGCACCGGATTACTGATCTGCTGCTCGACGACAGCCGGAAGCGGCTGCAGTCCAAGGGCATCGAGATCGAGTTCACTGCCGACGCGGTGGACTGGATCGCCGAGCACGGGCATCAACCCGAGTTCGGGGCTCGCCCGTTGCGTCGTTCGATTCAGCGTGTGGTCGACGACAAGATCGCCGACATGCTGCTCGACGATCTCCTCGAAGAGGGCGGCAGTATCACCGTCGCGGTTGACGAGGGTGAGTTGGTGTTCAGCTAGGGGCACAGCCCCCTGTGAGCGGTTAGGGAGTCCCAGGACTCCCTAACCGCTCACAGGCGCGTAGCACCCAAAATCTCCGCCGCCAGGGCATCGTTATGCCGGAAGAACCCTGCATTGGTACGGGGACGAGGGAAAGCCGCCGACCAGTTATGGCCTGCAACCCACGGCCCTGCGGCGAAGCGGCGGGGATGAGCAGTGTTGTTCTGGTCGAGAATTCGTGAAGTACCGTCGACGGCGAGCTTCGCCGAACTGTCCACGGTCGCACGAAGTTCGACTGCCTCGCCCCGACGGTGAAGCGTCCGCAGGAGCAAGTCACCGCTCGCGCTGATGGAAGCAACCGGCAAGCGTGCTTCGACGAGGGTGTTCGCGGCCACGATGTCGGTGTGCGACGCACTGCGAGCGACAAAGATCCCAGCCCCCGTTGCCGGGTCGATCTCGGTGGAGAACGCTGAATCCGGCCCGAGGAATTGGACGATGCCCGCCTCGTTGAGGGCGATCAACTGTTCCAAACGCTCGGGCGGCGGACCACTGGCGATGAAGCTGAAGAACGAATGAAGCCAACCCTCGACGTCCTTGGCGACGGATTCGGCCGGGATTCTGCCGCGCCGCAACAATTCTCCGACGGTCATGTACGTCGACAGCAGCGCTGAGAAGACAGCCGCGTCGGCGCTGAAATACGGGTCCGACCTCCGCGCGACATCCGCCGAGATGTATTCGGTGATCCGGGACTGGACCTCGGCAAGCCCGTCGTAGCGCTCACCGCCGAGTGGGCGGTTCAGCCGCTCGAGATCGATACGGTCTTCCGGCTTCGGGACTGCGTTCTCGACCAGTTCCTGCAATCGAGGCGATCCCCAAGCCAGCGAGGCGAATTCGGCGTCGAACTCCTCCCAGGTGCCCACTGTCCGATCCGGGTGAGATGCAAACAGCTCGTAATAGTGGGCGCCTGCCAGTTCTTTCGACGCCAAGGGCCAGATGTCGTTTCGGAAATCCAACGGTCCGTCGCCGGGAACGAGATCAGCGGTGAAGAACCGCGGTAGCGGTGGCCGCGCGTCAGCGATCGAGTACGAAATCTTGGAATGATACGGCACTCCGCGACGAGATCCGGCATACAACAGGGGTTCCCGACCCGAGGGAGCGTAAGTGAGGACGCCGTCTTCACCGCGTTCGAAGATGCCGCCACGGCTCTCGGCGAGGAGAACCATCCAGTCGATGAAAGCCAGCCCGAGTCCGGCGATCAGAACCGGTTCGCCTTCGGGAATGACATCGGCGTCGAGATCGGCAGTGTAGCCCGGACCCACATACGTCAACCCGTGATCGGACGCGAAGCTGGTCAGCGCGGTTTCGCGTGGGGCAGGCAACGCATCGGGGTGCCCTTGTGCGAGAAGGACGGTCGTCGCGTCGATGACAGCTCCGTCGTCCAGATGAACTGTCTGTGTCTCGCCGACGTTCACGATGTCGACCACGGATCGTCGATGAACTCGAACGTCGACGTGCGCTGGCGCGGAGTCGACTGCAGTCTCGAACACCCAGTTCAGGTATCGGCTCTGCAGTGACCTCGATGCAAACGACGACGGGGTGAGCGTCGGAACTTCTGCTGCGATTTCGGGGAATTCGGCAAGCTCAGCCGAGCGCTCGGCGACCCATTCCGCGAGGGTCGGACCCGGCAGCACCGGGCCGATCACGGCGGTGGTCTCGTCGGTGAACATCGTGACGTCCGCTGTTGTCGAATTCATCCACAGAAGCGGCGCCTGGCTGCCTCGCCAAATACGGCCGGCACCTGCCGGATACGGGTCGACAACGTGAATGTCGATCGGTGTGGGATCGGCGTTCACCGATTCGTGAGCGAGGATCCGCTCGAGTACGCCGGTCCCGCGGGGTCCACCGCCCACGATCACGATGACAGCTGCTGTCCCCACTGAGGTACGGGGTCGATCGCCTGGCACGAGTCCTCCATCGGACCTGGCAGAAAGCACCCGCACCTCAGCAGAGGGGGTTGCTGCGACGTCACGGAGCCAGGACTCTCGATCGCTCTGGATGGTTAGTCCAGCTTATCTTCGGAGAATTTTGAGGCAAGGAATTCCGGACATCAGATCAGCGTGAATCAAACAGTTGTCAATCACTATCTTTCGGTTTGCGTTGCAGGCAGGATCCGAGCGTGAACATCCCCGAAGCCGATTCGTGATCCGCCGACGCCGGGAGCGGTGGCTGAGATGGCGATGGTGTCGCCGTCTTCGAGAAAGGTACGGGTCTCGGAGCCCACAGCTACGGGTTCCTTGCCGCCCCACGTCAGCTCGATGAAGGCGCCGCGCTGATCTTTGTCCGGTCCGGAAATGGTTCCGGACGCGAAGAGATCGCCGGTGCTCGCTGCTGCGCCGTTGATGGTGGTGTGCGCGAGCATCTGCGCAGGCGACCAGTACATCTGGGCGTAGGGCGGCCGGGAGACGACGTGACCGTTCCATTCGACGGCCAGGTCGATGTCCAGCCCCCACTTCTCTTCACCACGCAGATAGGAAAGCGGTTCGGGATCCTGCACCGGAGTGTCGATTCGGGCTGCTTCGAGAGCGAGCAAGGGTACGACCCACGGTGAGATGGAGGTCGCGAAACTCTTCCCCAGGTTCGGACCGAGGGGCACGTACTCCCACGCCTGGATGTCTCGGGCAGACCAGTCGTTCACGACCACGGCGCCGAAGACGTACTCGGCAAATTCGTCCGGGGTGATGGAATCGCCCATCTTCGAGGGAGTTCCGACGATGAACCCCATCTCGGCTTCGATGTCGAGGCGCCGGGACGGTCCGAAGTCCGGGCTTTCCTGATCGGGTGCCTTCCGCTGTCCGCAGGGACGAACGATGTCGGTGCCGGAGACGACGATGGTGCTCGAGCGCCCGTGGTATCCGACGGGAAGATGCTTCCAGTTCGGCATCAAGGGGGCTGCGTCCGGGCGGAACAACCGCCCGAGGTTGGTTGCGTGATTCTCCGAGGCATAGAAGTCGACGTAATCGGCCACTGCGATCGGCAAATGCATTGTCACCGAATCAACGGAAAACACTGCATTCGAGTCTATTTCGCTAGTCACGAGCTCCGTGATCCGGTTTCGCACCGATACCCACTGATCTCGTCCCTGAGCCATGAACGCGTTCAGAGTCGGTTCGGAGAAGACGGAATCACCTAGTGTCGCTGCGAGATCGACCACCGATTCGGCGACGCGCACACCGACACGCGGTAACCCTCCCGCGGGGGAGAAGACCCCGTACGGCAGATTGTCGAGACCGAACAGTGAGTCGGCGGGAATGTCGATGGTCGTGACAGTCATACGAGAGTTCCTTCGGTTTTGTCGGAGCGGACGATCAACCCGAGGCCTTCCAGCTCGGTCAGAGGGTCCGAGATGCTGCAGGTACCGAACGAGAGGAATCGGCGACGCACCTCGCCGGCCTCGTCCTCGGTGAGGTCGGCCAGGGCTTGCGCGATCGATTTTCCATCGCGCTGAGACAGTGCAGCAACAATTTCCGAACGATCGGCGCCCCGCCTCGCCGCGTCGACGGCCACCATGATGTTGAGGAAGCCGTGTTGCTCGAAGCCTGTTTCCGGATCGGTGTTGCGCACACCGTGGTGCAGTCCCGCAGTCGCCTTGAACGGGATATTCGCTCGGACAACGGATATCACCGCATCGGCGAGCTCTTCCTCGTTCGGGTACGCCTCGGCGACAATCCCGCCGGTGCGAAACTTTGCGGAATGCCCGGCAGTTTCGAGAGCTGTGAGATAGCCCGCGCGCCGATCACCTCGAGGCACCTCGACAAAAATGTCGACGTCGGGATGAGCGGCATGGACACGAGAGAGTTCCTCGAAGGCCGCATCGGCGTCCAACCCGTCAGGAATTCCCACCTCGACGGCGGCGACGTGAACACCAGGGATGGCGAGCGCGTTCGAGAGTGCGGCCGCCGTATCGGATGGGCCGGCCGGCACGGTCAGGCTCAGCGTCACCGGGCTGTCCGCTGAAACGTACGCAGCCAGTTCGCTCAGTCGCGGCGCGGGAAAAACGAAAGGCCCGACCAGTGCGTCGTAATCCGCCTGCAGGTAGGCGGCGTGGGCCGGAATTGCCTCGGCGAGAGGAGCATTGCCGGGTGGGAAGAGTGCTGCGTCGTCGCACAGGCCACGCAGGAGTGGGGAGATGATCGTCATTGCCTAGGCCCCCGCCCTGCCCAACTCCAGGCGTACGCTTCGTCCTCGCAGGCAAGGGCTCCCTCACCCAATTCGAGGGGCCGGAACGTATCGACCATCACGGCGAGCTCGTCGAAGAACTCGGCGCCGATGCTCCGCTCGTAGGCGCCGGGTTGTGGTCCGTGGGCGTGGCCGCCGGGATGAATCGATATCGAACCCTGACCGATGCCGGAACCCTTGCGCGCCTCGTAGTCACCGCCGCAGTAGAACATGATCTCGTCCGAGTCGACGTTCGAGTGGTAGTACGGCACCGGGATCGACAGGGGGTGGTAGTCGACCTTGCGCGGAACGAAGTTGCAGATCACGAAGTTGTTTCCCTCGAACGCCTGGTGGGCCGGCGGCGGTTGGTGAACACGGCCCGTGATCGGCTCGTAGTCGGAGATGTTGAAGGTGTACGGGTACAGGCAGCCGTCCCAGCCGACGACATCGAAAGGGTGCGTGGGATAAACCATTCGGGTGCCGACGATGCCCGCCGACGTTCGGTGCTTGACCAGTACTTCGACGTCGGTTCCTTCGGCGATCATGGGCGCGATCGGTCCGTGCAGGTCTCGTTCACAGAACGGTGCGTTCTCGAGCAGCTGGCCGAAGCGGGAAAGATAGCGCTTGGGCGGGACGATGTGACTGTTCGCCTCGATGGCGTAGGCACGAAGTGGCTTGTCACCCTTGGGGATCCATCGATGCGTTGTGGACATCGGGATCAGGACGTAGTCACCTTCACTGGCCTCGAGTGCACCGAAGACGGTCTCGACGGTCGCCTCGCCAGATTCGATGTAGACCATCTCGTCGCCGATTGCGTTGCGATACAGGGGAGATGGCGCTGCCGCAACGACGTAGGACAATCGCACGTCGGCATTTCCGAGGATGAGACGACGGCCGGTTACCACGTCGGTCTCGTTCCAGGTGCTTTCGGGAAACAGCGTGTGGAGTTTCAGATGGCGCGGTTTGAGGGGATGGTTGGGGGTTGTGCTCTGATCGCGCAGTTCCCAGACCGTTGCGTCGACGATGGCCGACGGGATCTCGCGGTGGTACAGCAACGAAGAATCCGAGGAGAAACCTTCCTCTCCCATCAGCTCTTCGTAGTAGAGGTTGCCGGACTCGTCACGGTGTTGGGTGTGACGCTTCGGTGGGATGTTGCCGAGTTGTCGATAGAACGCCATGACGGGGCTCCTTCTGTGCTGTTCTGCCTGGCTCACCTCCACCAGATAGTAAACACATTAACTAAAATGATGTGATGATCGCAACCCTCCAAGGGGTTCGGGTCTATGTCAGTTACGTCCGCGTACGTCGAACTGGCTGCGGTTGGTGATCAGTTTGTCCAGGAGCATGACAAGAATTCGCTGTTCGGCCTCGCTCAGGACGCTTACCCAGGCGTGTTCGCGTTCGTTCTGCTCGCGAAAGGCTTCGACCATGGCTTCTCGGCCCTTGGCGGTCAGGTACAGCTGGACGGAACGGCCGTCGTTCTCGGTGGGCCGACGATCGATCAATCCGTCTGCCAGCAGCGACTTGGACAGATTGGAGACCGCTGCCCTACTCATGCCGGTGAGCTCGGCGGCAGCCTTCGGCTCGATCGGACCGGCCAGCCAGGTGACGAACAACAGCCTGAAGGAGGACCATGACCAGCCGCGAGGGCGGTGGATCGACGACTCGAGATCGTAGGTGACCACGTTGGAAGCCCGATTGAGTGTCAGTAGTACCTCGGTGGCCAGCTGGTCGCGAAAGCCGTGTTCGGTGGCCAGTCGCTTGTTGGCCAGTTCGATGAACGACCAGAAGTTCAGCACGCCGACGGTTGGCTGGTCATCGGTTGTCCGGTCAGTCATGGACTAACCCTAGCGCGATCTGCAGTTGATTAATCCGTGTATTAGATCTCGGGGTTACGATGAAACTTCGCAACCCGGCACTGCGGTCAGGATTCTGAACTATCGTGACGCGCGTGACTGCGCGCAGCGACGAGTTTCCCTTGGACGTCGACCTCATGTCGGTGGGGCAACTCGAGCGGAGAGGACGACTGACCACGGCGGTGGTCGAGATGCTGGCCGAGATGCCGTCGGATCGAATCCAGATGAAAGACGTCTCGGAGCGTTCAGGCGTCGCACTCGGAACGCTGTATCGCTACTTTCCGACCAAACAGCAACTTCTGGCTGCGGCGATGACGGCGTGGAGCGGTCTCGAATCGGTCCGTCGTCCTGAGAAGTTGCGGGCAGACGGTGGTGAGAACAACGCGTACGAGCGGGTTCTGGCACTTCATCGCCGCGAGATGAAGGCATTCGAGCGTAGGCCCTACTTCGCTCGGTTGGAGATCGAACTCCATTCGTCCTCGGATCAGTTCGTGATCGAGTCGTTGGATCTGCGCGCAGCGGCACATCGGAGAATGCTGTTCGAGTTGATGGACGGCGTCCTGGCCGAGACGGCGAGGGTTGCGGCCGTGGCAATAGGCGGCACGATGTTGACGGCCCTTGCGCTGTGGACCAGTGGCCGGATCGGATTCGCAGAGGCCCAGCGGAACGTCGAAGACGTCATCGGACTGGTAATTCGCTGAACGGTTGCAACCTAGAATTCAGTTCTTGTTTCTGCTGTCATGAACGCGAATTATCGCTTCGGCTTTGTGAAAACGAAGACGCAGGACGAGACCTTACCTAGAATTCACTTACAAATATGTCGGGTGTCCGATCCAGGGATCGACGTATCCGTGAACTGTGAAAGTGAGTCGCAATGAAGCGCTCGTACCGAGTCCGCGCTCGAATCTGGATGGTTGTCCTGGCGTCGGCGACGCTGGTGGTGACGGGGTGCGCCGGTAGCAGCCAAGGTACGACCACGGATGCATCGGATGTGACGGTCGGAGTTGTCGGTGACCAGAACAACGGGGGAGAGCCGCGATCGGGTGGCACCGTGTCGTTTGCCACCTACAACGGGATCAGCAGTCTCGATTCGGCTGACCGTCAGGACGGCGGCGCTACCGGTGGTAGCGAAATGGCAGCCATCTACGACCTTCTCATGCGCTTCGATACGGCGGCGGGCGAATACGTCCCCCACTTGGCGCAGTCCTTGTCGGCCAACGGCGACAACACGGTGTGGACACTGAAATTGCGCGACGGCGTCACCTTCAGCGACGGCACTCCGATGGACAGTGCGGCAGTCCTGTGGAGCATCGATCACTATCTGCAGAAGAAGGGAACTCACGCGCTGGTATGGAAGACCGCTGTGCGCGAGACGAATTCACCGGATCCGAGTACGGTCGTCTTTACATTGGCGCAGCCGTGGGACGAGTTCCCGATCATGTTCACCACCGGTCCCGGCATGATCGTCGCGCCCTCGTCGATGGCTACCGGCACGTTCACCCCGATCGGGGCAGGCCCGTTCACCGTCGAGAAGTTCGCCTCCCAGGACGAATTGGTGCTCGCTGCCCGTCCGACGTACTGGGACGGGGCGCCGTACCTCGAGAAGTTGCGCTTTCCCGCAATCGTCAACGAGAAGAGCAAACTGGAAGGATTGCACACCGACGGAATCCAGGTTGCCTATCTGAAGTCTCCCGACTTCATTCACGAGGCTTTCGAAGCCGGTGATCCCGGATTTGTGTACTCGGCCAGCATGGCCGGAGTTCTGGCAATCAATCAGCGCGACGATCGGGCAGCGAAGGACGAGCGCGTGCGTAAGGCGATTGTCGCTGCGGTGGACCCGAATACGTTCAACGAGCGAGTTCAGGGCGGCTTCGGCGAACCCGGCACCGACATGTTCGCGTCGTGGTCGCAGTGGCACGGATCGGTGGCCGGGAACGGCTTCGACCCCGAGGCGGCCAAGAAGTATCTCGCCGAGGCGAAGGCGGACGGTTACGACGGAAAACTGACGTACGTCGGGATGAACGATCCGGCGACGCAGCGCAGCGCACTGACGTTTCAGTCGCTCTTGCAGGCAGTGGGTTTCACGGTCGACATCACCTACGCAACCAGCATCAACGATCTGATTTCCATGCTGTACGCAAAGCATGACTACGACGTGTCCTACTTCGCGTTCAACGTGCTGGAAGAGTCACCGTTCGTGCGTATGTACGGCAACCTGTTCAGCGAATCGCCGTCGAACATCCTCGGTTACAAGAACGCTCGGATGGACGAGTTGCTCGGCAAGCTGCAAACAGCGTCGGGCGAGGATGAGCGGCGAGCCGTCATCGACGATATTCAGACCGTGGTCAACGAGACGGCGCCGATGGCCGTGGTCAACTCCGGCAAGGTCTTCATTCCGTGGCGCGAGAACGTGCACGGAGTGACCCCGAGTGCGGACGGGATTCTGCTCTTCGGCAATACGTGGTTGAGCTGACCCCCGTGCGCCTTTTTGGTAGTGCCCACTACCAAAAAGGCGCACAGGGGCTTTGCCCCTATAGCTCCGCTCGTACCAACTTCGCGGCTTCGACGAGGTTACGCAGTGACGCCTCGACCTCGACGGAACCGCGGGTCTTCAAACCGCAGTCCGGGTTGACCCACAACCGCTCGACAGGAACAGCTTTGAGTGCCTCACGCAGGGATTCGGCAATCTCGTCGACGCTCGGCACCCGCGGCGAGTGGATGTCGTAGACACCCGGGCCGACGCCGAGGTCGAACCCGACCGAACTGAGATCGTCGAGGACCTCCATGTGTGAGCGCGCCGCCTCGATGGACGTGACGTCCGCGTCGAGGCCGGCGATGGCGCCGATCACCGCTCCGAACTCGGAGTAGCACAGGTGCGTGTGGATCGCGGTGGAATCCGCGACGCCCGAGGTAGCCAACCGGAAGGCGCCGACCGACCAGTCCAGGTAGGCACGCTGATCCTCGGCGCGCAGTGGGAGTAGTTCTCGTAGAGCCGGTTCGTCAACCTGGATGATTCCGATTCCGGCGGCCTGCAGGTCGACGGTCTCGTCTCGAATGGCCAGTGCGACTTGATTTGCCGAGTCGACGAGGGGTTGGTCGTCGCGGACGAACGACCAGGCCAGAATGGTGACGGGTCCGGTGAGCATGCCCTTGACCGGCTTGTCGGTCAGGGACTGCGCGTACGTGATCCAGTCGACGGTCATCTGTTTCGGGCGGGAGACGTCGCCGTACAGAATCGGCGGACGCACGCAGCGGGTGCCGTACGACTGGACCCAACCGTTGGCGGTGGCGAAGAATCCGTCCAACTGCTCCGCGAAGTACTGGACCATGTCGTTGCGTTCCGGCTCACCGTGAACAAGAACGTCCAGGTCCAGCTTTTCCTGGAGCGCAACAACTTCGGAAATTTCGGCGCGCATACGGTTGACGTACTCGGCTTCGTCGATCTCGCCCTTGCGCAGTGCTGCTCGAGCGATGCGGATCTTCGAGGTTTGCGGGTACGAACCGATTGTCGTCGTGGGCAGCGGCGGCAGAGAAAGCAGTTCGTCCTGGGCAGCGCGACGTTCGGCGGCGGGCGCGCGACCGGTCGCCGAGTTCAGCACGGCGGCCAGGCGTCCCCGAACACTCGCATCATTGAGTCTGCGATCGTCCTTGCGGGTCGACGCGGCCGCTCGTGCCAGAGCGAACTCGTCTTCCACCGACTCCCGGCCCTGTGTGAGAGCGGTTGCGAGAGTTACTACTTCCTTGACCTTCTCGGTGCCGAACGCGAGCCACGAGCGCAGGGCCTTGTCGACATCGGCTTCTGCGTCGAGAGTGTACGGAACGTGCAGCAGGGAGCACGATGTGGAGACGGCAAGATTATCCACGCTGCCCAACAGAGCACCCAACGTGCTCAGTGCCGAATCCAGATCCGACCGCCAGATGTTTCGTCCGTCGACCACGCCGGCGACGACCAGTTTGCGGGCGAGTTCGGGGACGGAGCCGATCGAATCCTGACCGGCCACCAGGTCGACGGCAAATCCTTCGACGCCGGTGGACGCAAGCGCGGGCAGCGCCTCACGCAGCGAACCGAAGTACGACGCCAACAGGATCGACGGCCGCTCGGACAGCGCTGAAAGCTGTTCGTACGCAGCGCGTGCCGCTTCGATTTCCTCGTCGGTGCGATCGCCCACGAGGGCCGGTTCGTCGAGCTGAACCCAGCTCGCACCGGCCTTCGCGAGCCGACCGAGTAGATCCGCGTAGAGGGGGAGTAGTTCTTCGAGTCGCGAGAGCAGCGGCTCGTCGGTGCCGACAGCCTTCGAGAGCAGCAGGAAGGTGACCGGTCCGATGACGACCGGGCGGGCTGCAATGCCGTCGGAAAGTGCTTCTGCCAGTTCGGACAAGACCTTGGACGGGTCGAGTGCGAACGTGGTGGACGGCGAGATCTCCGGCACCAGGTAGTGGTAGTTGGTGTCGAACCACTTCGTCATTTCGAGCGGCGCGATGGTGTCCGTCCCACGGGCAGCGGCAAAGTAGCGGTCCAACGGATCGGCGACCGACGCGACGCGGTCGGGCAGCGCGCCGAGAAGAACTGCGGTGTCGAGCATCTGGTCGTAGAAGGAGAAGGTATTGACCGGGACGGAGTCGAGGCCCAGGTCACGGAGGTCGGCCAAGCCCTGCCGACGGAGGTCACGGGCGACAGCCTGCAGGGCGTCGGCGTCGATGCGCCCTGCCCAGTAGCTTTCGGTTGCCCGCTTGAGTTCTCGATGAGGACCGATGCGCGGTGAGCCCAGCACGGTCGAAGTGAATGTTGTTGTCACGGAGTTTCTCCAGATTGCCAATGCACTGATGGCCACTGCCGGCAGACGGGTACACCTCACGAGACCCCGAGTTTCAGCGGGCAGCACTGCCCGCACCGCACACGAGGTCCGATGGAGATCTACACGCCCATTCCACGAGGCGGTGGACCGTCGGGCACGGCGTGCCCGACACAGTCGGCAGGTCTTCGGACTCGCGGGCACTCGATCGAGTTGGATCGAACCTACTGGCCGTCGCTTCCCAGGCGGATGCCCAGTGCACATGAACGGCGGTCGTTCCTGCTTACCGCTGCGGGACAGTCCCGGATTTTCACCGGGTTCCCTCTCACCCCGACAGCTTGCGCTGACGGAGCTTCGACGCCGGGACCGGTCTTCGGGGCTCCTCATGACCGTGCCGGGCGAACCAGCTGCATCGACCAGCATAAGGCCAACCCTCCCTGAGCAGTCAAGGAGAGTCGGCGAAGGGCGCTATGCGCGTGACATGTAGGAATTCGAGTCCGGTGGTACGCGCGGAAGATTTTCGGAGGAACGTAGATTCTCCGCCATTTCGACAAGCAGATCCTGTGAAGACGGTGAGAGGTCGACGACACGGGAGGTGAGGTTCCGCAGGCGCACGTTGTGCAGCTGTTCGAGGAGGGAGAGGTCTGCCTCGCCACCTGAGATCGCGGGCGGAGTGTGATCGGACGGGGCGTAGAAGTAGTCCGGATGGACCTTGAAGAAGTGGGCGAGGGCGGCAACCACTTCGGGTGACGGATTGGTTCGGACGCCGGTGCGCAGTTGCGACAGGTACGGCGTCGAGATGCGGCAGCCGAACTCGGTCATGCCGCGAACGACCATCGCGTTGGTGACGTGAAAGTCGGCAGTCTCGAACAGCGAGTTCAAGCGATCGTTGAACTGGTTCGACATGAGACGTCCCTTCCCCCGCTACGCACAGGCTCCGTCGGTTCAATTAACTGCATCATAGCCAGGTATCGAACGATTAGCTGTTTCGGATTCTCGCGAAGCGGTCGTTTGCAGGGAAAATCCCTAGGGTAGAAGGTCCCTACTTTGAGTGATCTGGACAAATCGCCATCACGAATCGAACGGCGAACTATTTGCCGGGGAAGGCGATTCCAGACGCGCGGATCAGAGCCAGCCGTTCGACTCGGCGATTCTGACGGCTTCCGCGCGCGTCGACGCACCCGTCTTACCCATCGCGGATGACAGATGATTTCGAACTGTCCCTGCGGACAAGAAGAGCGCCCCTGCGATGGCTGCCACGGGTGCGCCGTCGTGAGCGGCGCGCAGTACTTGGGTCTCACGCTCCGTCAGGGGCGACTCGCCGCTGACGAGGCTGTCGGCCGCAAGGGTGGGATCGACGACGCGCAGTCCGGCGTGGACACGCCTGACCGCGTCGGCAAGCTGCCTGGCGGGGGTGTCCTTGACGACGAACCCGCCGGCCCCGGCGTGCAGGGCTTTACGAAGAAATCCGGGACGGCCGAACGTGGTGACGATCAGAACCCGGGTGTCGGGTGCTGCCTCGCGGAGGGCCGCCGTCGCGGCGATTCCGTCCATGCCGGGCATCTCGACGTCCAGAAGCGCGACGTCCGGGCGGTGTTCGAGAACGGCGGACACCACCTCGTCGCCGCGACCGACCTCGGCCACCACGGACAGGTCGGATTCCAGATCGAGCAGCGCGGCCAAAGCTCCTCGCACGAGCGCCTGATCGTCCGCCAAGAGCAGCCGTATGGTTGCTCGATCGCCCTGGCTGTTCACTCTGTCTCCTGTTCGACTACCTGAAGTGCAAACCCCTGCGGCTGGGGATGAGTGATGATCACTCGTGCGCCCGACGCTCCGGCGCGCTCGCGCAATCCGATCAGACCGTTTCCGGAAGACGTCGACTCGGCCCCTCGTCCGTCGTCGACGACCGACGCACTATTTTCGTCGACCGTGATCCGGCAGTGGGTCGCACCGCTGTGTCGAACGACGTTGGTGACGCCCTCACGGATCGTCCATGCAAAGAGTTCCCGAAGACGCGTGGGAACCATGTCGGTGCTGCTCGGCACGTCGTCTTCGATACCAGCCGCACGCAATGCCTCTCGCGCTCGGGCTATCTCGACGGGAAGAGAAATCCCACGAAATCCTTCGACGGCCGAGCGCACGTCCGCCAGCGCGTCTCGAGAGAGCCTTTCGAGGTCGTCGAGTTCGTTGCGCGCACGTTCGATATCGACATCGAGTAGGCGATTGGCCAGTTCGGCTTTGATCGTGATGACGGTCAGCGAGTGCCCGAGGATGTCGTGCAGATCCCGCGCCATCCTCGTTCGCTCCTCCATGATTGCCCGCTGCTCCTGCTCTTCGCGTTCGTGGAGTATGGCGAAGTTGCGGCTGATCAGGGACATGATTCCCCAGGTCGCGAACGCGGCCGCGCAGACTCCGAGTGAGAGTCCGGAGTAGTTCCCCCATCCGGACGAGAGGCTGACTATCTCCACGGAGGCCGCGAACACCAAGGCGAGAATGCCGCCGGCGACGGTCGGCAACAGTGTCACCGCTGTCACCGCGAGGTACGGTGCTGCTGCCAAACCTGTCGGCCCGACGCTCACGATCATCACGGCGGCCAACGCGGTCAAGGCGGCCAAAGCCAGTGCAGCTTCGCGAATCGTCGGCCGAGTCATTGTCATTCGACGCCGCTGCTGCGTTGTGGCGAACGTGTAGAGATAGAGCGCACTGAAGGCGACCGTCGCGAGAATCCCTGTCCAGCCGCGCAGTTCGTCGCGCAGATTCCATCCCTCGATCAGCGGCCCGCCGAGAAATACCATCCAGACCGCCGCGAAGAGAACGCCGAAACGATTCCGCCGCGGGAGCGCGACGGAATCTTCTCGGTCAGTCGTTTGCGACAACTACACACGCTCCGTATCTCGTTGGAACCGCCAGATCGCTCCGCCGGCGAAGATGGCGAACCACACCAGGATATTGACGATCCAGGTCCAGTGAATGCTATTGCCCGTCAACGGTGCGTGGGCGAGGGCGTTGATGCCGAACATCGGGGTGAACTGTGCGATGGTCGCCCATACGGAACCGTCGGTGAGTGGTACGAAGAGTCCGCCGCCGAATGCGAGCAGAGCCAGTCCCGGTCCGAGCAACTGCATGACGTTCTCACTGGGGAGTAGGTACCCCATGAACAGGCCGAAGGCCGCGAAGATCGACGATCCCAGCCAGGCGATCAATGCCGTTGTGAACCAGAGTGATCCGTCCATCTGCGCCGAGGTGAACGCGCCGACGACGTAGACCACGAGAATCGAGACGAGACCGAGCAGCATCGCCATGATCAGTTTGACGGCGATGTAGGCGACCGGGGTCAGGGGAGTCAGCCGAAGTTGTCGGCTCCACCCGGACGCTCGTTCGATCGAGACCATCGCGCCGCCGCTGGTGGTGGCCAGCATCGCGCCGTACAGGGCCATGCTGATCATGATGTACGCGGCGACATTGCCGTGCCCGATCCCGTGGTCGTCGTCGCCTTGACCGAGACCGAAGACGAGGAAGAAGACAACCGGCATGACGAGCGTGAAGATCATCGTGCGCCGGTTGCGAGTCAGGCGACGAAATTCCAGTCGCAGTAGCGTCGTGTTGAATCCGCCGAGAGGTACGACGGTTCGCTCGGCTCCGTAGGTATTCGCTTCGGTTGCAGTGGTCATCACTTCTGTCCTTCGGAGTTGTTCGACGTGAGTGCGATGAATGCGTCTTCGAGGCCACGCGAGACGATTTCGAGATCGCGAGCCTGCGTATTGGTCAACAGGAACCGTGCAACGGCATCGGTGTCGCCCGAGTGCACGAGCAGCGACTCACCGCGCACCTCGACGGCGTCGGAGTTCGGTATGGCTCGCAGGAGTTCGTCGGTGATGCCTGGAACAGTCGCGCGCAGGGTGCGCCCGGACGCCATCGCCTTGACCTCGGCGGTGGTCCCGTCTGCGACCACGGTGCCTTGCCTGACCAGGATGATGCGGTCGGCGTAGACATCGGCCTCTTCGAGGTAGTGCGTCGCAAAAAGCACAGTGCGACCGTGATCTGCGTCGGCGCGGATGGCGGACCAAAAGTCCCGACGCCCTTCGACGTCCATGCCGGTGGTGGGCTCGTCGAGAATGAGCAATTGCGGGTTCGACAGCAACGCCATCGCAAATCGCAACCGCTGTTGTTGTCCGCCTGAGCATTTGCTGACCAGGCGATCGGAGATGTCGAGGATTCCGGCTCTCCCCAGCACTTCGTCGACCGGACGGGATTGGGAGTACAGGCTGGCGGTCAGCTGCACAGTCTCGGCAACCGTCAGCTCTTTCAGTAGTCCGCCGGTCTGCATGACTGCCGAGACGAGTCCGCGGGCAATCGCCGATCGAGGTGACATTCCGAAGACGCTCACCTCGCCTGACGTCGGCCGGGACAGGCCGAGGATCATGTCGATGGTTGTCGTCTTGCCTGCGCCGTTCGGGCCGAGGAACGCGACGATCTCGCCGGGGCGGATGCTCAGGTCGATACCTTTGACGGCGTCGACGGTTCCGAAACTCTTGCGAAGTCCGGTCAACCGGACGGCGTCGTGTGCCGATCCTTCAGTGGGTGTGTGCAGTGCCTGTGGTGAATGCCGTGCCTGTGTTGAGGTCATACATAGAATCTGCTCGCTTCGAGGTCGTGATCCCTCGTCCGTCCGTCATTCTTCTGCCATGACATTTGTCATCGGGTCGGCCGGTATCTGTTTCGGTGCAACCTGACCGAGGCGCGCGAGGACCAACCCCGCGATGATTGCTGCGCCACCTACAGCTTGGAGTGCGGTGACGGATTCCCCGACCAGGATCCACGCGGCGACGACCGCGCACAGCACTTCGGTCAGCGCTACCAGAGACCCGATTGTCGGCCCCAGCAGCGTGATCGCGGCGATGCCGGTGAGATAGGCAATGACAGTGCTGACCAGGACCAGGACCACCACCGGCAGCCACACGTTCGCCGAATGGTCTGCCACGACGGCGTTCGAGGCCGAGAACTGGAGGGGGAGGACGCCTACGAGTCCGAGCGCGCCGATGACCACTGCACTGACCGTGAGCCCCGATGCCGCGAGCACAACAGGATGGAGATCACCGTCCGCACGTTCGGAAATGACGAAATAGACTGCAAGGCATGCCGCGGCGGCCAGTCCCCAGGCGACTCCGACGGCACTGATCTCTGCCGATCCGAAGACGTCGATCACCACGGCGGCGCCGATCAAGGCCACCGCCGCACCGAGAAGCGTCTGCACGCTCGGACGCGCGCCCTTGGTTATCCACACCCACCCGATGACGATGATCGGTGCAAGGTACTCGAGAAGCAATGCGACGCCGACCGAAAGATGTTGCACGGCATTGAAGAAGCACAGTTGAACGCCCGAGATCGCGAACACCCCGTACAGCAGTACCGTTCGCGTGTGGGTGCTCACCTGTCGTAGGCGAGGCCATTGGGTGGCTACGGCGATCACCATCATCACCAGTGCGCCGCCGGCAACGCGCGCGAACACTGCGCCGCCGGGGGACCACCCTGATTCGATGAGAGATTTCGCGAACGGGCCCGATACGCCGAACGTTGCCGCGGACAGCAGAGCGAAGATCAAGCCGTTGCGAGAGTTCACGTCGTCACCCGTCAGGAGTAAAAGCGATTACGATGCTGACATTAGGTTGATACGGCTCAGGAGTCAAAGTGCATTTTGCTGGTGACACGGAATCGGCGCTCGTCTTCGCCGCGTCGTTGGTCAACACGGCCCGCGGCGGGGCCGAACTGCTGCCGGATCAAGAGGAGCTGACACGGTTTCTCGACGCGGATCGCTGGACCGGCAGGCGGGACGGCACACCGGAGGAATTGACGGCGGTTCGTGCGCTGCGTCCACGACTGCGAAAGTTCTGGGAAGCCGCGGGAGTGGACGACGCCGTCGAGGTGGTGAACACACTGCTACTCGAATCGGGCGCGAGGCCGCGGCTCACCAGGCACGATGATCTCGGCTGGCACCTGCACGTCACCGCTGACGATTCGCCACTGGTGGACCGGATGGCCGCAGAAGCGGCGATGGGTGTGCTCGATCTGATCCGAACCGACGAATTCTCGAGGTTGCGATGGTGCGAGGCCCCGGACTGCGAAGCGGTCTTCGTGGATTTGTCGCGCAATCGTTCGAAGCGATACTGCGACACCGGGAACTGTGGGAACAGGGCGCACGTCGCCGCCTATCGTGCCCGTAAATCCGGGGCGTGACCAAGCGGCGTTCGGAGGGATAGAACCAGGCTGAGTGAATACCTTGTCGGGAGCCAGGATCGGTCTAGCGTTGTGAATTCGGAACAGATTTCGCGAAGCCAGGAGGATGGTCGGTGGCCGATCGTAGGCGTCCACTCAAGACGGTGACCGGTGTCAGCGGGGCGGTGAGTATCTACGACGCCGCGATCGATCCGACGACTTCGACGGTCGCGTCCGCGATCGACGTCGCAAAGACGGCCGAGGCGAACAAGATCGACGGACTGTTTGCCGCCGACCTGCTGAGTTTCGGTGCGCAGGGCGCGATCGGTGCGCAGGAGCCGTTGATCTTCCTTGCCGCGCTGAGTGCGGTCACCACCCATGTGGGGCTCATCGCCACCGTCACGACGACGTTTCATCACCCATTCAACCTGGCACGGTTGTTCGGCACCCTGGACCACGTCAGCAATGGTCGAGCCGCATGGAATGCCGTCACTTCCTCACTCGGAGAAGAGAACTACAGCGACCTGGACCTGCCGAGTCCGGAGGAGCGGTACGCCCGAGCGGCCGAATCGCTCGAGGTGGTCAACGCGCTCTTCGACAGCTGGAAGCCCGGCGCCTTGATCCGGGGAGAGGGCTCTGCGGTGCTAGATCCGTCGAGGGTGGTCCCCATCGAGCACCGAGGCAAGTACTTCACCGTGCAGGGGCCGTTGAACATTCCATCCCTGCCGCAGCGTCGTCCGGTCCAATTCCAGGCAGGCCAATCTGCCGGAGGTATCGAACTGGGTGCTCGCTTCGCCGAGGTCGTATTCACTTCTCTCGCAACCTTCGAGGACGCGGTCACCTACACGAAGACGATCCGCGCCAGGGCGGCAGAGTTGGGGCGTGGGGACGAACTGCCACTGATTTTCAGCTCGTTCCACGCAACGTACGGCGCTACCGAAGCCGAAGTCGAACGATTGGTCAGAGAAGCCGAGGAATCGACGGACTTCGACGCCGGACGCACCAGGCTTGCCGACATGTTCGGCGGTGACGTGGATTTCTCGGAATTGCCGCTGGATCGGCCGATCCCGGAGTCGTTGTTGCCGGACCCGTCGTCGGTGAATCGACGACGGGGCCGGGTCGAGATCTTCGGCAAGCTCGCATCACAAGGAAAGACTCTGCGTGAGTTGATCATCGCGTCCAAGGACACCGGCCACTGGGCAGCGGCGGGCACCCCGGAACAGCTCGCGGACGCGATCGAGGAACGATACGACGCGGGCGTACTCGACGTCATAACGCTCGGTGACCTTGCCGATCCGCGTACACGCGATTTCGTCACGAACGGGCTGCTGCCGGAGCTGCGCAAGCGCGGAATCGTGGGATCCGACTACGTCGGCGGTACCTTTCGCGAAAACCTCGAGTTGCCACCGCTGCCACCGGTTTCCGGTGTCTAGTTGTTGGAAGCGAGTGAGCGCATGAAGAACATGAGGTTGGCCGGTCTTTCCGCCAGGCGACGCATGAAGTAGCCGTACCACTGGCTGCCATAGGGAACGTAGACCCGCAGGTGATTGCCTTCGGCTACCAATCTGCGTTGTTCGCCGTCGCGGATGCCGAAGAGCATCTGGAACTCGAAATCCGCGGCTGTCCGCTCGGTCAGTGTGGCGAGTCCGAGGGCGGCGTCGATCATGGTGGGATCGTGGGAGGCCACCATCGGGTATCCGTCACCTTCCATCAAGACCTTCAGGCAACGCACGTACGACGCGTCGACTTCGGCGGCCTTTTGGAACGCGACGCCGGCCGGTTCCTTGTATGCACCCTTGCACAGCCGAATTCGTGAACCTGATCCGGAGAAGTGTCGGCAGTCGGCCTCGGTGCGGTGTAGATACGCCTGCAGGACCGTGCCGAGCGTCGGGAAGTCGCGGCGCAACTCTTCGACGATGGACAGTGTCGAGTCGGTGGTGGTGTGATCCTCCGCATCGACGGTGACCCACGCGCCCACTTCGTCTGCCGCTGTGACGATTCGGTGAGCGTTCGCCAGGGCGATCTTCTCGCCGTCACCGGGAAGTGACTGCCCCAACGCGGAGAGCTTGAGCGAAACCTCCAGGGAGTGTTGCGTCCCGGCAATCTCGGAAAGCGTTGCGTACGAGCGGAGAAGGGAGAGATAGGCATCGACGGTAGCTGTTGCCTGAGCCGGATCGGTGGTGTCCTCGCCGAGGTAGTCGACCGTCACGAACCGGCCACTGGTGAGGATGTCGCGCACCGCTGACATCGCTGCGGGTTCCGCGTCCCCGGCGACGAACCTGTCTACAAGCTTGCGGGTCAAGGTCATCCCGGAGACTGTCTTCTCCAGTCGCGACGAGCGTGCCGCCGCGAGGAGCGCCGGGCGCAGTGGGTTGCTCAGCGAGACGGCACTCATCAACGGTTCTCGCTCTCGGCTGGATCGACGTCCTGGTGGGGGTAACGATGATCGGTGGGAGGAACGAAGGTTTCCTTGACGGTGCGTGTCGACGCCCAACGGAGCAGATTCTGCGGCGAACCGGCCTTGTCGTTGGTACCCGAAGCCCGCGCACCTCCGAAGGGTTGTTGTCCGACTACCGCTCCCGTCGGCTTGTCGTTGACGTAGAAGTTTCCGGCGGCGAACCGCAGGCCATGATGAGCTTGATCGACGGCCGCACGGTCGGTGGCGATCACGGCGCCGGTCAGGGCGTAAGCGGATCCGCTGTCGACGCGCGCGAGGATGTCGGCGTAGGCATTGGGTGCGGAGTCGTCGTAGACGTGAAGCGAAAGGATGGGACCGAAGTACTCGGTGCTGAAGGCTTCGTCGCTCGGGTCGTCACCGAGTAGGACCGTCGGTGAGATGAAGAATCCTTCACGGTCGTCGTAGTCGCCGCCTGCTGCGATGGTGAGGCTGCTGGTCGACTTGGCGCGGACGATCGCGGCGGCGTTTCGGTCGAACGAACGTTGGTCGATGACGGCGCCGCCGAAGTTCGTCAGGTCGGTGACGTCTCCGTACTTCAGCGACGACACAGTGTCGATGAACGTGTCGCCCATCTTGGCCCACACCGACTTCGGGATGAACGCCCGTGATGCGGCCGAACATTTCTGGCCCTGGTAGTCGAAGGCCCCGCGAATCAATGCCGTCGTGAGTACGTCCGGGTCAGCGGAACTGTGTGCGAGTACAAAATCCTTGCCGCCGGTTTCGCCGACGAGACGCGGATACGTCCGGTAGTTCGAGATGTTGGCTCCGACCTCACGCCACAAACGCTGGAACGTTGCGGTGGATCCGGTGAAGTGGATACCCGCCAGTCGGGGGTCGGCAAGCGCGACCTCGGACACCAAGGGGCCGTCGCCGAGAACAAGATTGATCACCCCGGGCGGGAGGCCGGCAGCTTCGAGTAGTTGCATTGTCAGGTACGCCGCGACGGCCTGCGTGGGTGACGGCTTCCAGATCACGGTGTTGCCCATCAGGGCCGGTGCTGTGGGGAGATTTCCGGCGATGGCGGTGAAATTGAAGGGAGTGATCGCGTAGACGAAACCTTCGAGTGGACGATATTCGACGCGATTCCACACTCCCGGAGCGGAAACGGGTTGGTCGGCGAGTATCTGACGTGCGAACGCGACGTTGAAACGCCAGAAGTCGATCAGTTCGCAGGGCGCGTCGATCTCGGCCTGGTATGCGGTCTTCGACTGGCCGAGCATTGTTGCGGCGGCGATGGTTTCGCGCCACGGGCCGGAAAGTAGATCGGCGGCGCGGAGGAAGACCGCAGCGCGGTCGTCGAACGAGAGGTCGCGCCAGGCCGGGGCGGCGAGTGCGGCGGCGTCGATGGCATCACGAACGTCCGAGTGGGTTGCGCCCGCATACGATCCGAGCACCGAACTGTGACGGTGTGGTTGAACAACGCTCTCTCGCTTACCTTCCGCAGTTCGGTGGATGCCGCCGATGACCTGCCTGATGTCGGTCGGCGATTCGGCCAGTTCGGTCAGTTTCGTACGGAGGCGCGATAGTTCCGGGCTTCCCGGCGCGTAATTGTTCACCGGTTCGTTGGCTGGGTGGGGGACATTGGTAACGGCGTCCATGACGATCCTTCGGCAGACTCAGGAGTGGGCAGTTGTCGTGTCGTGAACCAGTCAAGTCGAAAGACGTCGGCGAGTAATCCGCTGAGCGGCCAAACATCGGTGTCCGTGTTTGTCCGATCGGCTGAACCGTTTTCGCAGGAAAATGCACTATTCTCGAAGTTGAGGCGTTGCGACGGTCCGGGGAGTGGGTGGTACGTGTCTATCCGTGGGGTCAGGCTCGACGCGGTCCTTCGGGCGCTGGGCGGAGCTTTTGTCGAGCTCGTCCTCGCGCCGTCGGGTGATGACGTCTTCGTCGACTCCGTGGTGTTCGCAGAGGTCGGGGACCTCACGCGCCCCAGAACCGCGGCCGTCGAATCCTCTGAGTTCTGGCTCGCTGTCGGTATCGGCGCAGCCGAATTGGCGGCCTGGCTGAACCGCCTCGATCAGAAGGGATCAGCGCCTCGGGCCGTCATGTCGAAGGAGGCCTCGGACACGTCGGTGCGTGCGGCGGCACAGCGCGCCGGGATCGCCTTGATAGCGGTCCATCCGGATGCTCGTTGGGATCGATTGTTCACGACCATCCGGGGCGTGCTCGATCATTCGGTGTCCCGACAGGATTCGGACGACATCGTATTCGGTAGTGACACAGACTTGTTCGAGCTGGCGCAGAACGTCGCCGCAATCACGCGGGGGATGGTCAGCATCGAGGACGAGCATTCCCACGTCTTGGCCTATTCGGCATCGGGAGATGCTGCGGACGAGCTACGTCGGCAATCAATCCTCGGCCGCGAAGGACCTCGCGAATACCTCAGAAAGCTACAGGAGTGGGGCGTCTTCGAGAGCCTGCGGCGAAGCGACGACGTAGTGGAGGTGCCCGCTCACGACGACCTTGCGATCAGGCGACGGTTGGTGGTTCCGATTCGGAGAATATCCGACAATGTCAAGGGGGAGAGCGGTTTCAGCTCTGATCTTCTCGGCACGATCTGGGTGCAGGAAGGCCCGGTTCCCATTGCCGGCGATGCCGACAGCGTGCTCCGCGGTGCCGCGGCCGTTGCTGCTCGGCTGATTTCGCGCTTCCGAGACGCGCCGAGTAACGAGGCGATACAGATTCAGCGGTTGCTCGGGGTTCGCGGCGGCGGTGTCGACGTTCCTTCGCTCGCGGCCTCGTTGACCATCCCGATGTCCGGACCGGCGATGGTGGTCGGAGTGGCGAGTATCGGAAACGGTGGGCTGCCGTCTTCGGGCGAACTCGTGTCGTCTTTGCGACTGCACGCCAGCGCCTTTCAGCGTGAATCGCTGGTGAGTGCCGTCGGCACCCGGATCTATGTGCTGTTTCCGCGAACCCAATCCGTGAAATCCACAGTCTCGTGGACCCGCGAAGTTGTCGCGCGTTTGGACAAGGTGTCGCCTTCGGGGCTACGGGCCGCGGTCTCGTCGCCGGTTTCGACGCTTGCGGAGGTGGCCCAGGCTCGGGCCGAAGTGGATCGGGTCTTGGACGGAACGTCGGGGGATGTTCGTGTGACCACCCTCGCGGACTCGCGCACACCGGTGCTGCTGGGCGAAATCATGGACACCATTGCGGCCGACGAGCAACTGCACGATCCGAGAGTCGACGCCCTGGACGTCTACGACAGACGCAACGGGTCGAACATGCGCGAAAGCATCTCCGTTTACCTCGCACATTCGGGCGATGTCCGACGTGCATCCGAGCAGCTTCGGATTCACCCGAACACCCTCAGGTATCGGATCAAGAGGGTCGAGGAGATCACGGATACCGACCTCTCCGAGCCGTCGGCCAGGCTGTTGATGGAGATTCAGTTGGCGGCGTCTGCTCGGGCAGTGAGTTCGCCGAACCTGTCGGACCCCAGCAGTACTCTTCGCGAATGATCGACTCAGCGAAGGTGCCAGGCGCAGCGCGCGCGTATTTCGACGGCGGCGACGTCCGCGGCGTTTTCACCGAAGACGCAGTGGTTCGTGACGACGGCCGGACGTATGTCGGGATCGAAGAAATCGTGGCGTGGAAGTCCGCCGTGTCGACGGCGTTCACCTTCACCCAGAAGATCGAGTCGGTCAACACCCCAGGCTCGGCCGTTGTCGTGTCGGTGAAGGTCGAGGGTGATTTTCCCGGAAGCCCCGTCCAGTTACATCACCATTTCACTCTCGACGGTGATCGGATTTCCGCTCTCACGGTGTGCCCCTGATGCCCACCGCTGACGAACTGCTCGGGAAATCCGTCGTCGCCGATCTGGCAGGCTGTCTAGAGCGAGCCTCCGGTCACACACGCCTCGCCCTCGTTCGGGGTAGTACATCCGAATTCGACGGTATGAGTCTCGGCGAACGTACGCGCGTTGTGCGGGACGCGATGACTGCCGAACTGCCTCAGGATCTTCCGGCCTTCGCCGAGATCATCCGCCGTGCGCTTTCAGAAGAGACCTTCACCGGTTGGATGATCTGGCCGGTGACCGAAGCCGTCGCCGTCACGGCGACACGAAGTGGCTCCGAGTCGGATTTCGACGAGGGAATGGCTCTGCTTGCCGAGTTGACGTCGCGTCTGACGGCCGAATTCGCAATTCGCTCATTTCTCGAAACGAACCTTGACCGTTCGCTGGCGATCGCACTCACCTGGACCGGCCATGAAGACGAACACGTCCGGCGCTTGGCGACCGAAGGCACTCGTACTCGTTTGCCCTGGGGAAGACGAGTGAAAGAATTGACGGCGCGTCCCGAGTCGACAATCGTCATTCTCGACGAGCTGTATCGGGATGATTCGGAATATGTACGACGTTCGGTCGCAAACCATCTCAACGATCTCAGTCGTGCTGACGCTGCGCTCGCAGTATCGACTGCGAAGCGTTGGCTGCAGACACCGGATGCCAACACACTGAAAATCGTCAAACATGCATTGCGGACGTTGATCAAGGCCGGCGATCCAGATGCTCTGTCCCTCTTGGGGTTCTCGCCGCCCACCGACGTCGTGGTCGAGGGGTTCGTCATCGACCGCGAAACAGTTGATGCGGGTGGAGAACTCACCTTCGACTTCGCCGTCACGAACAATGGCAGCGAGTCCGTCACCGTCGTGATCGATTACATCGTCCACCACGTGAAGGCCAACGGGCAGACGACGCCCAAGGTCTTCAAACTGACAACACGAACGCTGGATCCCGGGGTGCCGGCCCGTATCGCGAAGAGGCATTCCTTCAAACCGATCAGCACCCGGAAGTACTACGCCGGCGAACATGCCGTCGAGGTGCAGATCAACGGCGTACGCCAGGTGCGAGGTGTATTCCGTTTGGACGCGTGAGGAGATCCGGCCTAGATGCGGAGACTGGCAAATATCGGGATCGGGGCTATGCGGACCGTCGTCCAGATCAACACGAGTGTCAAGATCACAGCCGGTGACCAGCGCAACTGATGCCAGAGCACGACGGGTCTTCCACGGGTGCGGGCGGTCGTCCACGAGACGTACGTGAACGCCAGTGCAAGCAGCATCACGAGGCCAAACGCATTGAAACGCATCGCTGCACCGAAATCGCCGTGGATGAGGCTGTACACCATCCGAGTGCTACCGCAACCGGGACAATTGACGTTGAACAGCGCTTTGGTCGGACAAACGGGAATGACCCCACCAGGTGTGGTGGGGTCACTCCAGGAGATGAAGGCGCACAGCGCAATTGCCGTGAACGCAACTGCCGCTGGCGCCTTCAGTGCGGCGAGTCGTGATATGTCATCGTTCTCGGTGTCACCACAATTCGGTGTCATTGCAGTTCGGTGTTTGGCCGCTAATCAGTGTCGCCGGTCGGCGTCGGCGGTCACAGGGAACTCGATCCGGCAAGGACGACGACAAAAAGGAAGTACAGAACAGCGACGGCAACACCTGCGCCGACTGACCACAAGGCGAACTTCTTGGCATCGTCAGCTGATTTTTGCGCAGCGTCGAACTGACCTTGCGCCCACAAAGTGTTGACCTGGCTTGATTTGACGATCGAGACGATGCCGAGCGGGAGGCAGCAGAACCCTGTCACGAGAATCGCCCAGACCAGATTGTTGTCCGGCGGAGGGCCGACCGGTTGTTGCTGGCCGTAGTACGGGTTCTGCGTCATTGGTCACCTAGCGTTCGGAGAAACAGGGCGTTCGGAGAAACACCCTCTGACGTGCGAAGAGCACGGGCAGGTGACAAGATAATCCGTTTCCGAGTGAGTCAGTATCGACTGTTCGTATGACAGAGAATCCGGTTGATTTCTGATTCGGAAGGCGATCCCGAAGACGTCAGCGCATGACCTGTACCTGCTCGGCGATGTCAGCGGCCAGGGCCATCGCAGTCAGAGCGAGGCCGTTGTTGAGGTCGTATCGCAGATGCCCGACATGGCCGTCCTGGACAGCGCGGACTCGTTTCCACGTGGGCGACTCGGCTTCCACAGCGTCGGGGTTCTGTAGCAAGACGAAGTCGGCCTGGTCGAAGATCGCAAGCTCCTCGAGGCTGTAGAAAGTCGAATCCTTCCGATCAGGTGCGGCATGGGCAGCGTCGGTCAAGACGTTCAAGCCGAGGTCCTGCGCAACCGAGACGGCGAACGTGTTGTTCTGCAGCCAGATCTGACCGCTGTCTGCGCCGGCGATCGCAATCGACTTGCCTTCGAGGAGACCACCGATCTTGGCCCGCGCTTGTGCAAGTTCGGCGTTGTATCGGGCGATGACGCGTTCGGCGACTTCGCGGCGATCGAGAGCCGTGAGCTGCGCGGTCATGGCCTGCTTCCACGACGAGCCCGTCGTGCCCTCGTCGACGACGAGCACCGGTGCGATGTCAGTGCCGAGCAGGCCCTTGTCCTGGTAGTAATTCCACCAGCCTTTCCCGACGACCAAAAGATCGGGGTCGTGGCTCAGTATCGATTCGGCATTCGGTTCGTTGTTCGTCCCACCGAGGCGAGCCGCGCCGGCGGGTACCTGGCGCATGAGTTGAGACTTCGGATCCCAATTGGTCGCGACGATCGGGTACTCGGCAAGTAGTGCAAAATCGAGGGCGCCTCGAGCTTCGAGCACCACGACGCGCTTGGGGTCCCGCGGGAGGCGGTAGGCCTGGTCCGCGACGACGATGTCGACCCACTCGTCGGAGGCTTCGGTGCCGCTGGATTCGCCCGAACATGCAGAGAGTGCGCCTAGTGTACCGAGCGCCGCCGCACCGGCCAGGAATCCGCGTCGTGTCAAGGAATCGATCAGACGGGTGAACTCGCCGTCCACATCTCTTGTCGACTGCAAGGGGGTATCGGTCGCAAAAGGGGACACCGTCGGGTGGAAGGTTTCGGTCGATTCGATCACAGGCATGAGAAGGCGCAGCTCCATCTGATGTTCCGGGCATTGGCAGGTGCCTGACCAACGTATTCGAATTCCGTAGCCGCAGCCTTGCTCGAAAGCGCCAATCGCTCAGCGGATTTGGCCATTCGTCACGGGCTCGTGCCACGGGACTCTCCCCTCGGATTCGGCTCGTTGTGGAGGGGCGCGCCCATCTGATCCGAACTCGAGGTATCGTGGCCGACATGCAGCGCGTCTATTTCTGGTTTAGCAGGCCGGCCCCGGGTGGGCCTGCCGGCGTAACCACGCGCTGACAACCTCCACCCAAGAGCCGGACTACAGACCGGCTCGCTGGAGTTTCTCTTCATCTCTGGGGTCGGCCTGAGAACAGGAAACCGAAAACCCCATGACTGTCACCATCGACACCACCGCAGCTTCGGACAGCCTCGACGATCAGCGCACTGTGAGTATCAGCCCGCTCGTGTCACCGGCGACTGTTCGTGCTCAGCACGCTCCGGACGAGGTCGCCGCCGCCACTGTGCGCACCGGTCGGGCCGACACCATCAACATCCTCAACGGTGACGACGATCGTTTGATCGTCGTAGTCGGTCCGTGCTCTGTGCACGATCCGGAAGCGGCGATGGACTACGCCCGCCGGTTGGCCGCCAAGGCCGACGAACTGCGGGACGATCTGCACATCGTCATGCGCGTCTACTTCGAAAAGCCGCGCACCACACTCGGGTGGAAGGGCCTGCTCAACGACCCCCACCTCGACGGCACGTTCGACATCAACACCGGGCTCGGTATCGGCCGCAAGTTGCTTCTCGACGTGTCGAGCCTGGGCCTGCCTGTCGGCTGCGAGTTCCTTGATCCGATCATGCCTCAGTACATTGCCGACCTGGTCAGCTACGGTGCGATCGGCGCCCGGACCGCCGCCAGTCAGGTTCACCGTCAGCTGTGCAGCGCGCTGTCCATGCCCGTCGGTATCAAGAACTCCACCGAAGGCGACGTACAGGTAGCCGTCGACGGCACCCGCGCCGCGGCAGCGAGCCACGTGTTCCCCGGAACGGACCTCGACGGCCAGGCTGCCTTGATCCGTACCGCGGGCAACCCTGACTGCCATGTCATTCTTCGTGGCGGTAGCGACGGACCGAACTACGATGCCGAGACCGTCGCGGACACCCTTGCCCGCCTGCGTAAGTCGAACCTGCCCGAGCGCGTGGTCATCGACGCGAGCCACGGTAACAGCAGCAAGGACCATGAGCGTCAGGTCATCGTGCTCGACGACATTGCCCGACGTCTGACCGAGGGCGAGCAGGGAATCGCGGGCGTCATGTTGGAGAGTTTCATCGAGGCCGGCCGTCAGGACCTGACCTTGGGCAAGGCGGACGAGCTCACCTACGGCCAGTCGATCACCGACGCGTGCATCGACTGGTCCACCACCGCAGCGCAGTTGGACCGTCTGGCGCAGGCCGTTGCGGCTCGGAGGGGCTGACGCCCCCGTGCGCCTATTTGGTAGCGCCAACTACCAAAAAGGCGCACAGGGCCGCTAGGCCAACACTTCTCGCGTGGCCTCGACCAGGCGCTCCAGCCAGGCGTCGGTGCCGACGGCCTGACGCAGCGGCTCGTTGGGCAATTCGATGCTGACCGGCAGTCCGGCAGGCAAAGTCGACCAGATGTCGGCCAGGGCGATGCCGCCGGTGCCGGGCACCAGACGCTCCTCGCGGGCCTGACGGATCAGCTCTGCGTCCCCAGTGGGAGCGGGGGTCGAACCGTCGCACATCTGGGCGTAGTGCAACCACTCGCGAGGGATGGACGCAAGATCCTCGAGCGTTGTCGCCGAGCGGTCGGTGTGCAATGCGTCGACCAGGACACTACGAGCCGGACCGTCTGCCGCCGAGACGATCTCGATGGCCGCACGTGCATCGGGCACCGCAGTCCACGGCATGAACTCGAGGGAAGCGACGATGCCGTAGTTCGCGCACAGTTCAGCGAGGCGGGCATAGGAGTCCGTGAGCCGAGCGCGGTCGCGGTCGTCGCCGCCCACCAGAACGGCTTTGGCTCCGAGCTGTGCTCCGGCTTCGAGCAGCGGAGCGTAGTCGGTGGGGTCGAAGTCGGCTGCAAGACGGATGATTTCGAGGTCGAATACCTCGACCGGTGAATCGCCCAGTCGACGCACCAGTTCGTCCAACGACTGCTTGTCCTCGTGCAGAGGGTAGGCCGTCGTACCTGGTGCCGCGGGCATCAGACGGATACCGATGGTGTCGAAGCCGTGCTTTTCAGCTAAGTCGACGTGCTGCATCGGTGCGGTGTCGAGCACTGTGAGGGCTGCCAGTCCGAGTGAGAGTGTCATGCGTGCGCTCCAACTGTCTCGGCTCCGGCCAGTTCCCGGCCGGCCAGGTAACCGAATGTCATGGCCGGTCCGAGGTTGATGCCCCCGGACGGGTAGTGCCCGCCCATCACGCTCGCCTGATCGACGCCGACGGCGAGCAACCCCTCGATGGGGCGGTCGTTGTCGTCGAGCACATGCGACGACGAGTCCGTGACCAGTCCGGCGAAGGTGCCGAAACTCCCTGGCACGACTTTCACCGCGTAGTACGGACCCTTCTGCAAGGGCGCGAGCGACGGGTTCGGCCACGGATTGGAAGCATCTCCGGAACCTCGGTTGAACGGTGTTGTACCGCGACCGAACTCGGGGTCTTCACCGGCCACGGCCCCGATATTGAAAGCTGCGACGGTTTTCTCCAACTGCACGGGGTCGACGCCGATCTTCTCGGCCAAGTCCCGAAGAGTGCGCCCACGCGTGAGGTACCCCGAGCGCAGGTACGGCTGGATCGGGATCGGCAAGGGCTTCGCCATGCCCAGCGGGAGGTATCGCACATACTGTTGATCGGCAATCAACCACGAGCACACCTCTTCGCCCTCGGGAACCTGCTCGACCATCGCGAGTGTGTAGTCGTGATAGCCGAGTGCTTCGTTGACAAACCGCTTGCCGTTCGCGAGAACTCCGATGACACCGGGCTTTCCGCGATCGAGGATGTGCGGGAACACACCTTCCTTGCCGTTGCGGTAGCGAACGATGGAGACGGGGCAGTACGCGACGGGGGAGGCGAGGGTGCGGTCGAGTCGGCCGCCCACGGATTCGCCGAGGGTGATGCCGTCGCCGGTGGTTGTCTTCGGAGTGAGTGACCAGTGCTCGTTTCCGGTGGGGGTACGGGGGAACAGTTCACGTCGGCGGTCGATGTCCTGGGCGAAGCCGCCGGTGGCTAGTACGACGCCGCGCGTGGCAGTTACCGAGTACGCGCCATCCGGACCTTCGAGGCGGACGCCGACAACGCGGCCGTCGTCATCGGTCTGCAACGCGGTCGCGGACGTCTTCACCCGAAACTCGACGCCCAGATCGAGTGCCGAGCGCAGCATCATGCCGACAAGCGCGGTGCCGTTGACGAGTTGCTGGCCACGACGCTTGGTGGCGAGATCGAACATGTGCTTAGTCACCCGAACACCACAGTGCACAAAGGCTTTTGGTGAGCGGGTCGAGTGCAGGAAAGCCTGCAGGTCGGGCCCGGCCATGATGCCCATACCGAGGAACGACGTTTCGTACAGCTGCCGACGCAGTAGCGCCGCGACATCTGGTCCGAGCTTTCGCAGACTCACCGGTTTCGGTCCGACGGAACGGTGACCCGTGCCGGCGCCCGGTGTGTCACCGTGAATATCGGCGATCTTGGCTCCGGGCACGAACTTCAGAGCAGTCGTGCGTTCGAAGAACTCGACCATCTCCGGGGCGCCGTCGAGGAGTGCATCGACCTTGGCGGCGTCGAAGTTGTCGCCGAGTCGGTTTTCCAGATACGTCCGCGGCGCCGAACGATCCTCGACAACCCCGTCGGCGATGGCAAACATGTTGCGTGGGGTCCACATCCACCCGCCCGACCAGGCCGTTGCGCCGCCGCAGGTGTCGGCCTTCTCGACAACGAGTACCGACGCGCCGCCATGTGCTGCGGCAATTGCTGTGGAAAGCCCGCCTGCGCCGGAGCCCACGACAACCACGTCGTAGGTGAGGGGGGTACTGCTACTCATTTCTGCTCCTTGGCAGTTGTTGCGAGGGTCGGTGTCGATGTCAGCTCGACAACCTTGCCCGTTCGTGACGATTCGTAGATTGCGGCGATGATGGCAAGTGACGCGCGCGCGTCTCGACCGGTGACGGCGGGTTCGCGCCCGGTCAGGACCGCGTCGGCGAAGTCCTGAACCTGCAGGGTGTGGAAGTCGGTCAGTGCCGCATTGACCGCTCCCACATCGAGATTGGCGTCGATGTCGGCGGAGTACGGCGACCGGAACTCGACTTCGCCCGGCACGGTCCAGATTTCGTTGACACCCTCGTGCCCTTCAGGAAATTCGAGGACGCTGGCAATGGCGCCGGTGCGCCCGATCACCGTCACGCGGTTACCCAGATTGTGATTGGCACCGGTAGTCGCGGTGACGGTGGCGGTGCCGCCCGAGGCAAAGGAGATCACAGCTGACGCGCTGTCTTCGGTCTCGATGTGCTCACCGTGGGTGTGGGTGCGGATGAAGCCGCTGACCGAGACGGCCTCGCCCATGAACCAGGCCAGCATGTCGATCTGGTGCACGGCCTGTGTCATGAGCACGCCACCGCCGTCGGTGTCCCAGCGTCCGCGCCACGCATCGGCCGAGTAGTAACTAGACGGGCGGTGCAGGATCACCGACGCCTCACCGAGCATGGGTAGTCCGATCCGCCCGTCGTCGATGGCGTCGCGGATCCGACGTGCTGCCGGCCAGAATCGGCGTTGGAAGAGCACCCCGAACGTGATACCGGCGCGGTCGGCGGCCTCGATCATGCGGTCGGCGGCAGCAACATCGACTGCGATGGGCTTCTCGCACAAAACATGTACACCCGCTTCGGCAGCGGCCACGACTACCTCTTCATGTACCGGGTGCGGCGTGCAAACGGTGCAGGCGTCGAGTCCGAGGGCGAGAAGTTGCTCCACTGAACTCACGGCTGCGGGAATGCCGTGCGCTGCCGCGAACTCCTGGGCGCGTCCGAGATCGGGATCGCAGCAGCCGATCACCTCGACACCGGGGACTTGTTGCAGCGCGCGGGCATGGTTGCCGGCGATCTTGCCGCAGCCGACGATTCCGACTTTCAACGTCATCAGAAATGTTCCTCTGCTTCGACGTCCCGCGCTGCAGACTCGCCGCGGTCGAGACTGTTCAGTGCTTCGATGTCCTCGCCGGATAGGGTGACGTCGAGTGCTGCCAGGTTCTCGGCCTGACGCGTCGGGTTCGCTGATCGCGCGACCGGAACCACACCCTGCGCGACGTGCCAAGCGAGGACCACTTGAGCTGGTGTGCAACCGATTCGACCGGCGATCTCGCTCACAACGGCGTTGTCGAGCACGTCACCCCGGCCGAGCGGACTCCACGACTGCGTGAAGATGCCAAGTTCGTCGTTGGCGCGGCGAACCGGGATCCGAGCGAGCGACGGGTCCATCTGAATCTGGTTGACTGCCGGTGCCTCGCCGGTTTCGGCGACGACGCGGCGCAGGTGGAGCTCCAGGAAGTTCGACACACCCACGTACCGAACCAGTCCGGCGTCGCGGCAGGCCAGCATCGACTCGAACGACGCGACATAGCGATCGATTCGCGGGAGTGGCCAGTGGATCAGGAACAGATCCAGCTGGTCGAGTCCCAGTAGTTCCAGACTCTGCTCGAGGGCGCCCCGAATGTCGCCGGAAACCTGGTCGTTGCCACGAAGTTTGGTGGTGACGAACAGTTCTTCTCGCGGCACACCTGATTCCGCCAGCGCCACACCGACGGCGCCCTCGTTGCCGTAGATCGCGGCGGTGTCGACGAGCCGGTATCCGGCCTCGATGCCGGAGAGAACCGAGTTCGTGGCGTCGGCACCGACCAGGGGCCAGGTTCCGAGTCCAATGGGTGGCAATGCAGTTGCCACGGGTGTGGCTGCCTGTGTGGTCATGCGTGAACCTCCTGACGTGCCGCAGCGGCGGCGGTGATCGCGACGGCAACGTCGGCTGCGGTCACGAGTGCGGCATGGATGGACCCGCCGTCACCGCTCGCGTCGCCGACGGTATGTACTCCGAGTCGTGGTGCCAGTGAACGGAGTTCGGCAAGAAGTTCCGAACGCGGCTCGACGCCTTGCGAGATCAGCAGTTCGCCGGGAGCATCGACCTCGCTCAGCACACCGGCCGTCGAAATCGTGACGCGGTCAGCGGCGACTGTGGTGACGATCGAGCTGAGGTAGGTCGTGAGGTTCTCACTTGCGGCCAGGCGCGGCAGCAGCACGATCTTTCCGCGGCGTCCGACGTCGTGCGCGATGGTTTCCTGCGGGCCGATCATCACGACCTGGGTGCCCTTCTGAAGGAGATCGTCGGCGACGGCCGCAGCTTCACGGTCGGCGCCGAAGATGGTGACAGCGGCAGGAGTCGGATCGCTGGAGACGAGGAATTCGCGGACGTCGCGAACGGTACGGGTAGCTGCTCCGGGGAGATCGACCACGGGGCCGACGCCGCCGGCGGCAAGAACTATGGCGTCGAAATCGACACCGGAGAGCAAAGCAGCATCTACCCGGGTCGAGGTGTGGCAGTGGACCCCGAGTTCAGCCAGTTCCGCGGCGTACCAGTCCACGATCCGTCCATATTCGGGATACTCGTGAAGCTTCGATGCCAGAGCGAAGTCGCCACCGAGGCTGGGTCGCTCGTCGTACAGGTCGACGCGGTGACCGGCAAGTGCGAGGTCGCGGGCAGCGGCCATTCCCGACGGCCCGGCACCGATGACGGCGACCCGCACGGTGGCATCAGCCGGCTTTGTAGGCTGATCCAATTCGCGGCCGACCCACGGGTTGACGGAGCAGGGAATGGGGCCGGCGGCCAGGCTGTCGATGCAGTAGTTGCAGGCAATGCAAGGGCGGTACCGGCCACCGTCGATGGCACGATTCGGGAAGTCCGGATCTGCGTGCAGCGTACGAGCCATGCTGACGAAGTTCGCCTGCCCGGATTCGATGATCCGCGCAGCGATCTCCGGCGACGTGATGCGTCCGGCCACTCCCACCGGGATGTCGAAGTCGCGCTGGTACTGCTCGGAGTACGGCGCGAGGAGACCGCGCGACCATTCACCGGGCTGGATGATCCACTGTCCCGCTTCGTAGTTGCCGGCCGAGACGTCGAGGAAATCGAGTCGGTCGGTGTCGATGGCGCCGATGCGAGCGCGAGTCATCTCGGCGTCGAGTCCGCCGTCGATGCCTTCGAAGGCTGAGAATCGGAGTCCCAGAGTGATTCCCGGTGCGTGCTCGTGGACGGAGGCGATGACCTTGTTGACGAACAAGGTGGGGTCGGCCCACTCGTCGTCGCGGTGATTGTAAGCAGGGGAGAGGAACTGGTGGATCAGATACCCGTGGCCACCGTGCAGGGAGATGACGTCGACGCCGGCCTGCTGGCAGCGTGCCGCGGCTTCACCGAAACATTCGATGATGTGCTCGATGTCCTCGCCGTCGAGTTGTTCTGGCATCTCGCCGCCGACAACCAAACACGGAATCGGTGTCGGGGCAACGGGAACAAACCCGCTGACAGAACCTTGCGCCGTACGTCCACCGTGGTTGAGTTCGACTCCGACGAGGGCGCCGTGAGCGTGGATCGCGTCGGCCATCTTCTTGATGCCGGGAATCCGTTCGTCGACGTCGACGCCCATCTGCCGGATGCGTCCCTTGCCGTCGGCACGCACGTAGCTCGCTTCGGTGAAGATCAGTGCAGCACCACCTTCGGCGCGGCGGGCGAGGTACGCGATGTACTCGTCCGTCATGGTGCCGTCGACTTCGCAGTAGTTGCGTTCCATCGGGGCCGACACGAACCGGTTCCGGAGGCGGACGCTGCCCATGTCGAGAGGTTCGGCGAACGGCGCAGTCACGTTCATCAGTGCTCCTGGTACTTCGCGAGAAAGTAGGTGTTCGGTTGTGCTCATGCGCGTGCCGTCTCGGAGAGCAGCTCGCTCAGATGGCTGCGCATGCGATCCGTATCGGCTTCGACACCCGTCAGGAGTGTGAAGGTGTCAGAGGCTTGAGCCACCAGCATCTGGCCGCCGTCGAGGACTCGACATCCGAGAGTAATTGCAGCGTCGAGCAATTCGGTGCGCATCGGCCGATAGACGATGTCCGCAACCCACAAGCCCGCGTGGAGCGCCGCGGGGTCGAACGGAGTTCCGGGATGGCCGACCATCCCGATCGGAGATGCGTTGACGACGCCGTCGCACGTAGTCAGGTTGACGGCGATCTCATCGATCGCCAAAGCCGTTGTGCGCGTGCCAGGGAAGGCCGAGGCGACGCGAGAACACACATCGGCAGCGCGAGCGGGATCAATATCTGCGATGCGAAGATCCGTGGTGCCGGCGGCGGCGAGTGCGTATGCCACAGCGGAACCCGCCCCTCCTGCCCCGGCAAGCACCACTCGGTCCAAGGCGGCGTCGGGCAAACCGCGCTGCAGTGCTGTGAGGAATCCGCTGTGGTCGGTGTTGTGGCCGATCAAACGGCCGTTGTCGACCACAACCGTGTTGACGGCACCGAGCAACCGCGCGTTGTCGGACAGCTCGTCGAGCGCGTCCACGACAACCTGCTTGCACGGGTGGGTGATGTTCAGTCCGGTGAAATCGCCCGCGACGGCGCCACGCACCACCTCACCGGTTTTCTCGACCGAGATGTTCAGGTTCTCGAGATCTACCAGTTCGTAGCTGTAATCGTCGAGTCCCAGTGCTGCTGCTTCGTGTGCGTGCAACGCGGGCGAGAGTGAGGTGGCGATACCCGACCCGACAAGGCCGATACGGTGACGTGTGTATTCGGTGGTCATGACATTCTCCTGCATAAGTGGGGACGGCCCCTCGCGGCAATTCAGCGCGAGGGGCCGGTCCGGTCAAGCGTTGTTGCTGGTGAGCTCTGAGTCCTGCTTGATCGGCAGGCTCGGCTTCGGTTGGCCCAGTTCTGCTGTGGGCGTGCGGTACGTTTCCGGTCCGGTCATTGCCGCGATGGCGGAGACGACGGCGAAGCCCAGGCACATCCAGGCAACCGGTGTCCAGTTGCTCTTGTCTCCGGCTGAAATCGCCTGAGCGATAGCCGGTGTGAAGCCGGCAACAAGGAGTCCGAGCATGAGGCTGACGGCCATTCCGGTGTATCGGACCTTCGCGGGGAACTGCTCCGGGAAGTACGCCGGGTACGTGCCGTTGGGCATGGCGTAGAAGATGCCGATCATGACGATTCCCGAAGCGAAGACCATGGGGACGCTTTGGGTTCCGATCGAATGGAAGAAGACGAAGATCATCAGGCCGGCTCCGATCGCGCCGACGACGAAGATGGGCTTGCGTCCGTAGCGATCCGAGAGGATGCCGAACAGCGGCTGAGTCAGTACGGCAACAAAATTGGCGGTCGCGATTGCCCACAGCATCGTGGAGCGCTCGAAGCCGGATTCGACGGCGTACGCCAGGGCGAAGACGTTGACGATGGTGTTGATCATCGCGAAGGTCGAGCTCATGCTGATACGGATCACGGTGCGCCAGTGCGAGCGGAACATCTCGACGACGGGAATTCCGGCCGTCTCGTCCTGTTCCTTGAGTTCCTCGAATACCTCCGGCTCATCCAGGGCGCGACGTAGCCACAGCGCGACGACGGTCACGATGATGCTGAGCCAGAAGGGAACTCGCCAACCCCACGAGTAGAGGTCTTCGTCGGGCAGGCTCGCCACTGGGATGAATACCAGGCTGGAGACGACGATGCCGAACATGATCCCGCTCATGGTGAACGAGGTGAAGAACGAACGACGGTGATCAGGTGCGTGTTCGAGCGTCAGTGCCGAAGAGCCGGGTGATTCACCGCCCGCAGAGAGCCCTTGAAGAAGGCGAAGCAAGACGAGAATGATCGGCGCGGCGATGCCGATCTGGTCGTAGGTCGGCAGGCAACCGACGATGACCGTCGCAACACCCATGAGGAGCAGGCAGGCGAGAAGCGCGTTCTTGCGTCCGTACCGATCGCCGAGGTGTCCCCAAAGCACCGCGCCGAGCGGGCGGGCGACGTAGGCGACACCTAAGGTGCTGATCGAGAGCAGGGTTGCCGTTGATCCGCCGCCGGGGAAGAAGATCTTGGGGAACACCAGCGCGGCCGCGGAGCCGTAGATGAAGAAGTCGTAGTACTCGAGGGTGCTGCCGAGGAAGCCCGAAACGGCGGCGCGGCGCGCATTCGAATTCGGGTGCTCCGCAGTGGAGTGCGTGGAACCGGTGGAGGTGATCGGTGGTGCCATGTGAAGTCCTTTCGTCCCGATGGGCCGGCCGTGGCGGCACGTTTGGTGATGCACCACGCATCGGTGACGTCCCTCACCTTTCGGCGGCTGAGACGACAGTGCCACGAAGGACTATGGCGCGTCCAACACTAAATGAGTCTCAGATAATGACGTTTTTGGTCTCAATCTCCGGCGTCGGCAGAATTTCCTCGGATGTCTCCAATGCGACGGCGAGCGCATCGGTCATGTGCCGCGGTGACCAGGCAATTCCGTGATTCATGAACGTCGGCTCGCCGGTGAGTGGGACGAACACACTGCCAGGTGGGGTGATAGCAGCCATACCGGACGTCATCAGCGCTACACCGACGCCGGCGGCAACGAGCATCAGGATCATGTACGGATCGGTGATCTCCTGAACCACGCGAGGCCTGAAGTCTGCGTTGATGCAGGCGCGCATCGCGGTTTCCTGGAGGGCCGAGCCGGCCGAGAGCGGGGTGGTCACGAATCCGTCGTCGGCCAATTCGCGGAGGTCGATCGCGTCCCTCTCTGCGAGGGGATGGTCGATCGGAAGCACAGCGCCGAATGCCTCCCGTCGGATCAGCCGGGTAGACAGTGATGCGGATTCCACGGGTAGTCCGACGAAGGCGAGATCGAGGGCGCCGCTCTCGAGTTGGATGACGGCGTCGCGCGTCATGATCCGGCCGAGGAGTGTCAGTTCGACTTCCGGATAACGCTGACGCAACGCGCGTGTCAGTGGCGGAAGTGCTTGATAGTTGAGCACTCCGGTGAACCCGATTGTGACTCGTCCGTAGACGCCTCCCGACGACGCGCGCGTAGCGTGTCGTGCCGTCTCCATGTTCTCGATGACGCGATAGGCGTGGGGGAGAAAGGCATGTCCGCCGGATGTGAGTGCGACGCTGCGAGTGCTTCGTTCGAACAACTTGACGCCGATGTCCTTTTCGAGCTTTCGGATCATCTGGCTGAGCGGCGACTGGGCCATCTGGAGCCGTGATGCGGCCCGCCCGAAGTGAAGTTCTTCCGCAACCGCGACAAACGCGTGCAACCAGCGGGTTTCCATCGGCAAGGCCTCCAGGTATTTGACGTTGACAACAAACGCCATATATTCAGAATTTCTACACAGTGTGACGGCAATTATGCCTGTTTGCAACATAAATTGAGTGCGTAGCGCACAGAAACTCAGGAGTGAATGCGATGCAGGGTTACCCAGAGGGTGTCACAGCGCTCGTTACCGGCGGTGCGAGCGGAATCGGCGCCGCCAGTGCAAAGCTGTTGACGGAGAGGGGAGTTCGGGTGGTAACGGCAGATCTTGCCGAAGGCGCGGACGAACAACTCGACGTGAGTGATCCGACAGCAGTCGATGCGCTTCGAACCAGGCTCCGCAGAGTCGACATCTTGATCAACAGTGCGGGAATCGTAGGACCATCAGCGCCACTCGTCGACGTCGACCTCGCGGCTTGGCAGCGTACGTTCCGCATCAACGTCGAAGGGACATTCCTGATGTGCCGGGCGTTCGTGCCGGGGATGGTTGCGTCGGGGTGGGGGAGGGTCGTCAACCTCGCAAGTATTGCGGCCAAGGACGGAAACCCGAATCAGAGTGCATATTCCGCGTCCAAAGCGGCCGTCGTCGCGCTGACGAAATCACTCGGCAAAGAGGTCGCCACCACCGGTGTGCTGGTCAACGCGATAGCTCCGGCGGCCGTGGAAAGTCCTATGAATGCCGGCACCGATCCGGCCATCCTCGCCCGTTCGCAGTCTTTGACGCCGATGGCGCGAATGGGGAGGGCCGACGAGATTGCCGAACTGATCTCCTGGCTGTCGTCGTCGGCGGTAAGTTACTCGACCGGCGCCGTGTACGACGCCAGCGGCGGCCGTGCAACATACTGAATTACCTTCTGGGAGAAATCGATCAGAACCGGAGCAGTGACTGCCACAGTTCGCGAGATGCGTCCTGGTACTCGAGCATGTGCGAGATCAGTTCGCGCAGTGGCTGTGTCGGTTCGAGTTCTTCCGGAAGGAGCGGATTGCGCACGATGACCGCGATCACCGCGCTGCCCAGAGCAAGTGATTCGCGGGCCGCCTCCTCGCGACTGATTGTCGCCAGGCGTGTTTGCGCCTGTGTGAGTGCTTCACGGGCCTCGGCGATGTCGGCCAACAGTGCTTCCGAGTTCCAGAGTGTGCGGATTGTCGAATCATCCTCGGGGGCAAGGTGAGCGATTTCCATGACGGCCGATTCGGGGGCGGCGCCGAGTCGGCGGAGAGTGCGGCGGGCGCTGTCCGTGCCGCCGAGGAGATTGTTCGGACGGACTGCGAGTGTGGGCTTCCACTCCTCGTAACCCGCCAGTCGCAGCGCTTGATCGTGCCGGCGGGCGGCAGTGCGGTCGCTTCGTTTGAGCCCCGAGTGCTCGACGGCGATCCAGGTACCGTCCCAGGGGCGTATGCGATCGGTACGAGTTCGCCACCCCTCGACCTCGCTGTAGGTGGGGATGCCGTCCGGGTTGAGGACGTACGTTCCACGAGCGGTACGACGCAGTTTGTTCTCGCGGCACAGTCGGCCCGCTGCCACGCGAATGCTTGATGCGCTGACGCCGACGATCTCGCCGGCCCGGGTCAGCACAGCGGTGCTGAACTCGGTGTCCGGGCTCGCTGTTGCGAGGTCCAGCACAACTCGGGTTGCGGACATTCCTCGATCAGTTTGTAACAACTTTTGAACAACTCCTGACAAATTCTGTTACAAGTGGCATGGTGGGTACCGGGAAACCTTATCCGCGAGCAGTGAGGAAATATCGTGACCGACTCCGATCGACCAGGTGGCGATGTCTATGTGGAGCGTGACGGTGGCGTCACTGTCATCGTGATGAATCGCCCTGATCGCAAGAATGCGGTGGACGGGCCGATGGCGGCGCAGTTGCGTGATGCCTTCCTGGAATTCGAGTCGGACGAGAGTCAGAAGGTGGCAATTCTGTGGGGTGCGGGCGGCACATTTTGTGCCGGTGCGGATTTGACCGCAGTCTCCGACCCCGCGCGCGTGCACGAGTTGCATCCGGAAGGCGGCGGCACCGGCCCGATGGGGCCGAGTCGGTTGGTGTTGTCCAAACCATTGATCGCCGCCGTCAGTGGATACGCAGTGGCCGGAGGGCTCGAGCTTTCATTGCTCGCGGACCTGAGGATCTGCGAGGAGGATTCCGTGTTCGGAGTCTTCTGCCGGCGCTGGGGAGTTCCTCTCATCGACGGCGGGACCGTGCGACTGCCGCGAATCGTCGGGCAGGGGCGAGCGCTCGACATGATCTTGACCGGTCGCCCGGTCGACGCTTCGGAGGCGTTGGCCTTCGGACTGGCCAATCGTGTTGTTCCAGTGGGGCAGTCACTCCAGGTAGCCAAGGAGCTTGCGCACCAGTTGTCCGCTTTCCCACAACTCTGCATGCTCGCGGATCGCGCATCGGCCTACCGATCTTTTGATCTACCACTTGCCGAAGCACTGCGCGCCGAGGGTGTCGCAGGAAATCCCATTGTCATCGCCGAAGGTGTGCGCGGCGCTGCTGCGTTCGCCGCGGGCGCCGGCCGGCACGGCCGATTCGAGAACAACCCGAATTCGAACGAGGAAACTGAACCATGATGCCCGTAACCCGAGATCTGATCGCCCGTGGTGCGCGACAGCACGGACCGCGAACAGCCGTCGTCTTCGGCGATCGATCGATGACGTTCACGGAAGTGGACGAACTCAGCAGCCGATTGGCGCATACATTCATCGCGCTCGGTATCGGGCGTGGCGCACGGGTTGCGTTGCTGGTCAACAACTCTCTTGCCAGCGTGCCTGTCGATTTTGCGTGTGTCAAAGCCGGCATCAACAGGGTTCCGCTCAACTCGCGACTCTCGCTCGACGAGCACGCACGAATGCTCGAGGACACCGACACCTCGCACGTCGTTTTCGGTACTGACCTTGCCGGCCGAGCTGCTGAACTGTCCGCCAGGTTCCCGGATCGGACGTTCGTCGGGCTGGAAACAGGTGCGGAGGGGCAGCTTTCGCTGTTGGATCGAGCACAGGGCATGTCTTCGGCCACTCCGGACGTCGAGGTAGATCCCGACGACGTGATCCTGACGCTGTTCACTTCCGGGACCACGGGAACGCTGAAGGCCGCGCAGCACACTCAGCGCAGCTACGCCGGAATCTGCCGCAATGTTCTGCTCAATCTGCTTCCGGCGACTCAGGACGACACGATGTTGCACGCAGCATCACTGATTCACGCCAGCGGTGTCTTCGTGCTTCCATTCTGGCTCCGTGGCGGTAAGACCGTCATCCTCCCCGGTTTCGACCCGTCGACCTTCTTGGACTCGATAACCGAGCATCGGGCTACGGCAATCAATCTGGTGCCGACGATGATTCAGATGCTCCTCGAACGCCCTGATTTTGCGAGCGCAGACATCTCGAGTCTGAAATCCGTGATCTACGGTGCGTCGCCGATGCCGCTGGCCACCATCGAACGTGCAATGCAGGCGTGGGGGCAACACCGTTTTCTCCAGTACTACGGGCAGACCGAGGCACCGCTGTGTATTGCAGTCTTACGGCCCGAAGATCACACGGAAGATCGCCTGCTGTCCTGTGGTCAGCCGGCCATCGACGTCGAGATCAGGCTGCTCGACGGCGAGGGAAACGAAGTGCCCCAGGGAGAACCGGGTGAAATCGTGATCCGCTCGCCATCGGCGATCGCCGGATACTTCAATGCACCGGAACTGAATGCGGACACCTTCACCGAAGACGGCTGGGTTCACACCCGTGACATCGGTCAGTTCGACGCCGAAGGATTCTTGTTCTTGAAGGACCGAGCTTCGGACATGATCATCAGCGGCGGATACAACGTCTACCCCCGTGAAGTCGAGGATGCACTCCTGACGCATCCGTCTGTCCGTGAGGTCGCCGTGGTGGGTACCGCCGACGCCAAGTGGGTGGAGGCGGTCACGGCTGTGGTGGTGCTCGAGGACGGGACCGTCGAAAACGACGTACTGCAAGCATCATTGGTCGCGCACGTCGGCGAGCGACTGGCGTCGTACAAGAAGCCGCGTCGGGTTGTTTTCGCAGAATCCATACCGAAGACGGCCGTCGGCAAGCTCAATCGGAAGGCGCTGCGAGACGAACTCCGCGACGCTATCTAACTCCGCGAGTGCGGAATTGAACGCTGATTCTCGGCCCGAGGGCCCGCGCACTCTTCGGGACACAGTGTTCCCACGTGCGTTGGCAGGATCCGCCCATGACGAGTAGATCTCCGTGTCCGAGATTGAAGCGGATGGATTCGCCGCCCCCACGAGGGCGCAATAGGAGCGGGCGAGCCGCACCGAGAGACAGGATGGCCACCATCGTGTCCTCGGTGCGACTTCGTCCCGTATCGTCCCCGTGCCAGGCAACGCTGTCGGAACCGTCGCGATAGAAACAGAGACCCGACGTGGCGAATGGTTCGCCGAGTTCGTCGAAGTAGTGACTGCTCAGCGCGTCTTTGGCTTCGGTGAGAAGTGCGTCCGGCAGTGGTTGATTCTCTGCGTAGAAACACACCAGACGAGGGACGTCGACAACGCGGTCGTACATCTGACGCCGTTCGGAACGCCACGGCACCGTAGCTTCCAGATTGTCGAACACGGCCTCCGATCCGGTCAGCCAGGCCGGGCGATGGTCGACCCATGCGCCGGCGGTGAGGATACGTCTCTGCACCGTGCCCTCGAGATCGCCCAAAGAGACGCCCAGGTCACCGTTGTCGAACAGAGACGGTTGCATCGTGGCGGTCATAGACTCCACCGTACACCGAAATCGAACATATGTTCCCATGAAATTTGATTGCAGTGCTGGACGGCTGTTCATCCTTGCTGGGTGATGTCCGGCGGCGTGAACCTTTGAATACTGTTCTCACGCTATTTCGCCGAAGAAGGGGATGTCATGACTGCTCCGCACCAATCTCATGCGAACCATCCTGTCCGACAAGGCTTTGCCATCGGGACCACGGTGGCGGCAGCATGCCTGCTCTTCGTCGCGGGAATCGTCGCGTTGCTGCAGGGCATCGCGGCTCTCGCGGACAACGATCTGCTGATCGTCGGAGTCAATTACACCTTCGAATTCGATGTCACGACATGGGGTTGGATCCACATCGTGCTCGGAATCATCGGCATCGCGGTGTCGCTGGGATTGTTCGTCGGCATGGCGTGGGCCCGCGGGATGGCATTCGTCATCGCGGCACTTTCGATCGTGGCGAATTTCCTGTGGATGCCGTACTACCCGCTGTGGTCGATCGTGATCATCGCCCTCGACGTCGCTGTGATCTGGGCCGTCGCGACCTGGCGACCTGACGAGGTGTGATCCTCTGACCGAAGTGAGTGGTTCACCTGCGGTAGGTGAACCACTCACTTCGCTGTGTCCGGGCCTCCACGGTTGGCCTCATCCCTACGCGACGTCAGCGCCGTTTCGGTGACTCGCGATCCTGGTTCTCGCGCGGACGCATGTCCTTCGTCGATCGGTGTGGGAAGCCGTGGATCATCGAGCAAGAGATCCAGCAGATCACTACCGTTGCGATTCCGAGTCCGATCGACGCGAATGGTTCCTGCGTGGCCAGCCAGACGCTCAGTCCGATTGCCGTCCCGACGATCAGAATCAGGATGGTGTCGAGTCGTGTCGTTTGCATCGAAATCATCGCCTGGCACAGATTGTTTTCGGCGGCCCGCTGGTTTTGGCGGCCCGCCACCCGGCGAGTGACAGCCGGGGGCAGACCTTGCGCGGCTGACCCCTCGCTCTGGAAATCGCCGCCGCAAGTGATCAATACCCGCGAAATTCGTCTGCGAAACTCCTCACAGGAAGAACAGGACCTTATGCCTCAAGGCCCGACATGCCGGGCCTTGACTATGACGTAGCGTCATAGTTAATGCTGTTCGTATGCGAATCAGCGACGTGGCCAGTGCGGCAGGCACCACTCCGCGGACCGTTCGGCACTATCACCGACTGGGGTTGCTGGCCGAGCCGAGACGACTGTCCAACGGTTACAGAACTTACGAACTTCCCGATCTGGTCAGGCTGATGCGCATTCGTTGGCTCACCGCCGCCGGCATTCCACTCGGATCCATTGCCGCGATGATCGAACCGACGCCGATCGATGCACGAGAACCGGACGACTTCGCCGAAGATCTTTCCTCCTTGATCGCGGAGATAGACCGGAAACAACGAGTCCTCGCAGACCAGCGAGTGCGCCTCCAGGAAATGCTCTCGGCGCGAGGCGCCGGCCGGGTGGTCTCGCCGCTTCCGGTGGAGTTGCTGTCTGCGTTCGACGAGTTGATCGCGTCGTCCCCGACGGATTCGGTTCGGCGTCTGTTCGAGCGTGAACGCGACATGTGGGAATTGGTGGCGATCTCGGGAGCAGCGCCACACGAACTGTTCTCCACGGCTGCGCGATTGCTGTCCGACGAGGGCGACCGGAAGAGAATTGTCGATCTGTACCGTCGTTTCGCCGCTCTGGCTGGGCGCGAGGTAGCCGAGGTTGCAGACGAGATCGCGTACTTGTCGGACGAACTGGAGGAATCACTGGACGGGGTGCTCGGCGATGTGTACGCAGACGGAGACTCTGCAGGTGTCGGCTTTTCGGTCGCGATCGCGGATCTGGTGCCTGATCCAGCGCAACGTGAAGTGGTCGCGCGCGTCGCAACACGTCTCATGTCAGGCGGTACGGCGTGATCCGATCACTGTGGTTGCTCTCGACGGGCAGGAGAGACGGAGGTTCCAGTGATACAGCGACTTTCGGATACGCGAAGGGAACCATGTCGATACCGGTGGCATTTGTCGCGGCGAGTGTGATCGAGGCCGTGGCGATTCACTTCCTGGTGCCGTGGCAGTGGCTTCGCGTCATGCTGCTCGTTGCAACGGTGTTGTCGCTGATTGCGATTGGCGGTTGGCTTGCCGGACGCGTCGTGCACCCACATCTCGTGTCCGCTCGAACGGTGGTGTTTCGTTGCGGCACGGGCGTTCGTGTCGAGGTGGACCGATCACGGATTTCGCGGGTGAGCATGGTCCGAAGATTCGGTGAGACCGCAAACGCGATTGTCGACGACTGCCTGGTTCTACCGGGGCCCGACGGCACTGCCGTGGACGTCGGGTTCGACCGACCCGTCTCGGTCACGCTCCCGAAACGGCTGTCGAAGGGATCTAGCTCCACTCTGATCGATGGGTTGCGGTTGCATGTCGATCAACCCGGCGAATTCTGTGCAGCGTTGTCGCGGGACTGAACTCACATCACGTCGTCTGCGATCCGAATGATCGATGTCCTCCTGCATGCGGTGGCGCCCAGCCTGCGCCGAGCGCTCGCAGAAGGTGCTTCCGCAAGAGTGCGCACGGGACCAACCAGGTAACACCCGCGCTCTCGATCTGCTGCGAAGGATCACCCATCTTGCTCCGACCACCGCAGCGGCCGTCAGTGCGGCAATTGCGACAAGAAATGGGGCCCCGAACGTCGTGATCTGATGGAGGGATGCGGCGGTCATGTACCCGAGGGTTGTCTCGGCTGTCGCCCACACGAGGGCACCGACCGTGCTGTACGGAGCCATCTTGCGGTACGACAGATCAGACATCCCGACGAGGTGGGGAGTCAGTGTTCGCACGACCGGGATGAATCGACTTGCCAACACAGCAGGGCCGCCGTGTCGAAGGATCAGTGCCTCGGCTCGTCGCAGTAACCGAGTGGGGACGCGGCGAAAGAGCCTCTCGCTGAAGGGACGCCGGTGAAGCGAGCGCCCGGTGCGGTGGGCGAGGAAGTCACCGACCACGACTGCTATGGCGGCGATTGCGATGAGAACCGCCAGATTGACGTGCCCGTACCGGGCCATTGCGCCACCTGTCACCAGAAGTGTGAACGTGGGGACAAGAGCGCCGACAAGAAGAACGGACTCGGCCAGGACCGCAGTGCCGACCAGCGCGTAGGCACCATAAGCGGGTACATGTCCCAGCAGCCCAACCAGATCGATCACGCGTTCACCTGAGGATCAGACGGGGCGGGGTTCGGTAGGACTTCACGAGACAGTTCCCACACCAGGGCGGGCGGAAGGTTCGCCCAGATTGTCTTGCAGTCCACGGTGAATCGTTGTCGGTATTCGGTGAGAAGCTCCTCGACCTGGCGGTGGCGACGCACTGATTCCCGCGAAGCGGTCACCGAACGCAGTCGACGAGTGCCCCGGTAGGCGAAGTACGTCAAACACCCTCCACCTGTGAGAAGTTCGTCGTAGCGCGTGAGAATGTCCCTCACCGTGCTTGGCGCAAAATTGGTGAACGGTAGTCCGGAAACGATCGCGTCGTAGCGAATGTCATTTTTTATCAATTCAATTCGTGATTCGTGGACATGCGTGCGCGGCCCGCCGAATCTATGGGCGTCACGAGTGAGCTCGCGCAATCGAGCTGCGAAGCGCGGATTCGTTTCGACGACATCGAGTCTGTCGGTCGGCGAGAGCCGGTCGAGCAGCGCCGTTGTGATGGGGCCCGTCCCTGCTCCGACCTCGAGGACAGTGCGCGGACCGTCGAATCGGGTAACCGGTGCAGTCATCGCCCGGGCGAGTGAGATGCTGCTCGGAGCGACGGCGCCGACGTCACGGAAACTGTCGAACGCCTCGCGTAGGAACATGGCGGAAGAATTGACTCCGGGGCGGACAGATCGAGTGGAGCGGGGTTTGTCATTCACGGATTCGACGCTACGAATATCGGTGAGCAGGAGAATCGGCCGATCGACGACGGTATACCCCGACGAAAGTCGGGGGTCGTGGGCTCCCATCGTCGGGATCAATCGGGAGCTGTGACAACTACTGTCATTGGCATGACTTGGGCTGAGAACTCGACCGTCCGTGCAACGGGGCGTCTCGTCATCGTCGCGGTGTTCACCGCGACCGCTATCCAGAACTGTGCGTCATCTCTCGACAGCGGATATCGGGCTCCCGGGATCGTCGTCGCGGCAGTTGCCGGAGCCTTGATCGCTTGGCAGAGAGTCCCCTGGTACGTCGCCCCAGTGGTGATTACGGCTGCAACCGGCATTTTCGGCTGGGTTCTTCTGCCGCTGCTGGCGTTGGTCCTGTTCGATCTAACAGTCCAGCGGCGCACGAACATCGCCCTGCTCTTCAGTGCAATCGCGATCGCGGTGACAGCATTCGCGCCTGCTCAGGCCACTCCACAGGCAATCGAGATATCCGCGATGATCATCATTCTCGCGTTGCCGATGCTGGCGGGAATGTGGGTCGGACACCGCCGGAAAAGGATCGCAGTGCTCAACGACGAAGTCGCGCGTCTCAAGCACGAACGGAGTCTGGGGGAGGACCGGGCGCGCGCCAAGGAACGGGCCCGGATCGCAGCGGAGATGCACGACGTTCTCGCGCATCGTCTGAGCATCATCGCTCTGCACTCCGGTGTTCTCGAGGCCAAATCGGCGACCCTCCCCGCTCCGATCGGTGATCGACTTACTCTGTTACGCAACGCATCCACGCAAGCATTGTCCGATCTGCGAGACCTTCTCGGGGCCCTTCACGAATCCCCTGAAGATCTGCCGACTCGACCGGTTCTCGTAGATGTCGACGACCTGACCGAACAAGCACACGCGGCCGGGCAAGATGTCACGCTCGTAGTCGATGGCACCTCAGCTGACGCCCCTGTCGCCCTTCAGCTCGCTGTACAGCGCATCGTCTTGGAGTCGCTGACCAATGCGCGTAAACATGCGGTAGGAGGTTCGGTAACCGTCCGCCTCGCCTACGGACCACCTGTGACTACCGTGTCGGTCGACAACACGCTCGGGTCGGCATCCTCGGATGCAGCCCCCTCCGGCTACGGATTGGTCGGACTCCGTGAGCGAGTGCTCGCGCTGGGAGGTGAATTCGAAGCGGGCCCCATCGACGAAGGCGGGTGGCGAGTCTCAGCTCGAATTCCACACCCCCATCCGGTCGAACAAGATTGGCAGGAAAAATGATCCGCGTAATGATCGTCGACGACGACGCACTTGTTCGACTCGGCCTCACGGACTTACTTGTCGACGACCCCGACATTGAGGTCGCTGCGCAAGCATCCGATGGCATCGAAGCAATCGAGAAGGCTACCGCTCACCGGATCGACGTTGCGTTGGTCGATATCCGTATGCCGAGAATGGACGGCATCGCGGCGATCTCAAGGCTCCGCGCTCTGCCGCATCCGCCGAAAATTATCACTCTGACCACCTTCGATCTCGACGAATACGTCTACGAAGCAGTGGCTGCGGGCGCCGATGGGTTCCTGCTCAAAGACGCTGCTCCCGGCGAAATAGTGCGCGCGGTCCACACCGTGGCTGTGGGATCGGCCATCTTGCACCCCAACGCCGCCAGGCGACTTATCGACCGCTACCACCGCACCGATACGAAGGCGGCAACAAATGCCCGCCAACGCATCGAGTCTTTGACGCCCCGCGAACGGGACGTCCTCGACCTCCTCGCTCGCGGAGATACCAACGCAGAGATTGCGCAGGAACTCGGTATGCGGGAGAGCACGGTCAAAGCTCACGTCAGTCGTATCTTGGCCGCGTTGCAGACCACAAACCGCGTGCAAGCCGCGCTGCTTGTGCGTGACGCCCAGCAATGACGCCGGGCCACGGTGCTCTACGGCCCTGCTCGCGTATTCACCGAAGCGGATCGACAACCAGCCACTGCACCGTGCCACCGACATTCCATAGTGCATCGGGGTTGTCGAGCGAGGCCGCGTACGTTGCCGCAGCTTGGTCGCCGGCGATCTCACCTCTCTCGCCCGACGGCGGGTTGGGCTCGAGGAATTCGGAGGGGTGCGGCCCTGGCCATGCAGGCACGTCGAACGGGGAAATGCTGGTGTCGATGAGGCCAGGTCGATGCACGGTCACCCAGTCGGGAACTTGCTTGGTTTCCGCCGCCACGGCGATCCCTGGTCCTTCGGCAGCTTCGCCGTCGCCGCTACCGCAGCCTGCCACTGCAAGAACAAGTCCCGTGATTGCCACACCCACTACCGCATGACGTATCCGCACCGTTTTCTCCTAGCCGGGGCTGACCCCGTTCGAACTCCACTATTGCATCTCGCCAACTCCGCGGGATGCGTCTTTTCATAAATGTGGGAAACGCACTGAATGTGCGTAGAAGACTCGGATTGCCAAACTATTCAGCGGTCGATCGAGGTGCGGCGGCAACGGATTGTGCCTGCCACCGTTCTTCGATGCGGCCGTACCGCCACACGAGGAGGGCGATCAGCCAGGTGACAACAAAGAGTCCGACGATGATGAAGCCCATCGCGCCGAGATTCAAGTTCCCGATGGCGCCGAGAATCCCGTCGTGGATGTCGAGTTTGTCGGTGAAGATCGAGATGATTTCCTGGGTCCCGATCAGCAGTGCCACTGCCACCGAGAGTCCGGTGATCACCATGTTGTAGTAGATCTTTCGGACCGGCTGAGCAAATGCCCAACCGTAGGCGAAGTTCATGAACGATCCGTCGATCGAGTCGAAAAGCGACATCCCGGCGCAGAAGAGGATCGGCAGAACGAGGATCGAATACCACGGGAGCCCTGTCGCCGCCGCGCCGCCGGCGATCACCAACAGCCCGACTTCGGTGACGGTGTCGAATCCCAATCCGAACAGTAGGCCGACCGGGTACATGTGCCAGGGCTTGCGAACCATCTTCATCACCGGGCCCAGAATCTTGTTCAGGGCGCCACGGCTGTCGAGTTCCTTCTCGAGTTGTTCCTCGTCGAAGGTTCCGGCCTTGTACTTCGTGTACACCCGATGAATCCCGATGAGAGAGACAAGGTTCAAGATTCCGATCAAAATCAGGAACGTGCCGGAAATGGTGGTGCCGAACAAGCCGGTCCACTTCTCCAGATCGGAGTTGTCGTCGGAAAGGCTGGTGGCCAGTTGCCGCACACCCAAAGCCAAGAGGGCGACGAGTACGAAGACGATGGTCGAGTGTCCGAGCGAAAACCAGAAACCGACGGACATCGGTTTCTTGCCGTCCGCCAACAACTTCCGAGTGGTGTTGTCGATGGCGGCGATGTGATCGGCGTCGAAAGCATGGCGCATGCCGAGCGTGTACGCCGTGACACCGAGTCCGATGCCGAAGACACTGCCTTCGATCGTGTAGTGGCCGGGGACAACCAGACCGAGAAGAACTGCCCACCCGACGACGTTGAGTGCAACGACGGTGACGGTCATTCCGATGATGCTTCGACGCTGGCCTCGATCCAGACTGTGCCAAGCACCGGCGATTCGAGTGCCCGTCGTGGTCATTGTCGTGGACATCGAACCTCACCGATCCTTCAGTCGCGGCCGGCGGCCACGCTACTGAAATCGTATAAGTGTTCAACTGTTCAGATAAGCGCCTGGAGGTTACAAATCACCCATCCGGGGGTAAAACTGCTTTGCTCCCGGATGGGAAATGCTCAGGCGAACACGGTATTGACCAGCGCGACGTAGATCGTCGTTCCGACGACGATGCTCAGGACGGCATTCTTTCGCCAGAGGTGCGCGGCGATCGTGGCGCACACTGCAATCAGTTCGGGTAGGCCGTGAGAAGGGGCGGTGATCGACACCCCTTTGAGTGAATACATCACGAGGATCAACATGACGCCTGCCGGCATGTAGATGCCGAGGTAGCCGACCAGGGCGGAGGAGCGCAGCGGCATGAGCGCGGCGAAGGGGATTGCGCGCAGCGCGAAGGTGACCACGGCCATGACTGCGACCGCCGCAAAGATGTACGAGGTGTCAGGCATCGATCTTCGCCTTTCGTGAGTCGTAGACAAAGCGCCCGATCAGGAAGAGCACGAAGGCGCCCATCGCAATTGGCAGCATGTGGTCCGGCGCTGCGAGCCGGGCGACCAGAGCGCAGGTGACCGCGGCGACCGGCACCGCGAATCCGTTTTGTGCGCGAATCGCTTCGATCGAGAGGACGACGAACAACGCCGTCAGGGCGAAGTCGAGGCCGACGATCGAGTCCGGAATCCACTGTCCTGCCGTCGCGCCCAGGATCGCGCCACCGATCCAGTAGCCGTGCAGGTACAGCTGGGAGTAGACGATGACGCGTCCGGTGAGTGCCTTGGGATCGGCAGTTACCGACATCGCATAGGCCTCGTCGGTCAGCGCGAACATGCTGTAGAAGCGGGCGAAGGGGTTGCGAATCTTTTCCAGCGGAAAACTCAAGGCGTAGAACACATGTCGAAAGTTGACTAGTAGTGCGGTCAGAGCGACGTACGGCAGCGGTGTCATGGCCGCGACCATTCCGACCGCGAGAAACTCCAGCGATCCTGCGTAGATCAGCGAGGTGAAAGCGACTGCCCACCAAGGGCTGAGCCCTTGTTGGACCACAAGAACGCCAAGTGCGATCCCGAGTGGGAGCAGGCCGAATCCAACCGGTAGCGACAGCTGGAAGGCGTGCCGCCACGCCGGGGTTCGCGGTGGGAGTTCGACGGCCGGTGCGGCCGTCGACGATGCTGGTTCGATCACGACGCAAATCTATAACAAAGATCGAGGTGATCGATTGCTCAGAATGCCCACATATTGAACAGTGCGCAATAATAGTGCGATGGATGCCATGGATGACGCAATTTTGTTTCACCTACGCCAGGACTCGAGTTTGACCAACACCGAGTTGGCGGATCTGGTGGGTCTGACACCCTCACCTTGCCTGCGTCGGGTGAAGAAGCTCGAAGCCGACGGAATCATCACCGGGTACCGGGCGATCGTCAGTCAGGAAGCGCTCGGTCGAGGATTTCAGGTGATCGTCACCGCCGAGATCGGAGTCAACGACCAGGCCACCATCGAGGACTTCGAATCCCAGGTCGCCGCCTTCGACGAAGTGATCGAATGTCGGAGATTGTTCGGAATTCCCGACTACTTCATTCGCGTCGCGGTGAAAGATCTCGCGACGTACGAGAACTTCATGGTCACCAAGCTCAGCGGGCTTCCGGCTGTCTCGCGGGTGACATCGTTGATCACCATGAAGACCATCAAGAGTGTCGACTGATGCCCGGGCTCGGCTGAACCTTCACTAGGTGTCGGTGGTCGGCGTTAACGTCGGAACATGGGATACGAATTTCAAGTCACAGTAGATTCGGCACATCCGCACGAACAGGCGAAGTGGTGGGCCGCAGCACTCGGGTGGGCAGCGGAGCCCAGCGACGAAGACTTCATCAGGGGCCTCGTCGCCGCTGGTCACGCCAAGGAATCCGACACCACGACATTCGAGGGAGTCCTCGTCTGGCGCGAAGGTGCGGCCATCAGCGATCCGGAGCATCCCGAACGTCCCCGCGTTCTGTTCCAACTGGTTCCGGAATCGAAGACGGTGAAGAACCGGCTCCATTTCGACATACGAGTGGGCGACAAGCGCGAGGATGTCGCAGCGCACCTCGAGACGGTGGGGGCGACGATCCTGCACCGGGGAGCGCAGGGGCCGAGCGTGTGGATCACGATGACCGATCCCGAAGGAAACGAGTTCTGCGTCAGCTAGCGGTACGAACTCGGAGTGTCGCCGGTCCATCGTTTGAAGGCCCGACGGAAGGCGCTGGGCTCGGAGAACCCCAATCGCGCCGAGAGTACTTCGACGGATTCTCCGCGCCGCAAACCAGCGATGGCTACGTCGCGGAGCACTTCCTCTCGCAGTTGATTCAGTGATGTTCCGTCACGCCGCAGCAGTCGACGCAGATGGGGAACGCTGATCGAGAGCATCTCCGCGATCTCCTCGGCCGTGGAGGTTCGCCCCTTCACCCCGAGTTCCAGGACCCGTCGCACCTGCGCCGACGCAGTGCTGTCGTAATCGCGTTCGGACATGAGCTGAATCGGAGATTCTCGGAGGTACTCCTCCAACGTCTCCTCGGTTTGGATGATCGGTGCACGCATGGCCGAGTTGTCGAATTCCAGTGCCGCGCGCTTCGCGCCGAAGGTGACCGGCGCTCCGAAGATGTAGTCGTAGTCCTGCGCCAACCGTGCATCCGGTGCCGAGTACGGAAATTCGACCGCCCGAAGTCGGACGCGCTTTCCGATCAACCATGCGGAAAATCGGTGCAGCAAGATCAGGACGAAATCGGTTGTGACACGTTCTGCGACATCAGGTTCGGCGACGCCTTCGCGAACTCGGACAGCGAAACTCACCCGAGTGCTTTCCTCGCCCTTTTCGATCGACAGTGGGGCCAGAGCCGGTAGCGCACGGATCACGTCGGACATTCGAGCGAAGGCCGATCCGAGATCAGGGCAATGGATCAACGTCAGGCAGATCAATCGGAAAGTGCCACGGGGGACCGGGGCGGATCCGAGGCCGAACAATTCGTCGTCGGTGATCTGCCACGTGGATTGGATGAACGTGGTGACCTGAGTCGGGGTCAGCCGGGCGCGCGGGTCGGACAGTGTCTCGAGGTCGATCCCGGCAGCGCGCAGTGCACCCGACAAATCGACGTCGTTGTCCGGCGAGAACGCGAGATAGCGGTGGACGAATGCGGTCGGGATGGTCCGCGCTGTCATGGGTGCGCTGCTCCTTGGAGCAGGTGGAGACGGCGTGCAGCTTCGGACAGAATGTGGTCCTGCTTGCAGAAGGCGAAGCGCACCAGGTGCTTCCAATCGTCGCGGTTGTCCGCGAACACGTCGACCGGAACGGCCGCGACGCCGATCCGCTCGGGCAGTGCGCGGCAGAAATCTCCCGCATCGGTTTCGCCCAACGGTCTGATGTCGGCAAGGAGGAAGTACGTGCCGCCACCGGAATGCACCGTGAAACCGGCCTCGGTCAGAGCTTTACCGAGCACGTCGCGTTTGCCTTGCAAGCTCTGTCGAAGTTCGACGACCCACGGCTGTTCGTTGGTGAGCGCGTAGGCAACGGCCGGTTGGAACGGTGCACCGGCAACAAATGACATGAACTGCTTGGCGGCACGGACTCCGTCGATGAGTTCGCGCGGGCCGATCGCCCAGCCGGTTTTCCAGCCGGTGACATTGAAAGTCTTTGCGGCACTGGACACCGTGACGGTGCGCTCACGCATGCCCGGGAGCGACGCCATCGGTGTGTGGGTGAGGCCGTCGAAGACCAAGTGCTCGTAGACCTCGTCGCTCAACACGATCAGGTCGCGTTCGCACGCGAGTTCGGCGATCGCTCGAAGTTCGTGATCGGTGAATACGGTGCCGGTGGGGTTGTGAGGACTGTTGACGATCAGCATCTTCGTCTTGGCGGTGATCGCGCCGCGCAATGCATCGAGATCGACCGCAAATCCGTCTCCCGCGGTTACCAACGGAACTGTGCGACGTACAGCGCCTGCCAACGCGACGGATGCAGCGTAGGAGTCGTAGTACGGCTCGATCAGCACTACTTCTTCGCCGGGCTCGACCAGTCCGAGAATCGCAGCACTGATCGCCTCGGTGGCGCCGACGGTGACCAGAACTTCGGAGTCGGGATCACTGTCGAGTCCGTAGCGGATGCGCCGATCCTCCGCGATGGCCTGACGCAAGACGGGCATGCCCGGACCGGGCGGGTATTGATTGACGCCCTCGGCGATGGCTCGGCGCGCTACCTCGAGCATGGCAGCAGGGCCGTCGGTATCCGGAAAGCCCTGACCGAGGTTGACCGCGTCGTGAAGTGTGGCCAACGCTGTCATCTCGGCGAAGATCGTGGATGCGAACGGCTGCAGACGCGAGACGGTGCGGTTGCGGGGCGTCGAAGGCATCTTTGCAGCTTAGTCGGCTGACACCGCATCCTCACATCCGCTCGGACGCGGTGCTTGTCACGTTTGAATCGCCGCCATCGTCCAACTCTGTAGAGAGCATCGAATCCGGTGCCCCAGAACATACGGAGGCTTGCCATGACTCGCATTCCCGCAGTGACACCGTCAGAAGCCAGTCCGTTGATCAAAGTGGCATACAAATTCGCCGCCAGGCAGTACGACGAAGTCCCCGAGCCCTTTGCCGTCCTGGCCAACCATCGGAAATTGTTCGTAGCGGCTGCCCGCCACGAAATGGCTGTGCAGAAGGCGTCGAAGGTGCTGCCGTCGAACATTCGTGAACTGGCCGTCTATCGCGTCGCCTGGACTGTCGGCTGCTCGTGGTGTGTCGACTTCGGGACGATGCTCTCGCGCTTGGACGGTTTGGACATCGACAAGTTGAAAGAGATCGCGAACTACCGGGATTCATCGAAGTACAGCGAAGACGAGCGGGCCGCGATCGCCTACGCCGACGCCATGACCGGTGACCCCCATGGGGAGAACGGGGTGACGGACGAACAGGTCGCGGATCTCGAGCGCAGGTTCGGGCGAGCGGGCGTCGTGGAACTGACCTATCAGATCGGGCTCGAAAACATGCGCGCCCGGATGTATTCGGCGTTGGGGATTACCGAGCAGGGGTTCAGCACCGACTCCTGCCGTGTGCCCTGGGCAGAAGAATGATGCGCTGATTCGTCTACGGCAACTATCGACAATGCTCCGCAGATACGTGATCATGATTGACTAGTTCACGCATCTGCGGAGCATTTCGGCTTGTTAGGTCCGCACTTGCGACCTACGATCACCTGGTGCCCAACATTCGAATCCGCGAAGCTGCCGGCCTGCTCGGTGTCAGTGACGACACCGTCCGGCGGTGGGTCGACGGTGGGCTTCTCACCGCGACGACGGACGACTCCGGCCGCAAGGTCATCGACGGTGCCGAGTTGGCGGGCTTCGCCCGGTCCAACGCCGGACCCGCACCGGCCGATCCGCTCACGGGTGCGAGTTCGGCCCGCAACCGGTTCGCCGGCCTCGTCACCAAGGTCGTCACCGACAAGGTGATGGCTCAGGTCGAAATGCAGTGTGGGCCCTTCACTGTCGTCTCGTTGATGAGTACCGACGCGGTTCGGGAGCTCGGACTCGAGGTCGGGAGTATCGGAGTCGCAATCGTGAAGGCCACCACGGTCATCGTGGAAACGCCGTAGTTTTTGAACATACTGGAGGAAATTCGTGAAGCGTGTAGTCGGACTTGTTGCAGCAGGTGCCTTTTCGCTTGCCCTGGTGACCGGTTGTAGTTCCTCCGACAATTCTTCGTCGGAGACGTCGTCGGCCGCTCCGACCACAACCACTTCGAGTGAGAGTGCCACGGGAAGTATCACCGTCTTCGCGGCGGCGTCACTCAAGAACAGCTTCACCGAACTCGGCAAGGAATTCGAGTCCGAGAACCCCGGTTCATCGGTCACTTTCAGCTTTGCCGGGTCCTCGGACCTCGTCGCTCAGATCACTCAGGGCGCACCGGCTGACGTGTTCGCCTCGGCTGACGCCGCCAACATGACCAAGGCCACCGACGCCGGCGTCGTCGCGGGGTCGCCCTCGGACCTCGCGAGCAACACCTTGACGATTGTTGTGCCGCCGGGCAATCCGAAGGGAATCGCGTCGTTCGCCGATCTGGCAAAGGAGGGGACGCAACTGGTGATCTGCGCTCCGCAGGTCCCTTGTGGCGCGGCTACGAAGAAGGTCGAGACGGCCACAGGCGAGACCCTCTCGCCCGTCAGCGAAGAATCGTCGGTGACCGACGTTCTCAACAAGGTGACGTCCGGGCAGGCCGATGCCGGCATCGTTTACGTCACCGACGCGAAGTCCGCTGGTGACAAGGTTCAGACCGTCGCGTTCCCGGAAGCCACCACGGTGGTCAACCTGTACCAGATTGCGGTGCTGAAGGATTCGAAGAATTCGGGAACGGCAACCAAATTCGTCGATCTCGTGAAGGGGCCCAAGGGCCTGGCAGTTCTGAGTGACGCGGGATTCGCTGCCCCGTGACACACCTAAGACCGGCGGTCCGGGCTCCGCTCGGGTTGCCGGTATGGATTTACCTTCCGGCGCTGATCGGCGGAGCGTTTGTCATCGCGCCCTTGGCGGCGATGCTGGCCACCGTGCAGTGGTCGCAGTTCTGGGAACTCGTGACTTCCGAATCGTCGGTTGCCGCGTTGAAACTGAGTTTGAAGACAGCGGCAATGAGCACGCTGCTGTGCATCCTGTTCGGGGTACCGATGGCCGCGGTGTTGGCGCGCAGTCATTTTCGGGGACTGTCCGTTCTTCGATCCTTGATTCTGCTCCCGCTGGTTCTGCCGCCAGTGGTGGGCGGTATCGCGTTGCTGTACACGTTCGGGCGCAAAGGGTTGATCGGTGAGCAGTTGGAAGTGCTCGGCATCCAGATAGCATTCTCGACAACCGCGGTGGTCCTGGCGCAGACGTTTGTCGCGCTACCGTTCCTCGTCGTCAGCCTCGAAGGTGCGCTACGCACTGCGGGCACACGATACGAGGCCGTAGCCTCGACGCTCGGAGCCCGCCCGACCACCGTGCTTCGCCGGGTGACTTTGCCGCTGGTGCTTCCCGGTCTGGTGTCAGGGGCAGTGCTGGCTTTCGCTCGCGCACTGGGGGAGTTCGGTGCAACGCTGACGTTCGCGGGAAGTCTGCAAGGGGTCACGCGTACCCTGCCGTTGGAAATCTATCTCCAGCGTGAGACCGATCCGGATGCAGCGGTAGCGCTTTCGCTGGTGTTGGTCGTAGTCGCGGTGGTCATCGTGGTTGCGGTGCGTGGACGCGGATCGGCGGGTTCGTTGTGAGTGGCCTCCACGTCGACATCGAGATTCCGGAGCGCGACGTCGTTGCGACGTTCGACGTCGCGGCCGGTGAGGTGACCGCTGTCCTCGGACCGAACGGCGCAGGCAAGTCGACGGTACTGGCGGCGGTTGCCGGACTACATCACCCGCGGCGTGGGTTGATCGAACTGAATTCTCGCGTTCTCACCGATACCGGTAGGGGAGTCGCGTTGGCGCCGCATCGGCGCGGCACTGTTCTACTCGCGCAAGAGGCACTTCTCTTTCCCCACCTCAGTGCGGCCGCGAACGTGGCGTTCGCGCCGCGCAGTGCAGGGCGGTCGCGTCGCGATTCCGCCGATTCCGCGCGCCACTGGCTCGACGCAGTCGACGCCGCCGAATTGGCTGACCGCAAGCCGTCACAGCTCTCCGGCGGTCAAGCGCAACGAGTCGCAGTGGCGAGGGCATTGGCTGCTGAACCCGAACTACTCCTGCTCGACGAACCGATGTCTGCGCTCGACGTCGCCTCCGCCCCGGCATTGCGGTCGTTGCTGCGTAGAGTGCTCCGAACAGGAGATCGCACGGCCGTGCTCGTCACGCACGACGCTCTGGATGCGCTGGCCCTTGCCGACACCGTTGTCGTGCTGGACGGCGGCCGGGTCGTCGAACGTGGTGACGTACGAACAGTTCTGACTCGCCCGCGTAGTGCATTTGCAGCACGCATCGCAGGGATCAACTTGCGCAGCGGCACGATGGCCGGAGACGGAATGCTCAGAAGTCCGGTCGGGGTGGATATCGCGGGCCAGACGGAGACCGACCTACCGGCCGGCAGTGCCGCCGTGGCAGTCTTCGAGCCGCGAGCAGTGTCGGTCTACCTGGATCCGCCTCACGGGAGCCCACGAAACGCGTTTGCGGTCACGATCGCGGAGATCGAAAACCGAGGCGATGTCGTCCGAGTCCGAGCCGAGGACGAAGCCGGCCAGCCGGGCTTGTCTGCCGACATCACGGCGAGCGCAGCGGCCGAGCTCGATCTGGTTCCGGGATCGGCCGCTACGTTTGTGGTCAAGGCCACCGAGACGCTGATCTATGCGCAGGGCGCAGGCTCGTAGACGTCCTCTACGACCGAATCCGCATAGAGGGCTGCAATTTCGGACGCGTACTTCTCGGCTATCGGCTTGCGCCTGAGCTTCATCGTCGGTGTCAGCTCGTCGCCGCCTGGCTCCCAGAACGTGGTGAGTACGTGAAACCGCTTGATCTGCTCGGCCCTCGACAGACGCGAGTTTCCCTCGGCGACAGCAGTTGCAACGATGTCGACGATCCGAGCGTCCTTGGCGAGTACCGCGGCCTCGGCCGCAAGTCCCAGTGAGCGTGCCGCTCCGACCGCGGCGTCGGCGCTGAGAGTGATCAACGCTGTGTTGAACTTTCGGCCGTCTCCGACTGCCACGACCTCACCGATCAACGACGACGACGTCTTCACTGCGGTCTCGATGGCAGCGGGGGACATGTTCTTTCCCGACGCATTGATGATCAGCTCCTTCTTGCGATCGATCACCGTGAGGTATCCGTCTGCGTCGGCCGTGACGATGTCTCCGGTCGAAAGCCAACCGTCTGCACTGATCGCTTCGGCCGTTTTTGCCGGTTCGCCGCGGTACCCCTTCATGACCAACGGTCCTCGAACCAGTAGCTCACCGTCCGCCTCGATGCGCATTTCCATGCCTGGAAGCAACTTTCCGACCGTTCCCAGCTTGGTCGGCTCGGCCGGTGCGGTGCTCGCAATGCATGTCAGCTCGGACATTCCCCAGATCTCCGAGATCGGAACTCCCAGGGCTGCAAAGAATGCCAAGGTGTCCGGCGGAATCGGTGCGGCGCCAGAGATGGCCCACTTCAGTTCGGCAAAACCGAGTTTCGCACGCAGAGCGGAGAGGACCATTGCATCGGCTCGGGCGTAGTCCGCTTCCAGTTCGGCGGGGACTGTTTCACCGGCTCGCAAGTGTGCGAGCCGAGTGCGACCGACGTCGAGTGCCCACTGCAATGCCGCTCGCCGCGCGTCGTCCGGTTCGTTGGCGACGGCCGATTCGACTGCAACCTTCAGCTTTTCCCACACACGGGGGACGCTGCCCCAGATCGTGGGGCGACAGTCCGGAAGCGCAGCCGCTACCTGGCTCGGATCCGGCACGACAGTGATCTGGGTGCCGAACACCATTTGCATGTACAGGCAGGTGAGCCGATCGGCGATGTGCGCCGACGGCATGTACGAGGTGATGCGGTCACCGAACTCGACGGGGAGTACAGCACTGACGGCGGTGGTTTCGAACAACAGACAGGCATGAGTCGTCTCGACGCCCTTGGGGTTGCCGGTCGTGCCTGAGGTGTAGATCAACGTGGCGACGTCGTTCGGTTTCACCGCACGCCAGGTGCTCTCGAAATCGAAATCGGCGGCAGCAGAGGACTTCATCTGCTCCAGCGTCAGGGTGCCGGACTGCTGGGCAGACGGTTGCGCGTCGACGACCACGATCGTGTCGAGTGTGGCACCGGATCGGCGAACGGTATCCACGTACTGGGCCTCGCAGACGAGCACTCGCGCACCGGAATTGGCGAGGATGTACTGGATGGCTTCGGGTGCCGACGTGTTGTAGATGGAGAAGGACGTCGCGCCGAGGTGTTGGGCGCCGACGTCGATCGGGTAGAACTCGATGCGGTTACTCATCATCAATGCAACCGTATCGCCATGTCCCACGCCGATTCCGGCCAATCCCGCGGCAACATCGCGAACCTGTTCGCCGTACGCGCGCCACGTCAGTGTTCGCGCATCGCCGATGTCTCGCAAAGCCACCGCGTCGGGCGCTACCGCCGACACTCGCTGGAAGGCTGCACACAACGTAGTCATGATGTTCTCCTGGATGCCTTTGGCAGGGCTGATGCATTCGTCGGGGCCGCAGCGGTGGTTCTGTCTTCGAGTTCGCGGATCAGGTCGTGTGCCTGTTTGTCTTTTGCCAGGTAACCGTCGGCAAGGACATTGATGAATCCGCGTCCCCACGCCCAGGGTTCCCAGGCAGCGGGGGCAAGGGTCCGGGCGGCGCGGCGCGCGATCGCGTCGGCGATCACGGTGGCGGCACGGTCCGGGGAGATTCGATGACGGAGGGGACCAGGTAGTCGAGCGTCGAGTTTGCGCCCGATCTCGTCGTCGTCGAGTGTTGCGCGTGCAAGTTGTGTATCCACCATCCCGAAGTACGCGATGCCGGCAGTAGCGCCGTAGCCGGCAACCTCGAGACGCAGCGCCCGGCCGAGCGCTTCGACCCCAGCCTTGCTGATCATGTACGAAGCGCCGCCCAAACCGGGGGCGAACGACGCCGCCGATGACACGACGACGATGTGCCCACTGTTGCGGATCACCTCGTCGATGGTCGGATGCACGGTGTTGAAGACGCCGGTGAGATTGACGTCGAGCACACGATCGAAGGCGTCGGGATCGATCTGGCGCAATGTTGCCGGGGGAGGGGTGATTCCGGCGTTGGCCACCACGACGTCGATTCTGCCCAGCTGCTCGACGATCGTGCGCGCGGCCGCTTTCATACCGTCCCGATCTCGGACATCGGCCGTCACCGTCACGACTCGCTGTGACTCGAATGAGCGCTCGGCCGTTGCCAATGAACTCTCGTTGACGTCGACCAGTGCCACGGTGGCCCCACGCCGGTGGAGAGTGCGCGCCAGCGCTGCACCGATACCGTCGCCTCCACCGGTGATCAGTACGACCTTCCCGGCGACGTCGTAGTCGAGTCGGCGTCCGGGCAGTGGAATGCCCAGATCGCGGACTGTTTCCGCAATTGCGGACAAGCGTCCCGTCATTGCTTCAGTGCCTTCCGTGTAGCGCGCGGATGAGAACCTTGACCAGCCAGTCGATTCGGGCGGTCCTTCGAAACGTCGTCAGTGGTAGGGGCGAACGGAATCGTTGCCGAGTCGTCGAACGAGCGTAGGTGAACTCCTTCAGACCATCTGGGCCGTGAACGCGTCCGAAACCAGATACTCCGACCCCACCCAGTGGCAGGTTGGGAACCGCGGCATACATCACATAAGAGTTCACCGACGCTCCTCCGGATCGGAGCCGATCGGCAACAGCCGCTCCGTCCTTGCCGAACACGCTTGCTCCCAACGCGTATGGCGACGCATTGACCAACTCCACCGCCTCGTCCATCGAGGCGACCTTGGTGATCGTCATCGTCGGGCCGAAAGTTTCCTCCGTGACGGCGAGGCTGTCTTCGGGGACGTCGACCATGATGGTCGGTTGCACGTACTGGCCGGAGATCGAGCCGAGCCCTCCGAGAACGACACGTCCACCCCGCGACATCGCGTCGTCGATGTGGCGCCGGATTACAGCCACTTGCGAGGGCATGGTGATCGGACCGATCTTGTCTTCGGCACCCGGACCCGCATGAACTCGGGCAGCCAAAGTGATTGTCTTGTCGATAAACTCGCCGTAGACATGTTCGTGCACGTATACACGCTCGACGCCCAGACAGGTTTGACCGGAGTTGGACAATGCTCCCCACACCGCAGCATCCGCGGCGGCACCGACATTTCCGTCGGCATCAAGGATGAGCGCGTCCTTACCACCACATTCCATCAACACCGGTGTGAGGGTCTCGGCGCACGCTGCCATGACTTTCTTGCCCGTCGCGGTCGATCCGGTGAACCCGATCTTGTCGACACCGGCCAGGCACAGTGCCGCGCCGACCGAACCATCGCCCGTGACGACCTGCAGCACAGGATGTTCAGGGACGACCTCGGCGAAGGCGCGGCCCAACCATTGCCCGACTGCCGGTGCGAACTCACTCGGCTTGTAGACCACGGCGTTGCCTGCAGCCAGCGAGAACGAGAGCGAACCGAGTGGGGTGAAGACCGGATAGTTCCACGGACCGATCACACCGATCACCCCGAGAGGTCGATACTCCACCGAGGCGGCCTGATTGACCGTCAACAAACTGGAGCGGACGCTGCGCCTGCCCAATACCTTTCGGGCATTCTTCGACGCCCACGCGAGATGTTCTAGTGCCATGGCGATTTCGAGCATCGCGTCAGGGTGCGGCTTGCCCATGTCCCGGTGCACGACGTCGGCGAGTTCGGATGCGCGACGAGCGATGATTCCTCGCCACCGATCCAGTCGACGAGCACGTTGCTCGAATGTCAGTTCTGCCCACCACTCGGAAGCAGTACGGGCGTCGCGCACTGCCTGTGTCACCGTGTCGTCGGACGCCTGTGTGGTCGTGTCGATCTCGGTCGCCGTCATCGTGGAGTTCCTTGAAGTGTGTGGTGGACGGCGCCGTCGGCCCAGCCGCGGGTGACGCGTTGGAGGATCGGTCGGGACAGAGTCAGAATGGGGGCGAACCACGGCTGCGCTTGCACAGCGAACGTCCAGGTGAGGCGGCTGCCAGTCGAAGTCGGTTCCAACACCAGATCTTCAGCGAAGCGTTTGAACCCCGGAAGTGACGCCGACTCCACGTAGAACGACATCCGGCGCCCCTCGTCCCAGCGGAAGAATCGCTCGTTCAGTGCAGCAAAAGCGCCGGCTCGCACGGTTCGCGTAGTCCCGACGCCGAATGGTCTGTCCGAGGTCCAGTCGGCTCCGGTGATCCCGTGCGCCCACGACGTGAGCGCTCCGTCCGAGGTCAACGTCTGCCACAAGCTTTCACATGTCGCTTCGGATTCGATCCGGTGAGTGATCACCAGCGGAGCGGAGCGGATGAAGGCTGCGTCGGCCGCAGAAAGAGAGAATTTTCCCTTCACAGGTCCACCACCAAAGACCCACCGGTGGAACGTGATCGACAGGTCAACATCGAACCAGTACGTTCGGATTCGGTGAGGAGGGTGTCTCGATGCTCGACGGTCCCGGAGAGCACCCGGACCTTGCATGTACCGCAGAAGCCCTGTTGGCATGAATACGCTACTCCGGGAAGTACGCGTCGTATTGCAGCCAAGGCGCTTTCGGACTCGCCCACATCGACGGTGAGACCGGTGCGCGCCAGATGCACCGTGAACTCCTTGCCGTCGACTACCGGGAGTGGGGAGAACCTCTCGCTGTGCACCGATCCGGTCGGGTTGGCGGCGAAAGTTGCCGCACGCACCGTGTTCATCAGCGGAACCGGTCCGCACGTGTACACCGCGGCACCGGGATCCGCAGCAGCGACGAGTGTTCCGATATCCGTCGGACCCAGCTCGTCGTCGGGTCGGATGGTTACCCGGCCGCTGGAATACTCCTCGATCTCGTTCAGGAATGGCATAGCTGCCCGAGTTCGTCCGAGATAGTCCAATCGCCACGGGACTCCGCGGCGGTGACAGCGTTGCACCATGGGAAGTATCGGAGTGATCCCGATTCCGCCCGCAACAAAGAGGTACGACGGAGCAGTGACAAAAGGAAATGCATTCCGCGGCCCTCGTACGTCGACAACCATTCCGGGTTTCAGCGACTCGTGTATCTCGCGGGAGCCGCCCCCGCCTTCGTCGATCCGCCGGACGGCGATCCGATACGAGGTCAAGTCGTCGGGGTCTCCGCACAACGAATACTGTCGTTGCCTTCCCGAGGGGAGAATGACGTCTAGGTGAGCGCCGGGAATCCACGACGGCAGGGTGATTCCTTCCCTCGGGGTCAAGGTGACACTCAGGACGTCTGCGCACTCGAACCGGACGGACTTCACGTCCAGCGTCATGTCGAATCCGCTGTAGCGGACCGGGTTGGGACGCGAAAGTATCTGCGCTGCAGGACTTGACGCAAAGATTCGACGGTATGCGCTCGTCGCCTGTGCGGCAATCCTCAACGACCGGGTCGGTGTGAAGTCTTGTGCGTCGTGAGGACGGTCGGCAGTCGTCTTGTTCATCCTTCACTCTTTTCGGAAGAACGATTGGCGGCAGGTGAGCGAGCGAGGTAGCGCATGGCTACGTCCATGTCCCCGATCTGGGACGGATGGAAGCTCGGCCGCAGATACGGAGGAATCTCGGTGATCAGGAATTTCATGTTCGGGACCAGGCCGCGGCGAGTGGCGCTGATCAGTTGCAGAGGCCACAGGCGGCCCTTCGCCTTCGACGGGTCCTGCCGGAAGAGGTAGTTCATCGAGGCGATGAACAACACGAACAACGTGAAGCTGGCGAGCAGCGCCGTGCGAACGCGGCGGGCGTAGCTACCGTCCACGTACATGTAGGCGTCGAAGGCCACGTTGCGGTGCTCGACTTCCTCGGCGCCGTGCCACTTGACCATGTCGAGCATCGTCGGGTGCATGCCGGCATCTTCGAGGGCGGGATCGGTGAGCAGCCATTCCCCGACCACCGCCGTGTAGTGCTCCATCGCGGCAAACAAGCCGAGACGTTCACAGAGCCAGGCGTGCTTGGCTTTTCCGGTCAATCCTTTGTCGCCCAATATCTTGTCCACGAGCCAGTCCATCCGGCGTGACATCGGTTTCATGTCCATGCCGAGGTCCGCAAGATGCTCGCGTGCACCTTTGTGCGACGACGCGTGTGTTGCTTCCTGGCCGACGAATCCCACCACCTCTTCGTGCAGGCGGGGGTCCTCGATGAGCGGGAGCGCTTCGGCGAGCGTTGCGGACATGGCCCGCTCTCCCTCGGGCAACACGAGATGCATGAAGTTGATGACGTGGGTGACCATCGGTTCGTTCGGCACGTAATGCAGTGGTACGCCGTCCCAGTCGAATTCGACGTCACGGGCGGCGATCGCATGTGCTTCGTCGGTGTAGCGGCGCGCGCCGGACGGTGCGACGACGGGTGTGCCTCGGAAGGCGTTGATGCCGAGCATTATCGGCTCCTCACGGTTTCTCGGGCAGTGGTGAGTGATTCGGACGAGACGGGTTGTACTTGCGCGTAGTGAGCGAGGTCGGCTCGTTTGGTCCTGGTGCGGAAGGATCGGTTGAATCCGGGATAGAAGGTGTAATTGCGGCCGCCGTCGACGAGGTAGTAACTACTGCACCCGCCGGCGTTCCATACGCTGGTGGCGAGTCGGCGGTCGGTCGCGCGCACGAACTCTCTCTGCACGTCTGCCCGGACGTCGATACTGCCGATGCCGCGCTCGTCCATTTGAAGAATGCAGCTCACGATGTACTCGACCTGCGCTTCGATCGTGACGACCTGCGAGGTGTAGACCACGGAATTGGGGCCGAGGATCATGAAGAAGTTCGGAAACCCGCTGATGGTGGTGCCGAGGAAGGCCTCGGCACTGCCGTTCCACGTCTGCGCGAGGCTGCGGCCGTCCTTGCCCCGGATGATGTCGAACGACGGGTTGTCTCCCATACGAAAGCCGGTTCCCATGACTATGGTGTCGACTTCCCGGAAGGCGCCGTCCGCGGTGAGGACTCCGCGCTCCTGCACCTCGACGATTCCGTCCGTCACCACCTCCACATTAGGTGACGCCAGCGCGGGATAGTAGGTGTTCGAGAACGTCGGACGCTTGCATCCGAATGCGTAGTGGGGGAGCAGCTTTGCGCGAAGCTCCGGGTCCCGCACCTGCCGGCGAAGGTGTGCTCGGCCGAGTGCGGCCAGCCCTTTGAGCAGTGACGGCTTGTACACGAATCCGGGTACCAGGGCTTCTTGGAGCAGGTCGAGTCCCTTGCGTGCCAGTCGTTGGGTGAGCGGCACCCGCTCGAAGAGAGCGCTCGGCCAGCCGGTCATCGGCTGATCCGGGTGCGGCAGGATCCACGTCGGTGTCCGCTGGAACACGGTCAACGTGTCCGCGAGCGGTTGCAGTCTGGGGATGATCTGCACCGCAGAGGCGCCGGTGCCGACCACGGCTATCCGCTCACCGCGAAGGTCGTGGTCGTGGTTCCAGTCCGCGGTGTGGAACATCTGACCACGAAACGATTCGAGCCCGGGAAGGTCGGGTGTGGCGGGGGCACTGAACGGGCCGGTGGCCGCGACCAGGAACTGTGCCTCCCACATGGTTTCCGCAGTGTGTACCCGCCAGATCTGGGCTTGCTCGTCCCACGAAGCTTCTGTCACGTCCTGGTTGCAGTGGAAATGACCGGCCAGTCCGAAGCGATGGACGCAATCCCGGAGATAGTCGTAGATCTCGGGCTGTAGCGGATACAGCCGCGTCCAGTTCGGATTTGGCGCAAACGAGAACGAGTACAGAATCGACGGGATGTCGCACTGTGCACCGGGGTAGGTATTGACCTGCCAGGTTCCCCCGGGCTCCGCGGCACGTTCCAGAACGACGAAGTCGTCGATCCCGGACTGCTTCAAGCGGACAGCCGTTCCGATGCCGCCGAAACCGGCTCCGATGACGACGACTCGTGTTCGGCGAGTTCGAGTTTCCTCGTCACCGGCCGATGGCCCCGAGGTTGGGTCGATGTCGACCATGTGTGACGCCTCCTGATTGGTGCGTGAACAACTGAACGAAGAGTAAGTCTGACATCAAGTGATGTCAACAGCGGTTGATGTCAGAATTCAACTGATTGACATCGGGCGATGTCAGTTCGCTTGCGGAGGTCGCCGCGATAACCTGAGGTCGAGAGCGCTGCCGGTCAGTGAGAACATGGGGACATGACGGATACCGAGGCTCGGCGCACCGGCCCGCGCAGGTGGCGTGGGCAGGAACCGGAAGATCGCCGCGCCGCGCGCCGGACACAGCTGATCGAAGCCGGGTTGCAGATCATGGGTACCGAGGGAGCGGCCGCCGCGACCATGCGTGCGACCTGCCGCGAGGCCGCGCTGACCGAACGGTACTTCTACGAGAGCTTCGCCAACCGTGACGAACTGCTGGTCGCCGTGCTCGACGAGGTCGTTCTCGGTGCGCGTGACACTATTCTGGACGCTCTCGAGGCGGCGCCTTCCGAACCGTCGGCCCTGATCCGCCACGTGGTGAAGGCCTTCACCAACTACGTATTCAAAGATCCTCGACGTGGACGCATCATGTTCGTCGAATCCCAGGCGGAACCTGCGCTGTGGGATCGAGGGCGAGAATTGATGGCGGAGTTCACGAATCCGATTTCCGCGTCGCTCGAGCTGATGTACGGCGGCGAGGCAACCGACTCCGCGAACTCCGAACTCAATTCGGTGGGGCTGTTCGGTGCCCTCGCGTTCATCTATCAGGCGCACACCCCGTCCTCCAAGATCTCTCGAAAGCGTTTGGTGGAGCACATTTCGCTCATGGTCGAGGCGCAGGCGACGGTCAACAGCACGCCCGCGAGAAAAGAATGACGTCCGCGTCGGCCACAGGCGGAAGGCGTCTCGGTCCCGAAGACCGGCGTGAGCAGATCATTGTCAGCGCGGCAAAGGTTTTCGAGGAGAAGTCTTTTGCCGACGTCTCGATGACCGAGTTGGCCAAGGCGGCTGGGGTCGGACGTCCGCTGCTCAATCATTACTTCGGCTCCAAGCGGGAGTTGTATCTCGACGTCGTGCGGCGGTTCGTCTTCATTCCCGAAGTGGCGGTGGACCGCATTCCGCGATCGGCGAGCCAGGAGAAGCGGATCGGCGCCGTGATCGATCGGTGGCTCGACGTCGCCTGGCGTCATCGCGACATGTGGATCTCGACAGTCATGTCCGACGACCTCCGCCGTGATCCCGAGATGGATCGGATCCTGCAGGATGCTGACGACGTTGCTGCGCGACGCATGATGGATGCGCTCGAGATTCGACCGAGTGAAGGCAGCGAGGCTGCTGTTCATTCGATGATCGTGGCGTACGGAGGCTTGGCGAAGGCTGCCAGTAAGCAGTGGTTGGTGACGGGAGCGCTCGACCGCGAACAGGTGCACCTTCTGCTGGTACGCAGTTTGCTCGCCATCGTGCGTGACGTTCTGCCGGCGTGCGAGGCGGATTCCTGATTGCTCAGAGTGATCTCGCCACGAGGTCCTTCATGACTTCGTTCGATCCGGCGTAGATTCGCTGAATACGAGCGTCGGCATACATCTGAGCGATGGGATATTCGAGTATGTAGCCGTACCCGCCGTGTAGTTGCACGCAGCGGTCGATCACGGCGCACTGCTGATCGGTGAGCCAGTACTTGGCCATCGCGGCGGTAGTCGCATCGAGCTGCCCGGCAAGGTATTTGACGATGCAGTCGTCGATGAACGTTCGTGAGATACGAGCGATGGACGCGCACTCGGCAAGTTCGAAGCGCGTGTTCTGCAGATCGAAGAGCTTTTGCCCGAACATGTTTCGGGATTTGGTGTACTCGACGGTGAGGGCGACTGCACGCTCCATTGCCGCAGTGGCTGCAACTCCGCAGATCAATCGTTCGGGCAGTAGCTGCTGCATCAGCTGGGCAAACCCTGTGCCTTCGCGGTCCCCGAGCAGGTTTGTTGCAGGCACCCGCAAGCGGTCGAAGAACAGCTCGGTGGTGTCCTGGCCCTTCTGTCCGACCTTCTCGAGTATTCGCCCGCGCTCGAAACCCGGTGTGTTGTCATCGACCTCGGCCACGATGAGCGACACTCCACGCGCTCCGAGGCTGGGATCGGTCTTGGCGGCAATGATCACCAGATCACAATTGCGACCGTTGGAGATGAAGGTCTTTGCGCCGCTGATCAGATAGTCGTCACCGTCGCGGACGGCTCGGGTGGTGATGTTCTGCAAGTCGGATCCGGTGCCGGGCTCGGTCATGGCGATTGCGCCCACCCACTCGCCACTCACCAGCTTCGGTAGCCAGCGCAGTTTGTGCTCGTGATCGGCGTAGGCATTGAGGTAGTGCGGCACGATTCCCGAGTGCACGCCGAGTTGGAGTGAATGATCACCCGCCATGACCTGCTCGTGGAACAGCACGGCGTCGTGCGCGAAAGTTCCTCCTCCGCCGCCGTACTCGGTGGGGATCGACATGCCGGCGAGCCCGAGCGCCCCGAGTTCTCGATATGCGGATTTGTCGGGAAAACCTTGGGACGCGAAGCGTTTCTGATGCGGTGTGACGTGTTTGGCGAAGAAGTTCCTTGCCAGGTCGGCCACGGCCTCCAATTCGTCGTCCATCCACGGGGACCGTCGTTCTGCGGTCCGGGTTGCGGTAGATCCTTGCGTCATCGTGATTCTCCCGATCGATGAAGTGCGACCCGCGAGCGGATCCGACTCCACCTATCATCCACACTGTTGACATAGTGTCAATAAAGGGGTGGTCGAATCGACCTCCGGACCCGCCTCGAATTCCACGTCGGCCGCCCGCAAGAATGGGAGGACACAGACACGAACAGGCCGGCGCGAAGGATGGGCAGTGGACCCCGAAGAAACATCAGCGGGTCACGAGTCCAACCTCCCGGCTCCGCGGCCGGCGCGCAGCGTCCTGTTCGGATTGCCGCCGGTGGGAAACAGGTACCCCGGAGCGGTTCGCGTCGCCCTAGCCCTGGCGATTCCGGCGGCCATCGCCACACTGCTCGGATTCGGGTCTGCTTCGCTCCTGGTCGGCCTCGGTGCATTTGCATCGATCTACGGTGAGGGTCGTCCGTACCGGAGCAGGTGGAAGGCAGTCGGTATCGCTGCGACGGCGCTGACGATCCTGTCCTTCGTCGGGGCATCGGTGGGTGAGCCCGTCCACCGAGCCATCGCTGAGGGAGCGCCGACGGTGCTGCTGGTCTTTGTCGTGCTGATCATGGCCGTCGTGGTGTCGACCTGCGCCTTCACCGTCGACGCGCTTCGATTGGGTCCACCGGGCGCGTTCTTTCTGTTGCTCACCACCGAGATCAGTTCCGTGATCGCCACTCCCGGTCAGCCGCCGGTCGAGGTCGCGATGTGGACGGCAATCGGTGGGATCAGCGCGGTGGTCGTCTCGATGACGGGAATCCTGTGGGCACCGAGAGCTGTCGAACGCAGCGCTGTACAGGCAGCCGTCTCGGCCGTTGCGGAGTACACGGACGCTCAGGCGAGGTACGCCCCACCCGAACTCACGCGAGACAAACGCCACGCTGCAGCACTTCGGCTGCACGACGCGTGGCAGTGCCTTTACCGCGGCGCAATCGTCGGGAAAGACCACCCGTTGACCCGTGAACTCGAACGAGCGCAGATCTCGATGGCCAGAGCGATCTCCGACGACCACGATCCGGAGCTCATGGCGGACCCCGCGTTCGACGTCGACGAGGTCGGGGCCCACCCGCCTCTGCCCGACCCGACGATCCGATATCGGTTCCTCCGCGCCTGCAATCCGTCCAGCCGAGCGTCGGTGACGGCACTTCGGCTGTCCATTGCCTGTATGGCGGCGGGAACCCTCACCGTCCTGCTCGGCATCGATCGCCCGGACTGGGCGGTGATCGCCGCGGCGATGGTCCTTCATCAAGGACCGGATCGAATACTGGGCACCTATCGCGGAATCCACCGCATCGGCGGAACCGTCCTCGGGTTGATTCTGTTGGGTGCCATCTACTCCTGGAGTCCGACCGGTCTGTGGTTGGTGGCGGTACTTGCAGTCCTGATGGCGGGGATCGAGCTGTTCCTGGTGCGGAATTACGGGATAGCCGTCATCTTCATCACCGCCCTCGCGATTCTCCTCGGCGCGGCCGGTGGTGCGCACGGGACCGTCCGACATCTGATCCTCAGCCGCATGCTCGAGACGGCAATCGGCGTCGTCGTGGCGTTGGTGGTCCTGTGGACGGTGGGGCGCGGTGCGCATCGACGCACTCTGATCTGGGTCGACGAACGGGCGGGTAGCGTCCTGTTCAAGCTGCTGACCGAAATTCGCGCGAGGCACTATGCACCACAGGCGAATTGGTCGGAGCTTTCGGAGCTTCGTCGGGACCTGGACTTCGAACTGCGAGGTAGCGCGATGGCCGGGATCGACGCCGCCCACAACGAACCCGAGTGGGCGTCGCAGCAGTGGAGGACGCACACCGAATTGCATCATCTGGGATCGGATGTACTGCACCGACTGTGGTTCGGCACGCAGGTGTCCAGATCACACCTCGAGGAATGGGAGTCTCGCTACTTGCGTTCGGGTTCGGTGTGATCGAGCATCGGCACAGCGCTGAACTTGGCTGGATTCGCAATGTCGTAGGCTGCGCACACAACTCCGTCGCGGACAGTGAAGCCGGCAACGCGAGCGGCGAACTGCGGGTACTGGTCGTCCCCCGGTGAGCCGGCGAATACACCGCCGAGCTGTCCGTTGACGAGAACCGGTGACATCGAGAACACCGCTGCCGGTCCGTACTTGCGGGCCAATCCCAGATAGAACCGCGCGACACGATCGCTGCCGCGCACAATGTTGACAGCCGTGCGGGTAGTTCCGCCTGCGTCACCGATCAGGACGGCATCGGGATCGAGTGCACCTATCACGGCGTTCAGATCTCCACTCGCGATAGCCGTCACCAATCGCTCGACGGCAGCAGCATGCTCCTCGCTACTGACCGGGACCGGCGCCGACGCTGCGGCTTTACGGGCCCGCGAGGCCAACTGACGGGCAGTGGCTACTTCGATGTCGAGGATGCGCGCAACCTCGGCGAAGGGCACGTCGAAGCCGTCATGCAGGACGAAGGCAACGCGTTGAGCGGGAGTAAGGGTGTCCAGGACGACGAGGGCAGCAAAACGATTCTGTTCCTGCGTCACGACGTACTCCAGCGGATCGGGTGTCGCTGAGGGTGTGCCCGAGGTGGCGTCGACGGGCGTGACGATCGGCTCCGGAAGCCACTGTCCGACATAGCTTTCTCTTCTGACCGCGGCCGATTTGAGATGATCGAGGCAGATCCGACCGACAACAGTGGTGAGCCATCCGCGCAGCTCGCGGATCTCGAGGTCGCTTCCTTGTCTCGATTGTGCGACTTGCAAGCGTATCCATGCCTCCTGCACCGCATCCTGAGCGTCGCTGAAACTTCCGGTGAGACGGTAGGCCACCGACGTCAGGTGGCCACGGTGTTGCTCGAAGTCCTGCGCAGTCGTCGGCGAAAGCATGCCCTCATGATACGGACCTCACACATTAAATCCGGCATGAATGTAACCGTTGACCCAGGTAGTGGGTGCCGACGTATGGTTTCGGCACTGCTCACGGCTCGATCCTGTCTGCACATTCATTGGAGTCTCACGTGTTTCGGTCTTTCCCGCTCATGTCGCTCAACTGTTGTCGTTGAACTGACATTCCCACACCTGCCTGTGCCGAGCGCCGCACACGGCGCTCCGGACAGGTGTAGCCGAGAACTGAACCAATCATCTTCTACAGGAAGCAACTTCATGATTCGCCCTCGTTTCGCGCGCTCGGTAGCCGCGGTCGTCGCTCTTGTCACTCTGTCCAGTTTTGCCGTTGCCTGCTCGGGCTCCTCCGACGAAGTGGTCAAGACCGCCGACGGCAAGACCGTCCTGCGGTACGAGGGCAGCACCGGACAGGTCATCTACCCCGAACTGGCCGCTGACCTCGGCTACTTCAACGACGTGGAGCTCAACTGGATCGGCGATACGACCAGCGGCCCTCAGAGCATTCAGAACGCAGCGACCGGTCAAACCGAGTTCGGCGGAGCGTTCAACGGGGCGGTGGTGAAGTTGGCTTCCGCGGGTTCACCGATCACCTCGGTCATCGGGTACTACGGCTCGGACAAGGAGAGCTTCAACGGGTACTACGTACTCGACGACAGTCCGATCAAATCGGCGAAGGACCTGATCGGCAAGAAGGTCGGGATGAACACCCTCGGTGCGCACCACGAGTTCGTCGTCCGTGAATGGCTTGCGCGGCAGGGACTTACGCCGGACGAGATCAAGCAGGTTGAATTGATCGTCGTTCCGCCGGTCAACACGGAACAAGCGTTGCGGCAGGGACAGATCGACGTCGCCACCCTCGGCTCGGTCTTCCGTGACTCCGCGCTAGAACGTGGTGGCCTTCGTGAGCTGTTCACGGACGAATCGTTGTTCGGCTCGTTCACCTACGGCACGTTGGTGTTCCGTGACGACTACATCGCGCAGAACAAGGAGGCGGTCGCCGATTTCGTGCAGGGAACAGCGAGGGCCATCCGCTGGACGCAGACACACCCACGAGAAGAAGTGGTCGCGAAGCTGACGTCGATCATCAACAGCCGCGGACGCAACGAGGACACCAAGCTCATCAGCTACTGGAAGAGCCCGGGGGTCGCCGGTCCAGGCGGAACGATCACCGATGCCGAGATCAGCACGTGGATCGACTGGCTCACCCGTAACGGCGAACTCGAAGAAGGAAAGTTGAAGCCGTCGGACATCTACACGAACGAATTCAACCCGTACGCCAACGGAACGTATTCACCCGACAGCGGCGCTGACGGACAGGCACTGGAGGCAGCAAAATGAGCACAGAACCGAAACTACGGCTCGAGCACGTCACCAAACAGTTCGACATTCGTGGGACCGACGAAGTTTTCACCGCGGTCGAGGACATCAACATCGACGTGGCGCCGGGGGAGTTCCTGGTCCTCGTCGGGCCGAGTGGTTGCGGCAAGTCGACTCTGCTGGACCTCCTCGGAGGACTCAGTTCGCCCACTTCCGGTCGAATCCTTCTGGACGGCAAGCAGATCACGGGCCCAGGCTTGGATCGGGGAATCGTCTTCCAGCAATACGCGCTGCTTCCATGGCGAACTGCACGTCACAACATCGAGTTCGGACTCGAAGCGAAGGGCGTGAAGAAGAGCGAGCGACGCGAGCTCGCCGAGCATTACCTCGAACTGGTCGGTCTGCAAGGTTTCGCGGATCGCTATCCGCACGAGTTGTCCGGTGGAATGAAGCAGCGAGTCGCGATCGCCCGCAGCCTGGCATTCGACCCCGAAGTGTTGCTGATGGACGAACCATTTGCAGCGCTGGACGCACAGACGCGAGAGTCGCTGCAGGACGAGCTTCTGCGCATCTGGAAGGCCACCGGCAAGACGATCCTGTTCATCACCCACGGAATCGACGAGGCCATCTACCTCGGGCAACGTGTTGCAGTACTGACTTCGCGCCCGGGGCGCGTCAAGACGATCGTCGACATCGACATCGACCGGTCCGGCGACGACGTGCGATCAGGTGAGGAGTTCCGTGTGTTCCGGCACCGGATCTGGACGCTGCTGCACGGTGAAGTCGAGCGCGCTCGGGCCGGCGAACTCGATCCTGCCAAGGAGGTTGCACATGTCTAGCGCATTGGCGACGCCGGAGGTGGTCGCCACCCCGAAACCGTTGGCCGACAAAACACCTGACGTTGCGCAGCGGAGCCAGGCCGGCGGCAAGGCGGCGCGCTACATTGGTTCCACCGCCTGGCGGATTGCCAAGCCGTCGATTGCGATCGCGATCTTCCTCGGGATCTGGGAAGCGGCACCTCGGCTCGGGCTGGTGGACAAGGTCTTCCTCCCGCCCTTCACCGAAGTTGTGTCCGCATTCTTCACCCTCGCCGAGAACGGACAATTGCAAGAGCATGTTTCCGCCAGTCTGACGCGTGCGCTGACCGGCTTCTTCGTGGCCATCGCGATCGCGATTCCGTTGGGAATTGCGATCGCCTGGTACCGCCCGGTCTCCGACTTCCTCAACCCGATTCTCGAATTGTTCCGCAACACAGCAGCCTTGGCGCTGCTTCCCGTCTTCGTGCTGATTCTCGGAATCGGTGAGGAATCGAAGATCGCCCTTGTGATCTACGCCTGCACCTTCCCGATCCTGCTCAACACCATTTCGGGTGTGCGCACGGTCGATCCGCTGCTGATCAAGTCCGCTGCCTCGCTGGGGTTCTCCTCGATTCGGCTGTTTCAGAAGGTGGTTCTGCCCGCCGCTGTTCCCACGATCTTCACGGGTATCCGCATGGCAGCCGCGTCGTCGATTCTCGTGCTGATCGCCGCCGAAATGGTCGGGGCCAAAGCCGGTCTCGGGTATCTGATCACCGCTTCACAACTCAACTTCCAGATCCCGAACATGTACGCGGGCATCGTCGCGATCTCGTTGTTGGGTCTGACAATCAACGCGATTCTGGTCCTGATCGAACGTCGGCTCTCGCGCTGGCGCGTCACCACCTGACCACACATTCACGGAAAGATTCTGCGAACTCATGTCCGAACGACAATTTCATCTGAACGCCTTCCTGATGGGCGTCGGCCATCATGAGGCGGCGTGGCGCCACCCACGCACAAACGCGGCCAACCTCCTGGACGTCAAGCACTTCCAGGAATTGGGGAGAATCGCCGAGCGTGGAAAGCTGGACTCGGTGTTCTTCGCCGACGGTCTAGCAGTCGGCCCGCGGGTCAAGTACAACACCCAGGCGATCTTCGAACCCGTCACCTTGCTGTCGGCGATCGCTGCGGCCACCGACAAGGTGGGACTGATTGCAACCGCGTCGACCAGTTACAGCGATCCGTACACTCTCGCAAGGAAGTTCGCTTCCCTCGATCACATCAGTGGTGGACGAGGCGGGTGGAACATCGTGACGTCGGCCGGCGCCGACGAGGCCGCGAACTTCGGCCTCGATGCGGTACCGACGCACAGCGGTCGTTACGAGCGCGCCGAGGAGTTTCTCGACGTGACGCTCGGACTCTGGGACAGCTGGGAAGAGGGGGCAGTTGTCCTGGACGAAGAGACCGGAATCTTCGCCGATCCTGATCGTGTCCATCGCATCGACCATGACGGTCAACGATTCACGGTGGCTGGCCCGCTCAATTCGCCGAGGTCTCCACAGGGACGTCCGTTGCTCGTGCAAGCCGGTTCCTCCGAGAGCGGTAAGGACTTCGCGGCGAAGTATGCCGAGGCCGTGTTCACCGCTCAACGAACACTCGAGCAGGGGCAGGATTTCTACACCGACCTCAAAGCGCGGCTGATCAAGTACGGGCGTAGTCCCGACGAGATCAAGGTGCTGCCAGGCATCGTTCCCTTCATCGCGGATACGGAAGAAGAAGCCAAGGCACTGGAGCAGTCGTTCACGGATCTCATCTCACCTGAGTACTCGCTGCGCCAACTCTCGAACATGGTGGGCGTCGACCTCACCGAGCATTCGCTGGATGCCCCGTTGCCCCCGTTGCCGGACATCGATCGCATCCAAGGAAACAAGAGTCGATACCAGCTCGTCAAAGACCTTGCGGAGAGCGAAAACCTCACCGTCCGTGAACTGATCGGCAAACTCGGCGGTGGCCGTGGGCATCGGACATTTGCCGGGACACTGGAGCAGGTCGCGGACGAGTTGACCGAATGGTTCGACAAGGGCGCCGCGGACGGCTTCAACATCATGCCGCCCTATCTGCCCGGAGGGCTCGAGGTGTTCGTCGACCGGGTCGTGCCGATTCTGCAGGCGCGTGGGCTCTTCCGGACCGAATACACGGAATCCACCCTGCGGGGTCACTACGGCCTCGATCGTCCGGCGAATCGGTTCTCGCGGGCCGCTGACGCGGCAGAAGTGAGCGCGTGACGGAAACACTGCCCAAGGAACAGCCGGCGATTGCCGGTCTCAAGCCACTGGTCACAACGGTTTTCGTACCGGCGGCCATCTTCGGGATCGGTCAGGGTGCGGCTGCCCCCATCATGGCCGTCACCGCGCGCGACCTGGGTGCCTCGGTTGCCGTCGCCGGCCTGATCGTTGCACTCGGTGGTTTGGGCGCCGTACTCGGTGACCTCCCCGCCGGCAGGATCGTGTCGCGTTTCGGTGAGCGCAGGTCGATCATCGGCGGAAGTTCCTTGGGTGCAACAGGAGTGGTGATCTGTCTCCTTGCACAGACTCCGTGGATGCTCGGTATCGGCGCACTGTTGACCGGATTGGCGAATGCGGTGTGGGGCCTTGCGCGGCAGAGCTACCTCGCCGAGACCGTGCCACTCGGTCTACGGGCCCGAGCAATGTCGTCGTTCGCTGCGATGTGGCGGTTGGGTTTCTTCCTGGGACCGCTCATCGGGGCCGGCGTGATTCTCCTGGTGGGAGCGCGCGGAGGATTCCTTGTCCAGTTGGTGGGCGTCGTGCTCGCCGGGGCGCTGATGGCCCGCGTTCCCGACCCGCCACGAAAGGTGCAGGCAGGCAACAGCGATCACGGACACGTCACGCTCCCGGAGATCCTTCGCCGTCATCGTGCCGCTCTGTCGACGCTCGGGACAGGCTCCCTTCTGATGGGCGCCGCCCGCGCTTCGCGTGAGGCCGTTCTTCCATTGTGGGCATTGCACCTCGGATTGGATGCAGCCCAGGTGAGTGTGATCTTCGGTATCGGTGCGGCCGTGGACCTGCTGTGCTCGTACCCGGCCGGACACATCATGGACCGATACGGCCGCAGGCTGGTCGCGGTGCCTTCGCTGACGGTGATCGGTGTGTCGTACCTACTGTTGCCGTTCTCGACGGGTGCAGTGGGATTGACCGTGGTCGCTGTCGTGATGGGGATCGGCAACGGGCTGGGCAACGGCGTGATCATGACCCTCGGTGCCGATATCGCCCCGCCCGAAGAACGCGCCGAGTTCCTCGCTGCATGGCGATTGACTCACGACACCGGCATGTTCGGTGGGCCGCTCGCGATCGGTCTACTTGCCGCGGTGCTCCCACTCGGGTGGGCATTCGCCGCTCTGGGCGCGACGTCGTTCGCCGGCGCGGCGATGATGTTCCGCTTCATTCCGGTCTACTCTCCGCGGGTGTCACCCCGGTCGCGCGTCGGGAAACTGTAGGTAGGCTCGCTACATGCGATTCGGACTGTTCGTACCTCAAGGCTGGCGTCTGGACCTGGTCGGCATCGACCCCGCGAAGCAGTGGGAGGTGATGCGAGACTTCACGCTGCGCGCGGAGGCAGGGCCGTGGGAGTCGGTGTGGGTCTACGACCACTTCCACACCGTTCCCCAGCCGACGGAAGAAGCGACTCACGAGGCGTGGACGTTGATGGCCGCACTCGGTGCGTCGACCTCGCGTATCCGACTGGGCCAGATGTGTACCGCCATGAGTTACCGAAACCCGGCGTACCTCGCCAAGGTCGCCGCGACCACCGATCTCATCACGGGTGGACGCGTCGAGATGGGCATCGGCGGCGGTTGGTACGAGCAGGAGTGGCGTGCGTACGGCTACGGTTTCCCCTCTGCCGGTGAGCGTCTGGGCCGCCTCGACGAAGGAATCCAGATCATGCAGCAGGCGTGGTCGACCGGCAGCTCGACGCTCGACGGCAAGTACTACCAGGTCGACGGAGCGCTGTGCCGTCCACTTCCGTTGCAAGAGGGCGGAATTCCCATCTGGGTTGCCGGTGGCGGCGAGAAGGTCACACTCAAGATCGCGGCCAAGTACGCGCAGTACACGAACTTCGACGGCACCCCGGCCGGCTTCGCGCACAAGTCCGAAATCCTGAAGAAGCACTGCGACACCGTCGGTAGCGATTTCGACGCCATCGTCCGTTCGGCCAACTACAACGTGGCCATCGGCGCGACGGAATCCGAGGTGGCTCAGCGGTTGGAGACACTGAAGGCCCGACTGACGCCGTTGGTCGGCGAAGCTGCCGCCGATGCGTCGCTCGATGCGTTCCGCGGAATGCCTGCCGTGGGTACGCCCGAGCAGATCATCGAGAACCTGTCGGCGCTCGCGGCGCAGGGACTCGAGTACGGAATCTTCTACTTCCCCGAGGCCGCGTACGACACGTCGGGAATCGAGATGTTCGAGAAGGAAGTGCTGCCCGCGCTCGCGTAACCGTTGGGGCTAGCGCAGCGAGTCAGGAAGATCGGCCGGGTTGATCAGAACCCGGCGATCGGGGTGGGTGCGAACTTCTTCGGAATCGGGAATCCGGCTCTGCAGGAAGTTCCACTCGCTCGCACTGACAGCAGCGATCGCGCGTGCCAGCACTGCCGAGTCCTTGGTCCCCCACTCGATCGGCATGGGACTGACCATCTGCCACGTGTCAGCCTTGCTGCGGGTGGAACGATCCGAACGCAGTGCGACCGACGGAATGCGGTCGCCGACTCGCCACTTCGGATTGAGTCGAACGTTGCGGCTGACGAGCGCGTACTGCGGTGCTCCGGCCGCAGGCTTCGCGATGTCGATCAATGCCGTCAAGGTCGCCGCTCGAGGGTGAACCTCGGTGACGATCGCGGGAACCAGTGGGTTGTCCGCATACAGAGATTCGACGCTTCCCACCTTGCGAGGTGCCCACACGGCAACCCACAGGGAACTGGCCGCACCGATGGCGAGGACTGCGCCGATGATGATGGACCACACCTCGCCCATGCTGATCAACCAGGCCCCGACCGCGGCGAGGACGATCGCGAAGATCACCGCAGAAATCTGCAGGCGGCGTACATCGGCCAGTGTGTCGTTGACCGACTTGGCATGAGCCTTGTCGACGGTGAACTGGAAGTCAGCCACGAAAAATTCCTTCGGGTGGTGCCGGACGATCTAGGACCGGCCCCCGATCGCCCGGGGACCGTCCACCAGCGTAGCTAGTTTCGCGCGCGCTCCCACATCTGCAGGTAAGCCTCGGCGCCGCGGCTCATGTCCTCGATGATGGTGTCGCCGTCGGCTCCCGCAGCGATGCGCATGTCCGCGATCCAGTCGGGAATCATCCCGTACTGCGCCACGCCGTCGGTGTTCACGTCGAAAACCCGGGTGCCGGCGCGCTGCTGGTCCATGACCGTGCCGTCGAAGGCGGTGTACGGATATTGCAGCGGATTTTCTGCGGCGTCGCCGCGCGGTGCGGCCTGCGGCCCGAAGCCGTTGGTGTCGGCGCCGTAGCCGAAACCGAAGTAGTAGTTCTCGCTTCGCATCGCCCGTGCGTCCCGCCACTGGTCGATGAACCCACGCTCTTCGGGCTTTTCGTCCGATGCGTCGAGTTGTCCGGCGTACAGGGCGACAAATCCGCCGAGTGCGTAGATCCGCTTGTACAGGCTCGGGTCGCTCCAGCTGTGACTGGAAACGACGCCGGAGTAGTTCGCAGCTTCGAGAATATCGAGAGCCGCTTCGGCGGTCTTGACGCTCATGTGATCGATGTCCACGATCATCCCTCGGTCCATCAAACCTCGGATCGTGTACGCGCCGAGGTCGGTCAGGCCGTGCGAATTGCATTGCGGACCAGAGAGGTACACCGGAAGCGTCACTCCGGGTGGGAGTACCGCGAGAAGATTCTGTGCGCCGTCGACCTTGGTGGGCAGCACATTGTCCTCGGCAACGCCGGTGCATGGTTCCGACTGCCAGAACTCCCCGGTGCCCAGGTAGTTGCCGATGTTGACGGCCACTCCGGTGACGCCGCCGTCGAAACGGGCACCGCCGAGGGCGTTGTCGAACTTGTGCGTGACGATCATCTGCCGGACACCGAGGTCGTACAACTCGTCCAGGCCGCGGTCGATGTCGTCCTCGGTGCACTGCGAAATACCGTTGCGCACAGAGCAACCGAAGGGTTCGGACACCTCCACCCCGAGGGTGACGGCCAGCTTTCCGTCGGCGGCCACCTGCCTGGCCTGTTCAGGGGAGCTCACGATGCGGAACCAACCCCGGCCGGGACCGCCGTACTGGGCGTCGATGTAGTCCTGGAGTTCGCGTGTCTGCTGCGCCTGGATCCGGACGGTCTCCATCTCGTCACAGGGATTTCGTTTACTCGGATACAGCTCGCACAGGACACGGTTGGCGACAAAGAGGTTGGTGAAGATTCGCAGACCGCCACGCCAGGCCCGCTCGACCCACTTGTAGTACGTCTGCTCGTGTGTCAGTGAATCGTGCGCCGGCCAGTCGGTGAAACTCGGCCAGCCGGTGGTGTCGTGAGTTTCGAAGGGATTGCCGTACGACAGAACGTTTTCGAGGAGCGCCGGTATCCCGTCGGGTTGATGGTCCGGGCAGTCGACGAGCGCTGCGGTGACGCCCTGAGGATCGAAAGGTCGGCCGCAGTGCAGGTTTCCGCCCATGAACTCGGAAGCATTCATGTGCACGTGTGTGTCGATGAATCCGGTGACTTCACCGTTCGGTCCGATTTCTCCCGGAACGCCGTTTGCGCCCACCTCCGCTTCGGGGAAGTCGGCGCAGCCGTCGCGCGGGATCAGCGTGAACGCAGATTCGGGAACGTCACCGGGATCGGACATCGTGAGCATCAAATCTCGCGAGATCAGTTGTCGGCCGTTCGAGGTCGCTGTCAGAACGAAGGACTCGCCAGTGGACATCACGGTCCAGTCGGTGGACGGAGTTGCTTCGGAAGTGGCGAGCACCGAGTCTGCGCCGTCGTGCGAGAGCATCGACCCGTCCGGGCCGTACAGCATGAATCGACCCAACTGGGCCGCATGTAGTCTGAACGGTTCGGCGTCTGCGGCTTTCGTTACGTCGGTGAGGTACGCCGACCCGTCACGACGGACGAAATCACCAGACTCGGTGCGCAGCGCGAAGCAACCGTTCGCAAGTGCGTACACCGAGTTCTGCGCAGTAGGAGCAGGACTCGGAGCGGCCGCACTGACGCCGGTCGTGGCGACGACGACGGCGGCAGTCAGCAGCGAAATGGTCCCGGCGAGCCGACCCCGTAGACGTGGAACTGAGCGCATGGTGCAGGTGACCCCCGGCCGATGGACACGACTGTGACAGGAGACACTCTACAGATAACTGGACGTATGTCCATTTATTTCTGCAACGTGTTGCAGAAATGCTCAGCCGATTGCAGGTCCGAGCAGGTCATCGGCGTCGGTGATCCGGTAGGCGTAGCCCTGTTCGGCGAGGAATCGCTGACGATGTGCCGCATACTCCGCATCGAGAGTGTCGCGCGAGACCACCGAATAGAAGTGAGCCTGACCGCCGTCGTGCTTGGGTCGCAACAGTCGTCCGAGGCGCTGAGCCTCTTCCTGTCTCGACCCGAAGGTTCCCGAAACCTGCACGGCGACAGACGCCTCCGGAAGGTCGATCGAGAAGTTCGCGACCTTGCTCACCACCAGCGTCTGGATCTCACCGTTACGGAACTGATCGAACAGGATCTCACGTTCCTTGTTCTTGGTGGATCCCTTGATCACCGGCGCGTTCAGGGCTTCGCCGAGTTCGTCGAGCTGATCGAGATACGCACCGATCACCAAGGTTGGTGAATCCGGGTGCTTGGCCAGAATCGACTTCACGACAGCAATTTTGGTGTGCGCCGTCGAGCACAGTTTGTAGCGCTCCTCCGGTTCGGCGACGGCATAGGACATGCGCTCGGCGTCCGTCATCGTCACTCGCACCTCGACGCAGTCGGCCGGCGCGATCCAGCCCTGCGCTTCGATGTCCTTCCACGGAGCGTCGTAGCGCTTGGGGCCGATGAGCGAGAAGACGTCGCCTTCGCGGCCGTCCTCGCGAACCAGCGTTGCGGTCAGGCCGAGACGGCGGCGCGACTGCAGATCTGCCGTCATCCGGAAGACGGGCGCGGGCAACAGGTGGACCTCGTCGTAGATCACCAGTCCCCAGTCGCGGGAGTCGAAAAGTTCGAGGTGCTTGTACTCGCCCTTCGTGCGACGTGTGATCACCTGGTAGGTCGCGATCGTGACCGGCCGAATCTCCTTGCGCTCGCCGGAGTATTCGCCGATTTCTTCCTCGGTCAACGATGTACGCGCGATCAACTCACGCTTCCACTGACGACCGGCAACGGTATTGGTGACGAGGATGAGGGTGGTGGCCTTGGCCTTTGCCATCGCCGCGGCGCCCACCATCGTCTTGCCGGCGCCACACGGCAGCACGACGACGCCCGAGCCGCCGGCCCAGAACGAATCCGCTGCCATCTGCTGGTAGTCGCGCAGTTCCCAGTGGCCCTCTTCGAAAGCGAGATCGATCGGGTGCGCTTCGCCGTCCACATAGCCGGCGAGGTCCTCGGCCGGCCAGCCCACCTTGAGCAGCATCTGCTTGAGGCGGCCGCGTTCGCTCGGGTGGACGATCACGGTGTCGTCGTCGACCTTCTCACCGAGCATCGGCGAGATCTTCTTGTGTCGCATCACCTCGGTGAGGACTGCGCGGTCGAGGCTGACCAGGATGAGGCCGTGCACCGGGCTCTTGACCAGCTGTAAGCGTCCGTACCTGGCCATCGTGTCGACGATGTCGACCAGCAGCGGTTGTGGAACCGCGAATCGTGAGTACGACACGAGCGCGTCGACAACCTGCTCGGCGTCGTGTCCGGCGGCGCGGGCATTCCACAAGGCCAGGGGAGTGATGCGATAGGTGTGGACGTGTTCGGGGGCCCGTTCAAGTTCCGCGAAGGGGGCGATTGCCTGCCTGGCATCGCCGGCGCGCTCGTGGTCGACCTCCAACAGCAGCGTCTTGTCGGATTGGACGATCAACGGTCCGTCGGTCACGGAATCCTCCTAGTGAAGCAAACGCGGCAGCCACAGAGCGTTGCGCCGCGTTGTCGGCTGACGCCAACCCTGCCATTGTCCTGGTATCGGGGCGCAGACGCCAACAGGCGACGCTCGCACAGCCCGAAGTAGAGGTGCCCGAGTGCGAGCACCCCTACGTCAACAGGGCAGGATCGACCGCTATTCCGGGAGGCCCGCGGGTAGCACGAGGATCTTCACGTGTTCGTCGGGTGCGCGCAGAGCTGCGAAAGCGTCCGAGACTCCATCCAGGCCGACCCTGCCGGTGATGATCGCTTCGGCGTCGATCTCGCCGTCGGCGAGCCTCTGCAGGGTGATGTCGTAGGCATTCTCGTAAGGACCGTGACCGAAATTGATCGAGATCCTCCGGAACTGCCCGACGACGGGAATGATCGTCTCGTCGCCGAACGGCGCAGCCAGAACCTGAATCCGCGAGTTGAACGGCAGAGTGTGCATCAGTTCTCCGATGACTCCCGCCCGACCGCTGCATTCGTAGGCGATCAGAACTCCGTTCGCGGCCTGGCCGACAAGCTGGTTGCCTTCGGCGATCATTCGATTCCACAGTTCGATCGGATCCTGCTCGGCCGGATCGACGACGATGTCCGCGCCCATCTTCGCGGCGAGCTCGCGTCGTTTGGGGGAGGGCTCCGACGCGATGACGATCTGCGCTCCGCGCGCTTTCGCGGCGACGATGGCGCCCAGTCCGATCGTTCCGCAACCGATGACGAGCGCCGAATCGGCCGAGGTGAGGCCGGACTGTTGGAGATGCATCTCGCCGACGTGGAGAGGTTCGGCAAGTGTGGCGTGCTCGAGTGACAGGTGGTCGGGAACTTTGCGGACCCAGAACGCGTCGACGACTATGTGATCGCCGAACGCGCCGTGGTACTCGTTCGAGTAGCCGATGATCGTCGGGATCCCGGTAGCGGTGTCGGTGGCCAAGCCGATGCCGGCCACCCGATCGCCGATCGCGAAATCGTCTACTGCAGAACCGGTCTCGGAGACGAGACCCGCGTATTCGTGCCCCAGCACCACTGGCGCGTCCGGATCGAAGGTGGCGAGCGGGTAGCCCCCGTCGTGCGCGACCTCGACGAATCGGCACGGGTCCTTCGACATGCTCAGGTCGCTGCCGCAGATCCCGCAGGCGACGACGTCGATGCGGATCTGATGGGGTGCCAACGGCGGCGGGTCGGCGATCTCGGTGACCGCGAATTCTCCCTGCTGGAAACGGACGGCCCTCATGCGCGCACGGCTCCCGTCTCGGCCGGCCGGCCGTAGTAGTCGGTATGGGCTTTGGTGATCGCTCCGACCAGCCCGCCGATCAGGTATTCGCGGTTGTCCTCGGCGAACTGCATGCTCGCCTGACGCCCGACATTTCGCTTCCGGAAGTGCGGGACCACCTCGGAGGCGAACAATTCGTAGCTGCGTTTGGTGTCCTCCCAGCTCGCCATGTCGACGTGAAGGATCAAGAACGTGCCGAACCCTCCCGTCTTCTCGATCAGACGCTCGATCTGTGCGATCGCATCTTCGGGGGTACCGATGATCGCCTGACCGAACTCGCCGAGCGTGTCGTTGCGCCACTGATCGATGACTCCGGCCGGTGTATCTGCCCAGGCCGGGTTCTGGCCGGTCTGTCGATTCACGTAGGAAGCCATCGATCCGATCCGTCGGCTCACGGCGCGCTCGGCCTCCGCTCGGGTCTCGGCGATGAACATCGGATTGACCACACGCCACGTCGCTCGGTCGGCGCGGTGGCCGTGTTCGGCCGAGACCTTCTCGTACACATCCCAGTTGCGATCCAGTGCGTCGAAGCCGCTGGGTGAACTCGCGGCCAATGAGAGCAGGGAGAGGCCGTTCTTGCCTGCGAGCACCGAACCGTTGGGGGAAATCGTGGACGCTGTCACTGTCTCGATGCCGTCCGCGCGGTAGGTGGGCAGCTGTGCGCGTGCGTCACGCAACGTGAACCAGTCGGTTTCCATGTTGACGACCTCGCCGCGAAGCAACGCGAGAATGGCCTCGAGCGCTTCGCCCTGGCGACGACGCTGGTCCGACGGGTTGATGCCCATCATGTGCGCATCGAGGGGGATCTTGCCCGGGCCGGTGCCGAAGATGAGTCGTCCGCGCGTCTGCAGATCGAGCTGAGTGATGCGGTCGGCCGTGATCAACGGGTGGTGATAGGGCAGAGACGTCACGCCTGTGCCGAACTGGATGCGCTCGGTTCGCTCTGCGGCGGCCGCGATGAACATGTCCGGGGCAGGCACGATCTCGGCGCCGGTCGAATGATGCTCACCCATCCATGCTTCTTCGAATCCGAGGTGGTCCAGGTGTGTCATGAGGTCGATATCGCGTCTGAGTTGCAGGGCGGGATCGGCGTCGAGCGGATGGTACGGGGCGAGGAAGGCTCCGAAGCGGATGGACGATGCGGACCACACGATGACAACTCCTGTCGACAGGGGAGTGATTTGGATCACTCGCTCTGATCGAGATGTCTAACATGGATCAACTGATCCAATAAGTTGAGCCTCCCGCACAGTGGGAGATTTGTAATCACCTGTAGTTCAACGTTATCTGGTGCAATGACGTCGGATATCGTTGTTGCGAGTCGATCGACTGAACCAAGTACTTTCCGAAGGAGTATTGAAGAGGTATGCAACTGGACGTCACAATCACCCCCGACTCCTCGACCGTCGAACTGAACAGTGTCGACGACTTCACCAGTCTCTCGGTCGTCGTTGGCGGCGACGATCGATCCGAGACTCTGAGTCGGGTACTGGAACCGTGGGGGGAACTCGAGGGGGATCACGTCTGGCTCGACATCGGCCACTTGGAGCAAGCCGTCGCTGCCCGGATCGGAAACACCGAGTGGAGACAGAAGTTCTCCGCGATGGTGGTCTACGCACGCGCCCACGGCTGGGTGGATCGCGACAACAGGGTGCGAGCACACCGTGAATCACTCTGACTCCGCGTTCGCCACGGTTGAGACGTTTGTCGAGCCCGTGCGAAGCTCGTTCGTATGACCGACTCCCGGCAGAACCGTCAAGGCGACGCGACGCGTCTGCGTTTGCTCAAAACTGCTGAAAGGCTTTTCGCGACAGAGGGATTGGATGCAGTTTCGCTGCGCTCGGTCAACGCCGCGGCCGGTCTCGGGCCGTCATCGGTCCACTACCATTTCGGAACCAAGGACGATCTGGTCGCAGCGGTGCTGTTGGACATGGGAACGTCGGTGCGAGATCAGATCAGCGCGAACGTCGACGCCCTCTCCGCCGACAAGACGCCGCCGACGGTGGAGGCGCTGGTACGGGCCGTCACTGCGCCCTACAAGGCATTGCTCCTTCGCCATCGCACGCGGGGAATGCGATGGATCAGAATCGTCACGCAGATCTCGCAGCCGCAGATGTCACGACCGGGCCATCCAGCCCTCGAGGCGACCGAGCTGCACCTGCGTGAACATCTTCTCGACCAGGTCCGTCGTACTTTTCCTGCTACCGATCCCGAACGGCTCGAGACTCGCTGGGCGATTGCCTTGATGGGCTTCCTCCAGGCGTTGAGCCGGGCGGACGATTGGAGCGGAAGTGGCAAGCCGCTCGCGCCGGAGCGGCTTGCCGACTTCTACGAGGACCAGGTCGTCTTTCTGGTGGGTGGTGTGCGGCAGTTATTGGGGTGAGCGCCTAATCGATGCGTCTCCTATTTCTGCGCGACCACTGACTTCCGCATTTCCATTACATGAGTAATAGCTTCGGAAATTCCGGACCGGTAACCGATATTCTTTTCGGAATCACCCGGAGTGGAATCAAGCTCCGATTCGAGTCTCGTTTGAATGCGGTCCAGGGTATGGATTGTTCTTTTCACGATGGTTGATTCTCTTTCTGCGGTAAATCCGATAGAAGTATTCCGGATTGCCGAGCGTGTTCGTCGAGGACGCAGAGTGAAGCGAGGGTCATGCCCGCTGCGTACCCGCGCGAGCGTGCGTCAGTTCCTCGATTACGTGACTTGAACAGGTTGAACGTTTCGTGCAGGTGCACGAGGGTGTCGGTGGAGGCAGGCATTGGTCAGCTTCGCAATCAGCTCGTCTTCTCTGGACTTTGCTGTCAGCTCCGCTTCCGCTTACGGATGAACTCGGAAGACTCCGCAGTTTTCGCCCGCTTCTCCGCGCGGCGTTCCTTGATCGACTGGGCGGGTTTCTTCATGTTCTTACCCGGCGCCTTGTCAGCCATTGTCGCTCCTCATTTTTCGAAGTGGCAATCACAAACTGACCTCGACCATACTTCATTTACAGAAAAAAGCCAGTTGCTTCTTTTTTGCTACTTTTTTCCGGAGTCGACGGGGCTGACGGAAGTAATTCGGTGCAACGTGAAACGGCGAACCGCGCCGCTCGCGGGGTCGAAGGCGTCCAGCTGTCCGCCGCCCACGCTGACGGGGTCGACGATGCGATGCGTCGCGACCCCCTGGGCGTCGACGTAGCCGATGTTGACGCTCGAATTGTCTCGGGCCGCCGTGGCCAGCAAGGCGATGGTGGCGGCGTTGTTCTCCCGTGAACCGTCCGTTCGCACTCCGCCGCGGCCGGGGGCGGAAGCACGGTCTCCGGCCCGCATCGTGCGGACCAACGACGCCAGCTGATCCGCCGACGGGCTCGCCGGCATCCTCGACGCCGGTCGGCTGCGACGGTTGGGTACACGTGCCCCACGTGGGCGGAGATCGACCAACGTGCCCGAAGAGTCCTCACCTGCCGGCGCGAATCCGGCGGCTCGCAGCTCGGTCAGGACTTCGCGGAGAGGGGCCTGCGAAATCGCGACGGTGGGAGCCAAGGCGCGCAGTGCCAACGGCTCGGCCACTGCGGATGCGAGGACCTCCGCCAGCAGTGACGCGTCCTCACATCGAATGAACGACGCCGCCACTCCGGCACGCAGTCGTCCGTGTCGACGGGCGACATCGTCGATCAAATACGAAAGTGATTGGGGGACAGGAGTCTTCGATTTCGAAGCGAACATCGCATGCAGTTCGGTGGCCGTCAGACCGGCGTCGAGCGCACGACGCACGCTGTCCTCGCTGATGCGGTACATGGACGCCGATCCGGCCGACTCGATGTCTGCGACCAGGCTCACCTGCTCGAGCAGGTCCGGTACCAGCGGGCCGGGCGCAACCAGAGTCAGATCCGCCTGGACCAGGATGTAGTCGATGGGCTCGGGTAGCGCGGACTGCATTTCGGCTTCGGCGTCCCCGCCGTGCAGCAAGGCTCGTCCAGGTGACGACAACGCGCCGCGGGCCACCAGCCCGAGAGCAGCGGCCTCGTCCAGAGTCCGCTCGATCGCGAACGTCCGTAGGCGCCCGCTCCATCGCGGGCGTCGCCACGCCAGCAGCCGACTTACCTCGACGGCCGATGCAGTCTGGCCGCTGTCGAGTTCGGAGAGCAGCCCCAGAATGGCCTGACGATCTCGCGGAGCCGCCGGAGCGCGGCCCTCCTCGGACAACGCCGCGATCGGCTTGTCGGTGGAATCCCTCAGCCCGATCATCCACGGAACTCGAGGTACGTCGACCCAGGCGGACGCCAGCACCTCCCACCGTCGCGCTGTGGATGCGTTCAGCCAGCCGTCGACCGCGAGCGTGGGCGTCCAGTATTCGTCCGCGTTGTCCGAGACCGGCGCCGGATCTGGTGTTCCACTGGCGATGAGTCCGGCTGCCGAGAGCAACTCGACAAGTAGGCTCACGCGCGCTTCGTCGAGATCGGCCGTCTTGGCCACGCGTCGTAGTTCTCGAACACCGAGCCCACCGGCTCGCAGTGCGGGGGCCGGCGCTGCGCCCAGAACAGCGATCACGTTCTCGCATTGGCGTACCAACTCGAGCGCCTCGCCGGCTGCTGCGGCGTTCACGTCCGCCGGCTTGAGTTTGTCGCCCCCGATGACGGGTGCGGTCAGCGTCGTCGGATCGAAAACCGGCTCGCCGCGGATGACCTGACGAACCGTCGCCGGAAGCTCGACGGTCTGCTCGTCGAGCCACCGCAGCAGGCCGGCCGCCAGCAGTCGTTGAACCGGGCGCTCAGGCGGCGTTCCGGGGGCAGCGTCGCGGGTGCGACCGATCGGGCTGGAGTTGGCGAGTGTCTCGAGGAGCTCCCGCTCGCGGGTGTCCAGAGCGTTGAGCGCAGCCGAGATCTCGGTCTCGGTCATCGCCTCGGCAGGTTCGAGGGCGCGCCCCACACGCCACGGAATCATCCCGATGACTGCTGGGACGACGCTGATGGGATCGACACCCCAGATGAGGGCGGACGCGCGCATCTTCGACAGAGACCTGTCGACGGCCTTCTTGGTGACCTTGCCCTTGCCGGTCAGGGCGCGTTCGGCGATCGCACTGTTGAGCTCCGCCCGCGTCATCGGAGTTTCCTCGGCGCCGGCCAGTGCCAACAATTCGAGAAGACCGAAATCGAGGGTGTCGAGTTCGTCTGCGGCTCGGCTGACCGACGCGCGTTGCTGTGCCCGACCGCTGAGAACCACCATCGTGCTCGGCGGCGGTACGGCCAGATCGGGGCGCAGACGCAACAACTCCGTCAACTCGGCGTCACTGCGCGCCGAGAGCCAATCGGTCAGACTTTCGGCTGCGGAACTGCCCGCCGGGGTGCCACGTGTTTCGGTCATCAGGTATCAGATTAGAGACCTGGTCTGTACGGCGTAACGGCGTCCTGTCAAAATGACTTCGTGGCCAACAATTCGAAGCAACACTATGTAGATCCAGGATGGCCGGAAACTGCAGACGGAGATCACGCAGTGACCGAATTGTCATCGACCCGCGCAGGTGGACTTTCACCCTTCGGCGAGGACACCACCTTTCCGGTTCCGGTGGAGTCACTTCCTTACGTACACCCGCACACCGTCATCAACCGATAACAACTCGACACGAAGAAGGCCCGCACCGAATCGGTGCGGGCCTTCTTGATGTTCGAGCGTCCGAGCGGACAGTCTTGCCGGTGTTACTTGAGGAACGACTTCGCGGTGTCGGCGACTGCGAGGATCTGCGGGTCGACCGGGATGCCGTTGGCCTCGGCGAATGCGATTGCCTGATCGATGGCGTCGGCGACCGGGTGTGCAACGGTCTGTGCGACCTGCTGCGCCGGAGCCGGAGCTGCCTGAGGAGCCGTCGTGGCCGGAGCGGAACGCTCGGTGGCGCCGCTGCTCAGCCCGAGGCTGGAGGAGCAGGACGGCCATGCGCCCCAACCCTGGTTTGCGAGAACACGCTCGGCAACAACGATCTGCTGCTCGCGAGTGGCCTGGTTTGCGGTGGCTGCGTACTGTCCGCCGCCGTGTGCGTTCCACGTGCTGGGGGAGAACTGCAGTCCGCCCTGGTAACCGTTGCCTGTGTTGATGGCCCAGTTTCCGCCGGCCTCACACTGGGCGAGACGATCCCAGTCGGAGTCGGGGGCAGCGTTTGCGGTTCCGGTGGCTGCAATTCCTGCTACGCCCATGATGGCGCCGGTGACGGCGACCTTGGCGACAGTGCGGCCGGTGGTGGTGGGCTTGCGATGGCGTCCGCTCATGATGGTCGAAATCCTCTCCACACGCGCCTGCGAGGTCAGCTGTCGGGTTCGGGCTGAGAGGTCGCCCGGCCTCGCCTTTCCTGGCTGGAAAGGGTCTGGCTTCACCCCAAGATTCGGTCTTGCGATCGAACCGGTGTCCACTGGAGAACTTTTCTGTTCTCACAGAGGACTTTGGGTCCCCCGTCCTCGTCCCTGGAATGCTCTGTCGGAAGTCCGGTACCCGCGGGACAAGGCTTGGCGCGGCGGGCCGGAGGTGGCCGAGTTTCCCGGCCGAAAACGACGGTAACGGCTCGAGTCGCTCGTGTCACCATTTGATAACGCGGCGTGGCGAAAGACGTACAACGCGTCACACAAAGCGCAGGAGACTCTTCCCAGGTAGGTGGGGGTGCCCGAGTGAATGTCCGGTTGTGTCCGTTCCGTTATCCATCCGTAATGTGAGCAAGGTCACACGTTATGCGGAAATAGAATTTCGGGCGATTGAGAGGTGCGTCGATCCGGACCCAAGGTTGTGGCCCGTGTCTCAACATCGACTTTGGAACTTAGGTTAGGTTTGCCTGACTTGCCTCGCTTGGGCAGGTTTCGCAGAGTCTTCCAAAGAAGTAGGGCACCCCTCATGAAACTGCAATACCGTCGGCGTGCGGTCACCGCGTCACTCGCCGTTGCCGCTGCTGCTGTCGGCCTGGCCGTCACTGCTCCCGCTGCACACGCCTCACCCGAGGATCCGACACACGGTGTTGTCGGAAGCTATTCCGCAACCCAGCCCGGCGACATCGTCGTCGACGCGGCAACCCACCGCGGATACATCACGCAGTACGGCGGACCGACCAGCTCGTTGTCCGTCGTCGACACGAACACCGGCAAGTCCGTCGGCGCCATCGACGGCGTCGTCGGTTACCCGTCGGCACTTGCCGTCGACTCGGGCCTCGGACGCGCATACGTGTCCTCCTCCTACGGCGGCGCGATCTCGATTGTCGACACGAAGACCGGGAAGGTCGAAAAGACGGTCACGCTGAGCGAGAAGAACCCCGACGGCTCGCGTCCGCAGATCAACGATGTCGTCGTCGATCCCACAACACACCGCGCGTACTTCTCGGACTACAAGTCCGGCAACATCCGAGTCGTCGACCCCAACGCCGCCGACGCCGTGTCGAGCATTCTGGTCCACAAGTCGGCAACGCCGACCAAGCTCGCCTTCGACAGTGTCCGCGGCTTCCTCTACATCGCGGACACCAACTTCTTCGACGAGAATTACGGCCGCACGCTGTGGCAGGCGGACGTACGCAAGGGCGGAGCACTCAAGTCGATCGTGCGTGCCGACAACCTCTACCCGGTCGACGTCGATGTCGACACGAACACCGGCAACATCTACATGACCGACACCCGGGCAACCAACCTGTGGGCGATCACCCCGGCCGGCGCGATTCTGTCGAAGACCACGCTGTCTCCGACCGCGATTCCCAACGGCGTGGTCGTCGACGCTGCGGCAGGCATTGCATATGTCGCGGACGTCATGAACGGACACCTGTGGTCGGTCGATCTGACGACCCGCGCCACCACCGCTCTGACCGATACCAAGGTTCCGGCACTGGAGAAGGTCAAAAACCTCGCGCTCGACACCTCGACCGGCGCCATCGCGTCGACGACCAACGGGGGCAAGGTGACAGTCGTTGCTGCGTACCCGCTACCCGCGACCGTCGAATTGCCTGCCGCTCAGGTAGGTAAGGCGTATTCGCAGAAGCTCACTGCCGCCGATGCGCGCGCAACCTTTGCACTCACCAGTGGCACTCTGCCCGGCGGACTGTCCCTCGCACAGGACGGCACCATCTCGGGTACCCCCACCGCTGTCGGCAGCGTCACCGTCGAGATCACTGCGAAGAGCGTGCTTTCGCGTGCTTCGAGCGTGACCATCGTGGTCTCCGAGGGGCCGGTCGGCCCCGTCGATCCGGGCAACCCGGGAACGGGAACCGGTTCGCTCGGTAACCTCCCCGGACTCGGTAGCCTCGGCCGCTGATACGACCTGATACCAGAGAACCCGACCACAGCAACTGCTGTGGTCGGGTTCTTCGGTCCGCGGGCCCGCTATGCGTAATCGACGCGGTCCACGACTATGCGTAATTCACCCGGTCCACGTCGACGATCTCCTTGCCGAGCGGCATCAGCGAGATCGGAATCATCTTCAGGTTCGCGACCGCGAGCGGAATTCCGATGATCGTGATCGCCATCGCGACGGCGGTGACGATGTGTCCGATCGCCAACCAGATACCGGCGATGATCACCCAGATGACATTGCCGATCATCGAACCGACACCAGCGGTCGGCTTGTCGACGACGGTCTTACCGAACGGCCACAGTGCGTAGATGCCGATGCGGAATGCCGCGATTCCGAAGGGAATCGTGATGATGAGGATGCAGCAGATGATGCCTGCGGCGAAGTAACCCAACGCCAGCCAGAAGCCGCCGAAGACCAGCCAGATCACGTTCAGGAGGATTCTCATGGTCAGTGACCTTTCGGTTGGAGGCGGGAGTGATCAGCGCACGCGTCGACCGGATCTGAGCGTGTAGACGATGGCCAGGAGGAAGCCGATCGGGCACGCGAGTGCTACCAGGTACAACGCCAGGCCGGGTGGGGTGTCGCTGAAGATATGGACTGCGAAGATGGCCACGATCGCCAGGAATCCGACGATGAACAGTGCCATCGCCGTACGGAACAGACCGTTTCCGGTGCCGGAAGTGCGCGGGTTCGGTTGAGGGTCCACACCTACGAGGATAGTGCCTGTAAACCTGGGTGCCGACCCGGGTTCGTCACAGGTAGACTGTTAACAGACTGCGCGCCCCGCTGAAGCAAGTGTGGGGCGCGTTCTTTTGCATTCTTCCACCGGAAGCGATGCGAGCAAGGCCATGAGGCTCTTCCGAGAGCCTCCCGAGCACATTGGGGCAGACGCCCCAGTCGAGTGATGAGCAGGTGAACGCGGTGCCGACCGGCAAGGTGAAGTGGTACGACGTCGAAAAGGGTTTCGGCTTTCTGTCGCAGGAAGAGGGCGAGGACGTCTACGTCCGTGCTTCCGCTCTCCCCGAGGGCGTCGAAGGCTTGAAGGCCGGCCAGCGCGTCGAGTTCGGAATGGCTGCGGGCCGCCGCGGTCCGCAGGCACTGAGCCTGAAGGTACTCGAGCCGGCGCCGTCGTTGCGCGGCGCGACGGCGACGCGTCGTGAGCCCGTCGAGCGTAAGCACACCCCTGATCAGTTGCACGGCATGGTCGAGGACATGATCACGTTGCTCGAGGCGAAGGTCCAGCCGGATCTGCGCAACGGCAAGTACCCGGACCGTAAGACCGCTCAGCGGATCTCCGAGGTCGTCCGGGCCGTCGCTCGCGAGCTCGACACCTGATCGCTCGATACGAGCTGCCGTACACGGCTTCGAAACAAAATGCCCTGCACACCAATCGGTGTGCAGGGCATTTTCGACGTTCCGGGGATCAAGCGGTCTTGATCGACCAGATCAGCAGTCCCTGTTCGCTTCCCTCACCGACGGCGAGGTGGATTTCGACGCCGACCAGTTGCTTGACGGGATCGCTCGAAGACTCGACCGTCACTGCCAGGGCCTCGCCGGGCTCGAAGACTCGGGGCTCACCGGTCTGGTTGCCGTCGGCATCCTCGTAGACGGCGAGCAGTGCCCACTGCGCATCCGAGACGTCCGTCGACAACGACAGCTGCAGCGGGTAGCCCGCTGGAACGTCGAGTGCGTAGATGTCGCCCACCTGGGCGCACTGGGACAGGTCGATGGTGCAGAAACCGGCAGGGTTCGTTTCGATCGTCTTGCCGTGTGCGTATGCAGTGATGACCGGCAGCTTGTCGGGGTCGTCGTTGATGTTCTTGATGATCACGAAAAGAACGGAGACGTAAGCAACCAGTGCCACCACCATCAGGACACTGATCGCTGCCACGATCTTCTTTGTTCTCGAGCGCATCATCACTGCGGAGTACTTCCTTGTCCTCGGTTGGATTTACCGGTGTAAATCACTTCGGTCACTTCTTGTTCGGCCAGATCGGGTCGCTTCCCGCCGAGGCCGGGCAGGAGGCTGCTTCCTCGGTAGCTCAGGAAGGTCTGCAGAAGCCCGATCGTCAGGAACACCGATACAACAGTGAACCCGATCCAGTATTCGGTCGGAAGCAGAACCCCCAATGCGCCGCCGAGTACCCAGCTCAGCTGCAGAACCGTCTCGGATCTACCGAATCCGGACGCGATCGATTCCTCGGGCAGGTCGTGCTGGAGTGACGCGTCGAGTGAGACCTTGGCGAGCGCGCTGGCGGCCGATGCGATGAGCGTGGCAAGCGCGGCCGTCATGAGGTTGTCCGTCAGAGCTGCGATCACCGCGATGATCCACACCGACGCAGTACACCGGAGCACGATCAAGGCAGGCCGGCCGAGCTTGAGGCGCGCACCCGTGGCATTTCCGGCGAAGTTACCCAGACCGGCTGCTGCGCCGACCAGGCCGAGCATCATGGCCTGCTGGAGCGGCTCGTGATCGGTGCGTGATTTGGCGACGAACGCGATGTAGAGCGTCAGGAAGCCGGTGAGCACGCGAATGGTGCCGTTGCCCCAGAGTCCGATGATCACGGCGCGTCCGAGAGGCTGACGGACCTTGGCAGGTTTGGCGTCCGGCTGCGGTGGGGCGCTGCCGGCGTGATGCGCTTCGTCCGGGTGGTAGGTGATGGTCGCGGGAACCTCACCCTCGGTGACCTCGACCCACGACGGGATTCGCATGCTCAGATATGCGCCGAATACGGTGACGGCGACCGCGAACCACAAGGCGCCGGTGGAACCGAAAGCCAGCGCGAGCGCACCTGCGACAGCGCCGGCCCCGATCGTTCCACCGATCAGCCCGAAGACCGTCAGACGCGAATTCACGCGCACCAGGTCTATTTCCGGTGGTAGGACGCGTGGTGTCACTGCGCTCTTGAGCACCGAGAACGATTTACTGAGCACCATCATGCCGAGCGCGGCCGGATAGAGGATCCAACTGTCGAAGTTGAAGACCAGGATCACCGCGAGGAGCGTCCGGATTCCGAACGACGACGCGAGTGCGATGCGGCGTCCGCGCTGCAACCGGTCGAGCATGGGGCCGATGAGCGGTGCGATGACCGCGAACGGTGCGATCGTGATCAGGAGATAGAGCGCGACCTTGGTCTTGTCCTCGCCCGTCGCGGCCGAGAAGAACAGCGTGTTGGCCAGAGCGACGGAGATCGCCGCGTCGGTCGCGTTGTTCGTCATCACCGCGTAGGTGAGAGCGGTCAGACCGGACTTGTCCGCGCCGTCGGCCTTCGCCGCGCGCTGGAAGGTCGCGATGCCCTTGTTCGTCAGTTCGCGGCTGCGCATCGCTGCGACGCGAGTGACGGTGAGCTTGCGAGGCATCGGTGGAGCCTTGGGAGCGTCCGCCCCCGGCGTCTTCGAACCGGCCGCGGATTCGGAGTCTCCCCGCGATTCGGGAATCGGATGCAGCGGTGGCAAAGGCGTGCGACGGGCAGCGGGACGGGCCGAAGGTGGGTAATTGTCCGGGCGGGCCGCGGGTGGGTAATTGTCGTAACCGGGGTGCACCTGTTGCCCCTCCGGCTCGTCGTGGATTCGCCGAGTTTCGGGGTCGTAGGGTTCGCGCGGTCCGGTCACCACTCAATTCTGTCCTAGTGTCGGCGCGGCTACCACGCACACCCCTGCGAGTCCTGTGTCATGTCGGACTCAGTTAACAAAACGGACTTCGAACATCTGCGGCCAATACTTGCCGGTGAGCAGGAATCGGTCGGTACCGGGAATCTGCGCGATGCCGTTGAGAACGTCGACGGTGCTGGTCGATCCGTCCGCGACGAGTTCTTCGCGTAGCGGCGAAGCGTCGTACACGTTCGTGACGCTGCCGTCCGACGGGTCGATTCGGACGACGGTGTCCGTGGTCCAGACATTGGCGTAGACGGAGCCGTCTTCGGCGCATTCCAATTCGTTCAGCTTGCCGACGGACTCCGAAGATCTGGTGACGTCGACGGTCGAGATCGGCGCAAAGGTTTCGGGATCGCGAAAGGTCAACGTGGCCGAACCGTCGCTCGAGACAATCCGATCCCCGAGCGAACAGATTCCCCATCCCTCGGTGTCGAGTGGGAACCGCCCCCGTTCGGTCAAGGTGTCCTTGTCACGGGCGATGGCAACGCCGTCTTTCCAGGTGAGTTGCCACAGTGTGTCTCCGGCGACCGTGATGCCCTCACCGAACAACGGCGGGTCGAGATCGGCACGCGCAACTTCCGGTCCCGAAGCGGGGGACTGCTCGTCGGAGATCTCGCTCGAGCGCACCCAGGACTGCCCGACGCGTCCGGTGCTTTCGTACAACCGGTTTCCGTCGATCTCGAGGCCCTGCGTGAACGCGTCGGGATCGTGCGCGGACACTCGAACGATCTCGACGGAGCCGGTTTCGGACGTGAGGTTGTCGGGAGCGCCGGGGGAATCGGAGCACCCCGCCAAGGCCGAGGCGATCACGGCGACCACTGCAAAAGTGCGCACGGAATTGGCGTGTGACCTACTCATCTGCCCAGCATGGCAGCCCAGTGCGTTGCGGACTTGCGGTGGTGCGGCAAACTGGAGGAGTGAGTGTTGCTACTTCTCCAGAGCGTGCAGTGCCGCGCCCAGTACTGGCCGATGCGGTCGAGCTTGCCCGAAAGGCAGTCGTCGACCTGCATGAAGGCGGTGTGGGGGCATACCTCGGCGTGACGTCGGAGGACGAATTTGCCGCCACCCATCGATTTGCAGCAGACATTCCGGGATACCGCGGTTGGCAGTGGGCGGTTGTCGTCGCTGCCGGACCGGAGGACACCCACGCCACGATCAGTGAGTTGGCGCTGTTGCCGGGTCCCGACGCGTTGGTTGCGCCGGAATGGCTGCCATGGGATCAGCGGATTCGTCCCGGCGATCTGTCCGTCGGTGACCTACTCGCCCCGCCGGCCGAGGATCCTCGCCTCGTTCCCGGCTACGTCGCCACCGGTGACCCGGAAGTCGACGAGGTAGCTCTCGAAATCGGGCTCGGCCGCAAACAGGTCATGAGCCGCGAGGGCCGACTCGATGCCGCGCAGCGTTGGTTCGACGGTGACTTCGGCCCGGAGTCGGAGATGGCGAAGGCCGCGCCGTCGACGTGTGGACTGTGTGGATTCTTCCTTCCACTCGCCGGTTCGCTGCACGCAGCGTTCGGTGTGTGCGGAAACGAACTCTCCGCAGACGGCCGTGTGGTCAGCGTGTCCTACGGTTGTGGCGCGCACTCGGACACCAGCCTGCCGCTCGGTGCGGGCTCGCCGCAGTTCGACGCATTCGACGACGGGGCCGTCGAGCTGATTGCGGTGCCCGCTCGCCCGTCGAGCGCTGTTGCAGTTGAGGATTCGGTATCCACCGAGTAGAAGATCCGTTCGGTACGGACGCACTCCGCGAGGTGACGCTGCGCGCGTGGTCGGAATCTCCGACGCGATTGCGTGAAGACGCGGCTGCGGAATCCGACCTCGCAAAGGCCGGGTACCGCGACCGTCTGCTCACCGAACTGGCGCAGAACGCTGCCGATGCAGCTGCACGCGAGGGCGTCCAGGGCTCTTTGTGGGTGGATGTGGACGGTCGGACGCTGACGGTGGCGAACACGGGCCGTCCACTGGACGAATCCGGTGTACATGTGCTGACCGCGCTGCGCGCGTCGAACAAGGTCGACGCCGACGAAGGTGTGACGGGACGGTTCGGCGTCGGATTCTCGGCGGTTCTCTCGGTCAGTGACGAGGTGGAACTGCGCTCGTCGACGGGATCGATTCGATTCTCTGCCTCGCACACTCTGCGCGAGATCGAGTCTCGCGAACTCCCGGTGCCGGAAACCGGTGTCCCCGTACTTCGTTTGGTGTGGCCGTCTGGCGAATTGCCGAGCGATGGTGCTGATTCGGAAGTGGTGCTGACGCTTCGGCCGGACGTCGATGCCGCGGCGCTGCTTTCGCAGATGACACGTGAGGCAGTCGACCTGCTGCTCGAACTCCCGGCTCTCGGATCAATTCGTCTGGGTGAGAAGACTTTTCGGCGATCGGAACGGGTGCTGGATTCCGGCCTCGTCGAGATCGCGATCGGTGATCGCACGTGGTGGCAGTACACCGCGCCGAACGCGCGATGGTTGGTGCCGGTCCGCGACGGGGTCGTCGAGCCGGTCGCAGACGACGTCCTGCGGGCGCCGACGCGATCCGACGAGGAACTGTCGATCCCCGCGATCATCATTGCCGACATTGCAATGCAACCCGATCGGCGACGCCTCATGCCCGCTGCACCGATCGCTCCGCTTGCCGAGGGGTACGCGAAGTTCCTTGCTGCACTACCTCCTCGGCAGCGAACGGCACTCGTTCCGATCCCTGCCTTTGCCCGCAGTGAAACGGATTCGCTTCTGCGCGAAGCGCTTCTGAAGGAGCTGCAGGAAAACGAGTGGCTTCCGGTGGTCGGTGAGCCCGACCGCGCGCCGCAGCGAGCGTCCGTGGTGCCCGGGCTCAGTGATGACCTTGCCGAGTTGCTCACCGACATCATCGGTGGCCTGGTTGTCCCCGAGCTCTCCGGCCCCAAGCACGAGCGAGCGCTCGCGGCGGTGTCGACACACCGCATCGGGCTCGCGCGCATCGCCGAACTGCTCAGCGGTTCGGAACGTGAACCCAAGTGGTGGAATCGCCTCTATTCGGCTCTCGAGCCTCTGGTGATCGACACTCTTGCGGTGGAAGAGCTTGGAACACTGCCGGTTCCGCTCTCCGATGGACGGACGGTGACCGGGCCGCGGACCGTCGTCGTCGGCGTCGAACTGGGCGAAGACGCGCCGTCGGTGGAGTGGACGAGGTTGGTTCATCCCGTCGCGGTTCACCCGTTGCTGTCTCGATTGGGAGCGCAGACCGCGAGTGCCACCGACCTGCTGTCCGATCCGGCGCTGCGCGCATTGATCGAAGATGCTGCGGACCAAGATGATTCGGTAGCGACGGAGTTGGCGCAAGTGGTGCTCGGATTGGCGGCCCACGTGGCGCCAGGGGCGCTGCCGTCGTGGATCGGTGAAGTGCTGCTTCCTGATTCGGAAGGCGAATTGCGGTCCGCCGACCAACTTCTGCTTCCGGGAGCTCCCCTTGCAAGCGTCCTGGTCGAGGATTCTCCCTTCGGCATCGTCGACGCTGATTTTGTTCAGCGGGTGGGGGAGCAGGCGCTACGGGTAGTCGGTGTCGGGTGGGGTTTCACGGTGGTCCGTGAGGAATTGCCGTCCGGCCCCGATCACGATCTCGACGCCGAAGACGCATGGTGGGACACCCTCGACGAGGACCCCGAATACATCGAAGCCGTGCGCGATCTCGATCTCGTGGACGAAGACCGCTGGCCGCAGGCGTTGTCGCTGCTGGTCGAGTCGCCGGCGACGCGGGCGCTGCTCACCGACCGTCGTGGATACACGGCGTGGTGGTTGCGTTCGAATGCCGAACTCGGCGGTGAGGTGCTGGGCTTGCTGCGCGCTCCGGGCGATCGCACCTTCGAGGGATTGCTCGATGCTGCCGAACACCCCGACGCCGGATTCTTCTCCGGATTGCTGGCATCGGATACCGTCGACGATCCGGAACTGGCTCAGCTGCTGCTCGATCGGCTTGCCGACCCACTACGGATGCCGGCCTCCGCCGTCGTCGCGCGGACGCACCGACTACTGGGGGAGGCAGCGCAGCGACGGGTTCTCGACCTGGAGGAACTGCACCTGCCGCCGTTCGTGCGAGGCCTTTCCGGTGATCTGGTCGATCCCGGCGACGCCCTTGTTCTCGACCGACCGTGGCTGGGAGCGGCACTGCCTGCACAACGAGTGGTGCTCGGCAGCTTCGAGACGGCCGACGCACTGGCAGATCTGCTCGACGTCGCGACGGCGTCTGCATCCGTTCACGGACGAGTGAGCAGCACCGGCGTCGTGACGACTTGGGCGAACGAACCGCAGGCAGTTCTCGGCTTCGCAGCCCTCGGCCGTGAGGTACCCAGCGGCGAGGTAGTGATCCATCACGAACTGACGGTGGAACTGACGGGGGCGGTCGAGACGACGGTGATCGTGCCGTGGTGGGTGGACTCGGACGGCGTTCATCACGTGATGCGTACGTGGACTCTGCCGCAAGGAATGTGAGGGCAGATGTCTTTTGATCAGTGGGTACTCGACAGCGCAGTGAGTCAGCGGACGGCGTGGCTCGTAGACGTCGTCGACGTCATCACCGACAGCGGCGGAACCCTCGCGTCGTGGCTGATCGCGACGCTGCTCACGATCGTGCTTCTGGTTCGGGGACTGCGTACCGAAGCTCTGCTGATCGCCGGATCGATGTTGACCGGTCTGCTCGTGATGAGCGGATTGAAGCGCATCTTCACGCGAACCCGCCCACCCGTTCCGGAGCGATTGATCGAAATCGATTCGTATTCGTTCCCGTCGGGCCACGCGATGATGAGCGCGATACTCGCGACTTCGGTTGCCGCCGTGATCCTTCGTCTTGCCTTGCCGAGGCTCGCGAAGATGGCAATGCTCGCGAGCCTCGGCCTGTACACGATCGCCGTCGGATTCTCCCGCGTCTACCTGGCTGCCCATTGGATGACCGATGTACTGGCAGGTTGGGCGTTCGGGATGATGTGGGCCGGCGTGTGGATCTGGGGAACCGCGCAGATCAGAAAGCGCCGGGCGCTGGTTACTTCGTGAGCTCGGCGAGTAGTTGGCTCGTGGCCCACGGCAAGCTCAGTGCCGAGCTTGCGGTCAAGGCCGCACCGACCTGCGGAGCCTGATCGTCGTTGACGTAGACGACGCGATTGTCCTTGACCACGTCGAGTTGCTGGAAGCCAGGGTTGTTTCGGACCGCCTGTGCGGCATCGGGATTGCCGATGACAACGAGACGGTCCACGTCGAGAAGATCCAGTCGTTCGGTGGAGATCGGCGCGTAGAACTCACCGTTCATCAAGGCCTCGACCGCGGGAGCAGGTTTGAATCCGAGACTGCCGAGAACCCGTCCGCGGGCGTCCTCGGAGGAGAAGGCGTAGAACTCCGGGGTCGCGTCGACGCTGATGATCACCGCGGTCTGGTCTGCAAATTCCGGGTGAGCGCTTCTGGCGTCGGCGAACTGCTTGTCGATATCGGCGACCAACTTCTCGCCGTCGGCTTCGCGACCCACTGCCTTCGCTGCGGTCTTCGTCGTGATCTGCCACGGAGTTGCGTAGTCGCCGTAGGCCGGATCCTTCGCGACGGTCGGGGCGATCGCGGAAAGTGTGCTGTACAGGTCTTTGTCGATGCTCGAGTAGAGCGCGAGGATCAGGTCGGGCTCGAGCGCAGCGATCTTTTCGACGCTGATCGTGGTTTCGGGATTGCTGCCGACGACGGTCGGTTCGGTTCCGCCCCAAGGACCGGTGACCCATGGCCACGTGCGGTTGACGTCCGGTTCGCCCGGGTACTGGTTGACCATTCCGACGGGCTTGATGCCCAGAGCCAACAGAGCCTGCTCGTCGTTGTAACCGACGGTGACGATCCGTTGTGGTTCGGAATCGATCGTGGTGCTGCCGAAAGCGTGATCGATCGTGACGGGGAAGGCGCCACCACCGGAACTCGACGGACTACTTGCTGCGTCGTCGTTCGAACTGCAGGAGACGAGTGCTGTGCCGACCAGGGCGACCACAGCAACGGATGTCAGTCTCGTCCAACGTCCTCGGCTTTTCCAACGATTTCGGTGGGAGATCTTCACGGCTACGTGGTTCCTTTCAGCATTGACAAGCTAAGACCGACACTGGAGTATAGGGTAGGCTTACCATACTGAAAGGGTGAATCGACCTGCTCAGTCGACCAGACCGGCGCCCTGCTGTGCGCCCTTGTCACCGCGCACAGCTGCGCGTCGTTGAATGGAGAACAGAGCGAAGCCGAGGAAGCCGACTCCGATACCCGCGTAACAGATCGGGAGTGCATCCGACCAACGATCGCCGCTCACCGCGACCACGATCGTGGCGATCACCCACAACGCGGTGCCGATGATCAGTGCCGGCGCGGGTGCGGACAATTTGCCGATCAGGCCTGTTGTGTTGCGAGTCTCCGTCACAAAATTAACGCTACCCGTACCCCGGTGGCCTACTCTCCCTAGTGCGACCGGCTTCATGTGCGCCGGCACACGGCGACCTACAGCGATGGGGAAAGAACAAACATGGCGGCACCCGGCAAGATCCTCGACACCTATTTCAAGATCAGCGAACGAGGGTCGACGATCTCGACCGAGATTCGCGGCGGTGTCGTCACCTTCGTGGCGATGGCCTACATCGTGGTCCTCAACCCCCTGATCCTCGGAAGTTTCTCGGCTGACGACGCTGCAGCGAAGACCGACGTTCTCGGCAACATCCTTCCGGTCAACCAGGTGGCGGCGGTCACCGCTCTGGTTGCGGGCCTGATGAGCATCGTCTTCGGTGTCGTTGCCAACTATCCGTTTGCCATCGCCGCGGGTCTCGGCATCAACAGCCTGCTCGCCGTCACAATCGCACCTCAGGTCACCTGGCCCGAGGCGATGGGCCTGGTGGTCATCGACGGTGTGATCATCGTTCTGTTGGCACTCACCGGTTTCCGAACTGCGGTGTTCAATGCGATTCCCTCGGCATTGAAATCCGCGATCGCGGCCGGTATCGGCATGTTCATCGCCTTCATCGGACTGGTCGACGCCGGATTCGTCCGCCGTATCCCCGATGCCGCCGGTACGACGGTTCCCGTCGGACTCGGAATCAACGGCTCGATCGCTTCGTGGCCGACCGTGGTGTTCATCTTCGGTGTGCTGCTCATGGGTGTTCTGGTCGTGCGCAAGGTTCGTGGTGGACTGCTGATCGGCATCGTCGTCACGACGATCCTCGCCGCGATCATCGAGGCAGTTGCCGACGTCGGACCCTCGCTCGGAACCAACCCCAAGGGCTGGAACCTCAGCATCCCCGCGATTCCGGAGATGCTCGGTGGTATGCCTGATCTGAGCCTGGTCGGCGACGTCAGCATCTTCGGCGCATTCACCCGCATCGGTGTTCTGGCCGCCAGCCTGCTTGTCTTCACTCTCGTGCTCGCGAATTTCTTCGACGCCATGGGCACGATGACGGGTCTCGGTAAGGAAGCCGGCCTGACCGACAAGGACGGAAACCTCCCCAACGTCGGTCGCGCGCTTGTCGTCGAAGGCGCGGGCGCGATCGTCGGCGGTGGCGCTTCGGCGTCGTCGAACACCGTGTTCGTGGAATCCGCGTCGGGTATTGCCGAAGGCGCCCGCACGGGCCTGGCAAACGTCGTGACCGGACTGCTCTTCCTCGTAGCGATGTTCCTGACGCCGCTCTACTCCGTCGTGCCGATCGAGGCAGCTGCGCCTGCCCTCGTCGTCGTCGGTGCGCTGATGATCGGGCAGGTCCGAGACATCGATTTCACCAAGTTCTCGGTTGCTCTCCCGGCGTTCCTGACCATGATCGTCATGCCGTTCACCTACTCGATCGCCAACGGCATCGGCGTCGGCTTCATTTCATGGGTGGTCCTGCACGCTGCCAGCGGTGGTATCAAGAAGATCCACCCGTTGCTCTGGATCGTGGCGGCACTTTTTGTGGCCTACTTCACTGTCGGACCCATTACCGACGCCCTTACGTGAAATCAGGGTTGACCGGTATTCGATTACGTGAGCTACCGGCCAGCTCTTGACGTATTGTCTGACGCGTGACCACCGAAACTCGTGCGCTGGCCAGCGATCTTTCCCTGGCTGTAGTGCGTCTCACCAGGCATCTGCGCGGCCGCAGAGTCGACGCTCAGGTATCGCTGACGCAACTGTCCGCCTTGGCGAGCCTGGATCAGTACGGCCCGATGACTCCTGGCGTACTCGCAGCACGTGAGAAAGTGCAGCCGCCGTCGATGACGCGCGTTGTTGCTTCTCTCGCCGAGCTCGGTCTGGTCGAGCGCTCGCCGCATCCCACGGACGGTCGTCAGATCATCGTGAATCTGTCCGACGCCGGGCAGGCGTTGCTCGCGGACGAAACCCATGCGCGTGAGGCGTGGATGAACGAGCAGCTGGCCGGGCTGGGTGGCGAAGAACTCGCGACGCTGCGCGGTGCCGTCGAGATCATCACCGAGATGGTCAACAAGACGGAGTAGCTCCGTGAGTTAGAGGTCGCGTAGCTCCGCTACCTAGAGGTCGTTGCCCAAACGAATTACTCGAGGGGCAAGATAGTGGGGTGCCCCGAGACCCCGATTCCGGCATGTTTGCCGCGCTCCACAACCGCAACTACCGCCTTTGGGCTTCCGGACAGATCGTTTCTCTGGTCGGCACGTGGATGCAACGCATCGCCCAGGACTGGCTGGTACTGACGCTCTCGGACGGCAATGCGCTGGCGGTGGGCATCGTCATGGCCTTGCAGTTCGGCCCGACGCTGTTCTTGTCGGTGTGGGGTGGGGTGCTTGCCGATCGGTACGACAAGCGTCGGATCCTGATCTTCACGCAGTGGGCGAGTGCGGTATGCGCGCTGGTGTTGGGTCTGCTGGACGTCGGTGGGCTCGTCGCGTTGTGGCATGTCTTCCTGATTGCCTTTGCCCTCGGCTGTGTCTCGGCGCTCGACGCACCCGTGCGTCAATCGTTCACCATCGAAATGGTGGGCAAGGAACACCTGTCCAACGCCATCGCGCTCAACTCCATGACGTTCAACACGGCCCGCATCGTCGGTCCGGCCATCTCGGGTGTGCTGATCAACCTGATCGGAACAGGGTGGGTGTTCCTGCTCAACGTCGCGACATTCGGTGGGGTGCTCATCGCGCTCTACCTGATGAACAAGAAGGAGTTGATCCCGTCGGAACCGGCCCCGCGCACCAAGGGGCAGGTGCGCGACGGGTTCCGATATGTATGGGGCCGCAAGGACCTTCGCGTGATAATGGTGTCGGTCTTCATGGTCTCGACCTTCGGCCTGAACTTCGCGATCAGCCTGGCGGTGATGGCGCGCAACACGTTCGGCCTCGAGGCCGACGGTTACGGATTGCTGTCCACGACGCTCGCCGTGGGCACCCTTGCCGGCGCTGCGTACGCCGCAAGACGGAAGGAAGCGCCGCGGTTGCGGACGTTCCTCGGTGCCGCCGTGGCTTTCGGTGTGTTCGAGGTCGCGGTGGGATTGATGCCCACCTACGCGTTGGTGGCGCTGATGTTGATCCCCACGGGCGCACTGACGTTGACGTTCACGACGTCCGCGATGAACATCCTGCAGATGTCGGTGCCTTCCGAGATGCGCGGGCGGGTGATGGGTATCTACATGCTCAGTTTCCTCGGTGGCACACCGCTAGGAAGCCCGTTGCTGGGTTGGCTCGCCGACTCCGTGGACCCACGTGCGCCCTTGATCGTGGGCGGAGTGATCTCGCTCGTCTCGGGCACTGTGGCCGGGGTGTACCTGCTACGCAGCGAAGGGCTGAAACTTCGTCTTGCGCGACCCGAAGATGGTGGCAGGCTGCCGGTTTTCGTCCTGCGTCCGGTGATCGTATGCGACGCGACCGAACAGGCAGTCGAGGCTAGCCGCGCGCCGTGACCTTCTCACGCTTGGGAAACACCGTGTAGCTCAGGGCGATTGCTCCCCAGATTGCGAGTACCACTGTCAGCTTGCTGATCCATCCGTCGAGGGCTCCAGTACGGGTGGGGTCGTCGACGAGGAAGATGGCCGCGCCGAGAAGTCCGCACGCGACGGCCCAGGCGATCGCGGCTTTGCCGAACTCGCGCCATTCGCGCAGTGCTCGCGCACTCCCGTACTTGGGTGGTGCGACGGGAGCCGGGCCGCCGGCGAATCGGTAGGCGAACCTGGCGTCGGCCCAGGAGATGAGGCTGTGTCCGAACGCGACGGAGAATCCGATGTAGGCCGCGGCAAGCCCATGGGTGAAGTTCGCCTCGCCACCGCCACGAAGATCGAGGGCTGTGGCGACGAGCAGTACGACATCCACCAGGGGCGCGCAGATGAGCAGTGCGGCGCCCAGCGTTTTGCGGCGCAGTAGATAGCGGGCCGCGAGACCTGCGGCGATGAACACCCAGAACATGATTTCGCACGCGATGATCAAGTGGACGATCATGACATCAGCTCATTTCTAGTACGACTGTGTTAGTGATTGAAAACTAGCACAGCTGTGTTAGTTTTGTGAAGTGGTGAAACGTAGCAGTCCGGATGAGCGGCGTGAAGAGATCGCCGAGGCCGTGTGGCGTGTGATCCGTCGAGACGGTGTGGCGAGCGCCAGCGTCCGGGCGGTCGCGGACGAGGCGAAGATGTCGACGGGGTCGCTACGGCACTTCTTCGCGACGCAGTCCGAACTCTTGCTGTTCGCGATGACGCTCGTGACCGTCCGGGTGGAGGAAAGGATTGCCGGCATCGACTTCGATCCCGACATCCGCCGCGCGATCCGTCAGTTCACCGATCAGTTCGTTCCCCTCGACCAAGATCGGCGTGAAGAAATGCAGGTTTGGGAGGCCTTTGCTGCTGCCGCCCAGACCGATTCGGCGTTGACGGCGGTGCGTGACGAGACAGACCGGACCTTGTTCGAGCACTTTCGTTCGTTCGTGGAAGCGGCGCATCGAGCGGGTTTTCTACGGCCGGGTGCCTCGGTCGACATCGAGGCGATGAGATTGCATGCGCTCGCCGACGGGCTCGCGTCGCACGGCGTCGACAATCCCGAGCGAACCAATCCAGAGGTGATCAGCCAGGTGCTCGACGCGCATTTTGTCACGCTGTTGCGCTAGGTCGGGAGTAGTGGTGGGGGGCTCGCGGTGCGTACGGCACGATAGACCCGTGGTTCACGTCATCGACATCTCAGATCCCGCCGATCCCCGGCTGGATGACTTTCGCGATCTCAACTCTTCGGATCGGCGCCCCGACCTGCCGGAGGGCAAGGGGCTGGTCATCGCCGAGGGAGTGTTCGTCACTCAGCGACTGCTGACTTCGCGGTTCGAGCCGATCAGTCTTCTAGGCGTCGAACGACGGCTCCTGGAGCTCGCTGACGATCTCGACGGTGTGGACGTGCCGTTCTACCGTACGAGCGCCGAAGTGATGGCCGAGGTCGTCGGATTTCACCTCAACCGCGGCGTCCTCGCTGCAGCAGCACGCCCGGCACCGCTCGCGGTCTCGGACGTGTTGAAGGACGCGAAGACCGTCGTGGTCCTCGAAGGCGTCAACGATCACGAGAATCTCGGCTCGATGTTCCGCAACGCGGCGGGGCTCGGTGTCGATGCAGTTCTGTTCGGGAAGGGTTGTGCCGACCCGCTGTACCGGCGGTCGGTCCGTGTGTCGATGGGGCACGTGCTGCGAGTGCCCTTCGCGCATGTGGCAAAGTGGCCACACGACTTGGATGAGCTGCGTGGCAACGGTTTTCAGCTCATTTCCTTGACTCCGAATCCGGAAGCGGTCACTTTGGCCGAAGCGATGACCGGGGAGAAGGTAGCGCTACTGCTGGGCGCCGAGGGGCCAGGTTTGACCGAACATGCGATGCGGGCCACCGATATTCGTGCCAAGATACCCATGGCGCCCGGCACCGACTCGCTCAACGTCGCGACCGCAGCGGCGATGGCCTTCTACGAACGTGTCAGGACCGGCCGGTGACTCAGGACCGCACGCCCTGGTTCACCGGAATCGCGGTGTCGGTGTTCGCAGCCATGCTCTCGACCAGTGCCGTCGCGGCGTTCTGTGTCGCGCTGGGCAACGTGAACGTGCTCCTGGCGGTTGTCGTCAATGTCATTGCGGTAGGCGGACTTGCGCCGACCGTCTGGCGCTGGCGAGCCGTCCCCGTCTGGCGATGGGTGGTCTACGGCGCGGTAGTCGGCGTACCGCTCGGGTGGATCGCAGCGATAGCCGCGTGAACCTGTGAGGCTGCTCGGCGCTACTTGAAGCCGAAGTACCGAGCGAGGCGGCCGCGCGGCTTGGCCACCGGTGCGTCGTGGATCGGCGGCATGTTTTCGGGCATGGGTACCTCTGTCGGCGCCTGCTCGGGCATCGGCGCGGGGGCTGGGGGTGCAGGTTTGGGTGCCTCGCCGGGTCGGTGAATCTTGAAGCCCCACAGGAGAATCTGCGTTGTGTCGAGTTCGTGTTCTCGCGGCGCGCCGGTGTATCGAAATCCCAGCCACTCGAGGTTGGCGGACTCCGCGAACTGTTGCGGGTGGAACGGAAGTGACTGCGGATCAGGCAGGATCCCGGGCGGGTAACGCAGGGGATGGTTGCCGGCCCAGAATTCCAGTTCCCAGGTCTGTGGGATCCCCAGATTTTCGACGATGTCGATCGGGATGGCACTGAACGAGCGTCGTAGCTCGCCGTCCTCCCACAGTGCAAACGAACCCTGCGCGGTTTCGGGGACGGAGCTGATCAACAGCGTGGAGCCACCCTCTGCCGAAAGGTGCCAGGAATCAGGCAGTTTCGAGGGGACGAAGGTGCTGAGTTCGGAGCTGCAGACGACACTCACTCGGCCGTACGCGCCGACGAAGACGTAGCCGGGGCTCACCGTCGCGGCCATCGACAGCGGCTGAGGCCCGAGCGACTCGAACTCCTTGTCCGGGTACAGCGACATGGCGATTTTCAGGGCCTCGGTCTGATCCGGCTGTGGGTACCTGCTCAATTCGGTGCGAGCGTCTGCGCCGCCCAGAAACCAGATCGTCGATACCCGTGCAGCCACCGGCAGCCCTCTCTCCTCAGCCTCGCTCGAAAGAAGAATACTTTCCTTCGGGTCAGCGACCGCTGCTGCGGACCCCGAGGAGTACGTCGTCCCACGAGGGAAGAGCAGGCCGTCCGCGCTTGTCCTTGGTCTGCGTCTGCTGCGGAGCGGTTTTCGGGGTCACATCCGTTGCGGGTTCGGGAACCTCTTCGGTGACGACGGTTTCCGGCTCGACAGCAATCGGTTCGGGCGCCACGATCCGTTCCGCCACCACCGTCCGCTCGGGGACTGCTGTCCGCTCGGAAACTGCTGCGGGCTCGGGCTCGATCTCCGCCACCGGTTCGACGTCGAATCGGGACAGTTCGAGCTGCTGCGGCTCGTTCGAGACCACCGGTACCAGGCCGCGGAGCGGGCGACCGAAGTCGGGATCGATCAAGTCGAATGCCGCGTCGTCGAGTGCGACGATCGTTCCGCCGTGCGCGTCTGGCTGGTAGCGCCAGTGCGCGGCGTTGGTGGTGCGGCCGGCCTGCCACTGCAACTGCGCGACCCACTGATTGTCCTCGTCGCGCCAGGCATCCCAGGTGGCCTCGTCGATACTGTGGCCGCGGGCGCGGAATGCGTGGGTCACGATTTCGGAGAGGGTGGGAACTGTCGGACCGTTGTCGCGCACCGGGTGTCCGCCCTGCGCCATTTCCGCGGCGCGGGAGCGCTCGAGCAGAACGGGGTACGCAAAGCGCTCGACCTTGCTGATGGGGATCTTCGCTTCTTCGGCGACCTGCTCTACGGAAGCACCGGAACGAATGCGCGCCTGAATTTCGCGGGGACGGAGTTGGCTTTCCATTTCGATCTCAATCTGGCCGAGTCGAGCCACGTCTCCGCGGGAAGCTGCACGAAGTTTGTCATCGGCGGGAAGCCGGAATTTCTGGCCGGTTTCAGCATCTGCGCACACCACATGCGATCCATCGGGTTCAAGTCCGATCACTCGAAGCTCTCGCACATTGACCTCCTTATCGCGCCGGCTCGCGACTTTGCGCCGCGCTCAACTGTAATTCATTCGTGACCATGGACTCGGCAGGACACGCAGGGCGAGATGACCTCGGATCCGCCCACCGGTGTGGTAGCTCACAAGGCCTGGCGCAAACGACGCTCGGCCCCCGACGTCATGCCGGGGGCCGAGCGGTGAAGCAAATGTGAAAATCAGCCGAGCTGAGAAACGACCCAGTCGATGCTCTTGGTGAGAGCGGTGACGTCATCGGGGTCGATGGCCGGGAACATGCCGACGCGCAGCTGGTTGCGGCCGAGCTTGCGGTACGGCTCGGTATCGACGATTCCGTTGGCGCGCAGGATCTTTGCCACCTCGGCAGCGTCGACGTCGTCGTTGAAGTCGATGGTGCCGACAACCTGCGAGCGGTGTGCCGGATCAGCGACGAACGGCGTTGCGAACTCACTGGCCTCGGCCCAGTTGTACAGGCGCGAGGACGAATCCGCGGTGCGAGCGGTAGTCCAGTCGAGGCCGCCGTTGCTGTTCATCCACTCGATCTGGTTGGCGAAGAGCAAGAGGGTGGCCAGGGCCGGGGTGTTGTAGGTCTGATCCTTGGAGCTGTTGTCCACGGCGATGGGCAGCGAGAGGAAGTCAGGCGTCCAGCGTCCCGAATCCTTGATCTCCGCGACGCGCTCGAGGGCGGCCGGGCTCATCAGCGCGATCCACAGTCCGCCGTCTGCAGCGAAGCACTTCTGCGGAGCGAAGTAGTAGACGTCGGAATCGGCGACATTGACCGGAAGTCCGCCGGCGCCCGAGGTGGCGTCGATGGCGATCAGTGCGTTCTCCGAACCCGCGGGACGCGAGACGGGGATCGACACACCGGTGGAGGTCTCGTTGTGCGCCCAGCCGATGAGATCGACGGACGGGTCGGAGACCGGCACCGGTGCGCTGCCCGGATCGGCGGAAACGACGATCGGGTCACCGATGAACGGGTTGGCCTTGGCGACCGAAGCGAACTTGGAGCTGAATTCGCCGTTGGTCAGGTGCAGCGACTTCTCGCGGATGAGGCCGAATGCGGCCGCATCCCAGAACGCAGTGGTTCCGCCGTTGCCGAGGACGACCTCGTAGCCCTCGGGCAGTGAGAACAGATCGGCGAGGCCGGAACGAATGCTGGCCACAACGTTCTTGACCGGCTTCTGGCGATGGCTGGTGCCGAACACCGAAGCGCCCACCTCGACCAGGGACTGCAGCTGCTCGGGGCGAACCTTGGAAGGACCGCAGCCGAAGCGTCCGTCGGCGGGCTTGAGGTCGGCGGGGATGATCGGTGTGGAGGTCATCGCTTCTTTCTGTTCCTTCACTTGTGTTCTGTACTACCGTGATTGGCGAATTCGAGCGGGGTACTACGCGTGGCTGATCTGGTCCCAGCCCTCGACCGACTCCGGAGTACGGGGCGCCGGGCCGGTGTAGATGGCGGCCGGGCGTACCAGCTTACCGAGACGCTTCTGCTCGAGGATGTGTGCACACCAGCCGGCGGTGCGGCCACAGGTGAACATGGCGGGCATCATGTGCGCGGGAACCTCGGCGAAGTCGAGGATGACGGCGGCCCAGAACTCGACGTTGGTCTCGATCGCGCGATCGGGACGACGCTCACGCAGTTCTGCCAGTGCAGCCTGCTCGAGAGCTGCGGCAGCCTCGTAGCGGGGAGCGTTGAGGCGCTTGGCCGTGGCGCGGAGCACGCGTGCACGGGGATCTTCGGCGCGGTAGACGCGGTGTCCGAAGCCCATGAGCTTTTCCTTGCGGTCGAGGATTCCCTTGACCAGCGCGCGGGCGTCGCCGGTCTTCTCGGTCTCTTCGATCATCGGAAGAACGCGGGCCGGTGCGCCGCCGTGCAGCGGGCCGGACATCGCGCCGATGGCGCCGGAAAGCGAAGCCGCGACGTCGGCGCCCGTGGAGGCGATGACGCGGGCCGTGAAGGTGGAGGCGTTCATGCCGTGCTCGGCTGCCGAGACCCAGTACGCGTCGATTGCCTCGACGTGTGCCGGATCGGGCTCACCCTTCCAGCGAACCATGAAGCGTTCGGTGACGGTCTTGGCCTCGTCGATGCGGCTCTGCGGGACTGCCGGCTGGTAGATGCCGCGAGCGGACTGCGCGACGTACGACAGCGCCATGACGGATGCGCGGACGAGCTGGTCGCGGGCGGTCTCGTCATCGATGTCGAGGAGCGGCTGGTAGCCCCAGATGGGAGCCAGCATCGCCAGTCCGGCCTGAACGTCGACACGGACGTCGCCGGTGTGAATGGGGAGGGGGAACGGCTCGGCCGGCGGGAGGCCGGGGCCGAAGCGGCCGTCGACGAGAAGGGCCCATACGTTGCCGAAGGTGACCCTCTGGCCGACCAGGTCTTCGATGTCGACTCCGCGGTAGCGCAGTGCGCCGCCGTCCTTGTCGGGTTCTGCGATATCGCTGGTGAAGGCGACGACGCCTTCGAGTCCGCTCACAAAATCGTCCGGTATTGCTGCGCTCGCTGCCATTCTCGTGGACTCTCCTCGTTCGAGTGCGCCAGGTCTACAGTCGCACTGCCTCAGCTTCAGTGACTGCGCCTCGGTGCTCGCAGGGATGAGCACGCACCGTGTTTTGTACTGCGCAATCGTCTCGTCCCGATTCGGTTGCTGTCGCTGGTGCGGCTCGCGGTCCGGGTCGGGTCTAGCCACGGCAAACTTTAGCGCGTGCCGCGTAGCCGTTGGCCAGTGAGTACCCGGGAGTAGCGTTCTCGGCTGTGTCGAATGAACGTCAGGACCCGCAGGCGGTGGACAACGAACTCGCGGCCATGCGTGTGGGCTATCCGCAAGCAGGCAGCGAATCGGAGTCCGTCGAGGACCGCATGAGTGCGGAATTGGATACTTCGGTTGTCGAAACCGGTTGGCTGCCCCTCATGCGCCAATGGCTCGTGGACGCCGTCGAAGCTGACGCGCCGGAGCCCAACGCCATGACTCTGTCGACGGTGGACGACGTTGGCCGTCCGGCGTCGCGCACCGTGCTCTGCAAAGGGCTCAGCGAGGACGGCGTCCTCTTCTTCACCAACTACGGATCCGACAAGGCTCGTCACCTCGACGCCCACCCGTACGCGTCGGCGAACTTCACGTGGCTGACCCTTGCCAGGCAGGTGATCGTCCGCGGCACCACCGAGCGGGTGAGTGCTCAACTGACGCAGGAGTATTGGCGAACCAGGCCTCGCGGTTCACAGCTCGGCGCGTGGGCGTCGTCGCAGTCTCGTCCGATCGACTCGCGTGCCGATCTCGACGAGCAACTGCGTGAGGTCGCTGCTCGATTCGGCGTGGACGGTGAGATTCCGGTGCCACCGAACTGGGGCGGGATTCTGATTCGGCCCGAGTCTGTCGAGTTCTGGCAAGGACGCGCGAACCGCATGCACAATCGAGTTCGCACGAGCCTGGTCGACGGACAGTGGTCCGCCGTCCGTCTCCAGCCGTGAGCCGGCTACTCGCGGACACGACTCCGCTCGAGAATCGCGACTATCGACGGCTGTGGACGGCCGGCATCGTCACCGTCATCGGCGCTCAGCTCAGCGTGGTCGCCGTACCGCAACAGGTGTACGAGATCACCCGAAGCTCGGCCTACGTCGGTCTGACGGGAATCTTCGGTCTGGTCCCGCTGGTCGTTTTCGGTCTGTGGGGCGGCGCACTGGCCGACGTCATGGATCGACGACGGCTGTTGATGATCACCTCGATCGGACTCGGCGTCACGTCGGTACTGTTCTGGATCCAGGCTGCCCTGAACGTGAACAACGTGTGGTTGGTGCTCGGATTGTTCTCGGTTCAACAGGCGTTCTTCGCGGTGAACCAGCCGACGCGAGCGGCGATCATCCCTCGGTTGATTCCGGGCAGGCAGTTACCTGCCGCGAACTCGCTGAACATGACTGTCGTGCAGTTCGGTGCGATAGCCGGCCCGCTACTGGCGGGTGTCCTCATACCGTCGGCCGGTCTGCAACTGCTGTACCTGCTCGACTCGATCTTTCTTCTCGCCACACTGTGGGCGGTATGGAAGCTCCCGGCGATTCCGCCGACCGGAACGTCTCGGCGAGCCGGATTGAGCGAGGTCCTCGGCGGTTTCACGTATCTCGCGACGCAGAAGGTTCTGCTCGCGTCGTTCGTGGTGGACATCATCGCGATGGTGTTCGGGATGTCGCGAGCACTGTTCCCGGAGATCGCTCACGAATCCTTCGGTGACCCCGCCAGCGGCGGTTTTGCGCTGGGACTGCTGTTCGCGGCGATGTCGGTGGGAGCCGTTCTGGGCGGAGTCTTCTCGGGTTGGTTGCCACGGGTTCAGTACCAGGGGCGAGCCGTTCTGGTCTGCATCGCGCTGTGGGGGCTGTCCATGGTCGGCTTCGGCGTTGCCGTGTACTTCGCGAGTCCCGGTTCCAGTGTGATTCTGCTCTGGGTGGCGGTCGCATTCCTGGCATTCGGCGGAGCCGTCGACATGGTCTCGGCGGCTTTCCGCAGCACGATGCTCCAGCAAGTGGCAACCGACGACATGCGCGGACGACTGCAGGGCGTATTCATCGTGGTCGTGGCAGGTGGTCCGCGTATCGGTGACGTGCTGCACGGCGGTGCAGCCTTCCTGTTCGGGACCGGTGTCGCGGCAGCGGGCGGCGGCTTCCTGGTGATTGTCGGTGTTGTCCTTTCTGCCCTCGCATTTCCGGCATTCGTTCGCTACAAGGTGGGACGCGCCGTCTGACGTCCTGGTTAACCGGTCGCTCGTGGTGGAAACTGGTACGTATGACTGCGCCGCACAGCACGGGTAGGGGAGGGTTCGAGATCCGTGGTGGAGGCTATCGAGCCGAGATCGCCGCGGCCGGTGCCGGGTTGCGGCTACTCGATCACGAAGGACCGAACGGTCAGCGCGCGCTGACCGAGACCTGGGCACTCGGATCGAAGCCACCGCTGTCGGCCGGATTGGTTCTCGCGCCGTGGCCCAACCGAATTCGCGACGGGCACTTCATGTTCGACGGGATCGAGCATCAACTCGAGATCACCGAACCTGCGCTGGGGAACGCGAGCCACGGGTTCGTCCGGCGTCGCAATTGGAGCCTCGTGGACCACACGTACGAGCGCGTCGAACTGTCGGTCGACGTGGGACTTCACAAGGGTTGGCCCTATCCGTTGCAGCTGACGGTCGCCTACGAGGTCGGTGCCGACGGACTGACCGTCACGCACACGGCCACGAACAAGGGTGCGACCTCGTCGCCGTTCGGGCTCGGAATGCACACCTTCATTCGCGCCGGCGACTTTCCGCTCGACGAATGTGCTCTGCATCTGGCAGCAGGCACACGGTTGCCGATCGATCCGGCGAGGATGCTGCCGAACGCGTATTCGCAGGCAGTCGCCGGTACGGACTACGACTTCCGGACACCGAGACTGCTTGCCGGGGTGCAGTTGGACACTCCGTACAGCGCATTGGACGTCGTCGACGGCAGTGGTCGCACGCAACACGAGCTGCTGGCTCCGGATGGAACGGGCACTGCCCTGTGGACCAACCGCGAGTTCCCGTGGATTCAGGCCTTCATCGCAGATCCCGCCAACGACAAGGGGTATCCCGATCGCGGCCGCGCATTGGCTTTGGAGCCGATGACCTGCCCGCCTGACGCCTTCAACTCGGGCATCGATCTCCTGGTGCTTCATCCGGGTCAGACCTGGACGGGTAGCTGGGGCATCAAGGCGCTGTGATCCAGCTCTCATACCGTGGGATCGTGTAACACCAGGTAGGCATCAGCCGATAACAATCGGTTTTCGGTACCCCGTGTCAGTGGTCCGGAAGGTCCGACGTTGCTCCCGTTCTCGAATTGCAGCCGAGATTTGCAGATCAGTGTGGGTAAATGCGCGATTCCGTAGACTGGAGTACCGGTCACGCGAATGGGAAAGCCCAGACTGGAACATGTTTCAGTTTCGGTGGGTATGTCGGGTTCGTGAGTACCCGAAAAATAGCCGTGGAGCGACCCTCCTTCGGCACGATCTCTCCCGTGCGACTAGTTTCTAGTTGATCGCATGTAGTTACTCGTTGGTTCGAGCTTGAGAGGGATCCTTCGTGCCCGCTGACAATGACACAAAGCCCACGCTTACTTACCCCGGTGGTGAGTACACGATGTCCATTGCCAGGGCAACAGAGGGCAATGACGGCATCGAGCTGGGAAAGCTGCTGGCCACAACGGGGTACACCACCCTTGACCCCGGTTTTGTGAACACTGCATCCACCAGTTCTGCAATCACGTACATCGACGGTGAGAAGGGAATCCTGCGTTACCGCGGATATCCCATCGAGCAGTTGGCAGGTAAGTCGACGTTCATCGAGGTCAGCTACCTGCTGATCTACGGCGAACTGCCGACCGACGCCCAGCTCGAGTCCTTCACGGACCGCATCCGTCGACACACCCTGCTTCACGAGGACCTCAAGCGGTTCTTCGACGGATTCCCGCGCAACGCTCACCCGATGCCGGTTCTCTCGTCCGCAGTGAACGCATTGTCGGCGTACTACCAGGATTCGCTCGATCCCGAGGATCCGGAGCAGGTGGAACTGTCCACCATCCGTCTTCTCGCGAAGCTGCCGACCATCGCTGCGTACGCGTACAAGAAGTCCGTCGGACAGCCGTTCCTGTACCCGGACAACTCGTTGAACCTGGTCGAGAACTTCATGCGTATGACGTTCGGCTTCCCCGCCGAGCCGTACCAGGGTGATCCCGAGGTCGCCAAGGCACTCGACATGCTGCTGATCCTGCACGCCGACCACGAGCAGAACTGCTCCACGTCGACCGTGCGCATGGTCGGCTCGTCGGACGCCAACCTGTTCACCTCCGTCTCGGCCGGCATCAACGCACTGTGGGGTCCGCTGCACGGCGGCGCCAACCAGGCAGTGCTCGAGATGCTCGACGAGATCAAGGCCAGCGGCAGCACCGCAGCCGAGTTCGTCCGCAAGGTCAAGAACAAGGAAGACGGCGTGAAGCTCATGGGCTTCGGGCACCGCGTCTACCGCAACTACGATCCGCGCGCTGCGCTGGTCCGCGAAACCGCGCACACCATCCTCGCCAAGCTCGGCGGCGACGACGAACTGCTCAACATCGCAATGCAACTCGAAGAGGCCGCCCTCACGGACGACTACTTCATCGAGCGCAAGCTCTACCCGAACGTCGACTTCTACACCGGCCTCATCTACCGCGCGATGGGCTTCCCGCCGCGCATGTTCACGGTGCTGTTCGCCATGGGCCGTCTGCCCGGCTGGATTGCGCACTGGCGTGAAATGCACGAGGATCCGGCTACGAAGATCGGCCGCCCGCGCCAGATCTACACCGGCTACACCGAGCGTGACTACAGAGACATCACGTCCCGCTGACGCGTGACCTAGCGATATCACCACCCGCTAGTCTTCTGTACCCAACATTTCGCCTCAACGAGGAGGACCCATGAGTAGCAAGCCCGTAATCGAGTTCCAGGAAGGCCCCGCGCCGACCGATCTGGTCATCAAGGATCTGGTTGTCGGAGAAGGCGCCGAAGCCGTTCCCGGTGGCACCGTCGACGTTCACTACGTCGGTGTCGAGTTCGAGTCCGGCGAAGAGTTCGACTCTTCCTGGAGCCGTGGCGAGTCCATTCAGTTCCCGCTTCGTGGCCTGATCAAGGGCTGGCAGGACGGCATCCCGGGCATGAAGGTCGGCGGACGCCGTCAGCTCACCATTCCGCCGGAGCTGGCATACGGCCCCGCCGGTGCAGGGCACCAGCTTTCCGGCAAGACCTTGGTCTTCGTGATCGATCTGCTGGACGCCAAGTAATCCACTGTGCGCCTTTATTAACCCCCCGCGGTTAATAAAGGCGCACAGCACAAGCAGCCCCGCACCGTCAGGTGTGGGGCTTTCTTGTGTGGTCAGCTCGCGGTCTTTCGTCGGTAGAGCCAGTTGGACCACACGAATCCCACGGCGGCGATGCCCAGGCACCACGCGAGGGCGATGGCCGCGCTGTTCCCGATCGGCGTGCCCATCAGGAGTCCGCGCACAGTCTTGATGATCGGAGTCACCGGTTGGTGCCGGGCAAACCCCTGCAGCCAGGACGGCATGGTCTCAGCCGGTACGAAAGCAGTGCTGACGTAGGGCAGGAACATGATGGCGAAGGTGAATCCGCTTGCAGCCTCCGGGTTCTTGGCCAAGAGTCCCAAAGCTGTCGAGAGGTACGACATGGCAAAGACGAAGGCGACGATCACAGCGGCGACGCCGAGCCAGCGCAACGGATCGCTGGTCGGGCGAAATCCCATGATCAGCGCAACCACGACCACGATCGCCGTAGTCAGGACGTTGCGGACGACGCTGGCCAGTACATGACCGGTCAGGACCGACGGCGGAGATATCGCCAAGGTCCGGAAACGGTCGATGATCCCGTCCTTCATGTCGCTCGAGACGCTGACCGCGGTGGTCGAGGCGCCGAAACCGGCGCACAGAAGGATGATTCCGGGCACTACGTAGTCGATGTACTCGCTACCGGTGTTGATGGCGCCGCCGAAGACGTAGACGAACAGCAGCATGAGCATGACCGGAAGGGCTATCGCGGTGATCATCGAATCCGGACTGCGCAGAACGTGTTTGAGATTCCGGCGGAGCATCACCGCGGAATCGATTGCAATGGTGGAGGTCATCGAACGCTCGCAATCTCGGGTTGGCCTGATCCGGTGAGCGCGAAGAACACGTCGTCCAGATCCGGAGTGTGAACGGAGAACTTCTCGACGGTGATCGACGGATCGTCGATCGAGTCGAGGATCGCTTTGATCGACGGAACTGCCCCGTCGGAAGGGATGTGCAGGGTCAAGGTCTCGGCATTCGAATGCGCCTGCGGCAGTGACGCCGCGGCGAGTTCGAGTTGGGCCAGGTTCTCGAATTGCAGTGCGACGTGGCCGCCGGGAACAAGGCGTTTGAGTTCGTCCGGTGTTCCCTCGGCGACGATGCGGCCGCCGCTCAGCACGCCGACCGTATCGGCCAATTCGTCTGCCTCGTCGAGGTATTGGGTGGTGAGGAAGATGGTGACGCCTGACGCTGTGAGTCCTCGAACGATCGACCACATGTCGTGGCGGCTTCGCGGGTCCAGGCCGGTGGTGGGTTCGTCGAGAAAGACGACGTCCGGTCGGGCGACGAGGCTCATTGCGATGTCGAGTCGTCTGAGCATGCCGCCCGAGTAGTTGCCGGCGCGTTTGTCGCCGAAGTCCGTCAAAACGAACTGGTCGAGCAATTCCTCGGCACGGCGACGGGAGTTCTTCCGGCCCAGGTGATTCAGTTCGCCCAGTAGGGTGAGGTTCTCGAATCCGGTCAGCAAGGTGTCGACGGCTGCGTACTGCCCGGTCACGCTGATGCGCCGCCGAACGTTCTGTGGATCTCCGGGCAGTGAATGCCCCGCGACCATGACCTCGCCTCCGTCGAAGGGGATGAGGGTGGTGAGAATTCTTACGGCCGTGGTCTTTCCGGCGCCGTTTGCGCCGAGGAGGGCGTACACCGATCCGGCCGAGACCGCCAGGTCGAGTCCAGCCAGTACCTGTTGATCGCCGTAGCGCTTACGGAGTCCGCGGACCGAGATTGCGGGGATCGTTCCTGACATCGAGACCTCCAAGTAAGAACTGTGTATGTCATAAACTCGTGTTTATAGCGTACACAGTTCTAGGATGATGGCAAGAGTGAAGAGTGGGAGCTTATGGATCGCGGAGCGCTACCGAGAGCAGTTGAACTGGCCTGGGGACTGGACCAGCCGGGAACGCGGGGTCCGAAGAAGGGGCTCAGTCTCGAGCAAATTCTCGACACCGCGATCGAATTGGCCGACGCAGAAGGCGTCACCGCTCTGTCGATGGGCCGCGTGGCCAAAGCGCTCGGGTTCACGACCATGTCGCTCTACCGCTACGTGGCAAGCAAAGACGAACTGATCGAACTGATTTCGGATCGGGTGATCGGGCCGCCGCCGGTAATTCCCGACGGCGTGACCTGGCGCGTCAAGCTCGAGGCGTGGGCGAATCAGGAGTACGCCACGATGCTGAGTCGACCGTGGTGGCTCAAGCTGCCCATCACGGCTCCACCGACCGGGCCCAACAACATGGCGTGGCTCGACGCGGGTCTGAGCGCCCTCGACGGGGTCGCCCTGAGCGCCGCGTCGAAGTTCCAGGTGGTGACCAACGTGTCGTTGTTCGTCATCGGCCGCGCTCGATTCTCGGCTGACCTGGCGTCTCGTTCAGCGCAGTCGGCAGACGACGACGTCGCATACGGCGCTCTCATTGCTCGTGTCATCAATCGGGAGGGATTCCCCTACCTGAGTGCCGCAATCGAGGAAGGCGGCTTCGAGGACGGCAGCCCGGAGGGTGAGGCCGCCGGCGACGATGCCTTCGATTTCAGTTTCTCGCTTGGCTTACTTCTCGACGGAATCGAGAAGCTGGTGCAGCGGTCAGGACACCAGCGCGGTGGCGCTGACGTCGTCGATGATCAGATCGGTGATCAGCCCGCCCCGTAGTGCTCCCTCCAGGGCCGGCAGTTTTGCTGTTCCGGCGACGATGCACACGCGCCTGGCGACCTTCTCGAAAAGGTCCAGTCGCGGGCCGCTCGCGCGCTCGTTGAGTTCGATTCCGCGGTAGCTCCCGTCCGACCGGAAGAAGACGGTTGCGATGTCGCCGACCACTCCGTCGCGTCGAAGTGCTTCTGCTTCATCGGGTTCGAGGTATCCGGCGGTGTAGACGTGACTCGGTACGTTGCCGCCTGGTACGCCGATGCTGAAGACTGCCAGGTCCATTCGCTTCTGCATGTCCAAGACGCGTTTGATGCTTCGTTCGCGCCACAGTTGCTCCCGAGTTTCCGGGTAGTCGAAGAAGGCAGGCACCGGAAATCCTTGTGGCAGAGCACCGTAGGCGTCGGCGATGGTTCTGATGATGTCGCTGGCGTAAGAGATTCCGGTGGTGCGAGTATTCGCGGCGCCGTTGAGTTGCACGACGTACGAGTTGTACGTGCGTTTGGGGGCAAGGTGCTTGCTGACTTCACTGAGTGTGGTTCCCCAGGCGATCCCCATCACCATGTCGCTGTCGAAGAACGACGCCAGCAGGCGTCCGGCAAAGGTTGCGACCTTTTCGAGTCGCTCGAGATCTCCCACCAGTTCCGGCACGGTCACCACGTGGGCGCGCACTCCGTACCGTTCCGAGAACTCGCGTTCGATGCGAGGAGCCTGGCCGTGCGGGGTGCTGATCTTGATCTCGACGAGACCCGAGGTGCGCGCGTAGGTGATCAATCGGGAGACGGTGGATCGGGACACCCCCATGTCGCGGCCGATGGCAGCCATGGTCTGGTCCTGGAAGTAGTAGAGGCGTGCGGCCTGAACTGCGTCGGCGATGCGCGGGTCCGCCGGATCGGAGGTAGCGGAGTCCGAAGTGGGAGTTTCCATGGGTTCGTCCTGTCTGCACGTACGTGCAAGAGCATTGAACCGAATCTTATCCGAGTAGGCCCAGGCTGAGGCGCTCGATCACGCAAAGTCCCAGAAGTGTGTCTGTTACCCGCGTTACGGTGCGCAAATGGGGCATTTGCACATATGTGCACGAGCTATGCGTGAATGTGCAAACGGCCTTACGCTACGGGTGCAGCAATCCAAACTATGACATGCATCACAACGAAGTGAGGGTGGGGATGGAGAAAGCCAAGCGATTAGGGCTTCCAGGCGAGTTGGCAGCCGAGTTCGCCGGAACGATGATCTTGATCTTGTTCGGCGTCGGAGTTGTGGCGCAGGTTGTGTCCGGCGGGAGCGGTGGGGGTCTCGGCGGACACGACAGTATCGCGTGGGCCTGGGGACTCGGCGTCATGTTCGGCATCTATGTCGCAGGCCGGGTGACGGGTGCTCATCTGAACCCCGCAGTGACCTTCGCCTTTGCGATCTTCCGGGGATTCTCCTGGCGCAAGGTCCTGCCCTACACGCTGGCGCAGACCGCTGGAGCCTTTGTCGCGGCCCTGATCGTCCGGTGGAATTACAACGACATGCTCAATGCCATCGATCCCGGACACACAACGGCGACTCAGACGATCTTCTCGACGATGCCCGGAAACGGAACGCTCCCGGTCAGTCTGGGATCAGCGCTGATAGATCAGATCATCGGCACGGCGATCCTGTTGTTCCTCATCGTTGCGGTGACCGATACTCGGGGAACTCCGCCGCTCGCGAATCTTGCGCCCTTCGTCGTCGGTTTGATCGTGGTGGCAATCGGATTCGCATGGGCGACCAACGCGGGTTACGCCATCAATCCGGCCCGTGACTTCGGTCCGCGGCTGGCGTCGTATCTCACCGGTTACGGCAGCGCCTGGCGAGATCAGTACGGGAGCCTGTATTTCTGGGTGCCCATCGTGGGGCCGCTGATCGGCGCTCCGATCGGGGTGTTCCTCTACGACAAGCTGATTGGTCGATTCCTGCCTGACGAGTCGGTGGAGAAGGCAGCCGAGGAGCCGGCCACGATACCGGCCTGATGGCGAATCATCATCTCTGACAGTAAATCTTTCGCACTTTCTTCGACACCAAAGGGGTAGCACGATGGCGCAGTTCGTAGCCGCGATAGACCAGGGAACCACCTCCACGCGATGCATGATCTTCGATCACAGTGGGCACGTAGTCGCTGTCGAACAGCACGAGCACACACAGATCTTTCCGCAGGCAGGCTGGGTCGAACACGATCCGATCGAAATTTGGGACAACGTCCGCAACGTCACCGCGGGCGCCTTGGCCAACGCAGATCTGACCGCGGCCGACATCGCATCCGTCGGCATCACCAATCAGCGTGAGACGGCAGTGGTCTGGGAACGAGCAACCGGAAAGCCCGTTTACAACGCCATCGTCTGGCAGGACACACGCACCGATCGAATCTGTACTGCACTCGCCGGCGAAGACGGCCCCAGGAAGTACACCGAAGTCACCGGATTGCCGTTGGCCACGTACTTTTCGGGCCCCAAGGTCAAGTGGATTCTCGACAACGTCGAGGGCTCGCGTGAGAAGGCCGAAGCAGGCGAGTTGTGCTTCGGCACGATGGACACCTGGGTGCTGTGGAACATGACCGGCGGCGTCGACGGCGGAGTGCACGCTACCGACCCCACCAACGCGTCGCGCACCCTGTTGATGGATCTCGACACTCTCGCTTGGGATTCGGCGATCTGCGCCGACATGGGCATCCCCGAATCGATGCTCCCCGAGATTCGCAGCTCGTCCGAAACTTTCGGATTCGTGCGCGAACGCGGAACGTTGTCCGGCGTGCCGATCGCCGGAATCCTCGGCGATCAGCAAGCAGCGACTTTCGGTCAGGCCTGCCTCTCGCCCGGAGAAGCGAAGAACACCTACGGAACCGGCAACTTCGTGCTCCTCAACACCGGCACCGAAAAGGTGATGAGCAAGAACGGCTTGTTGACGACGGTCTGTTACAAGATCGGTGAGCAGCCAACGGTTTACGCACTGGAAGGATCGATCGCCGTGACCGGTTCGCTGGTCCAGTGGCTTCGAGACAACCTCGGCATGATCGACAACGCGGCCGACATCGAGGTGAACGCGCGCTCTGTGGACGACAACGGTGGCGCGTACTTCGTGCCCGCGTTCTCGGGCCTGTTTGCACCGCATTGGCGCGCGGATGCACGCGGTGCGATCGTCGGTCTGACAAGGTTCGTGAACAAGGGGCACCTTGCCCGGGCGGTGCTCGAAGCGACTGCGTACCAGAGTCGTGAGGTGATCGAGGCGATGAACCTCGACTCGGGTGTCGACTTGAAGGTTCTCAAGGTCGACGGCGGAATGGTCGCGAACGAACTCCTCATGCAATTCCAGGCCGATCTGCTCGACGTCGAGGTGATCCGCCCTGTCGTTGCGGAGACCACGGCATTGGGCGCTGCGTACGCCGCTGGTCTCGCGGTCGGGTACTGGGAGAGCGAGGACGACATTCGCAGCAACTGGGCGAAGGACAAGAGCTGGACGCCGTCGATGGATTCGGCCGAGCGTGAGCGCCTGTATGCAGGCTGGCAGAAAGCCGTCACTCGGACACTCGACTGGGTCGACGCAGACTGATCGCGGCGCCCCCATTTCTACCTATTTTCAAGTGAAGGAACAGTTTTCATGAGCACAGCACAAGCATTGAGTCCGTCCTCGCGGGCGGAGTCGCTGAAGAAGTTGGAAGAAACCGAACTCGACGTCCTCGTTATCGGCGGTGGCGTGGTCGGAGCGGGTAGCGCGCTCGACGCCGCAACTCGCGGTCTGAAGGTGGGCTTGGTGGAGGCTCGTGACTTCGCGTCCGGAACCTCGAGCAGGTCGAGCAAGCTGTTCCACGGCGGACTGCGTTACCTCGAGCAGTTCAATTTTGCGCTCGTGTTCGAGGCACTGCGTGAGCGGTCGCTGGTTCTGAATTCGCTGTGCCCGCATCTCGCGAAGCCGGTGCCGTTCATCTACCCACTCGAGAAGTTGATCGACCGGCCGTACGTCGGTCTGGGCATCGGCGTCTACGACGTGATGGGCGCAGGCCGCGGGGTTCCCTCACACCACAAGCATGTGGGCAAGAAGAAGACTCTCGAATCGTTCCCTTCCGGAAAGCGCTCTGCTATCCGGGGTTCGGTCAAGTTCTACGAGGGTCAGGTAGATGACGCCCGCCACACGATGATGCTGGCGCGCACGGCGGCCGAGTACGGCGCGCTGTGCGTCAACAGCACCCGCGTAATCGGCTTTCTCCGTGAGGAGGACCGCGTAGTCGGGGTGAAGGCCGTGGATCTGGAAACAGGTCGCGCGTTCGAGATCCGTGCTCGTCAGGTCATCAACGCCGCCGGTGTGTGGACTGACGAGATTCAGGAAATGGTAGGTGGTCGAGGACAATTCCAGGTTCGCGCTTCGAAAGGTGTGCATTTGGTCGTCCCGCGAAACCGCATCAACTCTGCGACCGGAATCATCACGCGGACCGAGAAGAGTCTGCTGTTCGTGATTCCGTGGGGAAGCCACTGGATCATCGGTACGACGGACACCGACTGGAACCTCGACCTCGCCCATCCGGCAGCGAGCCGAAGCGATATCGACTACATCCTCGGACATGTCAACAAGCTCCTTCAGGACGAGTTGACGCACGAGGACGTCGTCGGTGTGTACGCGGGGTTGCGTCCGTTGCTGTTCGGCGAATCGGATTCGACCAGCACTCTCTCGCGTGAGCATGCGGTGTCGAGTCCGGTCCGAGGTTTGACGGTGGTCGCCGGTGGCAAGTACACCACTTACCGCGTGATGGCCAAGGACGCTGTCGATTCCGCGGTGCACGGATTGGAACAGAAGGTGCCGAAGTCCTGCACCGAGCGTATCCAACTTGTGGGTGCCGACGGCTACTTTGCCGCGCACAACAATCGGCATCTCACCGCTGAGCGCACGGGACTGCACGTTTCGACCATCGAGCACCTACTGGGTCGGTACGGCACTCTGGCTGACGAGTTGTTCGAACTCGTCGAGGCGCGACCGGAACTGGGGCAGCCGTTGGACTCCGCCCCCGAGTACCTCAAGGCGGAGGTCCACTACGCTGCGAGCCATGAGGGTGCACAGCATCTCGACGACATCCTTACCCGTCGTACCCGCATCTCCATCGAGGTTACCGATCGCGGCGACGCGGCAGCAGCGGAAGTAGCCGAACTGGTTGCGCCGGTGCTGGGTTGGACTCCCGAGCACATTGCCGAGGAGATCGAACACTACCGGTTGCGTGTCGCAGCCGAGCGGGAATCTCAGGAGCAGCCCGATGACCTGACCGCTGATGCGGCGCGCCTCGGTGCACCGGACGTTCGCACCGGAGTCGCTGTCGGACAGGTTTGAGTCCGAGACACCACCAATGATCGGCCGGGACCCTGTGTCCCGGCCGATCGACCGAACTGCCTCGGTGTCAATCGAACTCGTCTGCCGAACATTCGGGGAGGTCGATCGTCACCACCGCGCCCCCGTTCGGATGGTTCGCGAAGTCGATACGAGCGCCGATGACCGCCGCTTGTCCCACTACGATCGTCAAGCCGAGGCCCAGGCCCGAGTTCGGGCCGCGTTCGACGGAGTTGGTCTGAAATCTCTTCGGCCCCTGGCGAAGCCACTCTTCAGTGAACCCGACGCCCCGATCCCGGACCGTGATGCGGGAGTGGTCGACGTGGACATTGATCGGCGACTTTCCGTGATTGCGAGCATTCAAGATCAGGTTGGCGATGATCCGCTCCAGTCTGCGCGCGTCGGTGTACGACACGGGGGTGCCGTGAACACTCACTTCACACTCGACTCCTGTGGTGGAAATCGCGTGACGCACCACCGGTGCCAGTTCCACCGATTGGATGTCAGCCTGCTCGGAGGTGGTGTCGAGGCGTGCTACTTCGATGACGTCCTCGGCGAGCCTCCTGAGTTTATGGACGCCGTCGCGCACCAATTCGGTTGGCCTACCGGGTGGCAGGAGCTCTGCGGCGCCGACCAGTCCGGAGATGGGTGTTCTGAGATCGTGCGCGATGTTGGCTGTCACGCGCTTCTCGGCGTCCAATTGTCCCCGTAGAGCATCGGACATCGCGTCGACCGCATCCGCCAGCTCGGTGATCTCGTCGTCGAAAAGCGACCAGGTGACCGAGCGGACGCGGATGTCCGCTCCGGTAGACACTTTGCGAGCCGCACGGGCGGCCGAGCGCAATCGATACGACATCGCGAGTCCAAGCAGAACACCCAGGACGGCACCCGCTGCGATCACTGCGATGGTGGCGTTGCGAAGTGTCCGATCGACGCTGGCGATCGATTCCCGCTGCGCGGTGTACGGGACGCGAATCGCCACCACCTGAGTGTTGACGTCGGCAGCAGCCCAGACAAATGGCTGGTCCCCGCTGTCGACAAGGTAGGTGGCACGTTTGCCGCCCGCCACGGCCTGACGCAACTCTTCCGGAACGTCGAGACCATCTGTGGTGGCGCGGAACAGTGCACGCATGCTGCCCGTTTCGTCCTGCAGCACCAGTTGGAGATTGCGATCAGCTGCCGCCCGCGCTGCATCCTCTTGGTTGTGTGAAAAGGTTTGATGCATCACGGTACTGAGCGTGATCGAGGCGACGGCGATCACGAACGTGATGGCCGCCGCGATCTTCCACTGAAAAGACAACCGCCTCCCGGTGGACGGGAGCTTGGCGGCGAGATCCCGCGATCTCACCGATGGTTGTCCATCGTGTAGCCGAACCCCCGGACGGTCCGGATCTGTTCGGAGCCGATCTTCGTGCGCAATCGCTGAACGTGAACGTCGACGATGCGCGTATCGCCGCCCCAGTCGTAATCCCAGACGTCCGAGAGCAGTTCGGAGCGAGACCAGACTTTGCGCGGCACACTCACCATGACCAGGAGCAGCTTCATTTCGGTGGGCGTGAGAGCCACTTCGGCGCCCGAACGCGTGACGGTCACCAACTCGCGATCGATCTCCAGATCGCCGAGAGTCACGATGTCTTTCTCCGTACCGGAATGGGATTCGACCCGCCGGAGCACACTTCGGATACGGGCCACCAGGACACCGCTGTCGAAGGGCTTGGTGACGTAGTCGTCGGCACCGGCTTCCAATCCGAGAACGATGTCGACCGGGTCGTCGCGCGCGGACAGCATGATGACCGGCACCGACAGTTCCTCACGAATGCGCCGGCACAGGCTGATTCCGTTCAGGTCGGGAAGCATCACGTCGAGGACGGCGATATCCGGCTTGGCGTCGACCGCCATATCCATTCCGGTCAACCCACCCGATGCGGTGATCACCCGAAACCCGTTGCGTTCGAGATTCAATTGCGTTGCTTCGCGGATGACAGCGTCGTCTTCGACCAGCAAAATCAACGGATCGGTCATCGGCCTTCGCTTTCATGGGAACGGAACACTCTCAAACCCTTCACCGGTCCACTTGTATGCAGTCGACGATTGACAGAACTCCGGAATGCCGGGGTCTTTGCACAGGTCGACCATGACCGACAATCCTCCGGTTGAGCCGACGACGTAGCGTCCTGGGTCTTGCACTCCGAAGACTTTGTGAGCGCCCGATTCGTCGATCTGGTAGACGAATCCGGCGACCATGAAGCTGACCGGTGGGGCCGGTCGTCCCCAGATGCCGACAGACTCGCAGGTGAAGACATTGACGACGGCATCTTGCCAAACGGCGCCTGTCACGGGGGAGTACCGGATTTCGTAGGGGAAGTTCGCATCACCGCACAGTCGGAGACTGTCCTTGACCGCATCGGACACTTCCGGGTCTGCTCTGAGGAGGGCAACAGGATCGATGCTCAAGCCCTGTGAGAGATCCGAGGGGTCGAGTGATGCTGCGATATTCGGAGTGGGTTCTGATTCAGGCTCGGTGGAACAGGAGGCGAGAGCAAACGCGACCGGCAGGCAAACACCGGCGAGCATCGCGCGGCGACGGCGATCAATCACGGATGAACTCCATTCCATCCCAGTGGAACTCGGTCCGAAGCGGTGGACGGGGGCAACATTCGAACTCCGGTGGCCGCGGATCCGTTTCCAGGACAGACAAACTCGCGGCGCGTTGACCGCTGACGATGAACTTTCCGCGCTCTTCGACGGAGAACAGGCGCTCACCCAGTTCGGGATCGTCTTCACTCGAACCGGCCTTGCCGCTGCGGTAGACGTAGCCGGCAAGGTTGACCGAAATCGACACTCCGGTCCCGGGTTGGTGGGCCGGTTGGCACGGATACACATTCATGACGACGAGTTCGGTCTCCGGCACGATACGCGGTGCGCCTGGATCGAGAAGGATGGACCCGACCGAGATCGGATACCAGTCAGGGCACGACCGAAGTTCTGTCTTCACTCCCTCGGACACCCCAGGATCGTCGAGGAGCGCCCGGCCCAACCTCGAGTTTTCGGCAACCCGTCTGGCCAGGTCTGCAGGTTGTGTGACGGGCAACCCGGTGGAAGCGACATCGCCTTCGATCACAACGCCCTGGGTGGACGCGCAGCCGGTGATCACGGACGCTCCGAGGGTTGCTGCCGCGAGCGCTGTACCGAACAGGCTGCGAGTACGGTCTGATCGACCGCCGCAGATGTCACTCCGATACAACACGTTCCCCTCCCCGGCCGCTGCGAACCCTCTCATCGGCATGTGCGTTTTCATACGATCACAGGTGATCTCGATATCGGAGTTTTGCCACCCACCGTTACGTAATCGTATGAATGTCAGGACCGTCGAGAGTTGGTACGCGACCGACGGAATTCTGTTACGAAACCGATGGAATCAGGCTCCTAGAGTGAGTCACGTCGGTGTTCACCGCTTGGGCGGAACGAGCTGATCCGCGTATCGAGGAGTGTGAGAGCAAATGCGTGAAGTATTGCTGACCAATAAGACTCGGCGTCCGCGAGTGCTGCTCGCCGTACTGACGATCGGGGTGGTGTGCGCGATGACAGGGTGTTCGAGTGATGACAACAGCGCTCCAGGAGACGAACCGACGACTACATCGGTGGTTGCGGCGTCTACGACCCCACCGCCGCTGACCGCAGCGACCACTTCGGAGACAGTCGAAGGCTCGAACTCGGTGGGCGGCGGTACGGACGCATCCACCCCCGGAGTCCCGGCGGGCGGAGCTGCGCCGGCCTGGACCCCGGTCTCGACCAGCGCGGCTGCCCCTGCGGCCCCTGGTCCGGCTACCGAGTCGACCAAGTGCACCGATCAGATCAATTATGTGGGTGACCCTCGTTCGAATGCGGAGATCAACAGCATCGGAGAGCAGATGGGTTCATGCCCGGCGCCGCTCCCGCCCGATGCCGTCGAGCCCTCCGAGAAGTGCACCGACCAGATCAACTACGGCGCTGACCCTCGTTCCAACGCCGAGATCAACATCATCGGGGAACAAACCGGGATCTGCCCCGAGCCGATACGCCCCTAGCGAGTTCAAAACCTGAGCAGCAGTCGGGAATTCGACCAAGAGCCGAAGCAGGGGGAGATCGGAATGACAAGCAGGGCAGGTGGACGTTCGATCGACAGTGTTGCCGACGATGCGTCCCGAGGGGATCGGGACGCGATTGCAGAACTCCTTCAACGCATCGTGCCTCTGGTGACGCGGCGCTGTCGTGCCGAACTGCGACCGCTCGACGCTGATCGTATTGCCGTCGGTATCTGCCGATCCGTCCTGTCCGACATTCGGCGACGTAGACGTACCGGAGAAGCGTTCCTCGCGCATCTGTACGACGCGATCAGTCGCGAAATCGATTCGCTACCCGCCTCCAGTCGACTCACTCTGCCCTTCGGTGATCTGTCGGCCGCAGAACGCAACGTCTTGGTAGCTCGCATCGTTGTCGGCTTCGACGTGCGCGAGACGGCGCTGTCACTGAGAACGACAACGAGCGCCGTCGAACTCGCCCAACACCGCGCGCTGGCCAAGATCAGACGCGGCAGCCTGAGCGGCGCCTGAATCAACGCTCGAAAGTCAACAGCTGCAACCCTTCGCAACTCCCGGCAACCTCACGCAACTCTTTCCCTTCGCCCGTGACCTACACGACACTGCATGGCGACGAGTGATCGAGAACGAGGAGTGTGACTGTGGTTCAACGGACGGCGCAGAAGCCGACAACCCCAGGATCGAAAAGGACCGGCGCCAAGCCTCATTCAGGGCTGGACCGGGATGCATTGCTGAAGGCGTACGAGAAGATGTCGCGCATCCGTGCGTTCGAGGATCGACTGCACGAAGAGAATGCAACCGGTGACATCCCCGGCTTCATTCACCTCTACTCGGGCCAGGAAGCCATCGCGGTGGGAGTGTGCGAGAACCTGAGCGACGCCGACTACATCGGATCCACTCACCGCGGTCACGGGCACTGCATCGCCAAGGGCTGCGATCTGAACGGCATGATGGCCGAGATCTTCGGCAAGGACGACGGCCTGTGTCGCGGTAAGGGCGGCTCGATGCACATCGCCGACCTGTCCGTGGGAATGCTCGGCGCCAACGCGATTGTCGGCGGAGCCCCGTCGTTGGCGATCGGCGCTGCACTGAGTGGCAAGACGCTTCGAAACGGTGTCATCGCTGCGTCGTTCACGGGAGACGGTGGATCCAACCAGGGAACCGTCTTCGAGGCGATGAACATGGCTGTGGTGCTGGATCTTCCGATCGTCTTCGTGATCGAGAACAACGGATTCGGTGAAGCAACAGGAACCGACTACGCGGTGGGCGCACCCGACATCGCCGCCCGCGCTGCATCCTTCGGAATGCCTGCCGTCAAGGTGGACGGCACCGACTTCTTCGCGGTCTACGACGCGATGGCGGAAGCATCGGAGCGCGCCAGGACCGGCGGTGGCCCCACCACGATCGAGGCGGCGGCATTCCGTTGGCACGGCCACTTCGAGGGTGACGCGCAGCTGTACCGCACGGCGGAACAGGTTGCGCAACTGCGGGAAACCAAGGATCCGCTCAAGAATTTCCGTAGCAGCGTGGATGTGAAGAAGGTCAGCACCGCTGATCTGGACGCGGTGGACGAGCAGTCGCGAGTGCTGGTGGACGAGGCGGTAGCGAAGGCGCGTGCCGCGGCGTATCCACCCGTCGAGAATCTGCTGACCGATGTCTACGTGTCGTACTGAGGAGCCCGAGATGACAAGCGTGGAAGCCGAGAACGTGTCGAAGAAGACCTACCGCGAGGCCGTCAAAGAGGCCATCGCCCAAGAAATGCAACGCGACCCGAGCGTCGTTCTCATCGGTGAGGACGTACGGGGTGGGCATGCCGGTACCAACCCCGATCTGGAGACGAAGAAGATCGAGGCATTTGGCGGTGTCCTGGGTGTCACCAAGGGATTGTGGACGGAGTTCGGATCGGAGCGTGTAATCGATACCCCGATCACCGAATCCGCGATCATCGGAATGGCTGCCGGAGCCGCACTGACCGGACTGAGGCCGGTCGCCGAACTGATGTTCATGGACTTCTTCGGAGTCTCCTACGACGCGCTCTACAACCAGGCTGCCAAGTTCCGCTACATGTTCGGTGGCAAGGCCAGAACTCCGCTGGTGGTGCGAGGCATGATCGGCGCCGGTTTCTCTGCCGCTGCGCAGCACTCTCAGTCTCCGTACAACGTGTTTGCCGCGGTGCCTGGCCTGAAAGTGGTCGCGCCGTCCAACGCCTACGACGCCAAAGGCCTTCTCATCCAGGCTATCCGGGACGACGATCCTGTTGTGTTCTGTGAGCACAAGGTGCTCTACGACCTCAAGGGCGAGGTGCCGGACGAGCCGTACGCGATTCCGTTCGGCGTCGCCAACTACACCAGGCAGGGCGACGACGTCACGATCATCGCTTTGTCCGCAATGGTGAACCGCGCCAATGACGTAGCGGACAAGCTGGCCGCCGAGGGTATTTCGGTCGAGGTCGTCGATCCTCGTACCGTCTCACCATTGGACGAGGACGGCATCCTCGAATCCGTCGCATCGACCGGAAGGGTCGTGATCGTCGACGAATCCGCCGCCCGCTGCGGTTTCGGGCACGACGTAGCCGCGCTGATCGCCACCAAGGGATTCAACTACCTGAAAGCGCCGATCGAACTGATCACGCCGCCGCACACGCCGGTTCCGTTCTCCCCGACCCTCGAAACTGCCTGGCTGCCTGACGCGGCGCGCATCGAAGAGTCGGTTCGCAAGCTGGTGAGAGCCTGATCATGGCTGACATCAAAGCTATCGACATCCCCAAATGGGGGCTCTCCATGGAGGAGGGGTTGGTCAACGCGTGGCTCATCGAGGAAGGTGACTCGTTCACCAAGGGCCAGTTGATCTGTGAGATCGAGACCAGCAAGATCACCAACGAGCTGGAGGCGCCGTTCGACGGTGTTCTCCGCAAGATCGTCGGCACACCGGGGCAGACTCTGCCCGTCGGCGCCGTGATCGGTGTGTCCGCCGATGCGTCCGCGACGGATGCGGAGATCGAGCAGTTCCTCGCCGCCCGCGGCGCAACCGCGCCGGCGGAAGAGCCGGCACCGTCACCAGCTGCTGCGCCGACGGCTCCCGTGACACCTGCGGCTACACCGGCTGCGAAGGTGGTTGTTGCAGCGAAACCTGCACCAACCGGTTCCACCGTCGTACCGAGTGTTCTGCAGGGCACGACGCAGAGCGACGTGTTTGCGAGTCCTCGCGCACTCCGACGTGCCGAATCGCTCGGAATCGATCTCGCCGCCGTAGTGGGTACCGGTCCCCTCGGGCGGATCAGTGTCCGCGACATCGACGACGCGATTCGTGACGCCGGTGGCACTGTTGCGCCGGTAGTGCCGGCCGCGAGATCCGGCCTCCCGCTGCGATCGACCGCCGACGACAGTGCCGTGCCTGCCACCCCGGTCGCACGCAGAACTGCCCGAGCACTGGGCGTCAACCTGCATGACTGTCGTCCGACGGGTTCGCGGGGGCGCGTCTGCGTCGCCGACGTGCACGACGCCGCTCGTTCCGCGCAGCTCCTGCCCGAGGCGGCGGCTGAGACCGAATCTGTTGCGGCCGAACCCGAGTACGACACAATTCCTTTCACCCCCATACGATCGGCAATCGCCGGTAGGTTGCAGGCGTCCAAGCAGCAGGCACCCCATTTCCGGCTCACCGCAGACCTCGAGCTCGATGCGCTCCTCGCTCTGCGCAAGGAGATCAATTCGACCGTCCCGGCGGTCAAGCTGTCGGTCAACGACTTCATCGTGAAGGCTTGCGCCGCTGCACTGATGAAGGTGCCGGACGTGAACGTCCAGTTCGATGCCGCGAACGAATCGGTTCTTCGATTCGCGTCGGCGGATGTCTCGGTGGCAGTTGCACTTCCGACCGGGCTGATCACGCCCATCGTGCGTAGCGCGAATACCAAGTCGTTGGCGGACATCTCGGGTGAGGTGCTCTCGTTGGCCACCAAGGCGAAGACCGGCAAACTTCGTCCCGAAGAATTCCAGGGCGGAACCTTCACGGTGTCCAACCTCGGCATGTTCGGGATCAAGGCATTCGACGCGATCATCAATCCGCCCCAGGGAGCGATCCTTGCCGTAGGTGCGGGGGAGAAGCGCGCGGTGGTGGTCGGTGACAGTGTTTCTGCCCGGACCGTGATGACCGTGACCCTCTCGTGCGATCACCGGGTTATCGACGGAGCCCTGGGTGCGACCTTCCTTCGGGAGCTCCAGCGCTTTGTCGCTTCTCCCGCGCTGATGTTGGTGTAAGGGGCTGTGGTGGAAAACAATACGTCGCATAAGTACGACGTTCTTGTCATCGGTGGCGGCCCCGGTGGTTACGTGGCGGCGATCCGGGCTGCCCAGTTGGGGTTGAGCGTCGCGCTGGTAGAACGTGATCGCCTCGGAGGTATCTGCCTCAACTGGGGTTGTATCCCCACCAAGGCGATGCTGCACGGCGCGGACGTCGCGCATACCTTGAGTGAACTCGACACATACGGATTCAGTTCGGCGTCTGTCCAGTTCGACATCTCGAAGTTGGTGTCGTTCAGCCGAGGGGTTTCGGAGAGGTTGTCCGGCGGTGTTGCCTATCTGATGAAGAAGAACGGCGTCGACGCCATCTCAGGCGCCGCGAAGTTGGTGGACAAAGGCGTCGTATCCGTGGGAGGACAGACGTATCGAGCCGACCACGTGATCATTGCAACCGGTGCCCGGCCGCGTTCGATTCCCGGCGTTGCCCCCGACGGTGATCGGGTATGGACCTACTTCGACGCGCTCGTCCCGAAGGAACTGCCGAAGTCGCTGCTCGTGATCGGGTCCGGCGCGATCGGAGTCGAATTCGCCAGCCTGTACCGCGATCTCGGAACCGAGGTGACCATCGTCGAGATGGCACCACACATCATGCCGGTCGAGGACGAAGAGATCTCGGCCTTCGTTCGCAAGCAGTTCGAGAAGCGTGGCATCACGATTCACACCGGAGCCTCGGTGTCGGCGGTGACCGTCGGCGACGACGCCGTCCAGGTGAATGTGCAGACGAGCGACGGTGTCGAGTCGTTGACCGTGGACCGGGTGTTGGTGGCGGCCGGAATCACCGGCAACGTCGAGGATCTGGGGTTGGAGGCTCTGGGCGTCGAGATCGAGCGCGGTGCGATCGTCACCGACCAGTGGTGCCGTACCAGCGCTTTCGGGATCTATGCGATCGGTGACGTCGCGGGCGCTCCATGTCTGGCGCACAAGGCAAGCCACGAAGCTGTCCTGTGCGTCGAAAAGTTGGCAGGCGTGCCCGACGTTCATCCGCTCGATCGCGACTACGTTCCGGGGTGCACGTATGCCCGCCCACAGGTGGCGAGCCTGGGTCTGACGGAGAAGCAGTGCGCCGGTACTGGTCGCGCGCTGCGGGTCGGACACTTCGACCTGCAGGCGAACGGCAAGGCACTGGCGATCGGCGAGGCCGAAGGCTTCGTCAAGACGATCTTCGACGCCGATACCGGGGAACTTCTCGGCGCGCACATGGTCGGTCCGGATGTGACCGAGCAGATTCAGGGTTTCGGTATCGCTCGATCCCTCGAAGCCACCGGCGAGGATCTCGCCGAGGTCGTGTTTGCTCATCCGACGCTCTCGGAGGCAATGCACGAGTCTGTGCTCTCGGCGCTGGGGAGACCCCTCAACGCGTGAGCACCGTTCGCGTGCGTGAACGCCGTCCTTTCGTTCACGCACGCGAACAACTCTGCAACCGGGTGCAACGCTCGCTTTCGATGACCCCGTCACATAGGACTGGAGTGTGATCGGCGAAACGAATCGACTCGAACCGGCCCTGGCCAGTGGTGAAGACCCGGCGCAGTACGCACGTGTTCTCGAATCCGTCTACGAAGCAACGATGTCGGGACGCAAGCCGCCTGCGCGTCCGCGCTCCGTCATCGCGAATTCGTGGTCGCGTTTGCGTGCGCTCGGACTCGATCCGGACCGGTGCTCGATCACCGAGACGGGCCGCGAATCCGAGATCGAAGAAGGCAGACGCGCAGCCGGCATGGCGGAGATCTTCGACGAGGCGGTGCACGGTCTGGCACCACTCGTCGGCCCGGACGACGCGAATCTGATCGTGGTGGCGGACCGCTACGGACGTATCCTCTGGCGACACGGGTCCAGTCGAATGCTGGATCGGGCCGAACGGCTCGGGATGATCGAGGGTGCGTCGTGGACGGAGGAAGCTGTCGGTACCAACGGGATCGGCACTTCCTTGGCATCAGGTTCGGCAGTGCAGGTGTTCTCGGCCGAGCACTACTCGCGCTCGCAGCATCCGTGGACCTGCTCCGGGGCGACGGTTCGAGATCCGCGTAGTCGCCGGGCCATCGCCGTCGTGAACGTCGCCGGCGCAGCAGACACGGTCCACCCGTCGACTCTCGCTCTGGTGGACAGTGTGGCCAGGCTGGCGGAATCCGCACTGCGGGAGAAGCATCGAATCGGATTGGATCAGCTCCGGATGATCTCGGTATCGACGCTGGCTCGCGCGAGTCAGCCGACTGTGGTCGTGGACCGCAGTGGCTGGGTCGCGGCGGTGGACTCGATGGCGCCGATCTACAGAATCGCACTGCCGAAAGTGATGAGCAGCGGCGAGCATTGGCTCCCGTCGCTCGGACTATGTATGTGCGAGCCGCTTCCGGGTGGTTGGCTCGTCCGCCCTCAGATGGATCCGGCGTCCGGAACGGTTTGTGCCGAAGTCGAATTGGATGTGCAAGATCCGAATGCGATGGAATTGCGGTACTCCTCGGCAATGGGGAGCTGGAGCATCGACCTCAGCCCGCGCCATTCGCAGATCCTCGTGGCTCTGACACATGCGCCCGAGGGCCTCACGGCCTCGCAGCTCGCCTCACAGTTGTTCGGCGATCCACGCAAGACGGTGACCGTCCGGGCCGAGATGTCGAGGTTGCGTAAGCGATTGGCCGGAATCCTGTTGGCTCAGCCCTATCGCTTCGACCCGGCGGTGAGGGTAAAAACCGCCCCTGCTGTGCGCCTTTATTAACCGCGGGGGGTTAATAAAGGCGCACAGCAGAGCGGCGCGAACGCCGCACCTGCGCGTACTCGTAGCCGTTCTGCCAGGACACGGTGGCCACCAGCACCCAGATGATCCACGTGGCGCTCATGTGCGTGCCGACGATGCCCATGACGATGGGGATGGCGGTGCACGGGAGCGCCCAGCCGAGCAGCCACCGTCGGTCCGATCGCGCGAACAGCCCTGCCACCAGGCTGATTCCGAAATAGACTGCGATGCTTCCGCACAACAACCACCGCAGGTTCGCGGGCGTGTGCTCCGCGCCGTGTTCGGTTGCCGCTCCGAGCCCTGCGACCAGAACCGCGATAGCGCCGGTGGTGAAACAGTGCAGCGCCATGTCGATGCGAGCGGGAAACTTCTCGGCCTGCAGGTGCGGAACACCGGCGTGGCCGTAGAGAAGCGAGAGAGCCCACATGCCCGAGAGCAGGACAAACGATCCGACTGCGAGGCTGACCACCGTCGAGTCCCAGGTGAGCTTCGAGGCCGCAGAAATCACGAGGATCACACCCTCGCCCAGCACGATGATGACGTACAGGCCCAAGCGCTCGGCAAGGTGAGCCCGATCGGAGTGCAGGGCTTCGAGTTCGGGCATCCGGTCGTCCTTGAACCCCCGAACCTTGATGATGCGGTCGAGCTTTTCCTGCGCGTCTTCCATGATCGCGCTGCCGGAGACGACGAACATGATCAGCAGGTCGATGGTCACACCGGCGGTCCAGAGCCAGAACCGAGTTTCGCCCTCGAACCAGAACGAGACGATCCACGGGATCACACCGAGAGACATCTGGGCGATCGGCCAGTCCACGACTATCTGGCCGTTGTGCCACACCCGACTCGCCAGCAGACGTACGGCCACGTAGGCGACAGCGAAGGCCAGCGCATGGTTGTCGTGGATGCCGGCCACGGCTGCCATCATGACGGCCAGTCCGAACATGGCGATCAGCATGCTCGGGATCCGGACACGGTCACCGGCAACGTTGCCGTACATCGTGAACGTCGCCCACGCGGTCCAGAACGCGAGATAGAGCAACGCGTAGAGCGCGACATCCGACCACGACGGCGAACCGTGGAGCAGGTGAGCCAGCTGACCGATACCGGCAACCACGACGAGGTCGAAGAACAATTCGATCCATGACGCGTGTCGCTCGAGCACCGCCTTCTGCTTCGAGTCTGGTTCATTTCCGAGTTCCGACATACAGCTCAGTATCGGCTATCGGCATCAACAGTGCTGGTAGGCGGCGAAGTTGTCCGTTCTCTCGAAGTAATGCATATGCTGTCCGATGAGTGATCTGGATCATAGTTCGGGTGAGGTGGTCGACGTGCACGGTAGCGGTGACGTCGCTCTGTCCGCTGCGGACTACGACCGTGTCTTCGCTGTCTTCGACTACTGCTCGGCCGCGAGAACGCTCGATCAGCTCAAGGATCTCCTCATGGTCGCGCTCCATGATCACTACCGCTGTCCCAACACCACCTTCCTTGCCGGCCCGACCTTCACGACGGCTTTCGCCGACCCGGATCCGGTGACGACCGGGCGGATCACGCCGATCCTCGACGAGTACCAAGCGCACTGGTACCTCGACGACGTTTTTGCGACGGCGCAATCGCGGGCAACGCTGTTGGCATCTCCCGCCATCACGCACACTCAGTTGGCCGACGTCCCTTCACAGTCGGCGACGTACCTGCGAGATTTCCTCTATCGCAAACGCCTTCACAGCGCGTCGGTGATGCATCTCCAGTTGGCCCACGGCGGTCACGGTCTGGTGGGGATTTTCGATTCAGAAGGCAAGGATCTGTCGGGGCGCGACATCGTGGGCTTGGGCATTCTGGGCAAGCAATTGTCGCTGTTGTGTCAGACGCTGCCCGGGCAACGCGAGCCGGGATGGCGAGAGAAGCTGACGCCCCGGCAGATCGATCTCGCGGAGTTGTTGGCGGACGGCCATACCAACGACGAGATCGCGGTGATCCTGTCGCTGAGTCCGGACACGGTGAAGAAGTATGTAAGCCGCATCCTTGCTCTTCTGCGCGTTCGCAACCGTGCCGAGTTCGTGAAGTTGGTCTACGCGCAGAAACTTGCCGATCAACGCGCTTGAGATTGTCCACTTTCGTGCACTGTGACCGCGGTCACGGCACGGATAGCGTTTTCGGTGCACGGCCAGGAGTTGGCCCACAGCACTAGGAGAACTCATGAGTAGGCTTCGTTTCGGGTATTTCATGGCACCGTTTCACGTCCCCGGACGCAATCCCACCGCCGCACTGCAGCGTGATCTCGAACTGGTCGAGTACCTCGACCGGTTGGGCTACGACGAGGCGTGGTTCGGTGAGCATCACTCTGCCGGAAGCGAGATCATCGCGTCGCCGGAAATCATGATCGCTGCAGCCTCGCAGCGCGCACCTCGGATTCGTTTCGGCACGGGTGTCACGTCGTTGTCGTATCACAACCCGCTGTGGGCAGCGGATCGAATCATGCAGTTGGATCACCTGACTCAGGGGCGCACCATCTTCGGAGTCGGGCCCGGTTCGTTGCCCACCGACTCGGCGATGATCGGTCTGAACCCGACGGACACCCGAGAGTTGTTGCAGGAGAACCTCGACATCGTCGTGCGCCTTCTTCGTGGCGAGACGGTTTCCGCGAAGACACGAACCCACGAGCTGTACGACGCCAAGCTGCAGCTCGCTCCGTACTCGGAGAACGGCATCGAAATCACCGTGGCCGCAGTGGCCTCCCCGACAGGACCTCGCCTGGCCGGTACGCACGGTCTCGGTCTGCTCTCCATCGGAGCAACCTTGTCCGCCGACGGTTTCGACGCCTTGGCGCACCACTGGAATGTGATGGAGGAACGCGCTGAGGTCAACGGGACGACGGTGGATCGTCGGCAGTGGTCTCTTGCCGGACCTTTCCACATCGCCGAAACCGAGGCGGAAGCACGCAAGCAGGTCGAGTACGGCATCGAGGAGTGGTTCGACTATTTCCAGCACGTCGCGGCCTTCCCTCAGATGGCGGTCTCCGGTGCGCGTCTGAGCGAGATGATCGACTTCATCAACGAGGCCGGGATCGGTGTCATCGGCACACCGGAGCAGGCCAGACGTCAGGTACAACGGCTGTGGGACCAGTCCGGTGGTTTCGGCTGCATGCTGCAGATGGGTCACGATTGGGCGAACCCGCAGGACACCCGACGTTCGGCAGAGTTGTTCGCGCAGGAGGTCTTTCCGCACTTCCAAGGGCAGGCGCAGGCGACGCTCGACGCGGCAGCTCACGCGCGCGCTGTCAGGGGAGGGCATGCAAAGGCGCAACTCGACGCCGTCGACCACATGACGAAGAAGTACGCACAAGAGTTGGCAGACAAGGGCTGACATCGTGAATGTCCCACAGGGCAACCGGGCGTTGCGTTTTCGAGAAGCCATGGCGCACGTGTGCTCACCGGTCGCCGTCGTCACGGCAATGGACGGCGACCGGCCGCACGGCACGACGGTCAGCGCATTCATGTCGTTGTCGATGGACCCGCCGATGACCGCGGTGGCTCTGGATCGACAGTCGGAAGTTCTCGGCCTCATCGAAGGAACGCGGAGGTTCGCGATCAATGTCCTCGGGACCGCGCAAAGCTCACTGGCGGTTGCCTTTGCGAGGAAGGGCCGTGCGAAGTTCGACGGTGTCGAGTGGGCGGAGCATCTCGGTGTTCCGAGACTGCCGGACGTATCCATCTGGATCGCGTGCACCGTTGATGCCGTCGTGGACGGTGGTGATCACAAGATCGTGACAGGATCGGTGGACGAGGTCGAGCACCGCGAGTCGAATCCACTGACCTACCACCGGCGTGTATTCGGTACGCACGCACCGACGTCAGTGCTCTAGGAAGGAGAGCCATGTATGTACTGGTGGACGACGGCCGCGTCAGCATCCACGATGTGGACAACCTGAAGGCCTTTCACGTCGAGGTGAGTGCCGACATCTCCGAAACCGAACTGGACGAACTCTTGCGCCTTCAGGATTACGGATACGTCAGCGGTGGTAGTGCATTCATCTCGGTAGCCCGCGTTCGCGAGAGCACCACGGACGTCGAAGGTGTTGCCGCGATGGTCGACTACGCCCAGAGCAAAGGCTGGGTGGACGAGGACGGCGAAGCACTGCAGGCTCACGTCGTTCGCCAAAAGTAGCGGAACGGCTCAGACCATGTCGTTCTTCTGCAGCCACCGCAGTGTCGGCCAACCGCAGAACACCGGGAGCCAGCAGGTCAGCACTCGGTAGAGCAGGACCGACGGGACCGCGATGCTTGCCGGCAGTCCGAATGCGGACAGACCACCGATGAGGGCGGCCTCGACGGCTCCGACGCCACCCGGTGTCGGAGCCGCCGAGGCGAGCGTCCCACCGATCATCGTCACGATGGTGACGGTGATGAACGTCGTTCCGCCGCCGAATGCTTCGACGCTCGCCCACAGAGCCAGGGCGGCACCGAGAGTTGTTGCGGCGCTGCCGCCCACGATGATGAGGAAGCGCGTGGGATTTCGCGCGAGTTGGCTCAGTTCACCCAACACCTCGGTGATCTGAGGACGCAGATCGTCGCGCAGCCACCCACGGAGTTTCGGGATGAACATGAATGCACCGAGAACTCCGAGCGCGACGCCGCCCGCCAGGTACAGAACAGTGGATCCCGGGATGAAGTGCGAGAGGTTCGTATCACGTCCGGCGACGATCGAGAAGAAGATCAGCAAGCCGACGTGGGTGACCACCTGAACCGTCTGTTGCAGCGCGACTGCGGCCGTTGCACGGACGGTACCGAGCCCGCCCTTCTGCAGGAACCGCACGCTCAGCGCGAGCCCGCCGACTCCGGCCGGAGTTGTCGTCGCCGCAAAGGTGTTGGCCACCTGCATGATCAAGAGGTTGCGGTAACTGACCATCGACGACGCACAGGCCCACAGGGCCGCTGCCGCGCCGACGTACGTCAGTGCGGAGACGCCGAGGCCGAGCAGTGCCCACCACCAGTTGGCCGTCGTCAGTTCGGTGATGAACGCGGGGACCTGGCTGATGAAGGGGTAGGCGACGTAGACCAGACCGATGAGCAGAACGAGCTGGATCAGCTGGTTGCGACTGAATCGGGTGACCTGTGCGGGAGCGACCTTTTCGATCCCGTTCTTGGCACCGACCTCGTCTCGGATCTCGGTCATCAGTTTCGCGGAATCCGTGACCGTTCGCCGAATTCGGTTGGGCAATGCAGCGGTGGTCAATCGGCCGGAGGCGGCGAGAATCGTGTCTGCGCCTTGCGCTCGAATCGCGGCGTCCACCGCTGCATCGACCCCGAACAATGATGCGGTGGCGAAGAGAAGTTGTGCGTTGTCGGACTGCATCTGAACTTCGGTGGCGCCGAATTCGGAGTACGCGTACCCGCCGAAGAGGATGGTTCCGCCTTCGACACGAATCTCGGAAGCGCGCAGGTCGCCGTGCGCCATCTGGTGCACGTGAGCGGTATGCAGTGTTTGCCACAGCGCGTCGATCAGTTTGGTGGATTCTTCCTCGCCCGCCTGGTTCTCGACGGCGACGGCAAGGGGGATGCCACGAGGACTCGGGCGCGCGTACATCTCCCACCCGCGATCGAGTACCGAGATTGCGACGGCCTTGGAACTGGCCAGACCGATGTCGGCGAACGCGATACCCATGAGCGCTCGGTGTTCGACGGCGCGACGAAGTGATCCGTAGGGCGGCGGAGTTTCACGGTTCCGGAACGAGATCCAACGGAACGTCTGTCGAATTGCTCCGCTGCTTCGCTGGTTCTGTCCGTACAACTCGACGACGAGTTCGTCGAAAGGTTCGTCGTCCGGTGCTTGGTCGATGGCTGCGGACATGACAAGTGGCCCGATTCCCGAGGGACTCACGACGCGGAACGCGGTGACGCGGTAACCGCGCCGCGCGAGTACGCGTACCGCCGAGTCCAACGGCACTTCGAGGGCAGGGGTGCCGACGGCGAGAACGATCACCGCGCCGATCAGGTAACCGACGGCGAGACCCAGCATCGATCGTGCGGGAACGATCGAGCTGACGATCAGATGGATGGGAGCGAAGAGCAGAAGCAGCGTCCACCAGGCTCGTCGCCACTTCTTCGGAAGCCACGGGCCCGAGACGGTGAGCACCGCCGCGAGCATCGCGATCCATCGCGGATCGTCGAGGAATTGAGACAGGAAGGTGGCGTCGAGTCGGTCCGGCACGTCGAGGTGCCATTTCGGTGCCGCCAGGCCTGTTCCGGTGAAGGACAGCGCGACACCGGCGCACAGGCCGGCGGCGGCGTATCCGGCCAGCAACTTCCACCGGCGCCCGACGATCAGGCCGATCAGGATGGCGAACGGTAGCGCCAGAATTGCGATGCCGTAGAGCAGGTACACAGTGTCGGACAGGCTCGGCGAGAGAACACCGACGATGTTGGACACCGACGTTTCGAGGGCGTCCCACTGACTTCGAGTGATCAGAGATCCCGCGATCACGCCGCCGAGCAGCACAGCAGCGATCGCAACCCGCATGATGTCGCTCGTACGGCGGTGCAGTGGTGGCAGGAGGCTTCCCGTTACCGGGATCTCCCGTCCGTCTACTCGCATCTCGCCAGAACTCTCTTCTCTCGGGGTTACCGACCGTCTCAGTTACCTCGATCAAGGTACCGCGTGAGGGTTCGGCGACTGGGAAGCCGGACCTGTCGTTACCTCCTCGATGCCAAGCAACATTCTCTTCGGACCCGCGGGAGCGGGCTTCGGCGCGTAAAATTCACTTTCCGGACGTTCGTTCATTTCGACGACAGGGAGTGCGTATTCATGAGCCCCGACCCCAGCGGTGTGGACGGTCGGGTTCCTGACCTGCCGACCCCGTCGACCAGAATTTCCGTCACCGAGGATTACGCGGCCGAGATCGACGAGCTGTCGAGTCTCAAGCACAAGCTCGGCGTGCTGGAGCCTTCGGAGTTCGCGGATGCCTGGAAGCAGGGCTATCCGTACGAGAAGAAGATGTCGCGCCGCGAGTACGAGCGGAAGAAGCGGCGTCTGCAGATCGAGTTGCTCAAGCTGCAGCTGTGGGTCAAGGAAACCGGTCAGAAGGTGCTCATCATCTTCGAAGGTCGCGATGCTGCCGGTAAGGGCGGGTCGATCAAGAGATTCACCGAGCATCTCAATCCCCGTGGAGCCCGCGTGGTCGCGCTCGAGAAGCCCACCGACATCGAGCGGACGCAGTGGTATTTCCAACGCTATGTCGCACACCTACCCAGCGGCGGCGAGATAGTGATGATGGACCGGTCCTGGTACAACCGCGCCGGCGTCGAACGAGTGATGGGTTACTGCACGCCGACGCAGTATCTCGAGTTCATGAGAGAGACCCCGGACTTCGAGCGGATGCTCGTCAACTCCGGGATTCATCTGCACAAGCTGTGGTTCTCGGTCAGCCGCGAAGAGCAGTTGGCGCGGTTCGCGGCCCGCCGAACGGACCCGGTGCGTCAGTGGAAGCTCTCACCGACCGATCTGGCTTCGCTCGACAAGTGGGACGACTATACCCAGGCCAAGGAAGCCATGTTCTTCTACACCGATACCGGGGATGCGCCCTGGACGGTGATCAAGAGCAACGACAAGAAGCGCGCTCGCCTCGAGGCGATGCGTCACGTGCTCGCCAGCTTCGACTATCCCAACAAGGATCACCGGGCTGTCGGTACTCCGGATCCCTTGATCGTCGGGCCGGCGTCGGCCGTATTCGAAGAGGGCGAGCACGTGAACGTGGAGTTGCCTCAGCTCTAGCGCAGGTGATCGCTCAGATCGAACTGGCCTCTGCCCACAGATTGATGCCGCTGTCCTTGGCGTGCTGATCTATGGAGGCCAGTTCGGCTGCGCTGAATTCGAGATTGTCGAGCGCGCCGACGTTGGCTTCGAGTTGGGCGACACTGGACGCACCGATCAGTACCGAGGTGACCCGCGAATCGCGGAGTGCCCAGCTCAGTGCCAGCTGAGCCAGCGACTGGCCGCGGTCTGCCGCGATGTCGTTGAGCGCGCGGATGTGGGTGAGAGCGTCGTCGGTCAACCACGACGGATCCAGTGACTTACCTTGAGCTGCACGGGAATCCTCGGGGACGCCGTTCAGATAGCGATCGGTGAGCATGCCTTGAGCGAGTGGTGAGAACGCGATGACGCCGACGCCGAGATCGTCGACAGCCGACAGCAGGTCCTGCTCTATCCAGCGGTTCAGCATCGAATAGCTCGGCTGGTGGATCAAGAGCGGAACCCCCGCAGCGGCGAGCAGTGCGGCGATTTCACGGGTGCGCTCCGGCGAGTACGAACTGATACCCGCGTACAGGGCCTTGCCCTGCTGGACAGCGCTGATCAGGGCGCCTGCGGTCTCGTCGATCGGAGTTTCGGCGTCAGGGCGATGGCTGTAGAAGATGTCGACATAGTCGACGCCGAGTCGTCCGAGCGACTGATCGAGGGACGACAGCAAATACTTGCGGGACCCACCGAATCCGTAGGGGCCGGGCCACATGTCCCAGCCGGCTTTGGACGAGATGACCAATTCCTCGCGGTACGAAGAGAAATCCTCACGCAGGATCCTGCCGAAGTTCGTCTCGGCGCTTCCGTACGGGGGTCCGTAGTTGTTCGCAAGATCGAAGTGGGTGATTCCGAGATCGAATGCCCGCCGCAGAACTGCGCGCTGGTTCTCGATCGGTACGTCGTCGCCGAAGTTGTGCCAGAGGCCCAGCGAGATGGCCGGGAGTTTGAGACCGCTCCGACCGGTTCGGCGGTACGGCATGGCTTCGTAGCGGTCCTGCGCGGCGACGTACTGATCGGACATGGTGCCTGCCTTCACATCGTTGTGTTTGCGGTTGAGCGTTCACTCCCGACCATTATCGCCGACGGCGCTCAGGTGTGCCGGCCGCTGGAGGTGTGTCAGTCAAAATGCTTGCGGTTTAAAGCAATTCGATCGATCTTTTGGACCGATGTTCAGGTTCGAGTCACAGTGCCGGGCGGCGGTGACGTCGACCACGTCTGGGCTCGCATCTAAGGGAACGGTAAGGAATCGCGGTTACCATGGTCACAGTCGATCGGCGATACCGATCGCCGATTCGCTTCGAACATGTTGCCCAGCAGCCGGATCCGGGGTCCGGCGAGGAGATCTATGTCGACGCAGTCCGTAGTGCACGCACAATCATCCGCAGACGAGAGCGTCGTGGGGGATTCGTCTCCGCCGGGTGGTGGAAGCCGGCGATATCTCGAGCAACTGATCAGATACGACGTGCCGGCGTCGCTGGTCGTATTCCTGGTGGCGCTTCCCCTGTCATTGGGAATTGCGATCGCCTCCGGGGCGCCGATCATGGCAGGTCTGATCGCCGCAATCGTCGGCGGAGTGGTGGCCGGAGCTGTGGGAGGTTCACCGCTGCAAGTCAGTGGTCCCGCAGCCGGCCTGACCGTGGTGGTCGCCGAACTGATCGGCAAGTTCGGGTGGAAAGTCACCTGCCTGATCACCGTCGGCGCCGGAATTCTGCAGATCGTGTTCGGGCTCAGCCGAATTGCCCGTGCGGCGCTGGCTATTGCTCCAGTGGTGGTGCATGCGATGCTCGCCGGTATCGGCATCACCATTGCGCTACAACAGGTTCACGTGTTGTTGGGTGGAAGCTCGGCCAGCTCGGCGCTGGACAATCTACGGCAGTTGCCCGCACAGATCGGTGCCTTGCATGTCGAGGACCTGATGATCGGACTCGTCGTCATCGCCACCCTTCTCGGGTGGCGCTATCTCCCTGCCGGTGTCCGCAAGGTTCCGGCGGCGTTGGTGGGCATCGTATTGGCAACTCTCGCTTCGCTGGCGCTGCCGATCGACGTCGAGCGTATTGCTCTCGACGGATCTTTGCTGGACTCGATCGGACTCCCCGCTCTGCCCGACGGCCAGTGGCTCGGCGTCGCAACCGGCATCCTGACCATCGCCCTGATCGCCAGTGTGGAGAGTCTGCTCTCGGCCGTGGCCGTGGACAAGATGCACTCGGGCCCGCGGTCGAACTTCGATCGCGAGATGCTCGGCCAGGGCACCGCGAACATGGTGTCCGGGGCCATCGGCGGCCTTCCGGTCACCGGGGTGATCGTGCGCAGTGCGACCAATGTCGAGGCCGGGGCGAAGTCCCGCGCGTCGTCGATCATGCACGGCCTGTGGATTCTGCTGTTCTCGGCTGCGCTCGCCGGGTTGGTCCAGCAGATTCCGAAGTCTGCACTGGCCGGACTGTTGATTGTCATCGGTATTCAACTGGTCAAGCTGGCGCACATTCGGTTGGCGCGACGGACCGGTGATCTGTGGGTGTACGGCATCACGGTGGTCGGCGTCGTGTTCTTGAATCTGCTCGAGGGCGTCCTGATCGGGTTGGCGCTGGCCATCGCCCTCCTGGTGTGGCGTGTCATCCGCGCAACTGTCACCGCAGAAGAGTTGGGCGACAACGATTCCGGGAAGTGGCGCGTCCTGGTCGAAGGCTCGTGCACCTTCCTGGTGCTGCCCAAGCTGACGTCGGTGCTCGCCGGAATCCCACCGCGGTCGGACGTCACCGTCGAGCTGTCAGTCGACTTCCTCGACCATGCCGTCTTCGACGTCATCGAAGAGTGGGCGAGGCAGTACGAGTTGGCAGGTGGTTCGGTGATCATCGACGAAGTCGGCTCGGTGAGTATGGAGAGCGCGACCACCGGTCCGCCGAAGCGCGGCGCCGCAGTCACCGACCTGCGCGGCTTGCTCGCGCCGTGGGGCAGTTGGCAACCACAGGCTTCGGGGAGGAATCTGAGCAGCCCGCCGGCCTTGCGGCCCATTCTCGACGGGGTGTCCAACTATCATCGCCATCGCGCCGAAGCGATACGGCCGCACATGGATCAGTTGCGCGACGGGCAGAACCCCGACTCCCTTTTCCTCACCTGCGCAGATTCGCGAGTGGTGCCGAACATCATCACGAGCAGTGGCCCCGGTGACCTGTTCACCGTGCGCAATGTCGGAAACCTGGTTCCTGCCGGCGGCCGCGATACGTCGGTGGAAGCGGCACTGGCCTTCGGGATCGACGAGTTGGGTGTCAGCTCGGTGGTCGTGTGCGGACATTCGGGCTGCGGCGCGATGCAAGCACTCCTGACCAACGGTCCGTCGGAATCGGGAGTCGTCGGTGAATGGCTGCGGCACGCGGAGACGAGCTTGCAGGCCTATACGAGTGGCCATCCGGTCGCGCGTGCTGCGGCCGAGGCAGGTTTCTCGGAGGTCGATCAGCTCGGAATGGTCAATGTCGCAGTCCAATTGCAGACTCTCGAACGCCATCCTCTCGTCGGTCAGGCCCGTGTGGATGGTCGCCTGCGTATCGCCGGACTGTTCTTCGACATCGGCTCGGCTCGGGTCATCGAAGTGACAGCGTCGGGGATCGGCCAGTTGATCGAGACCTGAAGGGCTATTCGGGTCCGGGCTGATCCCTGAGTTCGACCAGCAGGCGAGCCCCGCCGAGTGGACTGTCGTGAAATGTCGTCCGTCCGCCGTGCAGGGCCGCCTGCTGCGCCACCAGCGCCAGGCCCAAACCGGAGCCTGTCTTGCCTGCCGTCGATCCGCGAGTGAAGCGCTCGAACACGCTCGAGCGTTCCTCGGCCGGTATTCCGCAACCGTTGTCGTCGATCGTGATCGTGACGGTGTCTGGTGAATCGGCCGGGCGAGCGAGGGTGATGCGCACCGCGCTCGCGCCGCCGTGGCGGACTGCATTGGTGATCGCGTTGTCGAGGATCAACCGGATTCCGCCGGGAAGGGCCCGGATGCAATAGGGGAGTGGGGAATCCACCGTGACGACGCCGACGTCGAGCCCAGGATGATGTCGGCGTGCGTCGTCGGCGGCGATGTCGCAGACCTCGGTCAAATCGGTGTCCTTGAAATCCTCGGCCGTCGAGAGTTCACCCTTCGCCAGGCGCTCGAGGTCTCTCAGAGTTGACTCGACGCGGCCCTGCGCGCGGGCCAGATCTGTGAGGATCTCGCGTCTTTGTTCGTGATCGAGGTCGTGAATGGACAACACTTCGATGTCGGTTCGCATTGCTGTCAACGGAGTTCGGAGTTCGTGAGCCGAGGCGGACGCAAAATCTCGGGCGGCGGCAAGGGCGGAGTTGGTTGCGGCTTGCGCTCGAGCGACGTCGCTGAGCATCGATTCTGCTGCTGCGGCAAGCTCGTCCGCTTCACGGATTCCGGAAACCTCGGTGGCGAGATCGGGATCGCGCCTGGCGATCCGGCGGGTCAACTCCACGAGGGGGCGCACCGCCGGGCCACCGAACAACCATCCCAACGCAGCTGCGGCCGCTACGGCCCCGACGCCGAAGAACGCAACCTGTCGCTGTTGGTCGACTGTGATGTCTCGCGCTTCGGCATAGGGAACCGCCAGCGAGACAAGGGCATTGATCCCGTCGGCCTCGGCGGTATATGCCCGGTACTTCGTACCGTCCACGTCGACGGTCGCCGAGCCGACCGGTAGTTCGGGCAGTCGCGTCGGGGTACTGGATTTGACGGTTCCGTCGGTGTCGGAGCGGATGGTCACGGAAAAGGCGCCGCCGTCTCCGAACGCGCCGAGAAAAGGTCCCGCTGTAGCCGCATTGGCCACGATGACCGTCGATGCCGTCTCCAATCGACGGTCCAACTGCGCCAAATTGTTTCGTGCGATAGCCAGTGCAACGACCACACCGAGTGCGATGACGATGAACGTCGCCCCCAGTGCCGCGGCCGCGGCAACGCGAGTTCGTAGTGAGAAGCGGCGACGCTTCACGGGTTCTCCCGAAGCACGAACCCGACGCCGCGAACGGTATGCAGCAGACGAGGTGAACCGCCGGATTCGAACTTTCGACGCAGATAGCCGATGAAGACGTCCACGACGTTCGTGTCGGCGACGAAGTCGTAGCCCCACACCAGTTCGAGGAGACGTTCGCGAGTGAGCACGATGCCGGAATTGTGTGCGAGCACTTCGAGTAGCTCGAATTCGCGTTTGGTGAGCGGTACTTCCTTGCCGTCGACACGAACCCGGCGACCGGAGAGATCGATGTCGAGGTTTCCGACCCGCAGGGTATTCGTACCCTCGGAGTGATCGCCGGCCGGAGTGTTGCTGCGACGGAGCATTGCGCGGATCCGGGCAACCAGTTCGGCAAGAACAAACGGTTTGACCATGTAGTCGTCTGCACCGGATTCGAGCCCGGCGATGCGATCGTCGACCGAGTTGCGCGCACTGAGCACGCAGATCGGGATTTCGTTGCCGGCGGCACGAAGCGCCGTCACCACACCGGTGCCGTCGAGCACCGGCATGTTGATGTCGAGGACTACCGCGTCCGGTCGCTTGTCGGAGATCACTCGGAGCGCGTCGGCGCCGTCCACCGCCGTCAGTACGGTGAATCCCGAGAGCCGCAATCCGCGTTCGAGTGAGGTCAGGACGTCTGCGTCGTCGTCGACTACGAGGATTTTCGGTATCTCGGTCACAGCCCCATTGTGCCTTGCCTGGTACGTCGGGTTTCGCCGATCAGACCGGCAAGTCGGTACCGTCCGGACGCAGACCGGCCATGAACACCGCGACCAACCGCGGGACCAGGTTCGGCATGGCCTCGTCGGACAACTCGATTTGCGGGCGCGTCAGTTTGGCCAGAGCCATGACGAATTCGAGCGGTTGCAGATCGGCGCGAACCAGTCCGGCGCTCTGAGCGGCGCCGATCGTCGCGGTCATCTTCGTTTTCGTCACCTCACGCACCGCCAGAACTTCGGGCGCCAGCTCGGTGAAACTGCGTTCCACCAGTGCAGGAATGAGCGCACCCAGGCGCAGTTCCACGAGGCGGTCCACCAGCGTGTGCCACGCGTTTATCGGATCGGTGGACATTGCCGTGAGTGCGATGTCGGCAGCCTCGCGGACATCGGTCAGTGTTGCGACGGCAACGGCGGTCACGAGGTCCTCGCGCGTCGGAAAGTTTCGATACAGCGTGGCGATGCCCACTTTCGCGAGTTCTGCGACTGCATCGAGCGGCGCGTCGTGCCCGCGCTCGGTGAACACCGCTCGTGCGGCGTCGACTATTGCGTTTCTGCGTTCACGTGCATCGGCTCGCACATCCACCTCCGGTATTGACAGTTCATCATAACCGGAGGAATATCTTCCACAAATAGTGGAGGAAAAACTTCCACTTAGGGAGGGTAGTTATGAACGCCGAAGTTGAAGCACAGGACCGCAAGAAGTTGGTGGCTGTGGTGTTGGGCTTGTCCGCCGTGATCGGGCTGATGCTGCTTGCCTTCGTACTGCCCTCGGTCAACAGTGGCCCGCACGAACTGAAGTTGGGCATCACCGGTCCAGCTGCGGCAACCGAACAGATCAGCACCTCGCTCGAGGCGAGTAAGCAAGGCGCCTTCGATACTCGAGAATTCGCTGACGCCGACGCCCTGCGTGACGCGATTCGGAATCGCGACGTGGTCGGCGGAATCGCCGTTGATGCCAACGGTCCTCACGTGTTGATCGCGACCGCAGGCGGAACCCCGATCGCCCAAACCTTGACCGGTCTGGCCAGTGGGCTCGCGGAGAGTTCGGGGGTGAAGGTTCCCGTCGAAGACGTTGTGCCGTTGACGGCGGACGACCCGACCGGTGCTGGGCTCACGGCATTGGCCTTGCCCTTGGTGTTCGGTGGAATCATGCCTGCTGTTGTTCTCGTGCAGCTGTTTCCGCGCAGCATTGTCAAGCGAGTGTTGGGCGCTGCCGGCGTCGCGGTTGTCGCGGGTTTTGCCCTGACTGCCATTCTGCAGTTCGGTACCAGCAGCCTTGACGGAAACTACCTGCTCACCGCGCTCACACTCGCCGTTGGTATTTCGGCCATCTCGCTTCCCATTTTGGGGCTCGAATCCCTGCTCGGGATGAAGGGGTTCGCGTTGGGCGCCGTCACGATGATGTTCATCGGAAACCCACTCTCGGGGATGGCGACAACTGCCGCGTGGTTGCCCGCAGGCTGGGGCGCATTGGGGCAGCTGCTCCCACCCGGCGCCGCAGGAGCATCCGTCCGTTCGATGGCGTTCTTCGACGGCCATGGCGCCACCACGCCACTTCTGGTGCTGGTGTGCTGGATTGCCGTCGGGATCGCGCTGTGCGTGGCTGCCGGCCGGAAGAAGGCGTCTGCGCCGGTTATCGAACCGGAGGCTGCGCTGGTCTAGCCGGCGTAGCTTGCGTACGGGGTCAGGTCGGGAATCGGCCAGACCCCGTCAACGCGTTCCACGGCCAGTTCGGCGACCACGGTGTCCTCGTCCATCGGTAGAGGTCGGAGGATTCGGGGCTTTTCCGCCTCCCATTCGACGTCGATGCCCGCGGAGGTCAGGGCGTCCTGATCGATGACGGCGACGACCAGCGGCAATGTGAGGTCGCCGAACACCAGATCGAGCACCGAAGCGAGTGCGTCCGGGGTCGTTGCGCGAATGAATCCTGCCTCGTCGTAACTGATTCCGCGCGTCGAGACCTCGTACTCACCGAAACGCTTGCATGCTTCCCAGTCGTCGGCGATAGCGACGTGGACGAGTCGTTGTCCGGTCATGCAGTGCTCCTGTAGTATTCGAATTAATGAAACGTCAACGTAGCATTAATTTACCGGCACGGTAACAGGGGACTTGATGGAGCAACCGCGCAGACGTGGGAGAACCAGTGACGCCGAGCGCGCCGAACGACGCAACGAGATTCTCGACGTCGCTGTCGACTCGTTTCGAGATGTCGGGTTCGCCCGAACTACCATCGAGGGCATTGCCACGGTGGCCGGCGTCGCCAAGCGCACCGTGTACAGCTACTTCGGCGACAAGTCTGCGGTCTTTGCAGCTGCGGTTGCGCGTCAGCACGCGTACGTCGACAATGCCGGCGAGGGCCAGTCCGACCTGCTCGCCGCTGCAGTGGACATCGTCATCGCCCTGCACAGCGACAACTCGATTGCGCTGCACCGCATGATGATCGGCGAGGCAGTGCAGTTCCCTGAATTGGCCGCAGCGTTCTACGAATCCGGCCCGGCCAAGTCGATTGCCTTTCTGGAGAAGATATTGATCGATCAGCACGGCCAGAAGGCTGCGCTGTGCGCGGATCAGTTGTACACCTTGCTGCTCGGGGAGGAGCACCGGCGGCGACTGCTCGGGCTCACCTCCGAACCGACAGTCGAAAGAGCGGCGCAACTGGCGGCCCGCGCGGTGGGATGCGTTCTGAGATCTGATCGGTAGGCTCGACTGGGTGAGTAACTCTGTGATCTGGTTTCGACGCGATCTGAGGGTCGGTGATCTTCCGACTCTGACTGCAGCGGCGGATGCCGGCGGACAGACGTTGGGTTTGTTCGTCCTCGACGAGAAGTTGCTCGGACCGGCAGGCTCACCCCGCCAGAATCAACTGTTCGCCAACTTGTCGGCACTCGACAACCAGCTCGACGGACGATTGATGGTTGTTCGAGGTGATCCGGCAGACGTGGTGCCCCGCGTGGCGGAATCCGTTGGCGCCGAAGAAGTTCACATCAGTGGCGACTACGGGCCCTACGGCCGACGGCGCGACGCGGCCGTGGCCGAGAAGGTGGAGTTGATCGCCACCGGGTCACCATATGCCGTGGCGCCCGGACGCGTCACCAAGGCGGACGGTGATCCGTACAAGGTGTTCACGCCGTACTTCCGTCAGTGGATGGAACATGGTTGGCGGGGCCCCGCGTCGACCGATGCGGGGACGGTCCGTTGGTTCGATCCGAGCGAGAAGGACGGTGGCCCGCGCCGGGTGAGTATCCCCGCGCCGTCCGGCACCGTCAGCGATGTCGTCGGTGAGGCCGGTGCGCTCGAACAGTGGAAAGAATACTGCGAGAACGATCTTGACCGGTACGACGACGAACGAAATCGACCCGACCTCGACACCACGAGTCGGATGTCGATCCCGCTCAAGTACGGCACGATTCATCCGAGAACTATGTTGGCAGATCTCTCCAAGCGACTCGGAGACGGCGCTCAGGCGTACCGTCGCCAGCTTGCTTGGCGAGACTTCTACGCAGACATCCTATTTCAGCGCCCCGACAGCGCGCGGAAGAACTACGACGACAAGTTCGACCGTTTACGTCACGACGGGGGAGTCGACGCAGACGCCGCCTTCACGGCCTGGTGTGAAGGCAAGACCGGCTTCCCGATCGTGGATGCCGGCATGCGGCAACTCGCCGCCGAGAACTGGATGCACAATCGGGTCCGAATGATCGTCGCGTCATTCCTGGTGAAGGACCTGCACATTCCGTGGTGGCGCGGCGCACGGTACTTCATGTCGCAACTGGTGGACGGTGACTTGGCCTCCAATCAGCACGGGTGGCAGTGGACTGCCGGGTCGGGTACGGATGCTTCGCCCTTCTTCCGCGTCTTCAACCCGATCACGCAAGGGGAGAAGTTCGATCCCGACGGCACATACGTCCGTCGGTGGGTCCCCGAACTTCGCGATGTTCCCGGGAAGGCCGTCCACTCGTTGAAGGCGATGCGCCCAGTCGACTACCCGGACCCGATAGTCGATCACGCGCACGAGCGTGAGGAGGCCTTGCGCCGGTACGGCGAGATCAAAGGCTGAGTGCTCAGTGATCTGCGGGCGCTACGCGGACGCGGTTTCCGTCCAGATCTGAAATGACAAACGTCAGACCGAAGACATCTTCGTTGGGTTCTTCGACGACCGAGACTCCCTTGGCCACCCACTCGTCGTGGATCGCCCGAATTTCGTTGCTCCCGCCGTCGACCAAGATGCCGACTTCGAAATTGCGCGGTGTCGCGGGATCGAGGTCGCGGGACTTGCCGCTCCACAGTGCAAGGACCACACCGCCGCCGAGGTCGAAGGTCATGTACCGAGGGCTGAGGACCTCAGGCTTCGCGTCGAACAATTCGCCGTAGAACGCTGCTGCGGAGGCGGCATCGCTGACGTAGATCAGAAACTGGTTGGGTAGTCGCACTGTGGTTTTCCCTCTCCCGTTGATTTTCGGGCCACCGGCAGCGGGGCGTGTGCCTGGTCGTGCGGGGCTGCGTTCAACAATCCCCGCGCGCCGGACGAATGTCCAAGAACAAGTGCGTCTGAGAGGCAGATGGATTACTTATGACGACTGCCGCAGTCACACCGCACTGAGGTGGTACCCGACGCTCAGGTTCGGGTAGTAGCCGTCGATGTAGCTCGAGATGAAGTAGTGATCAGGGTCGGTGGTGCGAGTTCCGTCGGTGTCGAACTGCGGATAGTCGTTGGCCGTGAAGACGGCTTGTCCGCCGTCGGGAGTGGAATAGACGACGTCGACCGTCAGGCCGCGCGGGTCCTGGTTGTATGCCGTGACGATCTCGGTCTCGTGAGGCGCGAGCGACTGGCGTGGGCTCTGCATCCACTGTCCGTAGGGGTTGTCGGCGCCTTCGAGATGAATTGTCTGTTCGGTGTCGTTGCTGATCGTCATCGTGATGCTGTTGCCGGTTGTGGGAAGGGTTCCGGCACTGGCGATTCCGCTCAATCCCAAAGTGAGGGCGCCGGCGGCCAGAGCTGTGATTGCGGCAACTACGTAGCGTGGGTTCGTCATCGTCGGTGTCCTTTGTCCGGGTGAGCGTTCGGTTGGCTCTCTCGAAGACAACTATGTCGGAGCAGATCGATGTCGTATGTCCACTCCCCGGACCCTGTGCAGGCGGAACGGTGTGTCCACCGATCGGGGGACACCTACTCCGACACCGAGACGGCTTCGACCTTTCGCTCGCCGGTGACCAGCAGTCCGATCAGTGCGGCCGCCGCGAGCACCATGACGAGTGCTCCGTAGCCACGCGTCGTATCCACCAATCCGACCTTGCCGACCAGGTAGCCGGCCAGCAAGGCGGGAAGACTGTTGGCCAGATATGCGATGACGTAGACGGTGGACAACAAACCCGCGCGTTCGTGGTTCTCGGCCAGCGGCATGACGGTGAGGATAGTTCCTTGGAATCCTGCTCCGAAGCCGATACCTGCAACAGCCGTACCGACCAGAATCAATACGGCAGAGGATGTTTCAGCACCGATGAGTGTGACGGCCACCCCGAGCACCAAGGCGGTGGTTCCGATCAGCATCACGGTCCGGCCGCCGAGTTTGCGGAAGGTGAGCACTGCTGCCGCTCCGAATCCTGTCAGTGTTGCGACCATGATGGCACCGATGAGGGAGCTGTGAACGTCAAGTGCGTTGCGCGCCAATGCAGGTCCGAGTGAGAGGTAGAAACCTCCCAGTGCCCAGACCGCGATCAGGCACGGTGCGGTCAGGGCAATCATCGTGCGCGCCTGACGAGGAACGGCCAGTGTGGGGCGCAGGGACTGCCAGGCTCCGGGGCGTCCGCCCGAAGTCTCGGGAGCGGCCCATACTCCGAAGATCTCGAGAATGACAAGCACGAGAAGGACCAGGTAGACAGTGCTGGTGGGACGGGGCAGGTGCTCGCTGATGAGGCTCGAACCCACTGCTCCGACTGCAAGCCCCATCGTCGGAGCGACGCTGTTGATGATCGATCCTCGGCCCGGAGTGCGTTCGAGGTCGATCAATGCCGAACCCAGAGCACTGATTGCAGCGCCGGTGGCAACACCCTGTACGACCCGGGCGATGAGCAGGATGGTCAAACCGTCGGCCGAGGCGAACAGCGCGAGCGAGACTGCCTCGAGCGCGAGTGCTCCGAGCAGGACCGGGCGCCTGCCGATGTGATCGGACAGGGATCCGGCGGTCAGGAGCGTGGCGAGCAATGCGAGAGCGTAGATGCCGAACACGAGCGTCGACGCGAGCGAGGAGAATCCCCACAACTGTTGATAGTGCTCGTACAACGGTGTCGGGGTCGCGGATGCGCCCAGGAACGTGGCGATGATGACGGCGATGAGTGTGAAAGCGACGCCTCGCCCAAGGCGTGGGCGTGAAGTGCTCTCGGTCTGTGGTGAAACGGTCGTTGTCATTGTCGTAGCGCTTCCCGTGCGGGTGGTGAAGACTTCAAACGCAAATACTTTGCGTTTGGGACGCTACGCCTGGCCGTAGCCTAATGCAACATCTTTGCGTTAGTATTGGATTTATGAGTCCGTCCGCAGGTCCGCGCCCCGGTGGCCGTAGTGCGCGCATCCAACAGGCCGTGCATGCGTCGGCGCGCAAGTTGTTGGAACAGCGTGATCGAGCCGAGATCACGGTGCCGATGATCGCGACCGATGCGGGAGTGACCCCGTCGACCATCTATCGGCGGTGGGGTGACATCAACGAAGTCTTTGCCGACGTCTCGATCGAGAGATTGCGCCCGGACGCCGACCCGCGTGAAACGGGCTCGCTCCGAGGGGATCTGACGATTTGGGCGCAGGAGTACCTCGAGGAGATGTCTGCGCCTGTCGGTCGTGCTTCGTTGCGTGACGTGTTGATGAGCGACGATCAGACGCATGCACCGGACGGTACGAAGAAGTTCAAGTGTGCCTTCTTCTGTAGGACGCAGATCGACGTGATCCTCGCGCGTTGGCCGGAAGCTGCCGGCGTGGATGGTGATTCGGTGGTCGACCATGTAGTGGCGCCGATCATCTACCGAATTCTGTTCGACCTCGAACCGGTCGTGCCGCAGCGAGTTGCGGAATTGGTGGATCAGACGCTTGCCCTCGCGGCGCGAGTCGTTGCCGAAGGCTGATCGCTACGTAGTCGGGCGTGGACGTGCATGTCGTGCCAGCCGTCGGCGTGCCTGGCGGAGCTTCGTCGAACACCTTCTTCGCTGAACCCTGCTTTGGTGGCGACTCGGCACGATCGTGGGTTGTGGATCGAGTGCTCGAGTTCCAGTCGATGAAACCCCGCTTCGCGGAATGCCCACTCGGACAGTGCGGTTACAGACTGGGTGCACAGTCCGCGGCCGCGCGCCGCTGGGGTCACCCAATACGCGAGCTCGGCAGTGTCGTCCCACAAATTCACCCCCTTTGCTGCGATTCGACCGAGGAGTTCATTTGTCTCGGGAGCGGCGATCGCCCAATGGCATTCGGATTCGCTTGCCCACCCGTCTCTCCACTGGGTGAGCCAACCCCGTGCTTCGTCGATCGAGTCGGCGCGGCGGATGTGCCAACGCTGAATCGACGGATCGCGAAAGGCTTCCATGACGGCCGGTGCGTCGTCGCGGGTCCAGGGTCGGAGAATCGCGAAAGTCCCGACGTGGATCGAGGGTTGGTCCATTCCCCGGAGATATCCAGCGGCGATAGCGGGCGTGGTCAACTTGGGCACGTGAAGCATCATCGCCTACCCGCCTGATGGCGGGCAATGGCGTGAGCTCTCCGGTCATTATCCCTGCCACTCTGCGTTCAGTCGGCGCGCAGATTCCAGAGTTGCGATGGCCTCTTCGGTGTCAACTCGTGCGAGTACCAACGCACTTACCGTGCAGGAGAGAAGGATTCGAGTGCGATCTGAGAGCGTGGCGTCTGTCTCGGTTGGAAACGCGGCGTGTAATCCACTGTTGATCGCGTCGGCGAGTTCTCGGCGGTACGCGCGGATCACTGCGGCCGCCGCATCGTCGTGCGCGCCGAGTCCGGCAGCCGTATTGAGAAGTAGGCAACCGCGCCGAGGTGAGTCGGCAGTCATGGTGCCGATCGCGTGCGCAAGCGAGGAAAGGTAGTCGTCGACGGCGTCTGCCCCGGGATTTGTCGTGAGGCTGCGCAGACGTGGCCGGATGACATGGTCGAGGTACATCTGCACGGCGGCGTCGAACAATCCGCGCTTGTTGGTGAACGAGTTGTAGAGACTTGACCGACTCAGCCCCGTCGCGGATTCGAGGTCGCCGAGTGAGGCACCTTCGTATCCGCGTGCCCAGAAAACGTCCAAAGCGGCAGCGACCACGGCTGTTGTGTCGAATTCTTGTGATCTGCCCATCAAAGCCTCGCTCTTTCTGTATCGTTCGGTCCAGTATATATTGGACCGAACGATACAGAATTCACTCGAAGCAACAGGAGCTCACCGATGAACGTCGCCGGCTACATCTTCGCGGGACTGGCCGCAGCAGTGCACGTGTACATTTTTGTCCTCGAATCGATTCTCTGGACGGCCCCGAAGACCCGCGCCACGTTCGGCGTGAAGTCCGAGGAAGAGGCGATCACCACGCAGCCGCTCGCCTTCAATCAGGGCTTTTACAACCTTTTCTTGGCGATCGTGTCGGCGGTCGGCATCGTGATTGCGGCGACCGGCTCCGCGTCGGTCGGAATTGCCCTCGTACTGGCAGGCACAGGATCGATGGTTGCCGCGGGATTGGTGCTGATTCTCTCGTCTCCCGACAAAGCCCGCGCAGCCGTCGTACAGATGCTTTTCCCAGCTATTGCCGTTGTTCTGCTGGTAATCCACCTGCTTTGAGTGGTCTCTATCCGCCGCCGAGCACCAGTGATTCGATCAACGCAAAAGCCCCGTTGAGTGCTCCGCAATCGAAGGCTTCGGCCAGGGCGTAACCGATGACAAGTTCGTCGGTGCTCGGCGTGCTCGACCAGACTGCGTCGGTCTGTCTGGGATCGGATTCCTCGTTCTTGGAGAAGTGCCCGATCCGCACTCCGTCGCGGGTGAATGCACTGTTCGCGTCGTCGACTGGGGCGAAGTTCAAACTCACGCCGTCGACGAGTGCCGAGACAGAGTACGAGCGACGGGACAGAAACCCTTTGCCGACAGTGAGTTCGACTTCGTCGCCACCGACAGTGAAGAACAAGTCGGCGGCGGCGCGCGTTCCGATGGGTGTGCCTTCACGGCGCGGGGCATCGACTCGACGCGTCAACAGAGCGTGTGAGTTGCCGTTTCGGACGTCGACGACCCCCGTGTCGACATCGAACGAGATCTCGACTTTTCCGTGAATCGGGTCCATTACGGCGTATTTGACCGTCACTGTGCCTACCCCCTGTAAGTGTGAACTCGGGTCCATAATACGTGGTGGGAGCGTTGTCCGGTATGCCCGAATCCAAAAAATAGTGCCGAATGACGCGCGTTTGCGGCCAAATGCTTCTACGCTGGGTCTTGGGTTTGTTGCGCATCCCACAACGGTTTTTCCCACACCAGACGAGGAGCGCCTATGAGGTTGTCGACTACTTGTTCTGTTGCTACGAAGGCTTGATCAAGCCGGAATTGCCTCTGCCGGATGGTGCTCGAGACCCATCCGGCAGAGGCAATTCTGCATCAGTTCGGGCCTTCAGCCGCCGGCGAATTTTTCCGAGGTGCCGAGATCGATCGGCAACGCGATGCCGGTGATCCCGCGCCCGGCCGGCCCCACCAGATAGAACACCGCATCCGCAATCACTTCGGGGTCGACCCACGGGTGGGGCAGCAGATTCAGCTTCGACATGATCGGAGCGGTATCGGCGAGGACAGGATTCTCCAAGTCTGGACGGAACGCACGAACCATCGGTTCGTTGTCGATCATCGTCGTTCGCACATTGCCCGGGTGTACGGAGTTGACTCGGATGTCTGCCCAGCCGAGTTCGTTGGCCAGAGACTTCGCCAGCCCCCGAACGGCGTGCTTGGACGCGGAGTAATGTGCAATCCCCGGCACGCCTCGAAGCCCGGCCATCGAGCTGATCAACACAATGGATCCACCTCGATTGCCGTTCATGATGTGCGGAATCGACACCTTGGTCGTCAACCAGACGCCGGTGACGTTGATGTCCATCAGCTCGCGGAACTCTTCGGCGCTCAGGTCCCAGGACAATTTCGCCGACGCCGCGATTCCCGCGTTGGCGATCACGATGTCCAGTCGGCCGAGTTTCTCGACTCCGGCGTCGACCGCTGATTTCAGGGCATCGAGGTCGCGAGTGTCCGCGACGGATGCGACGATACGCCGGCCCTGAGCTTCGACCAGGGCGACGGTCTGGGCGAGGTCGGCTTCGGTGGCCATGTCGTACCCCGCCGTTGCGACCGGCGCGCAGAGATCCACCGCGATGATGTCCGCGCCCTCGGACGCGAGCTTGACGGCATGCGCGCGCCCTTGACCACGCGCCGCTCCGGTGATGAATGCGACCTGACCGTCCAAATTGCCCATCGAACTTCCCCTGCCCGTGTGAATCGCCGAAACTGGAACGTGTTCATACTGCTACGTCCGGAGGCAGACGGACAGGGGAATTCGCTGAATCCTTATCCGCGAAGGAGTTTGGACAACTCGTCCAATACGCTCGCGTCCTCGATGGTCGACGGGACCGTGTACTCCTCGTTGTCGGCGATCTGCCGCATGGTCTTGCGGAGGATCTTGCCGGAACGAGTCTTCGGTAGTGCGGCGACGACGGTGACGTCCCGGAAAGTGGCGACGGCACCGATCTGGTCTCGCACCCGCGCGACCAGTTCTTGTCGGAGTGTTTCGGGATCGATGTCGACGCCGGACTTGAGCACGACATAACCGCTCGGCCGTTGCCCCTTGAGTTCGTCGTGAATGCCGATGACCGCGCATTCGGCGACAGCCGGGTGGCCGGCGACGACGGCCTCCATGCTTCCGGTCGAAAGGCGATGTCCGGCAACGTTGATCACGTCGTCACTTCGTCCGAGCACGAAGACGTAGTTGTCCTCGTCGATGTACCCGGAGTCGCCGGTGAGGTAATAGCCTTCGAAAGTCGACAGGTAGGACTTCACGTACCGGTCCTCGTCACGCCACAGTCCGGCGAGTGTTCCGGGAGGAAGCGGCAGGCCGATCACGATGTTGCCCTCGGTGCCCGGACCCACGAGTTCGCCCTTGCCGTCGACGATTTCGACGCGGTATCCGGGGCAGGCGACGGTGGGTGAGCCCGCTTTGATCTCCATGGGTTCGAGGCCGCGCAGATTCGCGCAGATGGCCCAACCGGTTTCTGTCTGCCACCAGTGATCGACCACCGGGCGATCGAGAATCCGAGTAGCCCACTCGTAGGTGTCGGGATCCAAGCGCTCGCCGGCCGCGAACAGTGTGTCGAGCGACGAGATGTCGTACTTGGCAAGCTCTTTTGCGTCCGGGTCGGCCTTGCGGACCGCGCGGATCGCTGTCGGAGCGGTGAAGAGTGCCGACACGTTGTATTCGGAAATGATGCGCCAGAACGCACCGGCGTCGGGGGTGCCGACGGGCTTGCCTTCGTACATGACCGTCGTGGCTCCGGCGAGCAACGGTCCGTAGACGATGTAGGAGTGGCCGACCACCCAGCCGACGTCGGAGGCGGTCCACCACACCTGTCCTGGGCTGATGTCGTACAGATTCTTCATGGTCCACGTCAGCGCAACGGCATGGCCACCGTTGTCCCGGACGACGCCCTTGGGCTTACCGGTCGTTCCCGAGGTGTAGAGGATGTAGAGCGGATCCGTCGCGGCGACCGACACCGGGTCGGCCGGGGTGGCGTCGGCGATCAGCTCGTCCCAGTCGAACCAGGCTGCGGCACTTGACTTGTAGTCGGAAGCTGCACCGGGAATCTGCTCGCGATTCTTCACGATCACGGTGTGCGCGGGAGTGGCGGACAGTTGCAGAGCCTTCTCGACCATCGGCAGGTACTCGATTGTTCGTCCGGGTTCGAGGCCGCCGGACGCCGTCACGAGCACCACTGGACCGGCGTCGTCGATTCGCGTTGCGAGCTCCTTGGCCGCAAAGCCGCCGAACACCACCGAATGCACAGCGCCGATTCGCGCACACGCGAGCATCGCGATCGCAGCCTCGGGGATCATCGGCATGTAGATGATCACGCGGTCGCCCGCCACCACACCCTGATCTTTCAAGACGCCGGCGAAGAGTGAGACCTGCTCGAGCAATTCGGCGTAGGTGTACGTGGCCTTGGTGGGTACCATCGCGGAGTCGAAGATCAACGCGGTCTGATCGCCGCGGCCGTCGCGGACGTGCCGATCGAGGGCATTGAAGCTGGTGTTGAGCGAAGCATCCGGGAACCAGCGATAGATCGGCGCGGCAGAGTCGTCGAGAGCCTTGGTGGGGGCGACATCCCAGTCGACGGCCCGCGCAGCGTCGAGCCAGAACTTCTCCGGCTGATCCATGCTCTCGCGATATGCGTCGGCATACGTGGTGTGGGACGCCTGCTCGGAAGAGCTCATCGACGTGTGTCCTCTCGTGAACTTCGCTTACCGGTGACCTGAAACACCTTAGGTCACCGTCAGTGCGGTGCGCCTCAGTAGCGGTGCGGGTACCGTCCCTTTGCGCCGGGCGGGCCTGTCCCGTCGGCCAGTGGCGCGCAGGGGTGGGATAGGGCAGGGACTGAAAGGGGGGATCGATGTGACAGGTGCAGCGCAACGCGCAGGCTTCTGGGGAGTCCTCGCTCTGCGTGACTTCCGACTTCTGTGGACCGGCGACGCAGTCAGCGGTATCGGAAACGGTGTCACGACCGTCGTACTGCCGCTGATCGCGCTTCGCGAACTGGACGCGAGTAGCTTCCGGATCGGTGTGCTGGCATCGGCAGTGTGGTTGCCGTGGTTGATCGTCGGACTACCAGCCGGTGCCTGGATCGACCGGCTGCCTCGGCGCCCGATCATGATGATCGCGAACGCTGCGTGCGCGCTGTTCTTCGCGAGCCTCGCGATCGCCGGCTTCCTGGAGGCGATGACATACGGCCACCTGCTCCTGGTCGCGCTGCTCACCGGTACAGCCACCGTCTTCTTCCAGGCGGCCTATCACTCGTATCTCCCCACGGTGCTCGCCGAAGCGGATCTTGTCGAAGGGAACTCGAAGATTCAGGGCGCCGAGGCCGCAACTCGGGTGATCGGCCCAAGCGTCGGTGGGCTGGTGGTTGCAACTGTCGGGCTCGCGGCCGGTCTGGTTGTCGACGCGTTCACGTTCGCCTTCTGCTTTGTATGCATTTGGCTGATTCGTGTGCAGGAGACCGTCCATCGCGGACAGAATCAGCGAGAACCGTTGCGACGCCAGATTGCGCTCGGACTGCGATTCGTCGCCGGTGATCCGTATCTGCGGTCGATCGTCGTCTACGGCACTCTGCTCAATTTCGGTCTCACCGGGTACTCCACGATCCAGATCGTGTTCCTGGAAAAGACGGTTGGCGTGGGGGAGTTCGGACTCGGGCTTCTCCTGGCGATTGCCGGGGTGGGCGGAATTGTCGGATCGATGATCGCGCGCCCGCTCGGCCGCAGATTCGGCACTGCCCGAAGCGTTCTCACCTGTCAGTTGGTGACGGGACCGTTCATCCTGTTAGCACCTCTGACGACGTACGGTGCCGGCCTGTTCTGGTTCTGCATCGGCGGCATGGTGATGGTTGCGGGCGTCGTGTCGTGCAACGTGGTGCTCGGCAGTTTCCGTCAAAGTTACTGTCCGCCGGACCGCCTCGGACGAGTGGTGGCAACGAGTATGTTCCTGCTGCACAGCAGCATTCCGCTCGCTGCTCTGACGGCAGGCTACCTCGGCGACGCAGTGGGACCGCGCGGGACGATGTGGATCATGGCCTGCCTGATCGCGCCGTGCGGATTGGTCTTGCTCTTCAGCCCCCTCCGCGGAATCCGCGATCTACCGAGTCGGCCTGCGATCTCAGTGCGGTAGAGAATCGCTGCGGTAGGGGATTACTGCGGTAGAGCCGCGGCGGCCTCTTCGCTTCGAATCGCGATGCGAAGTGTCGCGAGCATGAACAGTGACACTGCGAAACCGAAAAGCGCGCCGAACTGGTCCTGCGTGAACAGATAGACCTGCGTCACCAGGAGACTCACGATGAGGGATGCACGCAGGAGTCTCAGGGCTCGCAGGTACGGACCGCGGAAGAGGAACCACACTCCCAGAACCACAAGAACTCCGGTTGCGACGGTGGAGATCTGGACCACCAGGTCGGAGACGTCGTCGGCCTCGACGACGTTCTCGGAAACCAACGCGTAGATCACCTGGACAATCGCCAGAAGAGCCTGCAGTACGAACAGGGTCAGGACCAGTCTGCGGACGACCCGGTGCCGGAGCAGTTCCTCGGCACGGTGGAAGAACGCGTTGCGGCCACGAGTGATCTTCGATTCGATACCGCCGGTCGGCGGAGTCTGTGAATGCAGGCCGGCTTTGATCGAATCGACGAGGTCGGTGAGGCTGCGGTCTTCGACGCCGTCGAGTACGCGGAGGGCGTGGTTGTACTGGATCTCGTCGAGCTGACCGAGAGCGAGGTCCGAGAGCGCTCGCGCCCCGATGGCGAGCCGATGACGATCATTCATTCCGCGCCGAATCACCACCTCGCGCGCGGCAAGATAGAAGAGAACGAAGACGACGTACATGATCGCGATGGCAGGCTGGTAGAAGTAATCGACGTCGGCGGTGACGAATTTTCCGACCTCGTCAATGAAGAGACCGAACCCGATTCCGCCGACGAGCGTGGCCAGGTCACGCGTGCGAGAGCCTTCGGTGATGGCGGTCGCCACGATGGCTACGGCCATCAGCAACCCGCCCCAGAGAACGTGTGCGATGTGGAGGGCGCCGCCCCCGATCTGGGGATAGCCCGTTGCCGCCAGATATGCGCGGGTGATCAGCACGGTGGCGATGCCCGCGAACAGGAACAATTCGAAACGAGCGAGTGCCGCGCGGTCGTAACTGTGCGGCAGCGTCAGCGCATTCCGGTCCTTCGTCGTCATTGCGGAACTCCCAGGTTTCGATAGCGCGCGATACGGGAGGACTGGCGATCGGTGTCCGACTCTTCGGCAAGCACGAAGAGTTCGTGCGCTATCGCAGCCCCTACCCTCTTGGAGAATTCCACGGGTTCGTCGGCCGCGTCAGGCGTTTCGGGAATGATCGCGTCGATCACGCCGTCTCGAAGCAGATCCAACGAACGAATGCCCTGCGCTGCCGCCATCTCCGGTGCGTGACTGATGTCGCGATGGACGATCGCGCTTGCGCCTTCCGGCGGCAGGGGAGCGAGCCACCCGTTCTGTGCCGCGAGTACCCGATCGGCGGGCAGCAGTGCGAGCGCCCCACCGCCTGTTCCCTGACCGAGCAACACCGACACTGTCGGGGTCTTCAGCGTCACGAGGTCGGCGATGCAACGGGCGATCTCAGGGGCCAGTCCACGTTCTTCAGCTTCTTTGGACAGCGACGCGCCCAAAGTGTCGATCACGAGGACAAGCGGGAGTTGTAGTTCTTCGGCAAGTTTCATGCCCCGTCGTGCTTCCCTGAGCGCTGCCGGTCCCATCGTGGTGAGCGCGGATTGGCCACTGCGGTCCTGGCCGAGCAGGATGCACGGAAAGCCTCGGAAGCGGGCGAGCGAGAGCAAGATCGTCTTGTCGGTTTCACCCTGCCCGGTGCCGCTGAGCGGTACCTGTTCAGTTGCGGCATGGCGGAGCAACTGCCGAATGCCGGGTCGATCGGCCCGGCGCGAGAGCATCACCGACTGCCAGGCGGGAACATCGGGAATCTCGGGTGAGGGAATCGGCTCCGTGGCCGCCGGGGCCGGGGGATCGGTGAGCACGCACAACGCTCGATTGACCAGCAGACGGAGGCGGTCGACGGGGACGACGCCGTCGATCACGCCGTTGCGATACAGATTCTCGGACGTCTGGATACCGTCGGGAAACTTTTCACCGTACAGCGATTCGTAGACACGGGGTCCGAGGAATCCCACCAGAGCACCGGGTTCCGCGACGGTGATGTGGCCGAGGGATCCCCACGAGGCAAAGACCCCGCCGGTGGTGGGATTGCGCAGGTATACCAGGTAGGGCAGGTGGGCCGCTTTGTGAACAGACACTGCCGCAGCGATCTTCACCATCTGAACGAAGGCGACGGTGCCCTCCTGCATCCGCGTTCCGCCAGAGGTGGGCGAGGCGAGCAGCGGGAGTTGTTCTGCCGTAGCACGTTCGACGGCGGTCACGATCCGCTCGGCCGCAGCGACTCCGATGGAACCGGCGAGAAAGCTGAATTCACAGGCAATTACCGCGACCCGACGTCCCCGAACGGTACCGACACCGGTGACGACGGACTCGTCAACTCCGCTCTTCTCGCGGGCCTTCGCCAGGTCTTCCGCGTATTTCGCGCCAGGTCCGACGTCGACGGGCGGGGAGTCCCAAGAGACGAAGCTCTCGGGATCGAGTACCGCAGTGAGTAGTTCTTCGGCCGAGATTCGCACAACGTCCTCCAAGTAAGCAGCACCCCGTCCAGGATGAACCTACCTGGACGGGGTGCTGCCGGGATCGTGTGGCGTCAGTTGTGTGCCGGATAAATCAGCGTCCGAACGCCTCTTTCCACGAAACGACCTTGCCGATGCGAAGGATGGAGCGCTGGTAGATCTTTGCCGCGATCATCGACAGCGCAGCGGTCACCACCAGCATCAGCAGAATCGTTCCCACGATCTGGAACGGAGAAGCAACACCGGCGGAAATGCGCAGGGGCATGAGGATTGCCGAGAACGGCGGAATCCAACTCAACACGTTGCTCAGGGTTCCTTCTGGATTGCTCACCGAAACGAAAGCCACGCTGACCATTGCCATGACGAGCAGCGCGAGAGGCATCGCGGTGGCGTTGACGTCCTCCTGTCGCGAGACCATGGACCCGGCCGCGGCGTACAGCACGGCGAAGAAGAGGAAGCCGAGAATGAACCACCCGAGAGTGCCGAACAGAACGCCGATTGCGGTGCCCGTCACGGTCAGGACGCCCGTCGCCAGTCCGGTGGCGACGCCCGCGACGGCATAGGCAGCCATCTGCATCAGGCCGACAGCACCGATTCCGAGAACCTTGCCCCACAACAACTGCAGTGGACGGAGAGTGGAGAGCAGCAACTCGACGACACGGCTGGACTTCTCCTCGACGACGCCCATCGCCACGTACGTTCCGAACAACAGGATCTGCATGTACAGGAGCACCACAGCAGCGATCGACATCGCTATACGTTGGCCCTGTTCGGGATCCGGGGGATCGATGGCATCGATGGTGACCACTGCGGTGGACGTGGCTTCGGCGAGCTGAGCCGGGTCGATCCCCGCAGCGGACAGCGCATTCGATTGTGCCTGCTGTGCAACGGAACTCTCGATGACGGCCCGCAGATTCGTGGCTACTTCCTTCTTGGTCACGACAGTGACGCCGCCGCCCGATCCAGCGATCACGGCCACGTCGAGGTCGCCGTCCTTGACTTGATCACGCGCGGTGCCGTCGTCGGAAACCTCCGTTACCGTCACCGGATTTCCGAGGGTGTCGCCGATGGACACCATCGTGGCACTGAGTGATTGGTTGCCGACCAAGCCGATCTTCGACTTGTCCTCGTCGCCGCCGGAGAAGAGCGAGAAGGCGATGATGCCGCCGATGATCGCGACCAGAATGATGACGTTGCTGATCACAAAACTCTTCTTCGAGATCTGCGTCATGAATTCGCGTCGGGCGACCAACCCGATGGCTCGACCTCCGCTCAACTGGTTGCTCATGCGGCTACTACCTCTCGGAACAGATCGGTCAGTGACGGACGTCGTAGCGTGAACTCGTGCACCGGTCCGGTTTTCAATGCTGCGTGCAGGATCTGCTGATCGTCGGCGGTTCCGTCGACGCTCAGGAGCGTTCGGCCGTCGAGGTGGCTCAGTGTGGTGACACCGATCAGATGGTGTGCCCAACCGACCGGCGCGTCAGGGGCGAAGACTTCGATTCGGCCGTCGCCCTTGCCTCGTAGCTCGTCGACGGTTCCGATCTCTCGCATGCTGCCGCGGCTGATGATGCCCACGCGATCGCACAGGCGCTCCACCAGATCCAGCTGATGGCTGGAGAAGATTACGGGAACGCCGGTGCGAGCCTTCTCGACCAGCACGTCACTCATGACATCGACTGCTACGGGATCGAGGCCCGAAAACGGTTCGTCCAGAACGAGTACCGATGGGTCGTGAACCAGCGCCGCCGCGAGCTGCACACGTTGCTGATTACCGAGGGACAGGGAATCGACGGTGTCCTTGACGCGTTCGGCGATGCCCAGACGTTCGGTCCACCGCTCAGTGGCCGCGTGCGCGTCGGCCTTCGACAGTCCGTGTAGCTCGGCCAGATAGGAAAGTTGCGCTCCCACCTTCATCTTGGGGTAGAGGCCGCGTTCCTCCGGCATGTATCCGATAGTGCGACGCACGTCGAGGTCGACGGGTTTGCCGCCGAGGCGAACTTCTCCCGAATCTGCTCCGAGCACACCCAGCGCAATGCGCATCGTGGTCGTCTTGCCGGCGCCGTTGCTGCCGACGAATCCGAAGATCTCGCCTGGGCGCACTTCGAAACTCAGGTTGTCGAGTGCGACGACGTCGCCGTAGCGTTTCGAGATGCCGTCGATCGTGAGGGTGGCTGACATGGGTCCTTCCCATCGGTCGAGTGGTGCGCTTCGGTAATACGGGTCAGAGATCGAACTCTTCCGAATCAATCGGATCCGGGTCTGGATTGGTCCACGAGAGAATCATCGCGGGCGTGCACGCGCCGATCAGCATTGCAGTCAGTGCCAATAAACCTCCCGTGTAAGGCAGCCTCTCTACATTCCACTGCACCGACGAGGTGAAAATGAGGAAAATGGCGACAATGAAGACCAACGTTTGGGTCACGCTGAGCCCGACGGAGCGAGCGTCGTTGCGTTGCTGGATCTCCCATTCGTCCAACGCCTGCCGCGGAGCATCCCCTTGCCGGCCCGACACGATTTGAAGTGAGGACCACGTCGGCAGGAACAGCAGGGTGAGGACCGGCCATGCCACGGCGAAGAGCGGATTGAACAGGCATGCTGTGCTGACGGCAACCATCGTGGTGAACAGGACCGCCAGGGCGACGACGAGTACGCGCCGACGTCGACGGGTTCGCCAATTCGGGAGCCAATGTCGGAACGTCTCCTCGTTCTGCAGGAACCGCCGAGTGCGGTGGGCCTGGTAGCGGTCGATCAGATTTGATTCAGGCACTTGGCTTTTCACTCCCCTCGGTAGTGCGGTCAGATCGGTAGACCTCGCTCGACAGTGCATTCCGGTAGACCTCCGTCGACAGCGGCCCGAACTCCGTCCGGGAGAACACCGCCTCCACCGGGAGGTCGAACACCCAGCAGATTCGGAATGCAAGATCCAGGCTGGGGTAGTGGTCACCGCGTTCGAGTGCCCCCACCGTCTGCGGATTCACGTCGACGAGTTGCGCAAGCTGTGCCCGGCTCATCTTCCGCTCGGCGCGAAGCACTCCGATGCGATTGAAGATGGGGAGCGCGTCTCCCCGCCGGACTGGGCTCATGCATCAAAGTGTTGTAAAAACCCAACAGTTTGTCAACACGAACCGCGATTGTTCGGCTTCTGGGGCGTGCCGGCGGATAAGGTTCGGGCAACGGAAGGGGCTTGGCATAGTGGTCGAACAGTTGGTGCTCGAAGAGTCCGGCCTGGTCGTGCAGGTGCGCGAGGATGGTAGCTACTGCGTGGGACCGCAAGGGCGCGACGCGGTCTGGCGCGATCCGATGGAGAAGGGTGCAGTCATCGGTATCGGGCAGCACACTCCGGGGGATGTGGAAGGCGAATCGTGGTGGGTCGTGTACGGCCAGTCGGACATCGGGGCGGACGTCACCGTTCGACTCGAGGACGGGTCGCACGTGCCGGTTTCGCGCCTCGGTGAGATCTTCGCCAGTGAATGGTTGAGTACCCCGCAGCAGGCGTTGCTGTACCGGTCCGATCGCCCGGTGGAGTCGCAGCCCACTAAACTGTCTGTGCTGTTCGCCAGGCCGAAGTTCATGCCCAAGGCGGCGTTTCCGGAGAATGATCGCTTGTAGTTGCAGCGAGCTGCCGTCGGGAGGCTGGCAGCCATCTTCTCGAAACATTACGGTACGTACTGTACTGTTTTGGAATGACAACTTGGCCGAACGACCTCGCAGTAGTGCAAGTGCGCGTAGCGCGACCCACCGACAGGCTCGACGACGTGATTGCGTTCTATCGCGACTGTCTGGGATTGCCAGAGCTCTACCGGTTCTCCGGTCATGCCGGGTACGACGGAATCATGCTGGGTCTGCCGGATTCGAACTATCACCTCGAATTCACGACCCACGAAGACGGAAGCCCGTGCCCGGCGCCGACGCAGGACAACCTGTTGGTGCTCTACTTCGCCGGCGAGTCGGCGATGTACGAGGTAGTTCAGAGGTTGGGGGAAGCAGGGCACGAACCCGTTGGCGCCGAGAATCCGTACTGGGAGGAGAATGCGGGGATGACTTTCGAAGATCCCGACGGCTGGCGTCTGGTGCTCATGCCGCGGCCGGTGCTGTAGATGGTGCGCGCCCGCGACGAGCGGATCGACGACGCCGTTCTGGCGGCAACCCTGGAGTTGTTGGGGGAGAACGGATATGCGGAGCTGTCGATCGGTTCGGTGGCGACGAGAGCGGGCGTGCATCGACCCGCCATCTACCGGAGATGGCCGTCGAAGCGGCATCTGGTGGTGGACGTCGTCGTGGCGCACATCGGCACTGATCCAACGCCGGACACCGGCGATCTCAGGGCAGACCTGGTCGCCGGCATCACGACATTGGTTGTGGGGCTGAGCGAAACGGTAGTCGGGCGGATCCTGCCCGCGTTGGTCGCGGATCTGGCGGCGGACCCGGAATTGGCGCGGGATTTCCAGTCGGCATTCTTTCAGCCACGACGCGATTCCACTGCGGCAGTGCTGGAATCGGCGCGCCTACGCGGCGACATACGGAGCGACTTCGACCTGGACTTCGTCCTGGACGCGCTGGCGTCGCCGATCTATTACCGAGCGTTGTTCCGTCACTTACCGCTGGACGCGCTCCTGGCCGAGCAGTCCGTCGATTCTGTGCTGCTGACGTTGACTCCCCACGAAAATTCTTGAAGCCGTTTCGATTCAGTTCAATTCGACTGGATCAGGCCCGACACGGCTGTCGGTGTTCAGCGCTGCGATGGCCGCTGACTCGTCGGCATCGAGTGCGAAGTCGAAGATTGCGGCGTTGTCGCGCATGCGTGCAGGCGTGACCGACTTCGACAGAACGGTGTGACCCTGTTCGAGATGCCAGCGCAGAATTATCTGTGCCGGGCTCTTGCCGTGTGCTGCAGCAATTTTCCCGATGGCCGGGTCGTCGAGGATGGTTCCTTGTCCCAATGGGCTCCAAGCCTCGATTTCGATGCCGCGACTTCGCGCGTACTCCCGTGACGCGTGCTGTTGCAGTCTGGGGTGCAATTCGATCTGGTTGACGGCCGGGGTGATCGAGCTGTGCTCGGCCAGCAGTTCGAGGTGCTCGGGCAGGAAGTTGGACACACCGATCGCCCGGGTGCGGCCGGAGGCGAGAATTTGCTCGAATGCCGCCCAGGTCTCGACGAACAGGCCCTTTGCCGGCGCGGGCCAGTGAATCAGATAGAGGTCGACGTAGTCGAGTCCGAGCTTGTCGAGGCTGGTGTCGAAAGCGGCGAGTGTTCGGTCGTGGCCCTGATCGTCATTCCACAGCTTGGTGGTGACGAACAGCTCTGACCTAGGGATATCCGAACCTGCGATGGCGCGGCCGACTCCGGCTTCATTTCCGTAGATCGCGGCCGTGTCGATGTGGCGGTAGCCGATCTCGAGAGCTGCGGCAGTGACCTCTTCGGTCTGTGCGTCCGGTACCTGGAAAACGCCGTACCCGAGTTGCGGGATGGTGATCGGCTCGCCGGTGGTTCCGTGAGTCAGTGTGCGGTCGGGGATCGACAACATTGAAGAGTGCCTTTCGGGACTGGGATGTGGCAGCTCGACGGGGGATCATCTCATCCGCGGGCCACCTATGCCGCGCATGCAACTATTGCGTGCGCCTGATAAATAGTTGCACACGCGGGTTGTCTGCGCAAGCAGAGTCGATCGGCTACTCCTCGAAGAGCTGTCCGTTCTCCATTCGCCACCGGCGCGTGCTTCGGGTGGACTGCAGCATGCGTCGATCGTGAGTGACCAGAAGGAGGGTTCCCTCGAACGACTCCATTGCCTGCTCGAGCTGTTCGATCGCCGGAAGGTCGAGATGGTTCGTCGGCTCGTCCAGTACCAGTAGGTTCACGCCGCGAGCCTGGAGCAAAGCAAGTGCAGCCCTTGTTCTCTCGCCGGGGGACAGGGAAGCGGCAGATCTGAGTACGTGGTGTCCGCGCAGGCCGAACTTGGCGAGGAGAGTGCGGACATCGGCATCGGGCCAGTCCGGAACCTGCGCACCGAAGGCCTCCACGACTGGTTGATCACCTTCGAACAATCCACGCGCCTGATCGATCTCACCGATCGCGACACCGGAACCCAGCGACGCGATGCCCTCGTCCGGGACGAGTTTGCCGAGCAGGACGTTCAGGAGGGTGGTCTTGCCTGCCCCGTTCGCGCCCGTGACGAGAATCCGATCGCCCCAGTCGATCTGCGTCGTGACCGGACCGAACGTGAACTGACCGCGAGTTACCTTGGCGCCGTTCGTGGTTGCGACAACGGAACCGGACCGCGGCGCCGCCGCGATCTCCATGCGAAGTTCCCACTCCTTGCGCGGTTCCTCGACGACTTCGAGTCGCTCGATGCGGCGTTGAGTCTGGCGGGCCTTCGCGGCTTGCTTCTCCGTCGACTCGGTCCGCAATCCGCGTCCGATCTTGTCGTTGTCTTTGGCTTTACGACGCGCGTTGCGGACGCCGTGTTCCATCCAGTTGCGCTGCATCTGTGCGCGATCTTCGAGATCGGAGCGGGTGCCTGCGTATTCCTCGAACGCCTCGCGTGCGTGCTGGCGGGCGATCTCGCGTTCGGCGAGGTACGACTCGTAGCCGCCGTCGTACACGGCGATGTCCTGTTGTGCCAGATCGAGTTCCACGATTCCGGTGACGGTGCGCGAGAGGAACTCGCGATCGTGGCTCACGACAACCAGTGCTGCGCGCGTCTCGGCGACAAATCGCTCCAACTGCTCGAGACCGCGTAGGTCGAGATCGTTGGTGGGCTCGTCCAACAAGAGAATGTCGTAGCGCGAAAGCAACAGTGACGCGAGGCCGGCGCGCGCGGCCTGACCGCCGGACAATGCCGTCATATGTGCATCGAGTGGAACTCCGAGACCGAGTTCTTCGACCACCTTCTCGGCGCGCTCGAGCAGGTCGGCGCCGCCGAGAGCGAGCCAGCGTTCCAGTGCCGGGGAGTACAGATCCTCTTCGGCTTCGGCCAGGGTTTCGGCTGCGGCGTTCATGACTTCCTCGGCGTGGGCGACGCCGGTGCGGCGGCCGAGGAACTCGAGGACGGTCTCACCCTCGATGCGATCGGGTTCCTGCGCGAGGTAACCGACCGCAGCATCCGGCGGGCTGAGGATGATCGAACCCTCGACGTCGGCGGTTCCGATTCCGGCCAGTGCGGTGAGAAGCGTCGACTTGCCGGCGCCGTTCGCGCCGACGAGGCCGATGACGTCGCCGGGGGCAACGGTGAGATCGAGGTCGGAGAACAGGGTGCGTTCTCCCCGGGAAGCAGAGAGGCCGCTGATGCGCAGTGTTGCAGTCACCTGAGAAGTATCCCCGGTGCTGTGCGCCTTTATTAACCGCGGGCGGTTAATAAAGGCGCACAGCAGTCAGCCACGGACCAGGTGATACCAGCACGGATGTGCCGCACGGACCGGAAGTGGCGATTCACTCACGTCCGCGGCCATGCTCGAGGCCATCGACCAACCGTCGAATGCTCGCATGACGTCCTCCTCCGAGACGCCGTGTGGCATCGGCCAACGGTGCCCCGGTCCGAATGCGAACATCACCATGGACGCCCTGGGTGCGGTGATCGCGTTGACCGACCTCCCGTAGTCCCGTCGTTGATGATCGGTGAGCCCGTGAAAACAGCCGATGTCGAGCACCAGCATGTGCCCGCCGTCGACAGCAATGTGCAGGTCTGCCGCGTCCTCGTGGAGGAACCGGACGTCGACGTGTGCTTCACGCGCGTGTATGCGCGCTTTGTCCAGCGGTTCCTGTTCGGCGTCGACGCCGGTGACGTGCCAACCGCGTTGCGCCAGCTCGATGGAATGGCGTCCGGTGCCGCAACCGATATCGAGTGCACGGCCACCTTCCGGGACGGGAATCGCATCCAGAAGGCCGGACAGTTGAGCGTCGAACCCGTGCCCGGTGTGCTCCCACGGAGTGACACCGACCTTGTAGGCGAGACGATATGAAAGATTCATCGCTCTCTCTTTTCTCGAGGCGATTCCAATACTTGTCTTCCAAGGTAGACCGGCATTTCGGGCGGTACAAGGGCACTGCCCGGAGGTTCGGCGGGGAATGCCTCCCGGCCCTCGCGCGTTGGATCCATATATGACCGAGACCAACGATGTGACCTCTGTACCGACCATTGTTCTGAACGACGGTAAGACGATCCCCGCACTCGGATTCGGTGTGTTCCAGGTTCCGGACGACGAGACGCAGGAGGCCGTCTCCACAGCCCTGAAGACCGGCTACCGCAGTATCGACACCGCCAAGATCTACGGCAACGAGGTGGGCGTCGGCCGCGCGATCGCCGAATCCGGCATCGCCCGCGAAGACCTCTACATCACGACAAAACTGTGGAACGACGACCAAGGCTACGACTCGACGCTTGCGGCATTCGACGCCAGCCTCGACAAGTTGGGTCTCGAGTACCTCGACCTGTACCTGATCCACTGGCCGGTTCCGTCCAAGGACCTGTACGTCGAGACGTTCAAGGCATTCCAGAAGCTCAAGGCCGACGGACGGGTTCGATCCATCGGTGTCTCCAACTTCACCATCGAGAACCTCGAGCGTGTCATCGGTGAAACCGGTGAGGTGCCGGTCCTCAACCAGATCGAGCTTCACCCCAAGTTCAACCAAGCCGAACTGCGCGCCTTCCACACCGGCAAGGGAATCGCGACGGAAGCGTGGAGCCCGCTCGGACAGGGAACCGTTCTCGGCGACCCCGTCATCACCGCTATCGCCGACGCTCATGGCGTCACCGCGGCTCAGGTGATTATTCGCTGGCACCTGCAGATCGGAAACGTGGTGATTCCGAAGTCGGTGACCCCCGAACGTATCGCCGCCAACTTCGATGTCTTCGGATTCGAACTGACACCGGAACAGATCAACGCGATCGGTGCTCTCGACGACCCGGCCGGCCGCATCGGCCCCGACCCGGTCACGCTCGGCAGCTAGTACTTCCGGCAGACCCACAAACGGCACTCCCACAATTGCGGGAGTGCCGTTTTGTCGTGCGAGGTCAGTTCAGGTGTGTGCGATGTTCTGCGGTGAATGCGATGTGCTCGTCCGCGCGTCCGGTGCGGAGCTTCTCGACCCACTCGGGATCGGCGAGCAGCGCGCGCCCGATGGCAACCATGTCGAATTCACCCCTCTCGTACTGAGCTTCGAGACGCTCCAGTCCGGTGACAGCAGATGCAGCGTCGCCGGTGAATGCCGTCGTGAACACGGAATCGAGTCCGACCGAACCGACGGTGATGGTCGGCAACCCGGTCAGCTTCTTCGTCCAACCGGCGAGGCCGAGTGTGCCGTCTTCACCGTCGAGTTCAGCGAATGCCGGTTCCCAATGACGCCTCGTGGACGGATGCAGAACGTCGACGCCGGCGTCGACCAGGGGAGCGAGGATGCGGCCGAGTTCTGCCGGGCTCTGGGCGATACGAGCGTCGTAATGGCCGGACTTCCACTGCGAGAATCGGTAGACGATCGCGAACTCGTCCCCGACGGCCTCTCGGATTGCGGCGACGACCTCGGCCGGGAAACGGGTGCGGGCCTCGAGTGATCCGCCGTATCCGTCGGTTCGGACATTGGTTCCCGCCCAGAGAAATTCGTCGAGCAGGTAGCCATGTGCTCCGTGCAACTCGAGACCGTCGAAGCCGGTGTTCTTCGCATTGAGTGCGGCGTCGACCCACGACTGCTTCAAGTCGTCGAGGTCAGAGGTGGTGAATTCTCGTCCCAGGCGGGTTCCGTCCAGTGCCAGGCCGGAGGGGCTGACGGTTTCGACCTCGGGGTTCAGGCGCGAGTTCTCGCCGCGTTCGACTCCGAGGTGCCACAGCTGAGGAATGATCGATCCGCCTTCGGCGTGGACGGCGTCGACAACCGACTTCCAGCCACCCAGGCTCGAATCGCCGTAGATGCGCGGTACGCGGGTGTGCGGGCCGGCTGCCGGGTCCGGGATGTACGTGCCTTCGGTGATGATCAGGCCGACACCACCTGCTGCGCGACGACGGTAGTACTCGGCTACGTCGGCGCCGGGGATTCCGTCCGGCGAGAAGGCGCGCGTCATCGGGGCCATGGCGAAACGGTTACGCAACGAGAGTGATTTGACCTCGAAAGGCTCGAAGAGGCCGCGCAACGCGGAGGCCTCGGGTGCTGTCGATGTGTCGGGAAGAGTCACGGGTTTGTTCAACGCGGCGGACCCTCGACCTATTCCGCCGCCTGACTTTATCTCACCGAAATCTGCAAAAGGTTGCGTACGTTCGGTTTTCGATAGTTGCTCACGTCGGCCACACTTAGTTTGTGCATTAACTATTAACATGCGATATGGTCGTGCGGAAAGTTCTTGAGGCGGTATCGAGCACGAAAGAGGACGCGCGAGCATGACGACAACGGTGCCGGACGAGCGGACCGGAGAGTTGGAGCCGATTCCGGAGCGGCCGTACCCGAAGCGCCGTGATCCCAAGGGGTCGTGGATGTTCGACATGATCAAGACCACCGATCACAAGAAGATCGGGATCATGTACATGATCACGGCTTTCGTGTTCTTCCTGATCGGCGGCCTGATGGCCCTGTTCATGCGTGCGGAACTGGCTGTCCCCGGGATGCAGTTCCTCTCGAACGAGCAGTTCAACCAGTTGTTCACCATGCACGGCACGATCATGTTGCTGCTGTACGCGACGCCCGTCGTTTTCGGCTTCGCGAACTACATACTTCCGCTGCAGATCGGTGCCCCGGACGTGGCGTTCCCGCGTCTGAACGCATTCGGATTCTGGCTCTTCACTTTTGGTGGTCTCATCGTTCTCGGCGGATTCCTTACGCCGGGCGGCGCTGCCGACTTCGGTTGGACCGCGTACACCCCGTTGTCGGGCGCGGTGCACAGTCCCGGCGTCGGCGCCGACCTGTGGGTCTTCGGTCTGACGGTCGGTGGCCTCGGCACCATTCTCGGTGCGGTCAACATGATCACCACCGTGATCTGCCTGCGCGCACCAGGTATGACGATGTTTCGGATGTCCATCTTCACGTGGAACATCTTCATCACCAGCATTCTGATCTTGATGGCGTTCCCGCTCTTGACCGCTGCGTTCATGGGTCTGTTCGTCGACCGTCATCTCGGTGGGCACATCTTCGACCCGGCGTCGGGTGGAGTTCTGTTGTGGCAGCACCTGTTCTGGTTCTTCGGTCACCCCGAGGTGTACATCATCGCGCTGCCGTTCTTCGGTATCGTCTCGGAGATCTTCCCGGTCTTCAGCCGCAAGCCGATCTTCGGGTACACCGGATTGGTCTATGCGACACTGGCGATTTCAGCTCTGTCGATCGCGGTGTGGGCTCACCACATGTACGCGACGGGTGCTGTTCTCCTGCCGTACTTCTCGTTCATGACGTTCCTGATCGCCGTGCCGACAGGTGTGAAGATCTTCAACTGGATCGGCACGATGTGGAAGGGGCAGTTGACCTTCGAATCGCCGATGCTGTTCTCGGTCGGCTTCTTGATCACCTTCCTGTTCGGTGGTCTGTCGGGTGTCATTCTCGCGAGCCCGCCGATCGACTTCCATGTCACCGACACGTATTTTGTCGTCGCCCACTTCCATTACGTGGTCTTCGGTACGGTCGTGTTCGCCACGTACGCCGGTATCTACTTCTGGTTCCCGAAGATGACCGGTCGCATGATGGACGAGCGTCTCGGCAAGTGGCACTTCTGGACCACGTTCGTCGGTTTCCACGGCACGTTCCTCGTTCAGCACTGGCTCGGCGGCGAGGGGATGCCGCGTCGCTATGCCGACTACCTGCCCTCGGACGGGTTCACGGTTCTGAACTCGGTGTCCACGATCTTTGCCTTCGTGCTCGGTGCCTCGACGCTTCCGTTCATCTGGAACGTCTTCAAGAGCTACCGCTACGGCGAAGTTGTCACCGTCGACGATCCGTGGGGTTACGGAAACTCGCTGGAGTGGGCAACCACCTGCCCGCCGCCGCGTCACAACTTCACCGAGTTGCCGCGCATCCGCAGTGAGCGTCCGGCGTTCGAGCTGCACTACCCGCACATGGTGGAGCGAATGAGGGCGGAAGCGCACGTGGGTCTCACCGGGCAACCCACGTCGACGTTGGAGAAGAGTGACGATCGTCGCCAGATTGATTAGTGCAATAATAGTTGCTGCACTAATTAATCTGATAACATCGGAGTCATGACGACGAAGGCTCCGCAGACGCAGATGGATGATCCGCTGGCTCTCGACCGGCAGGTGTGCTTTGCACTTGCGGTCGCGAACCGGGCGGTGCTGTCCGTCTACCGGCCACTGCTCGAGCCGATGGGCCTCACGCATCCCCAGTACCTGGTGATGCTGGCACTGTGGGGAAAGTCGCCGATGGCGGTCAAGGAAATCGGGCAGGCACTGCAACTCGATTCGCCGACGCTGTCGCCGCTCCTCAAGCGACTCGAGGCGTCCGGGCTGATCACGCGAACCCGTAGCCGCGCCGACGAACGGCAACTGGACGTGGACCTCACCGAAGCCGGTGTGGCACTGCGCGCGGAGGCGGAGAAGATCCCGCCGGCGGTTGTCGCGAAGCTCGGCGTCAGCCTCGCCGAACTCGAAGAACTCCACAACGTTCTGACGCGGGTCAACGAGGCCGCGCTCCGCGCCGGAGCCTTGGACCAATGAGAGAAATGTGATGACTGCATCCGAAAAAAACGTGATGACTGCGTCAGTACCGTCGATGCGTACCGAACAGGTGACTTCCGTGACTTCCAAAAAGCAACGTACGAGCCCGAATCCTCTTCAGTGGTTGGGTTATTCAGTGGGGCGCAAGCTGCCCGATTCGATGCAGGACTGGGTACGAAACGACCTGATCGGTGACTGGGCCGTGCCGCGTCACCTGATCCGAAGCATGGTGCCGTTCATTCCAGTGTTCGCGGCCTTCATGCTCTTCCCTGGGCCGTGGGCCCTGCGGGCGTCGATGGTGCTGCTCGGAGTGCTTCTGGCGCTGTTCTATTCGGTCTCCTACATGGCTCAGAACAGGTCGCGTCGCCTCGAGCGTCACGGTTTGCCTTCCGACCTCGAGAACCCGAAGAAGATCTCGCGCCACGACGCCGAGAAGGCCGCCTACGAGAAGTTGCACGGCGGCCCCGCGACGTAGACACCTCGGTCACATGCCGTGGAGGGCGCTGCCGCCGTTCAACTCGCAGACGCGTTGCTCCACGGTCGCCGAGAAGCCCCCTTCCGGCTCGGTCGAACGAAGAGCCGATTCGACATCTTGCTCGACCAGATATCCGTTGATCGCGATTGCCGCGGTCGAACCTGCCGCCGCAGCATTGATTACCTGGGCGCGAGGGTCGACGACGTTGCCGGCGCCCCAGATACCAGGAACACTGGTGGCGCCGGAACGATCGACAGCCACGAATCCCGTGGGGCTGGTTTTGCAGCCGAGTCGCGTCAGATGTGCGTCGTTCGGAACGAAACGCGGCGCAACGAACAGTGCTGAGCGCGCAACAAGTTGGCCGTTGTCGAGTTCGACGGCTTTCAGTTTGCTTTTCTCGCAGACCAATCCAGATACCGATCCGTCGGCAACCGTCACTCCTCGGGCAGCCAGTCGCGCGCGTTCGTCGGGGGTGAGCGAGATCTTGTCGGGGAAGAACGTCACATCCGACGACCACTGTCGGAGTAGAAACGCCTGGTGAAGTGACATCTCGCGAGCGTCGCCGCCGAGAACGCCGATCGGTTGGTCGCTGATCTCGTACGCATGGCAGTACGGGCAATGGAGCACGCTTTGTCCCCAAAGCTCCTGGATGCCTGGTATTTCCGGGAGTGAATCCCGTAGACCGGTGGCAACCAGCACAGTACGAGTTTCGAGCGTCGTGCCTCCTGAAAGTTCGACGACAAAGCCGGGTTCGATACCGCGCCAGGAGATGTCGACTACGTCATCTTGTGTCAATTCCACTCCGTACGTCTGCAATTCGCTGCGTCCGACGGCGAGCAACTCACGTGGCGCCATGCCGTCGCGCGAGAGGAAGCCGTGCATGTGTGCTGCCGGTGCGTTGCGCGGTTTGCCGGAATCGATGACGGCGGCCGAGCGCCGAGCACGACCCAACACCAGGGCTGCGCTGAGTCCGGCGGCGCCACCGCCGACGATCACGGCGTCGAGGATCTCAGTTTCAGTGTGTGTTCGCATGAGCACAGATTGCTCGCGGAGGGGGTTCTTCAGCAACTAATGTTGCCATTTCTGGGAATCGTCGTCAGACTCGGCACCATGAATGTCAACGGTCCGCACATCGATGCCGCCATCTCGCAGATCGGCGCGCGCCTCAAACGCATTCGTACACAGAGGAACGTCACGCTCACAGCGCTGTCCGAGTCCACCGGTATTTCGAAGAGCACCCTGTCGAGGCTCGAAGCGGGGGAGCGTCGCCCGAGCTTGGAGTTGCTGCTTCCGATCGCGCTTGCCCACCAAGTGCCGTTGGACCAACTGGTGGCGGCACCGCAGGTCGCCGATCCACGCATCCAGAGTGCGCCTCGAAGCGTCAGTGGGCGAACGGTATTGCCGCTGACTCGGCAACCGGGTGGGTTGCAGGCATTCAAGATGACCATCCCGGCAAGCCAGACGGAACCGGATCCCCAAGTGCACGACGGCTACGAATGGCTGTACGTGCTGTCGGGGAGGTTGCGGTTGGTGTTGGCCGATCACGACATCGTGATGGGTACGGGTGAAGCTGCTGAATTCGACACCCGAAACCCGCATTGGTTCGGCAGTGACGGGCGCGGCCCGGTCGAGGTACTGAGTCTGTTCGGCCCCCAAGGAGAACGCATCCACGTTCGGGCCAGGCCTTCGGCGAAGTGAAGGACAGTCATACTTTCATTCGGTACTGCCGGAAGCGAAGAGGACAGTGAGGATCTGTGCGAATCGAAATTGACGACCTGAGTCGGGATGCGGTCCGTGCTCTACTCACCGAACATCTCGCCGACATGCACGCGACCTCGCCCGCGGACAGCGTTCACGCGCTGGACGTCACGGGGCTGATGGATAGCTCTGTGACCATGTGGACGCTGTGGAGCGAAGGTGACGAGTTACTCGGTTGCGTCGCACTCAAGGAACGGTCGTCGGCGGGCGGCGAGATCAAGTCGATGCGAACGTCATCGGCAGCAAGGGGGCGTGGCGTGGGAACGCGACTTCTTCAACACGTCGTGGACGAGTCGAGACAACGAGGTTACCGGCAACTCGAATTGGAGACCGGTACGCAAGAGTTCTTCGATCCAGCTCGCCGGTTGTACGCGAAATTCGGGTTCGTGCCTTGTCCACCGTTCGGGAACTACCGCGAAGACCCGAACAGCGCATTCTTCGTTCTCACCTTGTGAGCAGCTCGCACGCTACAGCATCTTGGCTGTGATGCGTCGTACTGCACTGTCGGGGTCCATGATTGCGGTGTCGAGCACCAGCCGTTCCGTAGTCCACGGCTCGTAGTCTCGATCCAGAATTTCCTGCCACGCCGGTAGTACGAGATCCGGGATGTCGACGACTCGCCGTTCAGCGCGTCTGCGATGCTCGTCGGGATCCGAACAGATGACCTCGACACCGAGCAGGCGCGCCGAATTATGTTGTGCGGTAGCGGACCAGGCGTTTCGTGTCGCCTCGACGGGGTTGACGCATTCGACCACGACCGAAAGTCCCAGTCGCAATTGTTCGGCGGCGAGCGCGTACCCGGTGATGTATCCGGCGGTCCCGGACGCGTCAGCGATACCGCTGCGTATCAGCGCCTGTTCGATGGTATCGATCCGCACGAAGGGGATTTGGTGACGCTGCGCAAGCGCCCGCGCGATCGTCGACTTGCCGGTGGCCGGCAAACCACCGATCACGACCAGCGTTGCGCGAGTCGATGGCTGGGGGTTGTGTCCGGCATCCACCATCCCCGAAATGTACGGGGCGTTGTCGATTTACGTGAACTCGCCCCGTACTCGCCCCGTACTCGCTCAGTTCGAGATCGCGAACTCTCGTGCTTCGAACGCCAGATCGTCGGCGGCGGATTCCATTCGTGCCGTCGCGCGGTTGGGTGCTGTCAGCACTGCGACAATCGGAACTGCCAACGCCAGCAGGCCGAGAACGAAGACAGGGAAGAGGAACGAGAACACTTCGAGTCCCTGTGGCGCCGGGGCTGCCGCGTCGTGAACAACCTCGACAGCGGCCATTCCGGTGTAGTGCATACCGACGACAGCGATGCCCATGATGATTCCGGCGACAAAACGCAGAATCGTGGACTCGAGCACCATGGTGAACCACAGTGCAGCGGTTCCGGCGACGACTGCGATGAGAACCGACAGTGCAACGAAGAGCAGGTCGTAGTGGATCTCGCCCTGAAAGCGCAAGGCGCGCATACCCGTGTAATGCATGATGTTCACGGCGAGACCGGTTACCACGCCCCCGATCAGAAGCCGCGTCCAGCGAAATTCGGTCCCGATGATCAGCAGGCCGACAAACACGGCCCCTACTGAGATGATCGCGGAGATCACGGTCCATCCGAGGTTGTATCGAATGGGACTGCCGGGGACCGCGAAGCCGAGCATGGCGATGAAATGCATGAGCCAGATGGCGACGCCACCGATCGACAAGGCAGCCATGGCGAGCCATCGCATGCGTGTGGCGGTTGTCGTCGCCGACGCTGAATGCCTGGTGCACGCCAGGCCGACTACCGACCCGACCACGGACACGACGTAGGCGAGTCCGAGCAGCCAGATTCCCATCGAGAAATGGTGCATTTCATCCGACATGCCAGTTCCTTTCGGCGACGATTCGCATCTGGTGATTCATCTAGACGACTGCTTCAGCTGCAAGTCGTTCGAGGGAGTATTCGGTGACGGCGATCAGCGCGCGTTTGGCTGATTCGCGGTTTCGGGCGTCGATCTCGATCATGGGAACCCGGTTGGGTAGAGCCAACGCCTGGCGGAGATCGCTCGCCGAATGGATTGGTGCGCCGTCGAAACGGTTGACCGCCACGATGAACGGGAGGCCTCGCGCCTCGAAGAAGTCGACTGCGGCGAAGCTGTCTTCCAGGCGACGCGTGTCGACCAGAATGACCGCACCGATCGCACCGGTGATCAGGTCGTCCCACATGAACCAGAAGCGGCGCTGTCCCGGGGTTCCGAACAGATAGAGGACCAGGTCGTCGGCGAGAGTGATGCGCCCGAAGTCCATCGCGACCGTCGTGGTGCTCTTGTCGGGAGTGGATCCGAGATTGTCGATACCGTCGCTGGCGTCGGTGACCATGGCCTCCGTGCGAAGGGGGACGATTTCGGAGACGGTCCCCACAAGTGTTGTCTTGCCAACACCGAAACCCCCGGCGATCACGATTTTTGTCGATTTCACGCGAGACGATGAGTCAGAGTGCCCGAAGTCCACTGAGGGTCCTTTCGATCAGTTCGCGTCGCTCGACTCGAGATGCGTCGCTTCGCAGAGTGGCATGTATTTCCAGTGATCCGGCTACTACGAGGTCGGCGACCAGTACCCGCACGACTCCGATCGGAACACCCAGGTGGGCAGCGATCTCGGCAACCGAGATCCGCTGCTCGCAGAGTGCGACGATCGATGCACGAATATCCTGCGGTGCAAGATTGTTCGAGACCGCGTCTTCGATCGTCGCGATGATCGCTTCGAGTGGGAGGTCGATGGACGGCAGGGTCCGACCTTCGGTGAGCGCGTACGGCCGGACCAAGCTCGGTTCGGCGTCGTCGTACTCGGATTGATGGTGAGGCATCGAACTCAAATGCCCTGCGATGTTCTCGGGGCAATGTCCATGGTGGTGCCGACGCGATCGACGAGAGTCGCCATTTCGTAACCGATCTGGCCGATGTCGCATCCGGCGACAGCGAGAGCGGCAAGGTAAGCGCCACTACCGACGCCCATGAGAAGCAGGTAGCCGTTCTCCATCTCGACGACGGACTGCATGACGGCTCCACCGTCGAAGAGGCGTGACGCCCCCGCGGACAGGCTGGCGAGTCCGGAAGTGACAGCGGCTAATTGATCGGCCCGATCGAGCGGAAGATGTGTGCTCGAGGCCGTCAACAACCCGTCGGCTGAGACGATGATCGCGTGACTCACACCCGGCACGTCTCGGGCAAAAGCCGATACCAGCCAGTCGAGTGCGCGGGGAGTCTCTTGGGCTCCGACAGTGTTCACTGTTCTCCTTCATCGTTGTGCAACATCGTGGACGATTCGAAAGACTGTCCGCCATCGGGCTGATGGTCGGCAGCGCGCCGACGCCCTCGTTGTACTCCGGATTGGTAACTGCTCCAACCACGTTGGACGTCCGCCGGATTGGATGCATGGCGCTGTGTCGTTCCACCTCTCCCGACTGCGCCGGGAACCAGGCGGGCTCCGCGGTCTCGAATGGGAAGTCCGGAATCGGCGATCTTGGTGACCGGCATCTCGAACGAGGTCCGAGCGGCCAGCCAGCCTTGATCCGCGTCGGTGGTCCACGCACTGCCGGTGGAAGCAGCTGACGTCTCCGCCGTCGGGTCCACGAGCCACTCGGACACCATCCGGGCGAAAATCGGCATCGTGGTCGGGGCAGCGAGTACGCCGTTCGAGTTGCCGTCTCCCGCGCCGTCAGCGCGCGTCGATGCGCGAGCAGAGAGCCCGTCACGGGTGCGCGAGGAGAAGAACGCCGCAGTGTTTGTCGGCGTCGGGGCTGAGAGCCGGTGCCGTGGCGGCGGGGTTGTCGACGGGTGTGGACCCACCGGGATCTCGGGACCCTGTGCCGGCGAGGTGAATTCCGGCGAAGGAGTACGCACGGGAAGGGACGTCGATGCGCTTGTGCCTTCGGGATCGGGCAGAGGAGCGAAGGACGACACGGAGGTGGCGGGTGCAGCAGTGGTCGGAGTCGAGGTACTGACCGCCGGTACTCCACTTGTGCCCGGAGTGCGACGTGGCAACCCCGAAGGCGCTGTTGTCGTGGGAATGGATTGCGGTGTGATCGGGGCGAACGTCTCAGTCCGGTCGGTGCTGTTGCTGGGCGTTCGACGCGGGAGATCTGCGAAACTTCTGGTCGCAGGCTGCGGGGGTGCCAATTCGGTCGGGACGGGCTGTGACCAGGACGGTTCAGACGGTGCGGGCGGCGGAGTCCGATCGAGCGTGGGCACGGGTCCGGTTCGCGGCGTGCGGATCTCGGGTCCCCGAGAAGAATCGAGTATCGACGTCGGTAGGAGCACCGTTGCGGTGATGCCGCTGTGCGTCGACGACGTTGCCGTCGGGCGCAGGCGCACAGAGATGTTGTAGCGACGACTGATTCGGCTCACGACGAACAAACCCATGCGACGCGCTGTATCCGCGCTCATCTCGCCGCCGGCGGCGAGGCGCTCGTTGGCATCGAGGATATCGGCAGGCGACATGCCGATACCGAGATCTGCGATCTCGACGATCATGGAGCCGTCGATGGTGCGGGCAGCGTTGATGGAGACGGTGGTCTCCGGCGGGGAGTACCGCAGAGAATTGTCGAGCAGTTCAGCGATGAGGTGAACGACGTCCGGGGCAGCATGACCGGTGACGACTCCGGGCGGTATCTGCCCGAGTTCGACGCGTCGATATTCCTCGACGCCTGATACCGCCGCACGAAGGATATCGCCGAGAGCGACGGGGGCGGTTCTGGCGCGGCGTACATCGGTTCCGGCGAGAACCAACAAGTTGTCGCCGTTTCTACGCATTCTCGCGGCGATGTGGTCGAGCCGGAACAGATTCTCGAGGCGACGAGGGTCGTCTTCGTCCTGCTCCAACTGTTCGATCAAACCGAGTTGCTGGTCGACGAGGGACTTGTTACGCCTCGACAGCGTTTCGAACATGTCGTTGACCTGGCGCCGCAGGGTGGCCTGCTCGCCGGCCAGCGTGATGGCCTGACCGTGCATGTCGTCCACCGCGCGTGCAAGCTCGCCGATTTCCTCGTGGGTGCGGATCGGTACACGGGCGAAGTCGACGTCGTCGATACTGGCACCTGCGCGAATTCGTTCGATCGCGTCGGGGAGTCCGCGTCGTGCTGCTTGCAATGCGGCAAATCGCAGCCGACGGATCGGATCGATGAGCGATCGGCTGATGACGAGGGCGATGGCCAGTGCCAGCAGGACCGCGCCGAGCACGATTGCAGTGTCACGAAGTGCTGCGGTTCGTGCTGCATTGGATTCAGCGGTGACGGTATCGCCGAACTCGGTGACGGTGGTGTCGGTCAGGCTGTTGTACTGGTCGTTTCCGGATTTCAGATCGGTACCGACGCGGCTCCCCAGAGGAGAGGTCGACGGGGTTGATCCGAGTGCGTTGATCCGGTTCTGAGCGGAGTTGCTGAGGGTCCGGACGGTGTCGTTGCTCCCGTCGATGGCGAGAATGTTGTTCAGAGCGACCAGTTCGGCACCGGCGGCACTGACCATCGAGGTACGAGCCTGCTGGTCCGGATCACCTGAGCCGAAGAGGATTCGTTGTTCGGCCAGTGCTCGTCGCGCATCCCAGAGTGCTGAGAGTCGGCCACCCTCTTCGCGCAGCGCCGGACGCTGAGAATGCTCGACGACGCTGGTGAAGGTGCTCGAGAGTGCGCGAGAGACTTCGCCGACCCGCGAAACCAAGCGTGCGGGAGCCACCGCGCCGGCGGCGACCTCTTCCATGATGGAACGGCTCTCTGCGAGCGCCGAAGTCACTTGGTCGTTGAGGTCGTCGTCGGACTGGAACGCGCGCGCGGCGTCGACCAGTTGATCCATTGCGTCCGAAACCGCTTGTGTGGCGGGGCCGGTGTCAGTGCGTGCCGATGCGGCTTCGGCGAGCTCGTACAGCGCGGATTCGAGATTGATCGCGGCGGGCACAGCGAGGGCGCGCTCGGACGAGGAACTCAGCTGTGCGGCTTCTTCGAGTTCCGTCTGAACGCGAAGGGCTCCGAGGACGACGGCGACGATCATCGGCAATGCGAGAACGGCGATGACCTTCCATCCCAGGCGCCATTCGCCGATCGACCACCAAGAGGTTGTCGTGTGTGAATCGTGTTTCATGCGGAACATGGCCCCTTCACGTCAACCCCCCGTGGGTCATTGCCCGAACCCCTTCGATCCGGTTTGACCAGAAGGGGTAGTTAGCTGAACGGTAACAGACTGTTCGCTGGCTCGCTACATCCCAGTTGGCTTCTTGGATCGCCGATGACTATATCCGGATTGTAAGGCCAGGTGAAAGGGTAAACGGACAAGTGCGGCGAATGGGATAGCCGGAAAGTCCAATTTGGTAGCTCGGCGAGCGGTGTTGCCCGGGAATTCGTGGAACTCACGGCAAGCATCTGGCTCGTGTCCCGACATCGAGGACACGTCCGAACGAGGCGCACACGCATGTCAGAATGTGGAAACCGCACCGATGACCGAATTGAACTTGGAGCCATAGTGAGTGGAACTGCTCGCGACGCGTTGCGCGCGATCGCCGAACTGCTCGCCCCTGACAGCGCTGTTGTCATCGATCGTGTGACTCTCGCGATCGACCAGCCGGAACGGTATGTCGAAGTACAGAACGAGTTGTACTCACAGACGCTCGAGAAGCCGCACCCGGAAATGGCGTGGTTTGCTCTCGTCGACGCATTGCACGAACAAGAACGCCTGGTCTGGGTGGATTGGAACGAGGGCGCTGCCGAGGTTCTGGGTCAGCTGCGAGTGCTCACGTCGGCGCCGGCAGGATCGTGGGAGTGGGCGGACAGTCTTGCCATGGGCTTCGATCGAGCTGCCGGACTCGAATCGCTTCTCGCCCGTATCGTCGACAACATCACCGATACGGGCGTTTCACTTGCCTGGCTCGACAGCGACAGCGATACGTTTCTCCTCGCGCTCGTCCCGAGTGTTCACGGTGCAACGCTCGTCGAACTCGCGCTGGCAACCGGGCACTGCGTGCGCGTGTTCTAGAGTCTCAGCGTTTGCCGAGCAGGCGGCGCAATCCTTCGATTCGATCGCTCAGTCTGGGTGGCGTGCGCTCGGGATCCATCAGTGCATTTTCAGCGAGCACGTGGTCTTCGCCGTCGACTGTGTTCCGGTCGAATTCGCGCAGACTGCGAGCGTCGGAGGTCGCGAGAGCGCGAACCGTCGACAACAGTGACTGCTCGCCCAACGCGTCGTCGACTTCTTCCTCGGTGACGTCGAGGTGCTCGCTGAGTAGGCGGCGCCTCAATCCGATGATCGAGGCGCGCAACTCGACATCTGCGTCGTCGTCGGATTCGACGGCGATGTCGCACTCGGTGTCGAAGCCCATCGAACGGTTGTTGAGATTCGACGACCCGATTCGCAGGAGGCGATCGTCCATCACGAGAACCTTGGCGTGGACGTAAATAGGTGCGCCAGAAGAGGTCACGGGATAAAACGCCCCGAACCGGTCGTGGATATCGGCGGACCACAGCAGATGCAACAGGTCGTGGCGCGCCCCGTCCATCGCCTTTTGTTCCAGCCAACCGTCGGCGTTGCGCGGAATGACCAGAACGATCTCCGGTCCGTCGTCCTCACGCAGGCGCGCGGCAATCGCCTCGGCCAGAGTGCGTGAGGCGAGGTACTGGCTTTCGATGTACAGCGTGTGCTCGGCCCCGGCGATGGCCGCGAGATACAGCGCCTCGATCTCACGCACCTCCGTGCGTTCGCCGAGCTCCGGCAATGTTCTGGCGACGGCTACGTCGACAACCCGCAAGGTGGGCGCCAGATTGACGGGCCACGGAGTCGCGGTGCTCTCGACCGGTGTGAGATCCTCGCCGGTTGCGGATTTCCAACGTGCCCGCGCCAATTCGCCGATGGCCGCCGCCGCATTGCCGTCGACCGCCGTGGTCGCGTCATGCCAAGGGCCGTAACGCCTTCCACTCGGAGTGATTCGGTAATCGTTTCGGTCGACGTGATCCGAGGTGTCCCAGCGGTCCACAGTCATGTCGATGCCGCCGCAGAACGCCAGGGCGTCGTCGATGACGATGATCTTCTGATGGTGCGCCGCGCCCACCGGATGGGCGCCGTCGATCTCGAACCGAAGGCGCTCGTCGGTCAACCAGTTGGACACGAAGACGGGAGTCATACCGCGGCCGATTGCGGTGAACGCGCCGATGTTCCATTTGAGTACGAGGATTTCGAGGTCGGGTTTCTCGCGGACGAGCCAGCGGAGGAACATTCCCAACCGGTTGGGGCCGTCGAGAGTCTGCTTGCCTGGTTCGAGTTTGATGCGCGTGTCGAAGTCCCAGCCGATCAACATGATTCGCTTCTCAGCTTGCAGCATTGCGGACTTCGCATGATGAAAGTAGTCAGCGGCGTCGACGATGCAGGCAAGATTGTCCGCCGGTTCGATGCGCCAGCAGGTTTCGCCCGGAACAAGGATTCTGTTCATTCGCCGATTCCCAGGTACGCGGTCAGTTCGCGCGCTGCCGCTTGGCCGGCGCGGTTGGCTCCGATCGTCGACGACGACGGTCCGTATCCCACCAGGTGCACGCGAGGGTCGGCTTCGACCTGCGTGGCGAGGCGCCCGGTCATCGGGATTCCGCCACCCGGTCCGCGCAGGTGCAACGGCGCCAGGTGATCGAGTGAGCTACGAAAACCGGTGCACCACAAGATGACATCGGCGTCGGCGACGGTACCGTCGGCCCACTTCACGCCGTTCGGAAGAATTTCGGAGAACATCGGCAGTCGATTCATCACACCACGCTCTCGCGCTGCCCGGATGGCAGGCGTTACCGGGAGGCCGGTCACCGAGACAACGGATCCCGGTGGCAGGCCGCGTCGTACACGATCTTCGACCATGGCAACCGCAGCGCGGCCGATGTCCGGCGTGAACGGCTCGTCGCGGAACTCGGGTTCGCGCCGCGTCACCCAGGTAGTGGTCGTGACGCGTGAGATCTCGTCGAGCAGTTGGACGGCCGAGATCCCGCCGCCGACCACGACGACATGTTTGCCTTCGAACTCGGCAGCGGTTCGATAGTCCTTCGTGTGCAGTTGTCGGCCACGGAACGACTCGGCCCCGCGATAGTGGGGGATGAAGGGCCGCTCCCAGGTCCCCGTCGCGTTGATCAAGCCTCGCGCCGCGAATACTCCCTGGTCGGTCTCGATCCGCAGGCGCTCTTCCCTCGGACACACCACTCGCGTGTGTACCGGGCGGTGGACGGGAAGTTCGAATTGCTTTTCGTACAGTTCGAAGTAGTGGGGGACCGCCACCGATGCAGGCACCTGTTCGGCGTCTGTACCGGTGGTTTCCGCGAAGGACATTCCCGGGAGGTCATGGACGCCGTTGACGGTGCTCAGTGTCAGGCTCGGCCAACGGAACTGCCACGCTCCGCCCGGCCCCGACGCATGATCGAGCACCACGAACCCCGATTCGGGCTCGATTCCGAACTTGCGCAGGTAGTAGGCGGCGGAGAGTCCGGCCTGTCCGGCGCCGATCACCACCACGTCAACCGGGTGTGGTTGCTGTGCGGCAAGGTCGTCTGTACTCATCGGTAATCTAACCTCCTGATGTACAGAACTTAGCTGCAGAGAAGTATGCGGACGGTATCGGCGCCTCGGAACATCCCTGTGTCGAGCCTTCCAGAAACGAAAGTGAGCGGACATGATCGGGTTCTCCCGTGACGGCAACGTCGTGACCATCGAGTTGCAGCGTCACGAGCGTCGTAATGCGCTCAGCGCGGAACTCTGCATCGCAATACGGGACGCGATGAACGCGGCGGTAGCCGAGCACGCGCATGTCGTCGTCATCACCGGTGAGGGATCGGCGTTCTGTGCAGGCGCGGACCTTTCCGGCGACGTCTACATGGAGGGCTTCACCGATCGCCTGTTCGAGATGCTTCGCTCTATCGACACGGCGCCCATCCCCGTCATCGCTGCCGTCAACGGTCCGGCCATCGGCGCGGGCACGCAACTGGCCATCGCGTCGGATCTTCGCGTCGTAGCGCCGAGCGCTCGCTTCGGAATCCCGGCCGCCACCCTCGGTGTCTCGGTGGACAAGTGGACGATGCGTCGGCTCGCGTCGCTGGTCGGCGGCGGTCCCGCGCGCACCATTTTGCTCGGCATCGAACAGATCGGCGCCGAAGAAGCCTTCACTCGCGGCCTCGCCAACAAAATCGGAACCCTCGACGACGCTCAGGAATGGGCACACCGCATCGCGAATCTCGCACCGCTGTCGTTGCGGCACATGAAGATGGTTCTGAACGACGACGGCACCATGGAGGAGCAGTCTCCCGAGCAGCTCGACGCGCTTCACGCCGCCTGGCTCAGCGAGGACGTCCAGGAAGCCCGCGCTGCCCGCATCGAGAACCGCCCTCCCGTATTCAAGGGTAAGTAAAGCTGGTTGCAGGGAAAACAGGCGCCGGGCACGCAGGGCAGATAGTGGCTACGCTCGTCTGAATGAAGAAGACGACGGTTCTCGGAGTTGCTGCTGTTGCCGCGGCGACGGGGTGGGTGGCGCGAGCCGCATGGGGCATCCCGACGCAGATCGGGGCCTCGCGAAACACGGTGCAACCGTATGCGGCGATGTCCCCGCGATACCGGGACCGCCAGTTCCACAACTCGGAGCCCAGCAGCACACTGGTTCCGGGCACCGATGTCGGAATGTTCAAGTCGATGGCCACGCGAGGGTCGACGGGTCGGCCGCGTCGGCCGATTCCGTTGGCCACTCCGCTGGCACCGGCGGCAGCCGGCGACGCGGCGGTGACGTGGTACGGCCATTCGAGTGTTCTCGTCGAGGTCGACGGCTACCGCGTTCTCGCCGATCCGGTGTGGAGTGAACGCGTATCACCCTCGGCCACAGTAGGTCCCGCGCGCATGCACCCCACTCCGGTGGCTTTGACCGAACTGCCTGCAGTGGATGCGATAGTCATCTCTCACGATCACTACGACCATCTCGACATGGCTACGGTCAAGACCCTGACTCGTACACAGACCGCTCCGTTCGTCGTGCCGATCGGTATCGGGGCTCACCTGCGGCACTGGAAGGTGCCCGAGAACCGGATCGTGGAATTGGACTGGGACGAGTCGACAAAAATCGACGACCTGGTCCTCACGTGCACGGAGGCTCGTCACTTCTCCGGTCGTGGCCTCGTCCGGAACACGACGCAGTGGGCGTCGTGGGTATTCGCCGGGCCGAAGCACCGGGTCTTCTTCGGTGGTGACAGCGGATACACATCGCGTTTCGAACAGCTGGGTGAAACCTATGGGCCTTTCGATCTGACGCTTCTCCCCGTCGGTGCGTACGACGTGCGCTGGCCGGACATCCACATGAATCCGGAAGAGGCAGTGCAGACGCACATCGACCTCAACAAGGGCGACGGGTCGCGCGGTGTCTTCGTCCCGATTCACTGGGCGACGTTCAACCTCGCGTTTCACTCGTGGTCGGAGCCGATCATTCGCCTCGACGAGTCGGCTGCAGATGCGGGCACAACAGTGTCGGTCCCGATGCCGGGCGGCAGGATCGACGCGTTGTCACCGACACCGCCATCGAAGTGGTGGATACCGCTGGGCTGAGCGGCGAAGTGTCGCGGACGTGGTTGCCTGTCGAGTCGCACCCTGATTAGTTGCTCCGGGTGCGTAATCTTTGACCATGGCTCACGAGCACACCAGTTCAGAAGAGACAGCAGTGGCGGTAGCGCCTGAGCGATTGCCGGACGACGTCGACGTCGCCCGCGGTCTGACCGCCGATCAGGTTGCAGCAAGGATCGCGTCGGGACAAACCAACGATGTACCGGACCGGGCGTCCCGCTCGGTCAAGGACATCATTCGCGGCAACGTCTTCACTCGCATCAACGCGATCCTGACCGTGTTGTTGGTGATCGTGCTCGCGACGGGTTCGATCATCGACGGCATGTTCGGACTGCTGATCATCGCGAACAGCGGTATCGGCATCATCCAGGAGATCCGCGCCAAGCGCACGCTCGACGCTCTGGCCATCGTGAGTCAGGCCAAGCCCATGGTCAGGCGTGACGGCGTCGCCGTGGCGATGGCGCCCAAAGATGTTGTGCTCGACGATATTATCGAACTCGGATCCGGTGACCAGATAGTCGTCGACGGTGAGGTGGTCAGTTCGGCTGCACTCGAGGTCGACGAATCGCTGCTCACCGGTGAGGCCGATCCGGTTCACAAGGCGAGTGGCCAGCAAGTGTTGTCGGGCAGTTTTGTTGCCGCGGGCAGCGGTGCATACCGCGCCACCAAGGTCGGCGGCGATGCATACGCGGCCAAGCTGGCCGAAGAGGCGAGCAAGTTCACCCTCGTGCATTCCGAACTGCGCAGCGGCATCGACAAGATCCTGAAGTTCATCACCTACCTGATGATTCCGGCGGGTGCGCTGATCATCTTCAATCAGCTCTTCACGATCGGCCTGCCGATCCGACCGGCACTCAACGGCATGGTGGCAGCTCTGGTTCCGATGGTTCCCGAAGGCCTTGTGCTCATGACGTCCATTGCATTTGCGGTCGGTGTGATCCGGTTGGGCAAGCGCCAGTGCCTCGTTCAGGAGTTGCCGGCGATCGAGGGTCTGGCTCGTGTCGACGTGGTGTGCGCGGACAAGACCGGAACGCTGACCGAGAACGGTATGCGGCTGTCCGAGGTCGACGTCGCACCGGGTGGATCGGGGGAGACTGCGGTCAAGTCCGCGTTGAGCGCGATGGCCGCGTCCGACCCTCGCCCCAACGCGAGTGTCCTGGCGATTCGCGAGTCTCTCTCCGACGACTCCGGGTGGGGCGAAGCGACAGCGGTGGCGCCGTTCTCCTCGGCGAAGAAGTGGAGCGGCCAGTCGTACGGCAGTCACGGCAACTGGGTACTCGGTGCCCCGGACGTGCTGCTCGATCCCGACTCGGAAATGGCCCGCAAGGCCGAGGAAGTGGGTTCGAGCGGACTTCGTGTCCTCATGCTCGGCAGCAGCGACCTCCCCGTCGACGACGCCGACGCCCCTGGCACCGTCACCCCCGAAGCTCTGGTCGTGCTCGAGCAGAAAGTGCGCCCGGACGCCCAGGAGACGTTGGAGTACTTCGCCAGCCAGAAGGTCGCGGTCAAGGTCATTTCCGGCGACAACGCGGTTTCCGTCGGCGCCGTTGCCGGATCCCTCGGACTCGAAGGCGGCGACCGTCCCATCGACGCGCGAGAGCTGCCGAGCGATCAGGAAAAGCTGGCGGACACTCTCGACGGAGCAACGACGTTCGGTCGAGTGCGACCGGATCAGAAGCGGGAAATGGTCGCGGCCTTGCAGTCTCGCGGACATACCGTCGCGATGACCGGTGACGGCGTCAACGACGTGCTCGCCCTCAAGGACGCCGACATCGGAGTCTCGATGGGTTCGGGCAGCCCGGCTACCCGAGCCGTGGCCCAGATCGTGCTGCTGGACAACAAGTTCGCGACGCTCCCGTACGTCGTCGCGGAAGGCCGCCGAGTGATCGGCAACATCGAGCGTGTGTCGAATCTGTTCCTGACCAAGACCGTCTACTCGGTGGTGCTTGCGTTCCTGATCGGCATCACCGGCGTCCTGTCCCAGGTCTTCGACTTCGAACCGCTGCCGTACCCGTTCCTGCCCCGCCACGTCACGATCGCAGCGTGGTTCACGATCGGTATCCCGGCCTTCATCTTGTCTCTGGCACCCAACAACGAGCGCGCGCGAACCGGTTTCGTCTCGCGCGTGATGCGTCTGGCGTTGCCGTCGGGCCTGATCATCGGCATCACCACGTTCATCTCCTACGTATTGGCTTACCAAGGCCCGGACCAGACGGAAACCCAGAAGATCCAGGCCGGAACCAGTGCGCTCATCACGTTGATCATGATCGCCGTGTGGGTTCTGGCCGTCGTGGCTCGGCCGTACGTCTGGTGGAAGCTCGTTCTGATCGGCGGGTCGGTGGCCGGATACCTCATCCTGTTCGCGCTGCCGTTCACCCGCGAGTTCTTCAAACTGGATCCGAGCAACGTCGCTGCGACGACGCTCGCGATCACCCTCGGCGCGATCGGCGTTGTACTCGTGGAACTCTCGTGGTGGATCAGCGCACGCCTGCACGGGGAGAAACGAAAGATGTTCGCGACACCCGACGACCTGCCCGGCGAGCATCACCATGCCCACAGTGAGTGAGTAGTTTCAGCGCCTGAACATCTGCACCCAGGCAATGCGATCGCCGCCGCGCTTCTTGGCTCGGTACATCGCATTGTCTGCGTGCTCGATCAGTTCGTTTACAGCTCGATCCGGTAAGCCCGTCTCGGGACTCAGATAGACGCTGACGCCGGTACTGGCGGACACAGGATAGGGATCGGAGTCGGACGAGACCGCCGAATGTATCTCGGTGGCGACCCGCTCGATATCTCCTCGATCGACTCCGCGCAGGACGACGAACTCGTCTCCACCGATTCGAGCCACCACCGCATCGGGTCCGGCGGCAGCGAGGAGGCGGTCGGCGACAGCGGTCAACGCGTCGTCGCCCGCGACGTGGCCGTGTGTGTCGTTGAGGTTTTTGAACGAGTCGACGTCGATGAGTAGTGCGATCAGAGCCTGCGTTCGATCACTGCGCAGCAGATGCTGTGCCTCGTCCTGGAGTCCGCGGCGATTGAGTGTCGCGGTGAGGTAGTCCCAGTGGGCGTTGCGTGCGTCGTCGGTCAGGCGCAGCCAGACGATCTGCAGAATCCATGCGGTGGAGAAAACCACACCGGCAACCATCAGATAGAGATTCACGACCACCCAGTCGTCGTTGACCGGCTCGGACATCGCCATGGCAGCGAGCGTCGTGCAGACAGCAAGAGCCCAACCGATGTGGCTGATGGCAACGCGAGGGCTGTGAACTATCGCCGCATAGAAGCCGATCATGATGAACAAGATGCAGCCGATGGTTCCGACGAAAGCGGTGCGCACGGCGAAGAAGAGAGTGACGGCGAGCCACAGGTCGGCCCAGACGACAAAGGCCACGGATTGTCGCCAAGTTGGCCACGATTCATTACGCGCCCAGCGGTAGCCCGCATAGGCGCCACTGATAGTTCCGAGGGCGAAGATCGACCGCGCCAGGGCGGTGTCGGAACCGAAGCGGCTCAACTGCATGGTCGCCGCGATCAGGGCGAAGAGAAAACACCACACCGCGACTAATTTGCGTCCGGGAACGGTCAGCCCGCGAGTGTCGAGGAATCGGGGGAGCCAGGTGTAATCGGTGCGATCCGACCACCACCGGGACAGCAGTTCACGCGTGGGGTAGGGGTCGCTCCCCGTCCCGCGCAGTCCTGCATTCAAACCGGGCACCTGTCGATGTCGATGGGTGGTCAATCAGCTATTGGCGGGTTAACGCTACCTCAAGTTGCGCACGGCTCGAACGCACGGACCTGCTTTCTGGCGCAGAGGCCGTCGACCTGTGAGAATCGAAGGGCGCGGAGGAACGATTCCGCCGAAGGATGTGCGTCAGCACCGGGAGAGGACACGGACATGGGTTTCTTGGACAACGTCAAGGGATTGGTCGAAAAGGGCCAGGAGCTCGCAGCGGAGAACTCCGACAAGGTTCACGACGCTATCGACAAGGTCGCCGACATCGCCGACGACAAGACCGGCAACAAGTACGGCGATCAGATCGACAAGGCAGCTGAGGCCGCCAAGAAGGCTGTTCCCGAAAAGCAGTAATACCGGATTCGGCATACCGTTTTTCGGTAGCACCGTTGCTCAGGGGCCCGTCACCGAAAAGGTTGCGGGCTTCTGTGCGTCCGCTGGGTGAACTCCCAGGGTCGGCGGGCAGAATGAACGCGTGAACTTCACCTGGATTCTGCTGGTCGTCATTGCCGCCATCGCAGTCACCGGGCTGTCCAATCGACGAAACCTGCAGGCTCCGCTGGTTTTGGTGACGGTAGGTTCGGTCGCATCCTTCATACCCGGTATGCCGCGGCCGGAACTCGATCCCCACGTCATTCTCGGTGTGGTCCTGCCGCCGCTTCTCTACTCGGCCGCTCTGAAATTCTCGGTGGCGACCTTCAAACGCAACTTGGCCCCGATCTTGCGCCTCGGCGTCGGAATGGTGTTGGTGACGGCGTTCGTGGTTGCCTTCTTCTCCGAATGGATGGTGCCCGAGTTCACGATCGGCGCCGCCCTGGTGCTCGGGGCCGTGATCGCGCCGACCGACGCCGTCAGCGCGGTGGCGGTCGGTCAGAAGCTCGGGCTCCCGAAACGGGTGATCGCCATCCTGACGGGCGAGGGGCTCGTCAACGACGCCACCGCGCTCACGCTCTTCACCGTCGCCGTCGCAGCAGTGACCGGAACGCGAATTGCCACCGATTCGCCCCTGTTGTTCTTCGCGTACGAAGTGATCGGCGGCGTTGTCGTCGGCTTGGTGCTCGCGTTTGTCGTCAAGTTCGTTCGTGCCCGCATGTACGACTCTCCACTGGAAACCGGCTTGGGGTTGGTGCTTCCGTTCGCTGCCTACCTGGCCGCCGAAGAACTACACGCGTCCGGTGTTCTGGCCGTTGTGGTCGCTGGTCTGGTGATCGGGCACTATTCGACGGACGCGTCGATCATGACGCGATTGCAGGAGCGCTCGGTGTGGTCGAGCCTGGACACTCTTCTCGAGATGTTCGTCTTCGCGTACATGGGGCTCCAGCTGAGCTTCGTGATCGACGATGTTGTCGCCGACGGACTTCCGGTGCTTCACGTGTTCGCGTACGGTCTCGCAGTCCTGGCCGTTGTCATCGTGATTCGGCCGGTGTGGCTGTTCCTGAGCTACTCGCGTGTGCGATTCGGTGTAACCCTGCGCCGTGATCGCGAGAATCAACTGACGTGGAAACAGAATCTGGTGGTCTCGTGGGCGGGAATGCGCGGCGTCGTCACTCTTGCTGCGGCCGGCGGTATCCCGTTTGCACTCTCGTCCGGCGAGCCGTTCCCCGGACGCGGCGTCATCCAGGCGATCGCGTTCATCGTCGCGGTCGGGACATTGCTCATCCAGGGATCTACCTTGCCGTTCATGATCCGTCGCCTCGACGTCGCGGATCCTTACGAGCAGTTGCGCACGCAGGAACAGATGGAGTTGGCCCGCAACATTTCTCGCAAGGCGGGAGAGAAGGCGTTGGCAGACGCGGCCGCGCACCCTCCGCCGGGGATCGACGGGAAGGAACTGCAGGCGAGCGTCGAACGCGTACGCCGCTCGATGCAGGCGAGGCTTCAACTCCAGGAGGTCGACGAGGACGCCGATCGCGAGGCCGCCTTGTGGAATGCGGGAGCGCTCTTCGACAAATTCCGGCATCAATCCCTTCGCTCGCAACGAGTCGCACTGATCGCCGCGCGCGACGACGGAGATCTCGACGACGAGGTATTGCGTACCGTATTGGAAGGACTCGACATCGAAGAGGCCGCAGCCGAGGAACGTGTCAGGCGTCGCCGAGCAGGCAGCGCGGGCAAATAGAGGGGAACACTGCGTATGACGGTTCGGAGTTCGAGGGTTCGCGCAGGCTGGGGAGTCGTGGTGGCGAGCGCACTTCTCGTGAGCGTCGGCTGCGGATCGGATGCCTCGCCAGATGTCTCTGTCACCGACAACGCAACCACGACGACCCCGCCGGCCGAGAGCAGCGCGCAACGCGGCGTCGTGTTCGACAGTGAACCCTTCACCAGCACAGCCGAAGTGGCGGCGTCCGGAGCGAGCGCGGTGAAAATCCTGTACGGCTCCACCTCCGGTATCGACGGCCGGGAGACCCAGGTATCGGGAACCGTGTTCACACCGCCTGGAACGCCGCCGGAGGGCGGTTGGCCGATCGTCTCCATCGGCCATGGCACGACGGGTATTTCGGACGACTGTGCGCCGTCGGCCTCGCCGACCCTCTTCGGCACGATCGGCCTGGTCGCGCCGTTCCTCGACTCGGGATACGTGGTCGCTGTATCCGACTTCGAGGGCCTCGGCACTCCGGACCCGCATCCTTACCTGCAACCGGACACCGCGGCGTTCAACGTCATCGACGCGGTTCGAGCGGCGCGCAACGTCGTTCCGGACACCTCGACTCGTTGGGCAACTCTGGGGCTGTCCCAAGGCGGGCAGGCATCCTGGGCGGCAGCCGAGGAAGCCGACACCTACGGCGACGGACTCGAATTCGTCGGTGCAGCAAACCTGTCCCCGGCAGCGGACATCTCGCCGATCATCTCGAGTGATTCCGAGGTGAATCTGTCACTGCCTCAGCAACTGCTGCTGCCCTATGTACTCGAAGGGCTGTCCCTCACCCATCCGGACCTCGAACGAACCGACTACGTGCGCGGCGCATTCGAGCAGAACTACGACCTGCTCACCTCGTGCCTGACCTCTCGGGCGACGGAGAAGTTGGGTCTGGTCGGAAAGGTGACGCCCGCCGACACGCGGCCGGCTACCGCCGAGGATGCGGACCGAATTCACGCGTGGCTCAGCGACGTTGCTCTTCCCCGTCAACGCGCGAGCGGTCCGATGTACGTAGTCGTCGGTACCAATGACAACCTGATCCGTCCGGAATGGACCGAGGCGGCAGTCGAACGCGCCTGCGCCGACGGTGACGTCATCGAATTCCAGGCGCGACCGGGTGAAGGTCATGCGGACGGCGCCGCTGTGCCGGGAGCTGTCGCGTGGGTGAAGGATCGATTTGCAGGTGTTCCGGCACCGAATACCTGCGGGTCGTGAATCGATGACGCCGTTGGAGCGAATCCGCGCTCTTGCACTGGCATTGCCGGAGGCGACCGAGCGGGTCAGCCACGGTGAAGCGTCGTGGTTCGTGCGCAAGGCGCCGCAGTTCGTCACCATGGCAGATCACCACCACGACGATCGCGTCGCGATCTGGGCCGCGGCCCCACCTGGGGCGCAGGCAGATTGGGTCAGTCGTGACCCGTCGAGGTTCTTCGTCCCTCCGTACGTGGGTGGCCGGGGATGGATCGGCGTGTACCTCGACGTTCCGAGTGCCGACGAGACCGAGGACGAGAAATTCTGGAACGACGTAGCCGACGTCGTCGAAGATGCGTACCGCACGGTGGCTCCGAAAACACTGATACGGAAACTGGACGAGGACTCGCCTTGAGTCCGGCCGTGGTCGCGCTTCTCAGCGTGCTGATTCTCGCAGTGGCCGGGGCGCTGACGGCTGTGTGGATGCGCACCAGACGTGAGGTGACCACCCCCACCGAACGTGCAGTCCATGCCGCTCTCCACACGGCTTCGCTTGCCGCGCGGCCACTTCGGCGTGGACTCGACGAGAATTCGGCCGCCGAGGCGGCGCCTCACCTACGCGAGCTGACCGGCGGCTCCGGTCTGGGCCTGGCAGACGCGTCGGGAAACCTGTTGGCGTGGGACGGCCGTCACGAAGCGTTGTCCGAACAATTTCATGACGCCGCCATTCGTGCGATCGAAGGCGAACGCCGGGTACTCGTCACGCACTCGGACCTGGTGCGCGGACCGAGCGATCACCATGTGCGAGCGCTGATCGCTCAGCCCCTGCTGATCGAGGACATCGGCGTGGTCGGCGTACTGGGAATCGTCACCAGCGAGGACCCGTGGCCGGGAATGCTCGGAGCGGTCACCGAGGTGGCACGATATGCCTGCAGTCAGATCGAACTCGCCGACCTCGACGCGTCCAGAGCCCTGTTGGATCGAGCCGAAGTGCGTGCCCTGCGCGCACAGATCAGTCCTCATTTCATCTACAACGCGCTCAACACGGTCGCATCGTTTGTTCGAACCGATCCGGCGCGGGCCAGAGAACTGATCCTCGAGTTCGCGGACTTCACGCGGTACTCGTTCCGATCTGCGGGTGAGTTCACCCTGCTTGCCGACGAGCTGCGCAACATCGATCGTTACCTGACCCTCGAACGCGCGCGATTCGGGGAGGCTCTGAACGTCCGCCTTCAGATAGCACCCGAAGTGCTCAACGTGGTTCTTCCTTTCCTTGCCCTCCAGCCGCTGGTCGAGAACGCGGTTCGTCACGGCATTTCGAGTAAGCCGGAGGGCGGGACCGTGAGCATCGTGGCTGCGGACGAGGGACCGGACTGCATCATCAGCGTCGAGGACGACGGTGTGGGGATGGACCCCGAACTACTGCGCTCCGGTTCGCTCGACGCCATCGAGTCGGGATCGGGGCGACCCAGCGCACGAGAAGCTGCTCACGTCGGTTTGGCCAACGTCGACGACAGACTTCGTGCCGCGTTCGGCAACGACTACGGACTCGTGGTGGAGACAGCGCCGGGTGCCGGTACGAAGGTCAGCATGCGTGTTCCCAAGTTCAAGCAGGGTATTCACGTCTGATTCTCGCCTTCGATGATCAGGCTGAAACCGTCGTGGGAACATGGACCTGTTGTGAACGAGACTGACACTGATGCCCAGCTGACCGTCCTTGCCGTCGACGACGAGAAACCAGCCCTCGACGAGCTGGCCTTCTTGCTGCGCGCCGAGGACTCGGTGGCGCACGTTCACACGGCATCGGATGCGACGACAGCGTTGCGGATACTGCGCGGTAAAAGCATCGACGCGGTGTTTCTCGACATCAACATGCCCGGACTCGACGGTCTCGAACTGGCCGGCATCCTCTCCAATTTCGCGACGCCACCGCCCGTGGTGTTCGTGACAGCGCACGACGATCGAGCGGTTGACGCATTCGATCTCGGCGCCGTCGACTACCTACTCAAACCGCTCCGGGAGGAGCGTCTCGCTCAGGCCGTTCAGCGGATCGTGGGGCTGGCCGGGCGCACCAAGAGTGAGAGCAAACTCGAAGCTGCGCCCACGGACGAGGTGATCCCGGTGGAACTGGGCGGTGTCACGACGCTCGTTCAGCGTTCCTCGGTGGAGTGGGTGGAAGCCGACGGGGACTACGCGCGTTTGCACACCGCTGGAAAGTCGCACCTGGTGCGCATCCCGATCTCGACGCTCGAATCACGCTGGGCCGACGCGGGCTTCTTGCGTGTGCACCGCTCCTACCTGGTGTCGCTGGCGCTGGTCACCGGCATCCGAACAGTAGGCAGTGGATTGGTGGTCTGTTTGCGCCCGCACGGTGACAAACCTCCCGTCGAGCTTCCGGTCAGTCGCAGACACACCCGTGAACTCAAGGATCGACTGGTTCGTGCGCCCAAGCAGAGTTGGTTGTCGCGGTGACGTCGCAGTCCGATCCTCCGCAGCGTGAGCGCGTTGTGTTGGCGCAACGTAGTGGCGCACGGATCGTGCGAACACGGGTGGAGGTGCAGGAACAGACCGAAGTCGGTGACGCCATGATCCGCGGTCTCGTTCGCGCGCAGTTGGGACTGGCGATTCGCCTTGCCGTCGTGGCAGCCGGGCTCCTGTGTGCGGTGCCGCTGCTGACGCATCTCTTCCCGACGCTGTCGGAGGTCGCGGTCCTTGGCATCCGGTTGCCCTGGCTCGTGATGGGCGGCGCCGTGTATCCCTTGCTGTTGACGACCGGTTGGGTGTTCGTGCGTCGTGCGGAGCGAAACGAGCAGGACTTCAACGACATCGTGGACGACTGAGCGCGGCACTGTGGGAGGACAACCTATCCCGGTGTTGACGGTGCTCGGCATCGTGGCAGCAGCTGTCGCGACGGTGGCTATCGGAATCTACGGCGTTCGGCTCGCTCGTACCACCTCGGACTTTCTCGTCGCGTCCAGAACCGTCAGTGCGCGGTGGAATGCGACGGCCATCTCCGGCGAGTACCTCTCTGCTGCTTCGTTTCTCGGTGTTGCGGGGCTGGTCGCCAAGTACGGCGCCGACGCACTCTGGTATCCCATCGGCTTCACCGCCGGATACCTCGCCCTGCTGCTGTTCGTCGCAGCGCCGCTTCGGCGTTCCGGTGCGTATACCGTCCCCGATTTCGCCGAGTTCCGTCTCGGCTCACCGCGATTGCGCAAGCTCGCGATGCTCGTGGTCGCGATGGTGTGCATCCTGTACCTGATCCCGCAGTTCCAAGGCGCGGGACTGACGCTCAATATCTTGCTCGGGGTTCCCAGTTGGATCGGCGGCGTAGCGGTCGGGGTCATCGTCATCGCCAACGTCGTCGGCGGCGGGATGCGCTCGATCACCTTCGTTCAGGCCTTCCAGTACTGGCTGAAACTGACTGCCGTCGCGATTCCCGCTGTGGCACTGACCTTCTACTTCTTCGGCGATCACCACGACGTCGGCGCGTCGATGCCGCCGACGGTCACCACTGCGACGACCGTCGACATCACCACCGACGTCGTCGTCCAGGTGTCCGAGCCGGTGACGGTCAGCGGCGGCACAGTCGACGGGCGAGCGGTCGAAGGCACGATGACCCTGGGGCCGGGGGAGCACACTCTCGGTGAAGGCATGTCCATGGTCCTCGACGCGGGAGCCGCCGTCCCTGTCGTCGCCGGAGCGCCCGCGCAGAACTCTGACTGGATCACCCCGGGTTGGGGTTTCGGTGGGCCGCACCCGATGTACCAGGTGTACTCGCTGATGCTCGCGACCTTCCTCGGAACGCTCGGCCTTCCTCATGTTCTCGTCCGGTTTTACACCAACCCCGACGGCCGGGCAGCCCGTCTGACGTCGCTCGCCGTTGTCGGTCTGGTCAGCGTGTTCTACCTGTTTCCGACACTCCTCGGCGTCTTCGCTCGCCTGTACGTTCCGCAACTTCTGATCACCGGCACCTCCGACGCGGCGGTGCTGCTGCTGCCGGGCTCGGTGTTCTCGGGGTGGGGCGGACAACTGCTGGCAGCCCTCGTCGCGTCCGGTGCCATTGCCGCCTTCTTGTCGACGTCATCCGGATTGCTCGTCAGCATCGCGGGCGTCGTCAGTACCGACGTTCTCCGTGGGCGAGTTCGAGACTTCCGTATTGCAGCGCTACTGGCCGGGGTCGTTCCTCTCGTGCTTTCGCTGGCGGTGGTGTCGGTCGACCTCTCGAGAACCGTCGGTTTGGTGTTCGCAGTCGCTGCGTCGACGCTCTGCCCACTGCTCGTATTGGGTATCTGGTGGCGCGGTCTGACTGCCGTCGGCGCGGGGGCGGGGATGGTTGTCGGTGGATGTGTTGCGGGCACTGCCGCTACTGTCGCCGTCCTGGGTGGTTTGTCGGAGGACGTCCTCGGTGGCTGGCCGGCAGCCATTTTCGCGTTCCCGGCCGCGGTGAGCGTGCCGCTGGCGTTCCTCACGATGATCGTCGTGAGCAAGGTGTCGTCGAAGCAGATACCGGCAGATATTGCGCGAATCTTCACGCGGATGCACGCCCCGGAACGTCTCGGAATGGGCTCCGATCGCGAAGACGATCTCCGCCGACCCTGACTTTCACCGCCCGAACCCTCTGCCGTTGGTCGCGCCTGCCTGACCGTTCGGCGCAGCGCGCGACTGCTCACCGTGTGACTGGCGCCACAGCGTCTTCATGTGACTCCGATCTCACTAACGTCTGTGCGTAGTTCACTTCACACGCGAGGCGAGGAGCCGGCAGTGTCCACAGCAGAAATCAGTGAGGGGTCGCCGCAAGAGCGACGCACCCCGGATGCCCAGGCATTCATAGACATGCAAGCGAGTCCCGAATTCCAGGAACTCCGAACGCGTCTGCGCAAGTTCGTTTTCCCCATCACTGCATTCTTCCTGCTCTGGTATGCGGTGTACGTCGTCCTGGCTACCTATGCCCACGACTTCATGGCCACCAAGGTCCTCGGCAACATCAATCTCGGCATCATCCTCGGCCTCGGGCAATTCGTCACGACCTTCGCCATCACCGCGTGGTACGTGAAGTTCGCCGGTCGTGAGCTCGATCCCCGCTCCGCCGCCATCCGTGAAGAACTGGAAGGTCCCGCACAGTGATCACCACACTCGCCGCGTCCGGAACGGACGTAGGAAACCCAGCCTTCAACATCGCGATCTTCCTCGCTTTCGTCGTCGTGACCATGACGCTGGTGATCCGCGCCAGCCGGACCACCAAGAAGGCGTCCGACTTCTACACCGGTGGTGGGCAGTTCACCGGCCCGCAGAACGGGTTCGCCATCGCCGGTGACTACCTCTCGGCGGCATCGTTCCTCGGTATCGCAGGTGCGATCGCCGTGTACGGCTACGACGGCTTCCTGTACTCCATCGGCTTCCTTGTCGCCTGGTTGGTTGCACTGCTCCTGGTCGCCGAATTGCTCAGGAACACGGGCAGATTCACGATGGCCGACGTGCTGAGCTTCCGACTCAAGCAGCGTCCGGTGCGCATGGCGGCGGCCCTGTCCACTCTGGCCGTTTCCCTCTTCTATCTTCTTGCCCAGATGGCCGGCGCCGGTGGACTTGTCGCGCTGCTGCTCAACATCGACGGCAAGGTGGGACAGTCGATCGTCGTCGCGATCGTGGGTGTGCTGATGATCGTGTACGTCTTGGTCGGCGGCATGAAGGGCACCACCTACGTACAGATGGTCAAGGCAGTTCTGCTGGTTGCCGGAGCCGGAATCATGTTCGTACTCGTTCTGTGGGCAGTGCGCGGCAACTTCTCTCAGTTGCTCGCCAATGCGCAGGACATGGTCAACAGTTCCACCACCAAGGGTGTGCAGGGACGCGACATCCTCGGGCCCGGTGCCAAGTACGGTCTTTCCGGAATGACGAAGCTCGACTTCATCTCTCTCGGAATCGCTTTGGTGCTCGGCACGGCGGGCCTGCCGCACGTGCTGATGCGCTTCTACACGGTGCCCACTGCCAAGGAAGCTCGCCGCTCGGTGACCTGGGCGATCGCGCTCATCGGTGCCTTCTACCTGTTCACACTGGTTCTCGGCTACGGCGCGGCCAGCATGGTCGGACCGGACAAGATCTTGGCAGCGCCTGGTAAGGAGAACGCGGCCGCTCCGCTACTCGCCTTCGAGCTCGGTGGCACCATCTTCCTCGGCATCATCTCCGCGGTGGCGTTCGCGACCATCCTCGCCGTCGTTGCCGGTCTCGCGATCACTGCTTCGGCGTCGTTCGCTCACGACATCTACGCCAGTGTCATCAAGCGCGGCAACGCAACCGAGGAGCAGCAGGTTCGAGTTTCTCGAATCACCGTCGTGGTCATCGGACTCGTCTCCATCGTTCTCGGCATCATGGCGATGGGGCAGAACATCGCCTTCCTGGTGGCTCTCGCCTTCGCAGTGGCGGCCTCGGCGAACCTGCCCACCCTGCTCTACTCGTTGTTCTGGAAGAAGTTCAACACCACCGGTGCGCTCTTCAGCATCTACGGCGGTTTGATCAGCTGCTTGACGCTGATCGTGTTCTCCCCGGCGGTGTCGGGTAAGCCGTCGTCGATGTTCCCGAACTCCGACTTCGCCTGGTTCCCGCTCTCGAACCCCGGCATCGTCTCGATTCCGCTGGCATTCGTCCTCGGCATCGTCGGTACGTACATCGGACGTAACAAGATCGAAGATCCGGCAAAGCAGGCGGAGATGGAAGTTCGCTCCCTCACCGGCGTCGGCGTCGAAAAGGCTGTCAGCCACTAAGAGGGGCAAAGCCCCCGTGCGTCTTTCTGGTACCTCTGGTTACGGAAAAGGCGCACGGGGCTTATTGTTCTGCCATGGCAAAGCTCACAGTGAAAATCGACGTTCCGCTTCCTCCTCAGGAAGTGTGGGACAAGGCGTCCGATCTCAGTGGATACGAAAACTGGCTCGTGGTTCACGACGGATGGCGCAGTGAACTTCCCGAACAACTGGGTGTCGGCACCGAGATCAGCTCGGTCGTGACTGTGAAGGGCCTGCGCAACCGCGTTCGGTGGACCATCAAGAAGTACGACGTCCCGAAGGCGATCTCGCTCAAGGGAGACGGCAAGGGCGGGGTCAAGCTCGGTCTCGAACTCGACGTCAAGGCAAAGGGCGACGGGTCGGAACTCGCGCTGACAGTCGAGTTGGGCGGCGCGCCGTTGTTCGGCCCGATCGGTTCGAGTGTGGCGCGGGCGCTCAAAGGCGATGTGGAGAAGTCGCTGGCCCAGTTTGTCCAGATCTACACCTAAGTTGTGGAGATTTCCACATCGAGCTACTTCACCGCTAACATGAGTTAGGATTCTTTTCGGCGGGATAAACCGGGCATCGGTTGGTTATTGATGCGGGTCCCGCCGGAAAGGATTCGATCAATGTCGTCTCGTCATGGGTACGGCGCACCACCTGCGTCCATGCCTCGATCCGTGCGGGTTCTGATCGGACTCTTGGCAGTAGTCGCAGTCGGTGGAACCGCAGCATTCGCCGTGACGTTCAAAAGCGTCAGCGACAAGGGAGAACTCGGTGCGAGTGCTGTCACAGCTGCGACGGCAACCAGCTGTGAGAACCCGGAAACCGTGACCGTGGCCGCCGATCCGTCGATCGCCTCGGGACTCGAAGCTGTCGCCGCTGCCATCCCCGCTACGGAACTCGGGTGCAGCTCGCTCAGTGTGACGCCGCAAGATCCCGTGCTCACCGTCGCGGCGATCGCCGACGGTTCGGCACCCGCACTGTGGATCCCTGATTCGAGCGAATGGTTGGACAAGGTTTCGGCGAGCGGGCAGGAGATTCGCCGGATCAGCAACTCGGTCGCGTCCACCCCTGTTGTCACTGTCTCGGCGCCGGGTAGCGAGGCACCCGCCGCTTGGACGGATGTCCTCGGCGCTCCAGCACTGCACATCGGCGATCCCCTCACCAGTGCCGTCTCCAGCGCACCGATCGTGGCAGCCTTTGCCGAGGCCCAGTCGCGGGGCGGGGACCTCACGTCCATTTCGGCAGCCCTGGTCCCGGTGGCGCAAGCGCAGTACGGAAATCTGAAGGAAACCGGTTCGACCGGACGCATCCAAACCGTGGACGCGGACGGCGGGACCGCGGTGACGACCGAGCAGACCTTCGAGGCTTATCTCGCCGCACATGCGGACAGTCGACTCACCGCGTCGGTACCGTCGTCCGGTTCGGTCTTCATGGACTACCCGATGGCAAGTGTGGGTGCAGACTCGTCGGCGGCGGTCGACGCCGGCAAACTGCTGGCGGCAGCGCTGACATCGGACACCGGGCGCTCCGTACTTGCCGGCCTCGGGTTCCGCGGCGCGGATCAGGCCCCGCCGGTCGCCGGTGGAGTGGGAAAAGTTGGCTCGCTGGTGCCGTCCGATCCGACTGTGGTCACCAAAGCGCTTGCGCGGTACGAGATTCTGTCCAGGCCTTCCCGTGCACTGGCAGTTGTCGACGTCTCGGGGTCCATGGACTACATGCAGGACGGGGTCACTCGAATGGCCGCGACTGCACAGGCCGGTGACATTGCGATCCGAATGTTTCCCGCCAACGCACAATTGGGTCTCTGGGCATTCTCCGTAGACCTCGGCGAGGGCACGGACTACCGCGAACTCGAACCTGTCGCCCGTATGGATGCAACTGAAGGCGACACGGATCATCGGAGCAAACTGCTGTCTCGGATCGACAGCCTCTCTTCGATCGTCGGCGGCGGAACAGGTTTGTACGACAGCGTTCTCGCCGCGTATCGGTCCATGCAACAGACCTACGATCCGGCCTCGATCAATTCGGTGATTCTACTGACCGACGGTGCGAACGATGATCCGTCGAGTATCTCGCTGCAGGAACTTCTCGACACCCTGACTCGCGAGCAGGACCCGACGCGGCCGGTACCGATCATCACCATCGGTGTCACCGATGACGCCGATACCGATGTGCTCGAGCAGATTTCGGCTCTCACCGGCGGCAACAGCCACTTCGCTCCGACACCGGCAGACATCCCGAAGGTCTTCGTCGGCGCGATCAGTGGGCGCGCCGGCTGAACTACTCGAGGACTGGCGCGTCGGCGCTGTCCGTGATCCATTCGGTTGCGAGTCTCTCGAGGGTGCCGTCGGCGTAGAGGCCATCCACGGCGGCAGAGACGCACGCCGTCAGAGGACTGTTCTTCTCGAGCACGAACCCGAAGAATTCGGTGACCGCGTTGGGCCGCGGAAACTGACCCACGATGACCGACCCGGGCAGTTCGTTCTCGGTGATGTGGAATCCGGTCGGGATGTCGACGACCAATGCGTCGATCTCGCCCGCGGCCAGCGCAGCTTTCGCGTCGTCCGTGGTCGCGAACTCGCGTGGCGCAGTGGTCGGAACAATCGTGTCGGTGATCGCCGCGAGGCTGGTGGAACCGGTCTGAGCGCCCAAACGGTAGCCGGCCAGATCCGCAAGATTCTTTGCCTCAGCGGCTGTGCTCCCGCGCGAGGCGATCACCGACTGCGCCACTGCGTAATACGGCGAGCTGAAGTCGACGTTCTCGCGGCGATCCCCGGAAACCGTGAACTGATTGACGTCGAAGTCGAAATCCTTGGGGCCTGGTTTCAGTGCGTCGTTGAAGGCGACCGTGGTGAAGCGAACCTGATCGGCGTTGTACCCGAGCTTGTCGACGACGGCCCGGGCCACCGCTCCCTCGAAGCCCTTGCCGTTGGACGGAGTGTTGTCGACGAACCACGGCGCGTACGCCGGCGAATCGGTGGCGATGGTCAAGACACCGTCTTCGAGGGTGGTCCCGCTCTGGGGTCCGCACTTGTCCACGGCGGTGGTCGAGGGCAGTTTGGTGAATGCCTCGGGAACCGTGGTCGTGGTGTCCGCTGCCGCAGGTGCCTCCGGCTGCGACGAACACGAGCCCAACAAGATCGAGCAAGCGAAGATCGCGGTCACGGCAACAGCGCGTCGTGTCATAGGCACAAGGCCATCTTGCCTGTTTGTCCGGTACGGACGTGACGGGGGTCTCGTGTGAGCGGAGTTCACGCAGCTGAGCGTCGTAGTGCAAGGCGCTCCGACGGTGTCGTCCCACCCCATACTCCGTGTGGTTCAGCGGTGTCGAGTGCAAACGTCAGGCAGTCCCGAATGACCGGGCAGCGGAAGCACACCTGCTTTGCGGAATTTTCCCGTGCAGCCCGATTGCGTCCGCGTTCTTCACCCGGCGAATAGAACACCGCGGGGTCCACCGTCTTACAGGTGGCGAACATCCGCCAGTTGTTGTCCACCAACGGCTCCACGGAACTGCGAACTGTCATCGTGGTCTCCTCTCCCATCGAGAATCCAGTCTTGCCCGTGGACTGGCGCAGCGGCAGGTTTCCGATCCACCAGATTTCTACTGCCAGATGCAGCACTATCCAGCACAATGAGGAAATGGCAACGACGGATCGGGGTCAGATCACGCTCGACGGCACAACGGTGTCCGTGACCAATCTGGGCAAGATCCTCTACCCCGAGAGCGGCACCACGAAGGCCGAAGTCATCGACTACTACACCCGTATCGCCGCAGTCATGCTTCCGCATGTCGTCGGTAGACCGGGCACTCGTAAGCGTTGGCCCAATGGCGTGGACGGTCAGTCCTTCTTCGAGAAGAACCTTGCGTCGTCTGCCCCGCAGTGGCTCACGCGTGCGTCGCTGCAACATTCTGATCGTGTCGTCACTTACCCGGTCTTCGATTCCGTTGCATCCCTGGCGTGGCTGGGGCAGCAGGCCGCACTCGAATTGCACGTTCCCCAATGGCGATTCGACGGTTCCGAGCGTGGTCCGGCGACACGACTGGTATTCGATCTCGACCCGGGCGAAGGCGTCGGATTGACCGAGTGCGCCGAGGTGGCGAGGTCGATTCGAGATCTGGTCGCAACTCTGGGGTGGACTGCCTATCCGGTAACCAGTGGTAGCAAGGGAATTCACCTCTACGTTCCACTGGATCGAGCCTTGGACGGCAGCGGTGCGTCGACTGTCGCCAAGCAGATCGCCACCGGACTCGAGAAGCTTCACCCGGATCTCGTCACCGCGACGATGGCTCGAAATGTGCGGGCAGGCAAGATTTTCGTGGACTGGAGTCAGAACAACGCAGCCAAGACAACCATTGCGCCGTACTCGATGCGCGGTCGCGATCAACCCTATGTTGCCGCGCCGCGCAGTTGGGACGAACTCGACGATCCGAAACTACGACATCTGTTGTTCGACGAGGTTCTGGAGCGCGTCGAATCCGATGGTGATCTGCTGGGCGATCTGGATCCGCCGGTCTCGGCGGCTGTAGCCGACACGTTGACGCACTATCGCAACAAGCGGTCGGCCGACCGGACGCCGGAGCCGATCCCTGCTGCGGTGACCAAGGAGACAGCGGGCAATACCTTTGTGATTCAGGAACATCACGCCAGACGATTGCATTACGACGTTCGGCTGGAGCGGGATGGTGTGCTCGTGTCCTGGGCTGTTCCGAAGGGCGTGCCGACCAGTGCCGGAGAGAATCGGTTGGCCGTGCACACCGAGGATCACCCGCTCGAGTACGCCACGTTCTCGGGCACGATTCCGAAGGGGGAGTACGGCGGCGGTTCGATGACGATTTGGGATTCCGGGACGTACGAGACCGAGAAGTGGCGTGAAGACGAGGTGATCGTGCGCCTCAGTGGGAAACGGGTGCAGGGACGCTTCGCGCTGATCCGGACGAAGGGTGACCAGTGGTTGATGCATCTGATGAAGGATCAGAACGCGAGTTTCGGAACGGAGTTTCCCAAGAATCTCGAGCCGATGCTTGCCACCGCTGGAACGCTCGAAGGTCTCGACTCGCAGGAGTGGGCTTTCGAAGGAAAGTGGGACGGGATCCGAGTGATTCTCGAATATCATTCGGGCACAATGTCACTTCGCAGTCGCGCGGGTAACGACAAGACCGGGGACTTTCCCGCCCTTGCCGGGTTGGCCGAGGTGCTGGACGGTCATGACGTGGTTCTCGACGGTGAAGTGGTGGCGTACAACGACGCGGGGGTCACCGATTTCGGTCTTCTCCAGCGAGGTGGGGAGCCGGTGTTCCTGGCCTTCGATCTTCTGTACCTCGACGGAGTGTCTTTGCTGCGGAAGTCCTATTCGGACCGGCGCACCGTGTTGAATGCGTTGGCGGGCAAGGTCGGTGAGCTCGAGGTACCTCCACAGATCGAGGGCACGGCGGAGAACGCGTTGGAGGTGAGTACCGATGCCGGATGGGAAGGGATTGTCGCCAAACGTCGTGCATCGGTCTACCTTCCGGGGCGGCGTGGGTCGAGTTGGATCAAGGTGAAGAACTGGCGCACTCAAGAGGTGGTGATCGGAGGGTGGCGCACCGGGCAGGGCAATCGAGCACAGGGGATCGGGGCGCTGCTCATGGGAATTCCGGGTGAGGATGGATTGACCTACGTTGGGCGCGTCGGTACCGGCTTCAGTGATCGCGACTTGGAGTCTTTACTTGCGACACTGGAACCGCTGCGTCAGAAGGAAAGTCCGTTCGGGGAGGAACTTCCAGCAGATGACCGCAAGGGTGCGGTGTGGGTGAGGCCGGAACTCGTCGGTGAGGTGCGGTTCATGGATTGGACGAAGACCGAGCGTCTGCGTCATCCGAGTTGGCGAGGTCTGCGGGAGGACAAGAAACCGGGCGACGTGGTGCGGGAAACAGTGCAATGACGGCCAACGCACCGACGAACGCGACTGCGGCACAGATTTGGATTCCGGTACTCATCGCCGAGGTGTAAGCCTGGTTCGCTGCGTCGGTCAAGGCACTCGCGGGGGGAGCGCCGGCATGGATCTGCGCCGGATCGGCTGTGGAAGTGTCGACTCCGGGTTCGAAGCGGGACCGGAAAACGGTGGCTACGACCGTCCCGATGACGGCGACGCCCAGAACTCCACCCAACTCTCGCACGACGCTGTTGATCGAACTGGCCATCGAAGCCTGCTGGGGCGCAACCGAAGACATCGACGTGGTTGTGGCCGGAGCCATGACCAACCCCATCCCCGCGCCGACCAGTGCCATGATCGCAGCCAGGATTCCGAACGGTGCGTACCTATCTGCTGCGATCGACAGGACCAACAGTCCCGCGGACATGACTGCGAGACCGGTCGCGATCGAACTGCGCACGCCGAATCGGCCGACCATACGATCGCTGCTGGAGGCGACAGTCGCCATCACTATCGCAAACGGAACTGCACCGACGCCGGCGACCAATGGACCGTAACCACGAACTAATTGGAGGTATTGCGTGTACGTGAAGAGAACTCCGAAAAGGGCGAAGAATGTTACGGCCAAGATGGCATTGGAGGTGCTGAACACTCGACTGGTGAAGATGCGCACGTCGGTCATCGGCGCCGAGGCCCGCAGCTCCCACCAGACGAATCCGGCGAGAAGTGCTGTTGCGCTGACGATCTCCAGCACCGTGACGGGCGACGACCATCCGCGAAGGCTTGCCTGGGTGAGGGCATCCACGATCAAAGCCAGTCCGCCGGCGGATAACAGGAGCCCGGGGATGTCGAACGAACCCTTCGTGATTCCTCTTGCCGGGGGCACAAGAGAAACCGTCGCGGCGATCACACCGGCGACCAGTGGGACGTTTATCCAGAAGACGCTTCCCCAACTGAAATGTTCGAGTAGTACGCCACCGGCTACGGGGCCGATCGCGATTCCCAGTCCGGCGGTTGCAGACCAGATTCCTATCGCCCGGCCTCTCTCGTGCGGGGCGAACAGCGAGACGACAAGTGACAGCGTCGCCGGCATGACCAGTGCGGCGGCTGCCCCCATCACTGTTCTCCAGCCGATCAGCTGCAACGACGTGTGAGAGAGGGCAGCGAAGGCTGACCCGAGAGCGAACAAGGTGAGGCCGGTCAGAAGTATCCGACGGTGACCGAATCTCGCGCCGAGTCCACCTGCCGTGATGAGCAAGGCGGCGAACGCCAATGTGTATGCGTTGGTGATCCATTGCAGGTCGACGGTGGTCGCCCGCAGTTCGCGGGCAAGGGTCGGGATAGCGGTGTTGAGGATGGTGTTGTCGATCGTGACTACGACGAGGGATGTGCAGAGGGCGCCCAGTGCTGCCCATCGTCGCCGGTCAGTGGGTTTGAGGGAATTCATCATGTCCTTACGAATGTAACCTTACGAATGTTTAGTGATGAGAACGTACCCCTTCGCCTTACATGTGTAAAGTTTGTCGGGTGAGTGATGTTTCCGAAGATGCCGATGAAACTGGGACGAGTGGTTCTCGGAGTACTCGCGCCCGAAATCCGAGAGGAAGCGGCGCACGGCTCCGCGGAGAGATCGTCGCCGCAGCGGCGACGCTCATCGCCCGCACCGGATCGGATCAGGCGGTGACGCTCCGATCGGTCGCTCGCGAAGTCGGGATATCCGCACCATCTATCTACGGACACTTTTCCGATCGCGATGCCATTGTCGAAGCGGTGGTCTCCGAATCGCTGGAGCAGTTGCATCTCGCCGTGGCCGACGCCGTTTCCGCACACCCCGACCCGGTCGAGGGTCTGTATGCCGGGTGCTCGGCATACGTCGAGTTCGGCATTTCCGAGCCCGCTCGGTATCGGGTCTTGTTCGGGTGGTCCAGGCCGAAAGGTCAGTCACCACAATCGGATACGCGAGGACTGGCCGCCTTCAACACGCTGGTGACCAACCTCGACGCGTGCGTCGCCGCTGGGAGGTCGGCCAGCACAGACACTTTTGTCGATGCGGTATCGATCTGGACTTCGCTGCACGGACAGGTGATGTTGCGGGCCGATCTCCCGGAATTCCCGTGGCCGTCGACCGACACCGTCGGTGAGATGGTGAGGAGCCTTGCGCGGCTTGTGAACTGACGCCTCAACCGTTTGCTGATCGGCAACCAGGCGAGGTCTGATCCAGCATCGTGAGATAGGCATCGAGCTGAGCTGCGCCGGCGAGAAGGTTGCGACTGCGTGTGGCCAGCCGGTCTTGCCAGGATTCGAGGAACGCTGACAATGCGTCTGCTCCGCCGGCCTCGCGCAGCGAATCGAGAAACTGAGCGACTTGCGACAGCCGATAGCCACCGCGCCGCAGCTGCCGTGCGATCTCGGCGTCGCGCACACACTCCGGACCGTATTCGCGATAACCCGTTGCTCGTTCGCGCTCGGGGCGCAGGATGCCGTGCTCTTCCCATGTGCGCAGTGTCGCCGGGTGAACGCCGAGACGGCGCGCCAGCTCACCCACCGTCAGCGCTGGACCGTGCACCAGTGCCGGTGCCATGGTGGACAGAGTCCCCAGCGCTGTGGCTACCTCGGTGCGAGTTTTTCGCTCGGCGAGCAGCGTCACGTGCGCACTGTCGATCAGGCGGTAGGCGGACTCGGTGTCGCCCTGGTTGGTCGCCCGCATGATTTCCGTGGCCCGCTGGTGCCCGTGACCGCCGCGCAATGCGAGGAAAGTGCGCAGGGCTTGCGCGTGCACTGGGGTGTATCGCCGGTAGCCGTAAGTGCTGCGCTCGCTCGGAGGGAGGATGCCGGCATCGTCGTAGTTGCGGATCGCCTGTGCGGACAACCCGTGTTCACGGGCAAGGTCTATGGGCCGCACTGATCACCTCCGATTGAGGCTTTTCACGGTATACCCCAGGTAATTGCCAGTGAAAGTTTCAACCGAATCTTCAACGATACTGTCGAAGGCAGTCCACCTTCGAAAGGGATGATCATGTCCACTGCCCCAGCGCTGAGTGAGTTCGGCCGCCAACTCGAAGACGCGGCAAGTCTTGGTCGTGCGGTCGACGAACTGCTCGCAGCGCGAACCGAGGTGCCGGCTCTGCTCGCTCTCGGCGAGCCGACTCATGGGATCAAGGCTTTTCCGTTGCTGCGCAACGAACTTCTCGGCCAACTGGTCGAACGAGGATATCGGTCGATCGTGCTCGAAACAGATGTCTTTGCGGCTTTGCTCGTGAACGACTACGTGAACGGGGGAGAGGCGGACATCGAGAAGGTGCTCGCCACAGGCTTCAGCCACGGATTCGGTGCGGTACCGGGAAACCGCGAACTCGTCGAATGGCTACGCGAGTACAACCACGGCCGCGCTCCGGCCGACCGAGTTCGCTTCTACGGCTTCGACGCTCCGGTGGAGTACTCCGGCGCACCGAGCCCACGTGGCGCGCTGTCTGCAGCAGGTGACTTCCTGCCCGCTGCGATGCGGCCGCACTCGTTCGACGACATCGACCTTCTGCTCGGGCAGGACCCCGACTGGACCAACCCGGCGGCGATGTTCGAACCGGCTGCGTCCGTCGGCAACTCCGATCAGGCTCGTGCCCTGCGCATCATTGCGGACGACCTCGCCAGCGTCCTGCGGCGCGCCGCACCTGTGCTGCGGCCCGCCGACCCGGGCGGATACGACCTGGCCCTCGCACACGCACGCACCGCTGTAGGTCTTCTGCGCTACCACGCCGCGATGGCGAGTTCCGCTCCTGATCGTATCGGCACTCTGCTCAGTCTCCGTGCCGAGATGATGGCCGAGAACCTGCTGGCCGTCGTCGCCCAGGAGCAGCGACGCGGGCCGATCCTGCTCTTCGCACACAATGCCCATCTCCTGCGAGTGCCGTCCGACATGCCCGTCAACGGCGACGTGGTCAGCTGGGGGAGCGCCGGCTCACTTGTCGGACTTGTCCTCGGAGAGCGCTACGTATTCGTGGCAACCGACGCCAACCCCGACAGTGATCCGGGCACTCTGCAGGGAGCGTTGGCCGATGCGACCAGTCGGCGTGCCCTGTTTCCGACCCCCGCACTTCGCGCAGCACTTGACCTGTCCGTCACCGCGGGAGAGGCGATCCTGCCAGGGCATCTGCCGCTGAAACCTTCGGAGTTGGACGGCGCCGACGCGGTCATTTTCGTCGCGGACACTGATGGAAAACGTCATCAATACTGGTAACAGCGTCAAGGGCAGAGTGCGTGCGAGAGTATCGCGACGGTGTCCGGCTGGTCCTTCGGCGTCGACGTCAGCGTCACAGTGAACGCGCGGTCCGGCGTCGCACCGGACAGTGTGTAGTACCCGTAGATCCCACCACTGTGGCCGGTATAGGTGACGCCGCAGGGAAGTTCGGTGGCGCCGACGCCCATCCCGTACCCGAGTCCCTCGGCTTCGGTGGCGGCGACCTGAGGGGTGGTCATCTCGGCAAGCTGCTCGGCCGGCACCACCCGCCCGTCGAGTAGTGCACGCCAGAAGGTGTTCAGGTCTGTGCCCGTCGAGACCATCGCTCCGGCAGCCCAGGGGATCGACGGTTCCGTGCGGGAAACGTCGGTCAGGCCACCGTCGAGATCCTGATAGCCCGTCAGGTGATCGCCCCTGATGTCGAGCTCACCGGCCGGCGGGAGGTACGTGTCTTCCAAGTCCAGCGGATCGAGTATCCGAGACCGGAGTTCATCGGCGTAGCTGCGGCCGCTCACGGATTCGACGAGCATTCCGAGAACGATGTAGTTGGTGTTGGTGTAGACGAACGACGTTCCGGGGACGAATTGCGCCGGTTTGCCGAGGGCGATGGCGACCGCGGCGGACGGCGTCAGCGTTCGGTTCTCGTTAGCTGCAATCCATTCGTCGGCGCCGGGTTCTCCGGCGAACTCGGGAAGGCCGCTGCGATGTTGCAGCAGTTGCCGCACGGTGATCGCGCTACCGTCGATGCCACTGCCGTCCATGTCACTGCTGTGCAGTAGGCCCGGGAGATACCGCTCGATCGGTGCGTCGAGGTCGACCTTGCCCTCGGCGACCAACTGCAGAACGAGTGAAGCTGTGAATGTCTTTGTCACACTTCCGATCCGGACGCGATCATTCTTGCCGATCGAATCGCCGTTGGTCCGGTTGGGCACGCCGCTGGTCATGACAGCCGTCGTGGTGCCGTCGTCGAGTGTTGCGATCGACCCGACGACACCCGACCTGGTGAGTCCGTCGAGATCCGATTGAATCTCCACTGCGCGCTGGAGCGTCGAGCAACCGACGAGTGCCGTGGTGGCTCCGATGATGACCGCGGCGACGAGCAGGTATGGGCGCATGAGTCGAATCTATGGACCTTGTCGTGCCGCGGGATCCAGGAAATCCCCCATCATTCCCTGATCTTCTGCCAGCCCGGGACGTAAGGCCCGTTTGTTCAAAACCGACAAATCGGATCAATCATTCCTGTCCGAACACCACGTCCACGCAGTTAACATCCGAACGAAGTGTTTGTTTTCACGTGTCTTACCAGTTCACGGCTATCGAGGTGCGCTGCCGCGCGCCGAAACGACTCCCACGAAGGACGGATGCATGAAGAAGTCGACACTCCGCACGGGAACGGTCGCGGCTTTGCTGACCGGAAGTGCCCTGTTGCTTTCCGCTGCCCCTGCCTCAGCCGACCCGGGAAGCCTCGGTAGCGGTGGCAGTAGCGGGAGTTCCGGAAGCGTGGGAAGCACGGGCAGCATCAGCAGCGGATCAGCCGCCCTTCCGATTCCGAGTCCGGCAGGGCTGATCGCGCTGGCAGCGGCGAGCACTCAGACCGGAAAGCCCTACCAGTGGGGCGGCGTCGGGCCGAACTCGTGGGACTGCTCCGGGCTGGTGCAATGGGCGTTTCGGCAGGCCGGCGTGAATCTGCCACGGACCAGCCAACAGCAGGCCAACGTCGGACAGCCGGTTCCCCGGTGGGCCCTCGCCCCCGGCGACGTCATCACCTTCTACCCCGGTGCGACGCACGTCGGCATCTACGCTGGGTTCGGAATGGTGTTCAACGCCTACGGAGTTGGTGTTCCGACCGGACTGACGCCCCTGGCGGATCTGCCGATCAACAACATCCGCAGGTTCTAGAACCTGCACAGAACCTTCACAAGTCCTCCCAGGTTCATCCACGAGGGCCGAATACAGTCAGTTCCATGAGTCAGCGAAGAGTGCTCGTGGTCGACGACGAGGTCAGCATCTGCGAGTCCATCGCGGCGAGGCTGCGTGCCGAGGGCTACGACGTCGAGCTGACGTTCGACGGTCCCAGCGCGGTGGCCCGCTGCGAGCAGATGGACGCAGACCTGGTGGTACTCGACGTGATGATGCCGGGATTCGACGGACTCGAAGTCTGCCGCCGCATCCAGGCCGTGCGCCCGGTGCCTGTGCTGATGCTGACCGCTCGCGCCGATGAAACGGACATGCTGATCGGTCTCGGCGTCGGGGCCGACGATTATCTGAGCAAGCCGTTCAGCATGCGTGTGCTCGTCGCCCGGGTGCAGGCTCTGCTTCGGCGTGCGGATCGCGCGGAGCACGCTGCTCGCCCGGTGGCCGACCTCCTCGAGTTCGGTGACGTCGTGATCGACCTGACCGAACGTCGAGTACGCCGTGATGCGCAAGAAGTTCACCTGACTCGCACCGAATTCGATCTCATCGCCTATCTGGCGGAGCGGCCGCGAGCCGCGATCCCGCGGGAGTCGCTGCTCGAGGAGATCTGGGGCTGGGGTGAGGGAGCGGGCAGTCGGACCGTCGACAGCCACGTCAAGGCGCTGCGACGCAAGCTCGGACCTTCCGTGATCCGGACCGTTCACGGGGTCGGGTACGCCTGGGACGTGCCGCGATGAGCGTCGTCGACCGTCTTTTTGCACGGTGGCCGCGGCCGCTGGACCCGATGCGGTCCTTCAAGGTGAAGGTCGGCCTCCTGGTTGTCGCAGCACTGGTGTTCGCCGCGGGTGGTTTCTGGCTGACGTCGCAACAACCGTTTCGTTTTGCTCTACTGACGGCGTTGGTTGTCGCTCTCGGCGTTACGCAGGTGCTCGCACACGGGATGACGTCACCGCTTCGCGAGATGACGGCCGCGGCGAAGGCGATGGCGCGCGGCGACTATTCGCGGCGAGTACGAGCGACTTCCAGAGACGAAGTAGGCGAACTCGCCCATGCGTTCAATCGGATGGCCGAGGACCTCGGGGCCGACGACCGGTACCGCCGCGAGTTGATCGGCAACGTCTCCCATGAACTGCGCACGCCCATCACCGCTTTGCAAGCCATGCTCGAGAACGTCGTCGACGGTGTCGAAGAACCGGATCCGGCGATGATGAAATCGGCGCTGCGGCAAACGGAACGACTGGGCGCGCTGGTAGCCGACCTTCTCGATCTCTCGAAACTCGAGGGTGGCGCAATGCCGTTGAAACGCCGCCGTTTCGAGGTCGAGCCGTTCCTACGCGAGCTGTCGAGTGTGAGTGCGGGCGACATCGAGATAGACGTCAAGCCTCCACAATTGTCCGTGGTCGCCGATCCGGATCGCCTCCATCAGGTGGTGACCAACCTGGTGGACAACGCGGTTCAGCACGGGAACGTCGACACCAAAGTTGTGATCCGAGTACGTACCGGCAGCGCGGGGGAGTTGGTGCTCGACGTCCACGACGACGGCCCCGGCATCGAACCACAGGCCCGTGAGCGAGTGTTCGACCGCTTCATCCGCGGCGGCTCGACCGACGGGGGCACCGGACTCGGCCTCGCGATCGCGAAGTGGGCGGTCGAATTACATGACGGCAGGATTGCCGTCGTCGATGCCCCGTCGGGTTGTTGCATTCGAGTAGTGCTGCCGCAGAACTGAATCAAAGTCCCTGACGAGATCGAGAGATCTCGCGATGGCGCATGTCTTCATCGGCATTCGTCTGTACTTCCGACCCTGAAAATTGAACCAGACACATAGGAGATCACATGAGCGCTCCGATAGTAATTCCACCGAAACCGCCGATGCCGGCCGTAAAACCCAAGCGTCCCAGCCGGTTCTGGCGTCCCGATCGCACTTCGATGGCCACCCGCTCGATGCTCCTCGGCGCGGCCGCAGTAGGGGTGCTTGCGGCCCTGATCCTCGACCCAGGGTTCGCGAGTATCGCGTACGTGATCGTGGGTGCCGGTGTGGTGATCGTCTTCGGGATTCTGACGCCGCCGCGGATGACCGTGACGCAGTGGGTCGCCGCCATCGGGATGCTCGCACTGCTGGGTGTTGCCGCCGTTCGCGGTGCGGAGTGGTTGGTGTTCCTCTGCGTCGTAGCTGCGTGGGTTCTGTTCACGTGGACTCTGATCGGCGGGCGGACGTGGACCGGAATACTTCTGGGAACGGTCGCTCCCTGGCGGGCACCGCACCGGACGGTCAACTTCGTTCGTCGTCGAAAGCTCGCTACCCGCTCTGCTCCGCGGGTGCCGGCGGCGCGAGTTGTCGTCGTAAGCGCAGTATCGATTCTTCTCCTGCTGATTTTCGGATCTTTGTTCGTGAGTGCGGATCCGGAGTTCGCGAAGATCTTCGACGGCTTCGCTCCTGCCATCTCGGTGTCGAACCCGGGAGCACGGATCTTTGCCGGCGTCGTGATGGCGTTCGGCACGCTGGTTGCGGTGTATCTGCGCCGCAGAACGCCGACGGTGGACGCGTTTGCACCTGCGCAGGCGACGCCGTTGCCGATGTGGGAGTGGGCGGTCCCGCTCGGAGTACTCAACGTGCTGTTCCTCGGTTTTGTTGCAGTACAGACGAAGACGCTGTTCGGGGGAGACGAGCACGTACAGGTGACCGATGGACTGACCTATGCGGACTACGCGCGTGAGGGTTTCTGGCAGCTTATGGCGGTTACCGTGCTGACGCTGCTCGTCATCGCCGTCGCAGTGCGGTACATCGACCGCCGCGACGCTGGATCGAGGCGTCTTGCCCGCGGACTGCTGGGTGCCCTGTGTGTTTTCAGCCTGGTGATCGTGGCGTCCGCTGTGCACCGGATGTGGTTGTACGAGAATCAGTACGGTTTCACGGTGCTCCGGGTCAGCGTCTTCGCGACAGAGCTGCTTCTTGGCTTCGTGTTCGTGTTGTTGCTCGTCGCAGGTATTCGGATGTCCGGGAAGTGGCTGCCCACAGCTGTTCTCGCCACTTCGGCCGTCGCGCTGCTGGCCTTCGCGGTGTTCAACCCCGACGCGTACATCGCGCAAAAGAACGTGGAACGGTTCGAGGGCGGCAAGAGCATCGACGTTTCCTACTTACGCGGGCTCTCCGTCGACGCGGTACCTGCCTTGGATCGTCTACCGGAACCGCAGCGTTCATGTGCCTTGAGCAGATATCGATTCGGAGTGCCGGGCACCACTGCGCCCTGGGAGTTCAACGCAGCGCGTGAGAAGGCCCGCGACATCCTGGAAGCTCGCCCGGTGGGGCCGTGCCTGCAGATGTACACGGTCGGATAGACGCAGGGCGATTGTGCAGCCGCACGGCAGATATCGCGCGCGGCTGCACAATCGGCGAGCGTCGCCTGGTCGATCAGTGCACGGCGAGTGAGATTTTCTCCCGTTCCTCTGCGGACACCACATCTCGGGTGGATCGTAAGTCGACGGTCACGCTGTGGAGTTTGCCGCCGTAACGGAACGTGCCCTTCTCCGCAAACTCCTCCGCCACCGGGCTTCCCCGGTTGATGCCGACGTCGAGCTGTTCGTTCATGCTGAAGATCGCCCGAGTGGTCTTCTCGATCCGGCCTTCGGAGACCACCTCGCCGTCGACAATCAGGGTGGCGGTTCCGCCCTTGCCGATTCCGCCGCCGTCGTACTCGAAGTGGACGGACACCTCGCGCGTATCGGGTGCCAGCGGGTTGCGCCCACGCACGAAGGTCCGACCACCGCCGCTGAAGTTGTAGCAGTAGACGGGGACGGAATCGAGTATGTACAAAGCGAATCCGCCGAACCGGCCACCGAGGCTGACCAGCATGCCGTCGGCGACGCTACCCAGACTCGCGGTCAGCGTGTACGAGCGGTTGAAGAACGTCGGCGCGGCTTTCTCGACCAGACCGTTCATGTGTGGGTACAGAGTGAGGGTCTTGCGGCCCATCATCGGATGCGGGGGTCGTGATTCCGCGGTGGCGTGGCGACCGACCGTTCTGTCGTCCAGCGGCAGCACTTGATATTTGGCCGCCTCGACGAGGAACTTTTCCTTGAGCCGGGCCAGGATCTCGGGATGCTCGTCTGCGAGATCGCGGGCCTGCGACCAGTCGACCGAGGTGTCGTACAGCTCCCAACGGTCCTCGCTCATCGGTGTGAGCTCGAGGCCGTGAGTGGCCATCAGCCAGGGTGCGCGGTGGGCCGTGACTGCGGTCCAACCGTAATCGTAGATTCCGCGGTTGCCGAAGATCTCGAAATACTGTGTGGTGTGGCGCTCTTCGGCGTCGGGCTCGGCGAAGGTGTAGTTCATCGCCACGCCTTCCATCGGTTTCTGGGTCACCCCGTCGACGCTGGACGGTGCCGGAATACCGGCAGCTTCCAGGATCGTCGGCGTGATGTCGACGCAGTGATGCCATTGCTCCCTGATGCCTGGCTTGTCGATCCCCTTGGGCCAGTGGGCGATCAGGCCGTTCCGGGTACCGCCGTAATGGGACGCAACCTGCTTGGCCCACTGGTAGGGGGTGTCGAGAGCCAGAGCCCACGACGCCGGATAGTGCGGGTAGCTGGTTTCGGTCCCCAATTCGTCGTAGCGCGCCAGTACGTCGGATGTCGCACTCTTGTAACCGTTGAGGCCGGCGAGGTAGTTGAACGAGCCCTCCATTCCGCCTTCCGCGGAAGCGCCGTTGTCACCCATCATGTAGAGCACCAGAGTGTTGTCGAGTACACCCATGTCCTGCAACCGGTCGACGAGCCTGCCTACCTCGTCGTCGGTGTGCTCGAGAAATGCCGCGTACAACTCCATCAGACGGGCCGAGACCTTCTTCTGGTCGTCGTCGAGTTCGTCCCAGTGTGGGAGCCCCGGAGCCCACGGGGCCAATTCGGTGTCAGGAGCGACGACGCCCAGTTCCTTCTGCTTTTGGAGGGTGATCTGGCGTTGGCGATCCCACCCGTGATCGAATTCGCCGACGTACTTGTCCAGGTAGCGGTCCGGGACCTGGAGTGGAGCGTGGCACGCGCCGAAGGTGAGGTAGCAGAACCACGGCTTGTCGGGGTCCATCGTGTTGACGCCCTCGACCCATTCGATCGCGTGGTCGACGAGATCTTCGGACAGGTGGTAACCCTCCTGTGGTGTCTTGGGTAAGTCGACCATCGTGAAGTCCTCGTAGAGAACCGGGGTGAACTGGTCGGACTCGGCACCGAGGAAACCGTAGAACTTGTCGAAACCCTCACGGACCGGCCAACGGTCGAACGGCCCGGCAGCGGTGGTCTCCCACGTCGGGGTCTGGTGCATCTTGCCGAAAGCACCTGTCGCATAGCCGTTTCCCTGTAGGACGCGTGCGACCGTGGCGGCAGAGGCGGGGCGGGTCCCGTTGTATCCCGGTGCCGCGTTGGCCATTTCGGAGATGACACCCATACCGACACTGTGGTGGTTGCGCCCGGTCAGTGTGGCGGCACGCGTCGGCGAGCACAGAGCCGTGGTGTGGAATCGGCTGTATTTCACGCCGGTTTCGGCCAAACGCTCGGCGGTGGGGGTGCGGCACGGGCCACCGAACGCGGAGGGTGCGCCGAATCCGACGTCGTCGATCATGATCAGCAGCACGTTCGGGGCCCCGGCCGGCGGGCGAAGCGGTTCCGGGCGGGTGTACGGGGGATTCTGATCGGGGTAGTACACGGCGGCCGCGACGTTCGGCGTCTCGGGAATGATCGGAATGGAATGGCGATTCACCAGCAGGCTCCTTGGCGTGTGCAAAACCGGGCGGATTAAGCAGTCGTCTTAATCTGGAGCGTATCGATCGGAATTCAGTTGGCGGCGTATGTCTCGTTGACTGGGACAACTACCCCCGTGAGTGGTTAAGGAGTCCCTGCACTCCCTAACCGCGCACAGGGGATGGGGCTTGCGGAATTAAGACAGTGACTTATATGGTCGGTGTATGCCCGCCTCGTTGGATGCCAAGAACGCCATGATCGCCGTCGCCGAGCGGATGTTCGCCGAGCAAGGTATTCACGAAGTGTCCATGCGGGACGTGGCGACTGCGGCCGGGCAGCGCAACAACTCTGCAGTTCAGTATCACTTCGGTGGGCGAGACGGTCTGGTGCTGGCCGTATTCCGGCATCGGATGGATCAGATCAACGCAGCGCGACTGACGTATCTCGACGACATCGACGCCAGTGGGCGGACCGACTTGGTCCGTGCTTTGGTCGAAGCCTTTCTGTACCCGCTGGCAGATTTTCTGGCGACGGTCGACGGTTCCAACTATGCGAGGTTCATTGCCCGAATCTCACCGTCGGTGGATACGCAGAGTGCTGAGTTCCGCGAGGTCAGCGAGGGGATCAACGAAGTTGTCGTCAGGTTGACGCGGGCGTTGCCGCATCTATCTCGCCGCGTCGCGGTCGAACGGATCGATCTGACGTTCAACATGAGCGTCTCCGCTCTGGCCATCTTCGAGCAGCGCCGCGAAGACGAAAACCCGGTTGTGCAGGCAGATTTCGATACGACAGTGGATCATCTGGTCGATCTCGCGGTAGGAGCACTGACCGCGCCCCAAAGCGCACACAAACGCACACGAGCAAAGCGGGTGCACGCGTCGACTGACGTGTGACCCCGCGACACGACACGACAGGACGGAGTCATTCGATGGCTACCCTTACATCCTCACGAACAGTCCAAATCGGCAATCACACAATCGAATTCGGACCACGCGGAATGAGGCGAAACCCGGAAGGCGTTGAATCGAGGCCGTACGAGCGGTTCACTCTGACACCCGTCACACCGTTCATCGGTGCCGAGATCAGCGACATCGACCTGCATGATCCGTCGGAGGAGCAGATCGAGGACGTGCGCCGGGCCCTGCTCGAATGGAAGGTCGTGTTCTTTCGGGACCAGCCGATTTCGAGCGTGAATCATCGTGACTTCGCTGCCCATTGGGGCGAACTCGAGGTCCATCCACTTCTCCCACAGGGAGAGGTTCCGGCAGTCGTCAGATTCGAACGCGGAGAGGACAGTCCAGGAACCGAGAACATCTGGCACGTCGACGTCACCTGGACGAAGACGCCGCCGCTCGGTTCAGTACTTCGGGCGATCGACGTACCGCCTGCCGGTGGTGACACGCTCTGGGCTGATATGGGTAACGCCTTCGACTGCCTCCCCGACGAGATCAAGGACTTGATCGACGGCAAGGACGCCATCCACGATTTTGTGCCGTCCTTCGGACGCGGCATGAGCCCGGAGAAGTTGGAACAGATGAAGGAGCAGTACCCGCCGGTCCTGCACCCGATGGTGCGTAAGCATCCGGAGACCGGGCGTAAGACTCTGTTCGTCAACAGCCTTTTCACCACCCACATTCCGGACATGGATCCTGTCGAAGGCAACGATCTGCTCAACCTGCTGTTCGCGCAGGTCAAGGTCCCGGACTTTCAGTGCCGCTTCAAGTGGGCGCCGAATTCCATTGCCTTCTGGGACAACCGGGCTACCCAGCACTACGCAGCGAGTGATTACTTCCCTCATCGCCGCGTGATGGAGCGGGTGGCAATCCTCGGAGACGTGCCCTTCTGATTTACGTCTGCGGAATGCGGATGATGCACCGGAAGCCGACGTGGCAGGTCGAGGACTCCTCGGATTCGCCCTGCCGCGCGGCAGGGCGGTAGCGCAGGCAGTAGTTCGGTGCACACAGATGTGAGCCGCCCTTGATCACCCGTCGTGCGTAGGGTTCGCCCGCCAACGCCTCCGTGGCGAACTCCGCTCGGGGATTACGAGGAATGCAGCACGACGAGGCCGGCGCGACGTTCTTGGAACTGTGGGCGTGGTCGGACGTGTAGTGATCGGCCGTCCATTCCCACACGTTCCCGGCCATGTCGAACAGTCCGTAGCCGTTGGGCCGGAACTTTCCGACCGGAGCGGTGCGCTCGTAACCGTCCTCGAGCAGATTCTCCCAGGGGAACTGGCCCTGCCACACGTTGCCACCGGGCCGCCCGCCCGGAGAGTCGTGATCGCCCCACACGTACGCCTGGCGATCGAGTCCACCGCGGGCGGCAAACTCCCACTCGGCCTCGGTCGGGAGTTCCTTGCCGGCCCACGCGGCGTAGGCCTGGGCGTCGAAGTACGACACGTGGGTGACGGGGTGCCGTTCACGTCCCCCGATGTTGCTGTCGGCGCCCTCGGGATGGCGCCAATCGGCGCCGGGAGTGAACGACCACCACTGGGTGTAGTCGTCAAGTGAAACCGGGCCGGGTGGCGAATTGAAGACCAACGATCCCGGGACGAGGAGGGCTGGATCGGCGTCGGGATAGTCGGCGGCGTCCGGGGCGATTTCAGCAGTGGTGACGTGGCCGGTTGCCTTCACGAAGCGTCGGAACTCGGCGACCGTCACCGCCGTCGTGTCCATCCAGAATCCGTCGACTGTGACCTGGTGAACTGGGCGTTCTTCCGGATAGAAATCTTCGGAGCCCATCCAGTACGTCCCACCCGGGATCAAAGACATGTTCTTCGGGGGAGTAGCCGTGGAGTGAGGCATCGTCATGAAGTCAAGAATGGCACGTTGGTGGCGCCGATGTGGGGAGAGTCCCACCTGGTGCCCTCGGCAGGATTCGAACCTGCGACCCTTCCTTTAGGAGAGGAATGCTCTATCCCCTGAGCTACGAGGGCGGGGAGCGTACCGACAAGCGCTGAAAACCCTGTGCTGCCGGGGTTTTCGCTTCCCGATACTGCTGTTGCATCCGCTCGACCTGTCGGCACGAAGCCTCGGGCGTCACAGCTGCGCTAGTCAGTGTAGCGGCCCGCCGACGAGGTCGCGAAGTCGACGGTATCGCCGGGTGCAAGCAGGAGCCGTACCGATCGCACTGATCGCAATGGTGTTCACCGCGGAGCAGGCACGGCATCGTGCGGGAATGACCCGCAGAATCCGCTTCAACGCCTTTGCCATGAACTGCGTCGCCCACCAATCGCCAGGTCTGTGGCGCCACCCGGAGGACCAGTCGTCCAGGTACACGGATCTGACGTACTGGACGGAGTTGGCGAAGCTCCTCGAGCGTGGACGATTCGACGGGCTGTTCCTGGCCGACGTGTTGGGAACGTACGACGTGTACGGCGGCAATCACGACGCAGCGCTGCGGCAGGGCGCGCAGGTACCGGTCTCGGACCCGCTACTGCTGGCGTCGGCGATGGCTGCCGTGACCGAGCACTTGGGCTTCGGGATCACCGCAGGTACAGCTTTCGAGCATCCCTACCCGTTCGCTCGGCGCTTGAGCACCCTCGACCACCTGACGAACGGGCGAATCGGGTGGAACGTGGTCACCGGATACCTCCCCTCGGCCGCGCGGAACATGGGCGAGGACGACCAACTCCAGCACGACGATCGCTACGACCACGCGGACGAGTACCTCGAAGTTCTCTACAAGTTGTGGGAAACGTCGTGGGAAGACGACGCGGTGGTGCGTGACAGAACCACCGGGGTCTACACGGACCCCGCCAAGGTTCATCCGATCGAGCACGAAGGCAAGCACTTCACGGTTCCGGGCATCCACATCTCCGAACCTTCTCCGCAGCGGACGCCGGTCATCTTCCAGGCCGGCGCGTCGCCTCGTGGGGTGCGGTTCGCCGCCGAGAATGCCGAGGCGATCTTTGTGGGTGCACCGACAAAGGCGATTCTCAAAGACACCGTTGCTCGAATCCGAAACGAACTGACGAAGGTCGGGCGAGATCCGTTCTCGGCCCGCATCTACACACTGTTGACGATCATCACCGACCGAACCCCTGAGTTGGCCCAGGCGAAGCTCGAGGACTACCGCAGCTACGCGAGTAGTGAAGGCGCGCTCGTTTTCACCTCGGGGTGGATGGGAATCGACCTCTCCGGATACCGAGCGGACGAGCCGATCGGGAACGTCGAGAGCAATGCCATTCAATCCGCGGTCGCATCGTTTCGTCAGGCCGACGAGAAAGGCGGCGAATGGACGGTGGGGGACATCGCGGAGTGGGCGGGCATCGGCGGGCTCGGCCCGATCGTTGTCGGTTCCGGTGCGGAAGTCGCGGACGAGTTGCAGGAGTGGGTGTCCGAGACCGACGTCGACGGTTTCAATCTCGCGTACGCGGTGACTCCTGGAACCTTCGAAGACATTGTGGAGCATGTGATTCCGGAGCTGACCAAACGAGGTGCCTACCAGAGCGACTACGACGAGGGAACGCTGCGCAACAAACTGTTCGGGCGAGGGGACAGGCTGCCGCTCGAACACCGAGGCCGGAGTTTCGGCCGGATCCGCACTGCCGGCTGAGCGGACCTCAGGACCAGCCGGACCCGGGTACGTGGACCGAGGTGGTGAGGTCGACGGCCTCGATGTCCGAAGACCTCAACTCTTCACCGCACACACTGCAACCCAAGCGTGCTTCGAACCGTTTACCGCAGGCCTTGTGATGGAGAACGATGTCCGGGCCGTCCGCGGATCTGAACCAACGCTGACCCCAGGAGATCATGCACATCACCACGGGGAAATACGCCGTGCCCTTGGCGGTGAGTCGATACTCCGACCACTGTGGGCGATCCGGAAGCGGACGCGTTTCCATCACACCGATCTCGGTGAGGTGCTTCAAGCGATCCGCGACTATCGCCGGTGGTGCACCGGTGATCTCGGCGAACTCTCCGTAGCGGCGAGCGCCTCGGAAAGCTGCACCGATGATCGCCGCTGACCAGCGATTGCCGACAAGTTCCATCGTGTGAGCCAGAATCTCCGGACGGCGTTCGGACTTGGTGGAGCGTCGCCGCGATGTTGCTTCCGGGACACTGCGTGAGAAGTCCCCACTCGGACCCATTTGGGAGTCCAGGGATCGTACGTCCACGTCCTCGCCGCACTCCTTGCAGCGCAGGATCGGGGTGAAGTCGTTTCCGCAGGTGCTGTGCCGCAGTGGTGGAAGCGGCTGGGTTTCATTGGGCGCCCACTGCTTCTCCCACGACCACATGGTGATGAGGACGGGCCAGATCGACTGCCCTTTGCGGGTGACCGAGTATTCGTGCCTGGGCGGGTTCTGCTGATACTCACGACGCTCGAGCATTCCGCCGGCCGTCAGGACCGCCAACCGTGAGGACAATACGGAGTTGGAGATTCCCCCGAGGGCGAGCCAGTCGTTGTATCGCCGCGACCCCAACAGGGCGAATCGCAGAATCCAGAGGTTCCACTCGTCCCCCAACAACCCGAGCGTGACGGCCAGTGCGTTCGGACCGCCGGCAGGCAACTCGGTGACGCCCGCCGACGCGGTGGGTGTCGAAGATCCGGCTGCATTCACTCGTACCACCCCGAAATCATAGGCCGCGAACCCTGCGGCACCGCGAGACCGTACCGAATGGTCTGCAGAAAGAGTCGGGAATCACTCGGTGCGGGCAATGAGTAACGCTTCCTGAGTGATCTGGCAGATCTGGAGTCCGGATCGATCGAAGGCCGCCGCATTCACGACTGCTCTGCCGGCGTGAGCTGTGGGGGTCGCGTGCTCGAAGAGCAGCCACTCGTCCGCTCGCACAGGGCGTTGAAACCACATCGTGTGATCGAGGGACACACCAGTCCAGTCCGTGTCGAGCGAGTGCTCCTGCCCGATGTCGTAGCCGTGCGGAGTCAGTGCGGTTGCCATCAGCATCAGATCACTGGCATAAGCGAGAGCAGCCACGTGAATCAGTGGATCGTCGCTCAGCCGCTGAGCCGAACGCATCCAGATGTTGCGCGGAGGCGCCGCCGAATGCGCGGTGGGGGAGTGCGAATCAAGGGGGGAAACACGAATCTCGATGGCGGAGAACTCCTCCCACACCTCTCCCAACCCACCGTCTGCCTCGGCCAACTCTTGCAACGTCACGCACTCAGTGGGCGGGAGTGCGGTAGGTACTGCGCGACTGTGAGTGATGCCCTCGTCGATCGAGGAGGCAGAGACCGTGGAACGGCAGACGAGTCGTCCGTCCTGGTGGACGTCGACGCCTCTGGTGGACAGGCGTTTTCCGTCGCGAAGTCGATCTACCGAGAACTCGGTTGCATGCTCCGTCGATCCCGGGCGAAGGAAGTGGGTGTGGACGGAACTGATCGCTTTGCCGTCGGTAACCGTGCGCCCGGCTGCGAGAATCGACTGGGCTACCAGTTGGCCGCCGAACAATTGAGGTAGACGAACACCGTCGTTCGACCCTTGCCACCGGTCCGGGCCGGTCGATTCCAGATCGAAGACGTCGGCGAGACCACTCGTGGGGGCGCTCACGACGCGTGGTTTCGTGCCGGACGGGGTGGACGAGGTAAGAATCCGCTGGTCCGGGCGACGTAGTCGTCGTAGGCCTGCCCCTTGCTCTTGCGCATGCCGCGTTCGAGAAGGGCCTTACCGCTGTAGCTCACCAGCAGTTTGATCATGACGATCGGAGAGACGATCGTGATCAGCGCCAATGGATCACCAAGCGCGAGGATGAACAGTCCGACCCAGACGCATGCATCACCGAAGTAGTTGGGATGGCGGGTCCAGGCCCAGAGCCCACGGTCCATCACCTTCCCGGCATTGGCCGGATCAGCTTTGAAGCGGGAAAGTTGGTAGTCTCCAACCGATTCGAAGACGAAGCCGACGGTCCAGACCGCGATGCCGATCGCGCCGAGGACTCCGAGGGCGCGAAACTCGTACATCGCGAACTGGACGGGCAGCGACACCACGAGAATGAGAACGCCCTGGAGGCCGTAGATTTTGCGAATCAGGAACGGAACCAGCGGTCCCTGTTGATGTTTGAGCAGGGCAGTGTAGCGCTTGTCCTGCCCGTGCCCACGGTTTCGGAAGCCGATGTAGAGGCCGAGTCGCATTCCCCACACCACGGTCAGAGCCAGCACGACGAGGCGACGCAGATCGTTGCCGTCCGACCCGATGGACGTCAGGTACGAGACGACGGCGACGACGGCGAAGCCAGGCCCCCAGCAGATGTCGATGATCGAGTGATTGTTCATCCGGATGGCGACGGCCATCACGACTGCGATGAAGACGAGGACGGCGAGTGCGCTCACACCGAAGTTCAGTGCAAGATCGCCCAGTGGGATGTCGGTCATGCGCGCGCTTTCCGATTGTGGTGGTCGAGCAGTTCGGAAGCGAAGTCCGCGAAGGCTTCCTGTGCGCTCGGATAGGTGTGAGGAGCGCCGAGTCGGCTGGTCACGAGTAGCGCGTCGAGCGCTTTGGCATCGAGTTCTGTGGTGGTGGGCAAGAATTCGGTCGAGCCCTCGACGGCGTCTGCCGAACGCACCCCGTTGCCTGCCGTGACGATCACCTGCCCGTTGGTCGTGGACTCGGGATCGACGAGGGCGGTGACCACCGGGGCTACCAGGTCGGCACCCATGATGTCGATGAATCGTGGATCCATTCCGGATTCGGTCATCTGCGTAGTGGCATAGGGCAGTACGACATTGGTGAACACATTGCGACTCGCTCCTTCGCCGGCTGCGGTGCGTCCCAATGCGATGACGGCACCCTTGCTGGCGGCGTAGGCGGACACGGTGGGTTCTCCGTGCAGTCCTGCGGTCGAGGCAATCATCACGATGCGCCCGAATCCGGCTTCGCGCATCACTCGGGAGGCTTCGGCGGCGACCAGTGCGGTTCCGACGACGTTTGTCGTGATGACGGTGCTGAGGTTCTCGGCGGTGGTGCGATGAAGCATCTGTGGACCGCTGACCGCGGCGCTGGTGATGCAGAAGTCGAGTCGTCCGAACCGAGTGAGAGCGTCGTCCACCAACTTTCGGCCGACCTCGGGGTCGGTGACGTCGTCGTGGTTGGCGACGGCCTGTCCACCGGTTTCGAGGATTTCGTCGACGACCTGATCTGCAGGGCCTCGGCCGCTCGAATCGAGTGTGCGATTCCGATTGTTGACGATCACCGTGACCCCTCGGCTCGCGAGATGCAGTGCGACGGCACGGCCGAGGCCCTTACCCCCTCCCGTGACGACGGCAACGCGGCCGGAGAGTGAACTGACGGTCATGAGGCGATCCGTTCGACGAGCACCGCGACTCCGACACCGGCGGCGCCGCTGACCGCGGCCACACCGTAGCGTCCGTCGCTCCGTACCAGTTCGTCGACACATGCGCCGACGAGAATTGCTCCGGTGGCGCCGAATGCATGGCCCATCGCCATCGTGCCTCCGTTGGGGTTCATGCGGTCCGGCCCGGCGTCAAGATCGCGGCGGAACCGTAGGCAGAGTGCGGAGAACGCCTCTGCGAACTCGAACACGTCGATGTCCTGTGGACGAAGCCCGGCTCGCGCGATGACTGCCTCCACGGCGCTCTGGCCCGCAGTGAGCATGAGGACCGGATTCACCGAAGTCGAGGCGGATCCGATGATCCGTGCGCGAGGGGTCAAGCCGGTTCTGGCCGCGGCTTTCTCGGATCCGAGGAGTAGGAGCGCTGCGCCGTCGGCCATGGCGGGAGAGGATCCGACGGTGTGCAGGTGTTCGATCTTGCCGACCTCAGGGTAGGCGGCGAGCGCGAGTGCATCCTGACCGGCGGCGCCGAGCCCTTCGAAGGCCGGAGGCAGCGTGGCGAGTCCCTCTGCCGTCGTCTCTGCCCTGACCAGTTCGTCGTGCGCGATTCCGGCTTCACCATTTCTGCCGGGGACAGGCACAACGGACCGCTCGAATGCGCCGTTGCGCCAGGCCTCGGCAGCCTTGTGCTGGGTTTCGACGCCGTACGCATCCAACTCGTCGCGGGAGTACCCCTCGATCGTGGCATTCAAGTCGGCGGCAACACCCATATGGATGGAACCGATCTGCGCGATAGTTGCCGGATCGGTCCACAGCGGTCCGCGATCACTGAACATCGGAGTCCGGGAGACGCTTTCGACGCCACCGGCCACGACGAGGGACACGTCGTCGCCGCGAATGCGGGCCGCGCTCTGGCCAACTGCGTCGACGCCGGATGCGCAGAATCGGTTGAGGGTTGCGCCGGGGACGGAGTCGCCCCAACCGGCAAGGAGTGCGGCAGTTCTAGCGATGTTCGCGCCCTGCTCGTCCACCTGCGATGCGCAACCGAGAACGACGTCGTCGATCTGTTCTGCGCCTAGGTTCGTTCGACCCTGCAAAGCCTTGGCCAGGTGGACGACAAGATCGACGGGGCTGTGTTCGTGGAGGGCGCCTCGCGCCGATGCTCGACCGCGCGGTGTGCGCACGTAGTCGAGGACAAAAGCATCAGTCATTTTCAACCCTTCAATTAGTAGAGTTACTCTGCTAGTTGTAGTACGGTTGCGGTGAAATTACAACCGCCGTTGCGCGGGTATCTCGGTGACGTCACCGAGGCCGGATCGGCAAGGGGAGAGGTCATGACTGTTTCGAACATTTGGATTCTCGGCGGGTACCAATCCGACTTCGCACGGAACTTCACCCGTGAGGAACTCGATTTCGCGAACCTTGCCGAAGAGGTGGTGAACCACACCCTGGACGCGGCGAAGGTTCCTGCCACCGACATCGAGGTGATCCACGTCGGTAATGCCTTCGGTCAATTGTTTGCCGGCCAAGGTCAGCTGGGCGCGATGCCCGCCACCGTGCATCCAGACCTGTGGGGTGTGCCCTCGTCTCGGCACGAGGCGGCGTGCGCATCGGGCAGTATCGCTGTACTTGCAGCGATGGCAGACCTGCGCGCCGGCAACTACGACGTGGCTCTGGTGATGGGTATCGAACTGGAGAAGACGGTTCCGGGTGATGACGCGGCCGGCCATCTGGGCGCTGCAGCCTGGGTCGGACACGAAGGTCAGGAAGCAAAATTCATGTGGCCGTACATGTTCGACCGTGTGTCGAAGGAGTACGGGCGGCGTTACGGGATCGACGAATCTCACCTTCGCGCGATCTCGCAGATCAACTTCGCAAACGCGAAGAACAACCCCAACGCGCAGACACGCGGTTGGGCGGTGCCCGATCTACTCGGAAATGCGGGTGGTGACGACACGACCAATCCCGTTGTGGAAGGTGGTGTTCGGCGATTCGATTGCAGCCAGGTGACCGACGGTGGCGCCGGGGTGGTGCTGGTGACGAACAAGTACCTGCGTGAACACCCTGGCGCCGCGGCGACTCCGCGGGCCCAGATCGCGGGCTGGGGTCACCGGACAGTTGGTTTAGGTCTCGAGCAGAAGCTGGCCCGCGACGCCGATAATCCCTACGTGATGCCACACGTTCGGGATGCGGTGATGGGTGCCTTCTCCCGGGCCGGAGTCGACCTGGCCGGGATAGACGGGATCGAAACACATGATTGTTTCACGGCGAGTGAGTATCTCGCGATCGACCACATCGGTCTGACCGCGCCCGGCGAGTCGTGGAAAGCCATCGAGAGTGGTGACATCGCCATGGGCGGCAAGCTACCGATCAACCCCAGCGGCGGTCTGATCGGCGGTGGTCATCCGGTGGGTGCCAGTGGTGTTCGAATGCTTCTCGACGCGGCCCATCAGGTGACGGGAACGGCCGGCGGTTTCCAAGTCGAGGGTGCGAGCCGCTTTGCGACGCTCAACTTCGGTGGAAGTACGGCCACCACCGTCAGTTTTGTCGTCGACGCAGTTTCCTGAAGGTGCAGCCCAACCCAGCCTTTCCCCATCAGTCGAAAAGAGAATTCCATGGACGTCGAAATCGTAGGCAAGTTGTTGTCCACCCTTCCCGCCGATGACGATCACCCGTATCGCACCGGCCCGTGGCAACCCCAGACCACCGAGTTCAAAGCGGACAACCTCGAAGTCGTATTCGGTGAGGTTCCGAAAGACCTCGACGGTGTCTACCTGCGTAACACCGAGAATCCGCTCCATCCCTCGATGAAGGCGTATCACCCCTTCGACGGTGACGGCATGATTCACATCGTGGGCTTTCGCGACGGAGAGTCGTTCTACCGCAACCGATTCGTACGTACCGACGGCTTGGCGGCCGAGCAGGATGCCGGCGCTGCGTTGTGGGCCGGGCTTGCCGAGTCTCCCAAACTCAGTCGCCCCGAGGGCGGCAAGGGTGCGCGCACCCGGATGAAGGACGCGTCCAGCACCGACGTCGTCGTTCACCGGGGGACTGCTCTCACCAGCTTCTACCAGTGCGGAGATCTGTATCGTCTCGATCCGATGTCGGCGGAGACACTCGGCAAGGAAAGCTGGAACGGCAAGTTCCCCTTCGAATGGGGTGTGTCCGCGCATCCGAAGGTGGACGACAAGACCGGAGAAATGCTGTTCTTCAACTACAGCAAGGAAGCGCCGTACATGCACTACGGCGTCGTGGACTCGGCCAACGAGTTGGTCCACTACGTCGACGTCCCACTTCCCGGTCCGCGCTTGCCGCACGACATGGCCTTCACGGAGAACTACGCGATCCTCAACGACTGCCCCTTGTTCTGGGATCCGGTTCTGCTGGAGAAGGGCGCGCACGTCGCGAATTTCCATCCCGATATCCCGCTGCGTCTCGGAGTCATCCCACGCCGCGGAAATACTTCTGACATCAAGTGGTTCGAAGCCGATTCGACCTATGTCCTGCACTTCGTGAACGCCTACGAAGAGGGGGACGAGATTGTTCTGGACGGTTTCTACCAGGGTGATCCGGAGCCGTCGGACAACGGTATGGGCAATCAGTGGGAGCGCGCCTTCCGTTTCCTCGCTCTCGATCGCATGCAGACCCGGCTTCACCGCTGGCGTTTGAACCTGGTCACCGGAGCCACGCGTGAAGAGCAACTCAGTGACTCGATCACCGAATTCGGCATGATGAACGGCAATTTCGCGGGTGAGAAGTACCGATACGCCTATGCGGCTTCTGGTAAGCCGTCGTGGTTCCTGTTCGACGGCTTGGTCAAACACGACCTGCTTACGGGGAACGAGGAACGATTCTCCTTCGGTGACGGCGTGTATGGAAGCGAGACCTCGATGGCACCACGCGTGGGTGGTACCGCCGAAGACGACGGCTATCTCATCACGTTGACCACCGACATGAACGAGGACGCGTCCTTCTGCCTGATCTTCGACGCTGCCCGCGTCGGAGACGGACCATTGTGCAAACTTCGCCTTCCCGAACGGATTTCGAGTGGCACCCACTCGACGTGGGCGCCGGGTGCCGAGCTTCGACGCTGGCAGAGTGCCGACACCGCAGCCGAAGCGGTCGGACTGTGACGGGCACGCACGACGCGGGCACGTGGGAGATCCTGCGACAGGTGGTGATCGGTGCACGAGACCTGGACAAGACCGGTCAACAACTACGTGAAGCGTTGAATCTGGCACCAGGATTCACAGATCCACTGCTCGAAGACATCGGTTTGGCCGACGAGACCTTGGCCGTCGGGCCGCAGGCATTTCTCGAGATCGTCGCGCCGCTCGACGAGACGGTCTCGCTGGCGAGATGGATCCGCAAGGGCGGAGGGGAGGGCGGCTATGCACTCTCGATCCAGGTTTCGAACATCGAGCCCTATCTGGAACGTGCAGCTGCGGCCGATGTTCGGACGGTGGCCGATCTCGAGGCCTACGGTCACCGGATCGTCCAACTTCATCCCGGTGATCTCGGACTGCTCGTAGAACTCGACGAGATTCCCGACGCCGACGAGTGGTTCTGGGATGAGACGGAGAAGGAGGTTTCCCTCGATCCCTGGGTCGACGACATCCTCGGCGTCGACGTGTCCTCGTCCGATCCGGCCAGGACGGCGACGCTGTGGGCCGAAGTGTTCGGAAAGAAACCGGTCTCGGCGCAACCACTCTCGATCAGGCTGGGATCACGCGTCGTGTCGTTCGTTCCGGGGGAGCGGTCGATGCTCACTGCAATCGATCTGGCGGCGTCGAGCGGCGCGTCTGCCGTCGAGCCCGGGCTGAGTGTCGGCGGCGTGGAATTCCGGATTCACCCACGCTGAGCGTGCTTCACATCGAACGACAGAAATCGGGGCCGATCGCTCGAAGCGACCGGCCCCGAATTCGTGTCATGGACTCAAGCGAAGTCCTGTCGCAAACGAGTCTTGAGCAGCTTCCCGCTAGCGTTGCGTGGCAGCTCCTCGATGAACCGAACCGCACTGGGGCACTTGAAGTGAGCCAGTCGCTCGCGTGACCACTCGATGATCTCCGCTTCGGTTGCATCCGAATCAGCAGCTCGAACGACCACGGCAAGGGGAGTCTCACCCCACCGATCGGAGTGAACGCCGACTACCGCGACCTCGCGGATGCCGGGGTGCCCGGAGAGAACACTCTCCACCTCGGCCGGATAGACGTTCTCACCGCCGGAGACGATCATGTCCTTGAGGCGGTCGTGGAGGTAGAGATAGCCGTCCTCGTCGAACGATCCGCCGTCTCCGGTGCGAAGCCAGTCGCCGTCCAACATGGTGGCCGCAGTGGCTGCTTCGTTACGCCAGTAACGCTTCATGACGTGAGCGCCGCCGATGACGACCTCTCCGCGGGTACCGACCGGGACGTCTTCGAGCGTCACGGGATCGACGATGCGGATGGGCACTCCGAACATCGGCTGCCCGACGGACTTCAACCGATGCGCGGTCGACTCGTCGGTCGCCCGATGATCTTCCGGGGTCAGCATGGTGACGCCGCCGGTCGACTCGGTGAGACCGTATGCCTGCAGGAAACTACACCCGAAGACCTCGGTCGCGTCTTGCAACAGGGGCAGTGGCATCGGCGCGGCTCCGTAGACCAGGAACTGCAGGGCACTCCAATCTGCCTCGCGCACAGCCGGAAGGGAGGTCAGGACGCTGATCACCGCGGGAACGGCGACCGCATGCGTGACTTTGTACTCCTGCATCAGCGCGACGAGTTCGAGAGGTCCGGCGATGGTCTCGAGCAGTAGAGCGCCACCGCCGAGCGTCGTGACCAGGGCGAGACCCAGTCCGGCCACATGGAAGAACGGAACCGGGCACATAGCCACGGAGTCGGTGTCGAGATCGAGCAGGTGATACATGGTGGCGAGGGCACGGCCGAGGTTGGCGCCGGTGAGTTCGATTCCCTTGGGGTGACCGGTGGTTCCCGACGAGTAGAAGATCAGCGCTGTGTCGTCGGGGCGGCGCGACGACCCCGGATCGTCGTCGCCGACACCGGAAAGCCAGTCGTTCCACGAGATCGAGTTTCCGGCGCCATCCACCGTGACGACGGTCCGGACGCTACCGACCGCCGCGGCGACGTCGGAGAGGCCCTCATCGCCTGCTCCGAGTACGACGACGGTCGGCTCGCTGTTGCTCAGGATGTAGTCGACCTCGCCCGGTGCCAGCCGATTGTTGACGGCCGTCAGGATCGAGCCCATCTTCGAAGATCCGTACAGGACGGAGAGGAAAGACGGTGCATTGGCCCCGATGTACGCCACCCGGTCGCCGGGTCGAACACCATCGCGCAGAAGTGCATTCGCGACACGATTTGTTTCGATGTCGAGTTCGCGGAAACTGGTACGCCCGTCATCGGAGATGACGGCGGTGCTCTCCGGACTGGCAATCGCCCGGCTGCGTAGCAAGTCTTCCAGATTCTGCACGGGGCGACCGTCGGGCAGGAGCGCGTTCACGGAAGGTTGACGGACGGCAGGTTCACGGGTGGCAGGTTCACGGGTGGCAGGTTCACGGGTGGCAGTCGAACCTACGGCCGTCGGCTGAGTTGTCATGCTGAATGCTCCAATCTGAAGGGGGCAAAGACAGGGGGTTCGAAAATGCCGGCGGGAGCAGCGAGTACATGCTCGACGGCGCGTAGTGCCGGGCCTGCAGTGATGAACTGACCGGCTGTCGTGCGACTGTTCGGATCTTGTGGTTCGACCAGGTTGACGGTCATCACGATCTCGGGTTTGCCGAAGAGGTGGACTTCCCATTGGTCCCGTCCCGCGTATTCGTCGCGATCAGGTTCCATGGTCCAGATGATGGCGAGGGTGAGGAACTGCTTTCCGTCGACCATTGCGTGCCAGCGCCATTCGGTGGTTCCGACGGTTCCCGCGGCGATGCGTCCGGCGGCGACGTCGAGATCCGTACGTGCCGGAACGACCCTGTGATCGGACACGACCCCGTCGTAGGTGACGCCCAGGCGCTCGCACATGAACGCGATGGTCTCGAGGTACAGCGACGCGTACAGCGAGGGCAACGGCCCGGTTCCGTCCAGTTCCTCCGGGGGCGAACCCATTCCCATGACGGTGAACGCGAAGTCGGGGTCAGGCATGCCGCGAGCGTCGAGCACCTCGTCGATCGTAATTCGGTCGAGTTCGATCGATGTTCCCGTCAGCGCCAACGCCAATCGCTCGCCGATGACACCTGGGCTCACGCCGACCCCGAAGAGCGTCGAATCGCCTTCCTTGCATGCTTGGGCGAACATGTGCTCGCGTTCGGTGCCGTGTGCGCGGGGGAAGTGCTGCCCGGCCGTCGTGATCACGTTGATCCCGGCGCGAAGCAGACGGCACAGATCGTCGTCGTGGCGTTCGTACGGAATCTGCAACCGCGGACTGTGGATGAGAACCTGTGGGCGCGAGCGGATGATCTCGTCCACGTCGCGTGTAGCGATCACCCCCGTCGGTGCTCGTCTGGCGATGTCACCGGCGTCTCGACCCGCCTTGGCGTCGCTGTACACGTAGAGGCCGACCAACTCGAGGTCGGGACGATCGATGATTCCGCGTAGCGCTGTCTTGCCGATGGCACCGGTCGCCCACTGGGCAACACGAATCGGATCGCTCATGATCGAGTGGTCAGTTCGCCGGCGAAGAGGAGCTTGCCCAGACCGCGTTCGTACCGAATCGGGTCGCGGGCCAGACGCGCACGGGCATCGATTGCCATGAAATCTGTGTCGCACGTCCACTCACCGCGTTGCGTGGCGGCGAGTCCGGTCGCGGCGATGTCCAGAGGATTTTCCTTGTGGCCCTGAACATGTGACGCCATGCGGGTATCGACGCTGCCGACGATCAACGACGTGACGGTGATGCCGTGCGGTTCGAGTTCGGCGCGAGCGATGCCGCCGAGCGACAGAGCAGCCGCCTTGGCCGGTGAATAGCCACCCATGAAGGCGGTCGGAGCGATTGCGGCCACCGACAGGACGTTGACTATCGATCCTCCGCCGCGGGCGGCGAGTACCGGCGCGAAGGCGCGGATCATCGTCAGAGGCCCGAAGTAGTTGACCTCCATCTCGGCTCGCGCAGCCGCTTGGTCGTCGGCCTCGATCAACCGATTCCCGGTGAACAGTCCGGCATTGTTGACGACCACTGTGGTGTCACCGCACGCCCTGGCCGCTGCATCGACGAGTCCTGGATCGGTCACGTCGAGTTCGACGATGTGTGCTCCGGTGGATCGCAGCTCGGCGGGCGCCTCGTCGGGATTTCTCACCCCTGCATAAATTTTGGCGGCACCCATCGACTTCGCCTGTTGGACGAAGGCCAAGCCGAGCCCTCGATTGGCGCCGGTGACGAGGACAGTCGCGCCCTCTATCGGCGTTCCGCGAAACCTTGTCATGAGTGCTCCTGTGTCTGCCGTGTGTAGATGAGGTCGTCGGGAAATTTCTTGCTCTTCTTCAAGGACGTTTCAGGCGCGAGCATCCCGAAGATCCAGCCTTCGGCTGTGGCCATGTCGTGGTTCCAGTCCCACCGCAGTGCGCGGTGGCGGATTCCCCACCTGCCGTCCTCGTAGCCGAAGCGGTCGATCAGGCGCGCCGCGGTGAGTGTGTCGGCTATGCCGTCCGAGTGCTTGATTCGTGCGAAGGCAAGCACGTAGGACTCGACGTGTGCTGTGGCCCCGTCGAGTTCGATCAGGACGTTGGTCATTGCGTGGGTCGTCAGTGACCGTGGGTGAGTGATGGCCCCGGCGATGTGGTCGATGTAGTCGTCGGCGGTGCCGGTGAAGACACCCCCGTGGTCTTCGGTTGCGCCGGGTAGATAACACCGCCTGGCGTCCTCGACGTCTCCGCGATCGGCAGCTCGGAGGAAACGAGCCAGAACCTCGTAGATTTCCTGCTTGGCGACGAGAGCGTCGACCCGGCTGTAGTCCCTGACGTCTGGGCCCCCGCCGCTGTCGACTGCGTGAATGTTGTTGGACCTCACGATGATGTCCCTTCTCGGCTCCGGATCGGGGGCCGCACGTTGACGGAGTGCCTCTGTTTACTGTAGTAATCTCTATCACACTGTTAATTGAAGTGTCACGAGGAGGTGAAACCAATGCTTGGAAACACACCACCCGCACAACCTGCGAATGACCCGGTCGTACTCACGCTCTCCGATGTATCGATCGAATTCGGCGGAGTCACGGCTCTCGACGACGTCGGCTTCGACGTCCACGCCGGCCAGATCTGCGGACTCATCGGGCCGAACGGCGCTGGTAAGACCACGCTGTTCAACTGCATCACAAGGATTTACGAACCGAGTCGCGGTGTCATCACCTGGCAAGGAACCGACCTCTTGGGATTGCGGCCCTATGCAATGGCATCTGCAGGGATCGCTCGGACCTTCCAGAATCTCGCACTGTTCAGCGGCATGAGCGTCTTCGACAACACCATGGTCGGCGGATCGTCTCGGGGCCGCTTCGGACTGGCGAGCGGGCTTCTCGGCTGGCCTCCAGCGCGCGCCCGAGTCCGAGAACTGCGAGAGAAGGCCTGGTACCTGCTCGAACGCCTCGAACTCGTCGACGTCGCGAACGCGCCGGCAGCAGGCCTTCCGTTCGGAACACTCAAGCGCGTCGAACTGGCACGAGCATTGATGTCCGAGCCTTCGCTGCTTCTGCTCGACGAGCCCGCCGGCGGGCTCACACACAGCGAAGTCAAGGAGTTGGGAGAACTGATCGTCTCGCTCCGCGACGACTTCGGCTTCGGAGCGCTTCTGGTCGAACACCACATGGGATTGGTGCTGGGTATCTCCGATCACGTTGTCGCACTGAACTTCGGCCACAAGATCGCTGAAGGTACTCCGGCGGAGATCCAGCAGAACGACGCCGTGATCAATGCTTATCTGGGGCGAGCGGCATGAGCCTGCTGAGCGTCGATGATCTGCATGCCGGTTACGGGCGAGGCAATGTACTGCACGGGGTTTCGCTCGACGTGGAACCCGGCGGGGTCGCTGTCGTTCTCGGCGCGAACGGTGCCGGCAAGACCACCATGATGCGTGCGCTTGCCGGATTGATTCCGCACCAGGGAACGATCACCTTCAACGGTTCGCCGCTCGGATCCAAACCTGAACGCGCCGTGGCCGCCGGCGTCAGCCTTGTCCCACAGGGCCGTGGAACTCTCGGTCAACTGTCGGTACGTGACAACCTGCTCGTCGGCGCTGCGCTTCGCAACGACAAGGCGGAGATCGAGGCCGACATCGAGCGGTGGTGTGAGACATTTCCGGTGCTCGCGAGGAGGTCCACACAGTTGGCAGGTTCGCTGTCAGGCGGTGAACAGCAGATGCTCGCGGTCGCGCGGGCATTGATGAGCCGTCCCACCCTGCTTTTGTGCGACGAACCGAGCCTGGGTCTGGCGCCCATCGTCATCGCCGAATTGTTCGACACGCTCGGTGCGATCAACCGGAGCGACGGAACTGCACTGCTGATCGTGGAACAGAATGCCGATCTCGCGATGAAACTCGCGTCGAAGGTCTTCCTGCTCGACGTAGGCACCATCGTCGCTGCCGGCACGCCCGAGGAATTTCGTTCGGACGACGTCGTGCGCAGCGCCTATCTCGGGTACCAGGAGTAAACGGTGACACTCTTTCTCGAACGACTCATCTCCGGATTGACCAACGGCTCGATCTACGCAATTCTCGCGCTGGCACTCGTGGTGGTGTTCCGTGCCACCGGCACGATCAACTTCGCTCAGGGCGAGTTGGCCCTGTTCACAACCTTCGTGGCGTGGTGGCTCACAACGATGTCCTGGCCGATCTGGGCCGCGATCGGAGCGGCTCTCGCTCTCGGCTTCCTGCTCGGGGCGTTGATGGAGCGTCTGCTCATCCGGCCGGTTCAACGTAGAAGTGACATGGCAGTGCTGATAGTGGCACTGGGATTGTTCACCGGGCTCAACTCGTTGGCCGGAATGCTGTGGGGGAGCGAAACGAAGATCATGCCGAGCCCGTTTCCCAACGGTCCCACCGACTACATCTCAGTGGGCGGCGCGCGCGTGTACGGCGACGCACTGGGCGTACTGGTTGCGCTCGTTGTCCTACTTGTGTTGATGTCCTTGCTCTTTCGCAAGACGAGAGTCGGTCTGCACATGCGTGCCGTCGCGGACAATGCCGAATCTGCCACTCTCGCCGGAGTTCCGACCAGCCGGATACTCGCAATCGGCTGGGGTGTTGCGGCAGCGATCGGCGCACTGGCCGGTGTCCTGGTCACTCCGCTCTCGCCGCAACAACTCGGCCTCACGACCATGTTCCCGATCTTCATCGCAGCATCTGCGGCAGCGCTGTTCGGCGGTCTGGACAGTCTTGTCGGCGCAGTTGTGGGTGGGTTGACGATCGGTGTTCTGGAATCGATGCTCAGCGGCTACATTTCGGTCATCGGCGGTTCGCTGCAGCAGACATCCGCGCTACTGATCATCGTGGTGATCCTCTTCGTCAGACCCAATGGACTGTTCGGTACCAAGAAACTGGAGCGGGTATGACGACGCTTGCCGAGAGAAATGAACCCGCGGTCGCCGAAAAGGCAGTCAGGCAGCCGCGCGTGGTGGTTGCCGGATCGACGTCGTACCGGATACTCCAACTGGTTCTGCTGGTGGCTGCCGTCTGTGCCCTGCTCCTCGTGTCGCAGAGCGCGCCGTTTCGCGTAGGGCAGTTCACGAGTGTCTTCATCATCGCGATTGCCATCGCCGGACTGAATATCGTCAGCGGGTACACCGGACTTCTGTCGATCGGCCATTCTGCCTTCTTCGGCCTCGGCGCGTACACGACCGGCGTTCTGATCGTCGATCGCGGATACTCGCCGTTGACCACAATCCCGATGGCAGTCGTATTGTGTTTCGTACTAGGACTTCTCGTCGGGCTTCCCTCCTTGCGGATCAAAGGGCTGTATCTGGCCCTCGTTACCCTCGCCGTCGCTGTGGCGTTTCCCGAAGTGATCCGCAAGACCGGGGATCTCACCGGTGGCGCGGCCGGCATGGTCGTTCGTGCGAATCTTCTGGTCCCGCCGAAATGGACGGGTTTGACCCGCGCGGACACCTATCTCTGGATCTTCTGGGTTTCGGTAGTGACGCTGGCAGTGGTCATGCTCCTGATCCGCAATCTCGTCAAGAGTCGATTCGGTTTGGCAATGGTTGCGGTGCGCGACAACGAGATTGCGGCGAGTGCAAACGGCATCAACGTCGCGCGGGTCAAGATTCTCGCTTTCGGACTTTCCGGCGCGATCACCGGTCTGGCAGGTTCGCTGTTCACGATGTACATCGGCGCGCTCTCACCCGAGTCCTTTTCGTTGATGAAGTCGATCGAGTTCATCACCGGACTGGTGTTGGGCGGAATCGCAACGCAATTCGGCCCGATCGTCGGGGCGACGGCAGTGGTGTTCCTGCCGTACTACACCGGAAGCGTCACCGACGGCCCCGTGTCGGGAGTGGTGTTCGGCGCGGTGCTGATCGCGATCGTGTTCTTGATGCCGGACGGAATCGTCGGCCGGATCAACAGCGTTCTCCGACGGTTTGTCCTCGTGGTTCCCGCAGATCATCCCAAGTATCGCGAAGGTGAACCCCGCACCTGAGCGCCGTCTCCCTCGCCCACTCTCGTTTCTCTCAACTCACAGCAAGGAACTGGACGATATGAAAAGGCAGACCACGATTCCCGCAGTCATCGCCGCTGCGGCACTACTCCTTTCGGCCTGCGGAGGTAACTCCGACGCAGAGAGCAACACGTCGACCTCGGCCGGAGCAGTATCGGTCGACGACTGCAGCGATCCCAGTGGTGCCGCGGCGCCGATCACCGACAAACTCACGGTGGGGTGGAGTGGGCCGACGTCCGGCCCGCTCGCCGACGCGGTCGGCAACGTGATCGAAGGAATGCGAGCACGGTTCGAGGTCGAGAACGCGGCCGGCGGCGTCGGCGGCGTCAAGCTCGACGTCGTGGTCAAGGACGATGCCTTCTCCCCGGAGCGCGCCAAAGCCAATGTCGGAGAGTTCATTCAGAAGGACAAGGTCGACGTTCTGGGCACGTTCGGAGCAGGCCAGTTGAACGCCATCGCGGACGACCAGACCACTGCCTGTGTTCCACTGCTCTTCGCGCAGGCAGGCATGCCCGAGTTCCGGGTGATCGAAGACTTTCCGTGGACCACGGAGTATCTACCGGATCCGGGCGTCGAGATGGAGGTAGTGGTCGAAAGCCTGAAGAAGAAGTATCCGAGCGGCGCCAAGGTTGCCTTGGCCACGAACCAGACCGAGTCCGGACAAGGGATCGCCAACGGCTTCAAGTCCGCGATCGAAGGAACGAACTTCGAGATCGCAGCCGAAGAGGCGCTGACCGACCCCAAGACGGCGGCATCGACCCTCAAAGCCAGTGGCGCCGAGGTATTGGTGGTGGCCGGTGTCACCACCGATTGCCTCGCGATCACCCAGGCGATCGGACGTGTCGGATGGAAGCCCGACACCGTGATTCAACCGTCGAACTGCGTCGACGGTGCGACGCTGTATGCGCCCGCCGGTGATGCTGCCGACGGGCAGCAGGTGATGGTGTGGCTCAAGGATCCCAACAACGCCCTCTACAAGGATGACGCGGCGGTACGTGACTACCTGGCCGGTGCGGCTGCTCACGGTGCCGATTCCCCGACCAACAGCTACACCGTGAACGGCTGGGCCATCGGTGACCTGTTGGTGGACAACTTCACTCGGGCCTCTGAGTCATCCGACGGACTCTCACGCGCCAGCATCATGAGTGCCGCACGAACGCAGGACTACCACCCGCCGATGTTCATCGACGGAATCAAATTCACGATGACCGCGGACCATGCATTGGGAATCCTGGCATTCCAGCCGTTCGAGTGGAACGCCGCTACCCAGGCGTTCGAGAAGCAAGGCGACGTGATCGACATTTCCGGCCGTTACGAGAACTGAAACGAGTACGCGAATGAACAAGGCACACAGGGGATTGCACCCTCGCGTCAAGGTGGACGAATACACCTCGAAGGGGTGGTGGTCCGACGAGACGATCGATCAGGTGTTCCGGGCGCAGGTGCGGGTACGCGGTGACGAACTTGCCGTGGTTGATCCGGCGAACCGGAGCGAGTTGTCCGGCGGAGATCCGCGACGCCTCAGTTGGAACCAACTGGAGAGCGAAGTCATCGCGCTCGCTGCCGGCTTCTCCGAGGTGGGTTTGGGCCGGGGAGATGTTCTGGGCGTGCAGATGCCCAATACCGTCGAATTGGTCGAGGTCTACCTTGCAGCGTGGTCTCTGGGGATCGTGGTCTCGCCATTGCCCATGCAGTACCGCGAACGTGAAGTGGAAGGAATGGCAAACCAGGCGGCGTTTGCAGCATTTGTCACCGTACCCAGTTTTGGTGACAGACTCCCTGCTACGGAGATCGCTGCAATCAGATCCCGGATTCCCTCTCTGAGATCGGTGTTCGCCTACGCTCCCGCATCCGAGCTTCCGGCCCAGTTGCCGGCCGGTGTCGTGGGGCTGAGTCCTCGGGCGGCCACCGAAACACAGCGCAGTGAATTGGATGTCCGAATCACCGAAGATCCCAACGACCCCAACGATGCGATGACGATCTGTTGGACCTCCGGGACCGAAAGCGAACCGAAGGGGGTCCCACGTTCGCACTACGAGTGGCTGGCCATCTGCTGGGCCACGATCGACGCTCCCGACATCGGCGTCGGCGACGTCTTGCTGAACCCGTTCCCGATGGTCAACATGGCCGGAATCAACGGAATGTTCCTGCCGTGGCTCCGCACGGGATGTGTACTGGTACAGCACCACCCGTTCGATCTTCGAGTTTTCCTCGGGCAGATCGAGGCCGAGCGCGTGATGTACACGGTAGCGCCGCCTGCGCTGTTGTGGATGCTGCTCGCCGACGAGTCGATGCTCGCGGCGGTCGACCTGTCGAGCTTGACTCGGATCGGTTCGGGTTCGGTGCCACTGCAACCTCCGATGGTCCGGGGATGGCAGGAGCGATACGGAATCGGAGTCATCAACTTCTTCGGATCCAACGAAGGCATCAGTCTGCTCTCCTCGCCTGCGGACATGCCGGATCCGGACGACCGCGCACGGTACTTCCCCCGCTTCGGTGTCGAGAACTTTCGCTGGAGCACCAGAATCTCCGACTGGATGGACGTGCGCTTGGTCGACGTGGTCACCGGCGAGGACATCACCGAAGTCGGGCACCCGGGTGAGTTGCGAATCAGCGGACCGACGGTCTTTGCCGGCTATCTCGGCGATCGGCCGTCTCCGTTCGACGAACGCGGATTCCTCTGCACCGGAGACATCTTCGAGATTGCCGGTGATCACGGGCAGTTTCTCCGCTACCTGGACCGGGGGAAGGACCTCGTGATCCGCGGCGGAATGAACATCGCCCCAGCCGAACTGGAGGGATTGATCGCCGAGCATCCGGCCGTCGCGGATGTGGCCGTCATCGGCGACCCCGACGAAGTACTCGGTGAGCGCGTCGCAGCAGTGGTCACGCTGCGGCCCGAGACGGAACTCGAGCTGGACGCTCTGGTCGCGTTCCTGAAGGACAAGCGCATTGCGTCGTACAAACTTCCCGAGCGGCTGGAGATTCGGAAAGAACTGCCGCGCAATTCGACCGGAAAGATCCTCAAGCGTGAGCTTCGACAGAAGAGTGTGGCATGAGTGTGATGAACGACAGTGACAAGCTTGCGTTGGCGCGTGAGATGTTCCAGGCGTGGGACGTCATGGACTGGACACGCGTCGTCGACTTGTTCGCCGAGGACGGTGTGCTCCACAGCGTCATGCAGGAACCTCTTGTCGGCAAGGAGGCCGTTGCGGGCCGAATTGCGTTACTGGCAAGCAAGTGTGAACGGATCACACTGAAGATCGAGTCTCTCGGCGTGATCGACGGAAGGGTATTTGTGCAGCGAGTGGACGACTTCCACTTCGACGGTACCCATGGCGTCGTTCCTGTTGTCGGAATCCTCAGCATGGCAGACGGACGGATCACCGAGTGGCTCGAGTACTACGACCGTCCGACACTGTTGGAGGGAATGGGTCTTGTCTCCGACTTCGAGTAGAGGTTTGCCGACCATCGACATCTCCCTGGGGTTGTGGCAGGACCGTCCGCCGCAGGAGGTGACCGCTACTGCACGCCTCGCCGACAGACTCGGGTTCGGCCGAGTGTGGGTGGGGGAGATGGCGACGTACGACGCCTTTGCTCTGGCGACGTCAGTCGGCACCGGATTCGAGCACTCCGAATTAGTGGTCGGCCCGCTCGCGGTGACGGTTCGTGATCCGGCGATGATCGCGATCGGGGCGGCGTCGGTGGCCGATCTCACCGGGCGCCACGTGTCGATCGCCTTGGGTACGTCCAGCACTGTCGTGGTCGAAAAATGGCATGGACGAAGCAGGTCCGGGGCAGCTCGGGCGCTCGCGGAGTCCGCCCGCGGTGTACGAGCGCTGATGGACGGTGAACGGGGCGAAGTCGCCGGAACGGTGATGCGGACCAGCGGATATCGGCTGCGACTTCAGCCGCCAGGTGGGCGGCTGATCGTTGCGGCATTCGGGGACAAGGCGCTTCGGGCCGCGGTGGAGTTGGGCGACGAACTGGTGCTCAATCTGGTCAGCCCGGAGCAAGCGGGGCGCCTGATCACACGGTGCAAGGAAATCGCTGCCGAGTTGGAAACCGGCATGCCTTTCGTGTCGGTGTGGGCACCGGCTGCCGTCGCCGAGAATGGACCGTCACAGGTGTCGATCGATCAACTTCGACGCGGGCTCGTACCGTATCTGGCTGCTCCGGGGTACTCGGACATGTTCGTCCGCGCGGGCTTCGCTGATGTGATCGAGGCAGCCAGGGCCGGGGCCGCGCCGCGCGAGCTCTTGAGCCAGGTCTCGGACGCGATGGTGGCAACGGTGGGAATCGTCGGGACTCCGGCCGATGCCCGCGAGCAACTCGAGGCGTACCGAGCGGCGGGAGTGGACTCCGTCGTGGCCGTGCCTTCATCCACTGATTCGGATCCTGCCGGCAAAGTGACCATGGAACTTCTTGCGGAGATGGCATGACGGACCCCCGACGAACTTACTCTCAGGTAAGTTCGTCGGGGGTATGTCTAACCGAAGGAGTAGCCGTGAGTGATCGCGTTCGTGTCGAGGTGGTGCAGTCGGTGGCGTACGTGACGCTCAGCCGACCGGAGAAACTCAACGGTCTCGATCTGGACATGCTCGACGCCCTGGTGGACGCCGCTCGAACTATCGAAGCTGATCGTTCGATCCGGGGCGTGATTCTTCAAGGCGCGGGTGACGCGTTCTCGGCCGGGTTGGACTTCGCCTCTGCGGGTAAGCAACCGAGGCGCATGGCGAAGGCCTTCGCGAAATTTCCCGGTCAGAAGACCAACCTCTTCCAACGCGCGTGCTGGGTGTGGCGCGAATTGCCCGTGCCGGTCATCGCGGTCGTTCACGGGCACTGCTTCGGCGGGGGACTGCAATTGGCGCTCGCCGCAGACTTTCGATTCACCACCCCCGATTGCACGTTCTCGGTGATGGAGGCGAAGTGGGGATTGATCCCCGACATGACCGGAACGGTCACGATGCGCGAACTCGCGGCAATGGACGTCGTGAAACGCCTCGCCATGACTGCTGAACTGTTCGACGGAAATCAGGCTCTCGAGTGGGGGTTCGTGAGCGGAGTCAGCGACAATCCGATCAAGCCGGCACAGGAACTGCTGTCGCAGATCGCGGTTCGCTCGCCGGACGCCGTCGCAGCGACGAAGACGTTGCTGCACAAGACCTGGAACCGCTCGCCTCGCGGCGCGTTCTGGATCGAATCGCGGATCCAACTGGCGCTGATGCGAGGCAAGAACCACAAGATCGTGCGTACAGCGAATGCTGCGAAGAAGTTGCCGGAGTTCGCCTTTCGAAAGTTCGGCTGACAAACTCCGGCATCGCGACGCCGTTGGGCGTCCACATTCAGGTCGATCACACCATCAGGTCTCGTCCTGATCGATCCTTGATGAGCATCGTGGCGACGAACGAGACCGCCGCCAGCAGGGCGAGGTAGATCGAGATGGCAAGGGTGCCACCGGTCTTGCCGAGGAGCCACTGTGCGACGGTGGGAGCAAAGGCGCCGCCGAAGATGGTGCCTACCGCGTAGGAGATCGACGCACCGCTGTAACGGATCGAAGCCGGGAACAGTTCGGCGAACAACGCGGGTTGAGGTCCGTACGACAGCCCGAGTCCGACCGAGAACAGGATCATCGCCACGTAGATCCAGCCGAGATTCCCGGTGTCGATGAGGAGGAAGAACGGCACCGCGAAGAGGACCATTGCGAGGTTGCCCACGTTCATCACCGTGGTGCGGCCGCGTCGATCCGACCAGTAGGCGCCGATCATGGTGAAAACGCCCCACGTGACGGCACTTGCGAGCGTGGCAATCAGTAGTTCGGTCTTACCCAGGCTATAGGTCTTGGTTGCGTACGCGACGATGAATCCGCCGATCACCATGTAGCCGTTGCCGTTTGTGCCGATGAAGGACAGCGCCGCGAGTACGACCTGCTTCGGGTGTTTCTTGAACAGAGTTCGGATAGGCGTGTTGCTCTCGGTGCGGCGTTCCTTGAGTTCGGCGAATACGGGTGACTCGCTGACCTTGCTTCGAATGTAGAAGCCGACGCCGATCAACACGACGCTGAGCAGGAACGGCACTCGCCATCCCCAGGTGGTGAACTGTTCGTCCGTGAGGGTGAACGTGCACAGTGCCAAAACGCCGGTGGCGAGCAACATTCCGAGCGGTACTCCCATCTGTACGAACGCTCCGAAGAATCCTCGACGCTTGGTGGGTGCGTGTTCGACGGCAAGAAGAGCGGCCCCGCCCCATTCGCCGCCCGTCGAGAATCCTTGGACGACGCGAAGCAGGATCAACAGGATCGGTGCCCAGATTCCGATCGAGGCATACGTCGGCAGCACGCCGATGAGAACCGTCGCGGCACCCATCATCGCCAACGTCGCGACCAGGACACGTTTGCGGCCGAGCCTGTCGCCGAGATAGCCGGCCACGATGGCACCGAGAGGACGGAAGACAAAGCTGATGCCGACCGTGACGTAGGAGACGATCTGGCCGGCCGAGCCCATCGGCTTGAAGAACAGGTCGGCAAAGATCAGGGCTGCAGCTTGGGCGTAGATGAAGAAGTCGTACCACTCGACGGTGGTGCCGACCATCGACGCCATCGCGGCGCGGTCGTATTCCTTCGCGGCGGGCTTGGTGCCAGTTCTGGTTGTGGTCATCGAGCTACTTTCTGCCAGTCACGTGGTTCACCGACACGGTGAAACTGCGAAGTCGGAACAGGGGAGAAACGCTGTTCGATCTGCGACGTTGCCGGTGTGCTCGGTGCATGCTTTTGGCTGACTCGGAGCGTTCCTGCGCGATCTCATCGTCGATATCGGCAACCGAATGATCGGTAGGTAATGAATTATGCAGAAGTGTGAGCGTCAACACAAGCGATGCCGGAAAAGTCTGATTGTTTGATGCGGAGCGTGCGAGAAGTCAGCGACTCACGTGTGGAGTGACGCCGCGATCCGCAGATCGATTTCCCTGGCGCTGAGCAGATGGTCGAGGACGAGAACCGCACAACCGAGGATGCCGGATTGTGCGCCGTGGCTGACCGAAGCGATCTGAAGCTTTCGGGTGGCAAGCGCCGTTGCGTTGCCGTAGACGGACTCCCGAAGCCCGGCGAGGAAGAGTTCGTCCGCCTCGGCCATGTCGCCGCCGATGATCAGGACCTCGGGATTGAGGAGATTGACCGCGCCGGAAATGACGTCGCCGATCAGTCGGCCGCTGCTTCTGATGAGCCGGCGGGCTTCGCTGTCGCCGTCCAGGGCGAGGCGGACGACATCACGCACGTGACCGACGCTTCGGCCCTGATCTCGGAGGGCATGCACGAGAGCCCAACCGCTGGCGACAGTTTCGACGCAGCCGACGTCGCCGCAGCGACACTTCATGCCCCGCGCTGCAGCGGTTTTGGTATGCCCGATCTCGCCGGACGCTCCGAGTGAACCGCGTTGGAGGACTCCGCCCATGACGATTCCTGCGCCGAGGCCGGTTGACGCCTTGATCATCAGGAGGTTGGGCGCACTCTCGCGTCGCTCGCTCAATTCGGCCAGAGCCATCACGTTGGCATCGTTGTCCGCGAACAGCGGAGCCGTGGTCACCGATGCCAGATAGGGGGCAAGCGCGACTCCGTCCCATCCCGCCATCATCGGAGAGTCGAGGCTTGCTCCCGCGGCGACGTCGACCGTTCCGGGAATGCTCAGTCCGATTCCGATGACCTCGGTAGACGCGCGGTGGACCTGGGCCAGTAGTGACGAAAGATGCTCGGCAATTTCGGGCATCAGTTCGTCGGGGCCGACCCCGACCGACTTGTCGATGTCTTCTGCCGCGAGGATCGTGCCCGCCAGGTCGGTGACGGCAAGTTGTGCCCGCGATCGACCGATGGCCACGACGAGAACCACGCCGGACGAGTTCGCGAAGGTGAGAGTGGACGGCGGCCGGCCGCCCGTCGACGGGCCCTCGTCGTCATCGGCGATCAAACCAAGCGATTGAAGTGCTGCAACCCTGGCCGATACCGCCGTCCTGGACAGGCCGGTGAGCTTCCCGATCTCGCTGCGCGTGGTCGCGGAACCGCTGCGTATCAGCGTGAATACCTCTCCCGCGGTAGCCGGAGTCGTGGACGGTCGGGTCATTGTCCTATTCAAGCATTCCTCGTCGGTAACTTCAGCGTGCGAAAGTTCGCATACTTTGTCCACAAAAAGACGTAAGTAGGTCTTGTGAAAAAGCAGAAGTAGGCATAGTCTGTGTCTTGACTCACTGCCACGGGCGTCCGAGGAGACGAGTCGCAGTTTCTGTGAAGCAGGGCGCACAAACAGGGGAGAACCTGATGAGCCGCACCGATACACAAGAGATCGTCGAGTTCGCACGTAAGTGGCAGCAGTTCGACGGTGGACCTGACGAAGAGATCTTTGTAACCTTCGGCCTCGCCCCGGACGAGTATTTCCGCAGGCTGCAGGCAATTCTCGACGACGGCGTCGTAGCGCTGACTCCGCCGGTCACCGGCGAACTCGCAACGGTCTGTGCACATCGACTCGGCCAATCGGTCAGGCGTCGATAAGTCCGACCCGGCGTCAGCCCAGAGTCACCCGAATCCGTGTCACCCGAGTAAGGAATTGAGGTCGCCATCATGCACAAGCACCTTCCGATGCCGTACCCGACCGCCGAAGTGTGGGACTGGCAGCTGCAGGGAGCGTGCCGCGGGCACGATTCCGCGGTGTACTTCCATCCGGACGGCGAGCGTGGACACGCCCGCGAGAACCGTGAACGCAACGCCAAGAAGGTCTGCGCGACGTGCCCTGTACTCCAGCAGTGCCGCGAACACGCACTCTCCGTCCACGAGCCGTACGGCATCTGGGGTGGAATGACGGAGACCGAGCGCGCAGAATATGTGCGATCGCTGCGTAAGCGCAGCAACCGGATGCCCGCGGTCGCCAACGCGAGCTGACGGTCCTTCGGAAAGGACGCCAGTGTGGCCCTCGTAGCCGGTATCGATTCGTCTACCCAGTCGTGCAAAGTCATTGTCCGTGATGCCGATTCGGGAGAGCTGGTACGAGAAGGGCGGGCGGCGCATCCCGTCGGTACCGAGATAGATCCGGCATGCTGGCTCGAGGCGATGGACAGTGCAATCGCCGCAGCGGGTGGGCTCGGCGACGTCGCAGCCGTATCGGTCGGAGCTCAACAGCACGGCATGGTGTGTCTGGACAGTGGCGGCGAGGTCGTCAGACCGGCGTTGCTGTGGAACGACACTCGCTCGGCGAAGGCTGCGACCGATCTGGTCGAAGAGCTCGGCGGACCCAAGGCGTGGGCCGACGCAGTTGGTGTAGTTCCGGTCGCCGCGGTCACGGCAAGCAAGCTTCGATGGCTGGCAGATCACGAACCCGGCAATGCCGATCGCACTGCCGCGGTGTGTCTTCCGCATGACTGGTTGTCCTGGAAGTTGGGTGGGTCCGGCTCGATCGAGGAGCTTGTTACCGACGCGGGCGACGCCAGTGGAACCGGCTATTATGCTGCCTCGACGCGCGAATATCGTAAAGATTTGCTGGCGTTGGCATTTCGCGGTCGAACCCCGCATGTTCCCCGAGTTGCATCGCCGAACGAAAAGATCGGAAGTACACGTTCCGGAGGTATTGTCGGGCCTGGCACCGGTGACAATGCCGCAGCCGCACTGGGTTTGGGGGCAGTTCCCGGTGACGTGATCATCTCGATCGGAACATCCGGCGTCGTCTCGGCTGTATCGGCCACCCCCACGCATGATCCCGGCGGGAACGTGGCAGGATTCGCGGACGCAACCGGCCTGCACTTGCCGCTGGTGTGCACTCTCAACGGCGCGCGCATTCTTGATGCGACGGCGTCCATTCTCGGTGTCGATCACGCCGAACTGTCGCGGTTGGCGTCGACGGCGCCCCTCGGAAACGACGGGCTGGTCATGATTCCGTACTTCGAGGGTGAACGGACGCCCAACCGCCCTGACGCCACGGGGGCCATGCACGGATTCCGGCTGCAGAACTCGACGCCTGCGCACTTTGCACGAGCCGCAATCGAAGGGCTCCTGTGCGGCTTGGCCGACGGCGTCGACGACCTGGTTCGTCAAGGCGTCGAGGTGAAGCGAGTTCTCCTCGTGGGAGGCGGAGCGAAGTCGCGCGCTCTCTGTGAGATCGCGCCGGCAATTCTCGGAGTGCCGGTCGTGATCCCTGCTCCGGGTGAGTACGTCGCCGAAGGGGCATGCAGGCAAGCAGCATGGGCACTGTCCGGGGACACGCAGCCGCCGGTGTGGCCGAAACCGGAAGAGCGACGATTCGACGCCGAACCAGCTCCCCACGTGCGCGAGCGCTACGCGTCGTTGCGCGAACTCACCGAAGGTGTCTGAGCGCTCCCTACAGAAGCCCGAACTTCCGCACTGCGTCGAGTAGCGCGTGCGGGCGTTCGGTCGTCGGCAGGGGATCGACGAGTGCGAACTGGCAACCGACGTCACGGGCAGCGCCGTCGGCGATGTCGCTGTCACCGACCATCAGAGTCTGCGCCGCATCCACATCGAGTTGTGCGAGGGCGTACTCGAAGATCGCCGGTTCGGGCTTGACTGCACCCACCTCGAACGAGAGAACGAACTCGTCGACCCAGACGTCCCAGCCGCGGTCGGCGAACGCCGGACGGATGTCGAAGGCGATGTTGCTCAAGACGGCAGTGCGTATGCCCTTCTCCGACAGTGACTTCAGGACCTCGCCGGTATCCGGGTACGGCGACCACTGATCCGGATCGACCAGCAGGGCGTAGAAAGCTTCGGCCCGAACCGGATCGGGCACCCCGGACTTACTCAACACGTCGAGGTAAGCCTGACGATGCAACTTCGGATCCCGGTCGCGGTTCTCCCACGCGTAGATCCCCGCTTCGTCCATCTCCACGGTTCTGCCCACCGGCGCGGTCATCCGACGCATCAGCTCGGCTTGAGCGTGCACGTCGAGCGGATCGCCTTGGTGATCGACGAGGTGCTCGGTCCAATCGTCGCTCTCCTCCAAACGGAAGAGGGTTCCGGAGAAATCGAACAGCGTCGCGGCGATATGTCCGTCTTGATGGGCCGTGCTGTCAGTGTTCACCTCGACAGGTTATCGGCGTCCGCTTTCCGATGCGTGATGTGAGCCAGTGCACGCGTACTTTGAGAGAGCACATTTTCCGAGGTTCCCCCGACGGGCACGATTTCGATGCCCCGGATGAACCGTATGACGAGGGGGATCCTCCGTGTCCGACCACGCGAATACACCAGACCTGACGAAGCCGTCCGGCGAAGACCCCCACCTCTCACGTCAGCTGTCCAACCGGCATATCCAGCTGATCGCCATCGGTGGTGCCATCGGCACCGGACTGTTCATGGGATCGGGCAAGACGATCTCGCTCGCCGGGCCCTCCGTGATCTTCGTGTACATGATCATCGGATTCATGCTCTTCTTCGTCATGCGGGCGATGGGGGAGCTGCTGCTCTCGAACATGGCGTACAAGTCGTTCTCCGACTTCGCCGCGGATCTGCTGGGCCCCTGGGCGGGATTCTTCACCGGCTGGACCTACTGGTTCTGCTGGATCGTCACCGGCATCGCGGACGTCATCGCGATTTCCGGGTACTTCAAGTACTGGTGGCCAGGGCTCGCGGCGTGGATTCCTGCTTTGCTGACGATCGCGGCGCTGTTGCTCCTCAATCTCCCGACCGTTCGCGCCTTCGGTGAAACCGAGTTCTGGTTCGCGCTGATCAAGATCATCGCCATCGTCAGCCTGATCGTCGTCGGCATCGTCATGGTCGTCTCCGGGTTCACGGCGCCGAACGGTGCCACCTCCGGTATCGACAACCTCTGGAACGACGGCGGGATGTTCCCGACCGGATTCATGGGCTTCGTCGCCGGCTTCCAGATCGCCGTGTTCGCCTTCGTGGGTATCGAGCTCGTCGGTACGACGGCAGCCGAGGCGAAGGACCCGGAGAAGAACCTGCCGAAGGCCATCAACTCCATCCCCATTCGTGTCCTGCTGTTCTACGTCGTTGCACTGACCGTGATCATCGCGGTGACTCCGTGGCGTGAAATCAGCGCAGACAAGAGTCCGTTCGTCGCCATGTTCACACTCGCCGGCCTCGGCATCGCTGCTTCTGTCATCAACTTCGTCGTGCTGACCTCCGCTGCATCTTCGGCCAACTCGGGTATCTACTCCACCTCGCGCATGGTGTTCGGCCTTGCGCAGGAAGGCGACGCACCGAGGGCCCTCGGCAAGCTGAACTCACGCAAGGTCCCCGCGAACGCCCTGATGTTCTCGTGCATCTTCCTGCTGGCGTCGTTGATCCTGCTGTTCTCGGGCGATTCCGTGATCGAGGCCTTCACCGTCGTCACGACCATTTCGGCGCTGCTGTTCATGTTCGTGTGGACGATCATCCTGGCGAGCTACATGGTGTACCGGAAGCGTCGTCCGCACCTGCACGAGGCGTCGAAGTTCAAGATGCCCGGCGGCATCGTGATGTGCTGGGTCGTGCTCGCGTTCTTCGTCTTCATTCTCTGGGCACTGACAACCAAGGACGACACCCTGCAGGCACTTCTCGTCACGCCGATCTGGTTCGTGGTTCTGGGCATCGCGTGGGCGATCATCCGGCGTCGACCCGCTCACCGGGCACGATACGACGCATTCAAGTCAGAACTGGACGCCAGCCGACAGAACGGCGAGAAATAGTTTTGGTCAAGATCGGGTAACGGTGGCGGCCGCCTTGATCAAACTGTTACATTCTTCGGCAGACAGAGGAGCGGGCTTCATCAGAAGGACGCTGCACGCCGACGACTGACGGAGTACACACTGTGGGAAACCACCACCGCACGGGCAATGACGATGTTGTCTTCGAGATCGATCCCGAGGCAGCAAGCGGCCGCCACCGCACCCCGTCGGCTGGCCCTGGTGCCGGTGTCAAGGCAGGTGTCGTAGCTGCGGCTACCGGTGCACTCCTCGTCGGTGCAGGCCAGATGGGCGCAGGAACCGCTGCTGCGGCGCCGGCAACACAGACCATCGCCGGCATCGAAATCCCGCAGGGTCTGCTCCCCGAGGGCGTTGTCGTTCCGGCTGAATTGGCGGCACTTCCGGCTCTCGACATCCCCGAGCTTCCCGATTTTGCTGCCGACCTCAACACGCAGGCACAGCAGTTCCTCGCTGGGATCAACCCCGGCACCTCAGCTCGTACCGTGCAGCCGGTGTCCGGAACGCTGACCTCCACCTTCGGTTCGCGCTGGGGAGCACACCACGGTGGCCTCGACATCGCGGCTCCGATCGGTACGCCGATTCTGGCTGCAGCCGACGGCCAGGTCATCGACGCCGGCCCGGCGTCAGGTTTCGGCCTCTGGGTCCGCGTCCAGCACGACGACGGCACGGTCACCACGTACGGCCACGTCAACGACTACCAGGTCAACGTCGGCCAGCGCGTCAACGCCGGCCAGCAGATCGCCACCGTGGGTAACCGTGGCCAGTCCACCGGCCCGCACCTGCACTTCGAGGTTGCCGAGAACGGCGCAAAGGTCGATCCCGCAGCGTGGCTGCAGGCTCGCGGCGTAGCTGTCACCTGGGTCGACAACTCGTAGAAGAAACTTTCGGAGAACTGCGGTGGCGTCGGGAAATTCTTCCCGGTGCCACCGCAGTTCTCGTTTGTCGGTGACACCGGACGGATAGCCTTCAGTGACGTTGATCGTCGAAGGGGGAATGCGCAATGGGTGCAGAGGTCACGGCGCGAGAATTCACCAGAGCCGACCGTAGGCTCTTTCGTAAGAAGGTGCGCTCGTGCGTCGACGCCATGAAGCAGATGCTCGACGGTGGTGACTTCCGAGACGCCGTCGACAAGCCCGCTCCGCTGTTGGGCATGGAGATCGAGTTCAACCTCGTGACCGGCGACATGACGCCCGCGATGTCCAACCGTGAAGTGCTCGAATCCATCGACGACTCTGCGGTTTTCCAAACCGAGCTCGGACAGTTCAACGTCGAGATGAACGTCGAGCCCGGCCCACTCACCGGTGATGCGACTTTCGAATTGGAGAAGAAACTGCGGGCGTCCCTCGACGTCGCAGACGCGCGAATCCACGCGCACGACGCCGAGATGGTGATGATCGGGATGCTGCCGACACTGCAGCTCGAGCATCTCGATCGTGAGTGGATCACCGCCAACCCGCGCTACGAATTGCTCAACGAGCAAATTTTTGCCGCGCGAGGAGAGGACATCGAACTCGACGTCGAAGGTGTCGCGCTACCCGGTGGCGACGTGGAAATCCTTCGGGCCGACACCAATTCGGTGGTGCCGGAGGCGGCTTGTACGTCCATGCAGTTGCACCTGCGCGTCGCGCCGGAAGAATTCGCAGCGCACTGGAATGCCGCGCAGTGTCTGGCCGGAGTACAGGTGGCGCTTGCGGCCAATTCTCCTTTCCTGGCAGGGAAGGCGCTTTGGCACGAATCACGCATTCCGATCTTCGAACAGGCAACGGACACCCGAACTTTCGAGCTCAAGAACCAAGGTGTGCGACCGCGAGTGTGGTTCGGTGAGCGGTGGATCCATTCGGTTCTCGACCTGTTCGAGGAGAATTCACGGTACTTCCCGGCGCTGCTCCCTGATGTCTCGGACACCGATCCGCTGGAAGTGCTCGCGGCGGGCGGGGTTCCGGAGTTGAGCGAGCTTCAGATGCACAACGGCACGGTCTATCGCTGGAATCGGCCCGTCTACGACTGCTCGGATGGCAAGCCGCACTTGCGTATCGAGAATCGGGTGCTGCCGGCCGGGCCGACCGTCGTCGACATCATGGCCAATGCGGCCTTCTACTACGGAACCGTTCGCGCATTGGTGAACGCGGAGCGGCCACTGTGGTCGCACATGTCGTTCCATGCGGCAGAAGAGAACCTGCACATCGGCGCCAAGTACGGACTCGACGCCACCCTGTACTGGCCGGAGATCGGTTGGGTCGGTGCCGACGAGTTGGTCCTGCGAAGGCTGCTGCCGTTGGCGGACGAGGGTTTGGCCGATTTCGGATTGTCCGTCGCGGCCCGCGATCGGTACCTCGGCGTGATCGAAGGGCGGTGCATGAATCGGCAGACCGGTGCCGCCTGGCAACGCGAGCAAGTGGCGCACGCGGAGGCCTCGGGCGCGGACCGCTCGACTGCGCTCACCGGAATGCTCCGCGGTTACGTGGAGAACATGCGGACGGGAGATCCTGTTCACACCTGGTCCTGATTGCTCTGCTAATTCTCCTATCCGTCAACAGTTTCGGGGACCTAAGTCCCCGAAATGAAGAGGGGGCGACCCCAAAAAAGCCGGACAAGTGGGATGGTTAGAGTGAAAGTGGCTCGGTTACTTCTTCAGGAAGGTGGGCACATGAGTTCACGCGAACATAACAGTGTTGTTGTCGGAGTCGAGGGTTCGGACACTGCGTCCACAGCGCTCCGCGAGGCCGCGAAAATCGCCGCCCAGCGCGAATTGCGACTCGACATCATCCACGCTCTCGACTTCGCGCCTTACGGTTTCGGCGGACCGTACGTCGACGCGGGTGGGGTGTACGAATGGGTCGAAGAGGCCGGAAAAGCGATCTTGGCGGAGGCGGAACAGTTCGCCCGTGAGATCGATCCGAAACTCGAAGTTCACACCGAAATCGCCATCGGCAGCGCAACTCAGTGGCTGATCGAGAGTTCGGCACAAGCCAGGCGGGTAGTCGTCGGAGCGTCGGCGTCAGGCAAGGCGGCGACAGCAGTCCTCGGCAATACCGCGGTCGGTGTGGCCAGTCACGGCAAGTGTCCGGTCATCGTCGTTCGGGACCGCGATGGTGCGGTGCCCTCGGAAGGACCCGTAGTGGTCGGCGTCGACGGCAGCGCGTTGAGCGCCCAGGCCGTCGGTGCGGCTTTCGAGGAAGCGTCGTTCCGCGGAGTCGAGTTGGTGGCGTTGCACGTGTGGAGTGACCTCGGCAGTGCGGCATTCGAAGACCCGAGGGCCGCTGCGCTTGCCCCGCAGTCTCTCGAAGAGGAAGAGCACGCGGTACTCAGCGAGAGCTTGGCCGGATGGTCCGAGCAATACCCGGACGTGAAGGTCCGGCGCGAGGTATACCTCGACAACCCACGCGGACGGCTGTTGGACTGGTCGGCAAAAGCGCAGCTCGTCGTAGTCGGAAGCCGTGGTCGCGGTGGATTCCGCGGCATGTTGCTCGGCTCGACCAGCAACACCCTGATCGCTTCGGCCAAGTGCCCCGTCATGGTGGTTCGCCCCGAAGAATCCTGACCCTCGACAGGCTCTCCCACTACCCCGTTCATTTCGGTCATCGAATATGAACGGGGTAGTCACATGAATGCGGACTCAGGTTCCGTAGTGTTCGATGTGAGTAAGTGTTCGATGGGAGTACCACTGCTCGTGTGCGCGTCGCACACGGCAGCAATCGTCAGGATTGGGGTTACAACGTGCGTATCGGTATGGGTTTGAACTACAGCGGCGGGTTCGCCGAAACCGTCGAAGAGGTCGGTGACCTGGAGAAGGCGGGCCTCGACATCGCCTTCGTCCCGGAGGCGTATTCCTTCGACGCCGTCAGCCAGCTCGGTTACCTGGCGGCCAAGACGTCGACCATCGAACTCGCTTCGGGAATCTTTCAGATCTACACCCGTACCCCTTCGTTGACCGCCATGACGGCGGCTGGCCTGGACTTCGTCTCCAACGGTCGCTTCGTGATGGGACTGGGCGCTTCCGGACCGCAGGTGATCGAGGGGTTCCACGGCGTCAAGTACGACGCTCCGCTGGGACGCACACGTGAGGTCGTCGAGATCTGCCGTCAGGTATGGCGCCGCGAGAAGGTCGAGTACCAGGGCAAGTACTACCAGGTTCCCCTCCCCGCCGAGAAGGGCACCGGACTCGGAAAGCCGCTCAAGCTGATCAATCATCCTGTGCGTGAGCGCATCCCGATCCTGATCGCTTCGCTCGGACCCAAGAACGTCGAGCTGACGGCGGAGATCGCCGAAGGCTGGGAACCTATCTTCTTCCATCCGGAGAAGGCAGCAAGCGTGTGGGGTGAGCCGATCGCCAAGGGCAAGGCCAAGCGCGATCCGAGCCTCGGTGAGCTTCAGGTGTACGCGTCGCCGGCACTGGCCATCGGTGACGACGTCGACCACATGCTCGACTGGGTACGCCCGAGCCTTGCGCTCTACATCGGTGGCATGGGCGCCAAGGGCAAGAACTTCTACAACGACCTCGCGGTGCGCTACGGCTACGAAGAGGCCGCCGAGAAGATCCAGGATCTCTACCTCGCGGGCAAGAAGGAAGAAGCCGCAGCAGCAGTGCCGGACGAACTGGTTCGCGCCGTGTCGTTGATCGGTCCCGAGAGCTACGTCAAGGAACGCGTCGCAGCCTTCGCCGAAGCCGGTGTCACGACGCTCAACGTCACGCCGTTGGCGGCCGACCGCAACGGCCGAGTGCAGCTGATCGAGAAGTTCCGCAAGATTTGTGACTGACCTTGCTGTGCGCCTTTATTAACCGCCGGCGGTTAACAAAGGCGCACAGCAGAGCGGGTGGTTCAGGATCTCCTGCGTACGAAACCCGATTTTGGGCGCTTGTTGACAGGACTTTTTTCACTTCTGACCGGTCGGGTTCTTCGCCTAACGTGGATCGAGTAGCCAGGGTTTGCGTGCGAATCCGGCACCGGTGGCCTCGTTGACGCCCGAAAGGGATGTTGGCGGGGCCGTTGCCGCAGTCCACCCGAACACCCAATGTCCGATTCGGGACTCGCGTCGGCTGATGAATCCTTTTTGCCGTCATTGGGCAATAGTGTGAGGGCGAAGAGATTCTGTGGTCGATTGTGGAGGGACGAACATGAGTGCAACCAAACCCGTCGTCGTAGCGGTAGACGGTTCGGAATCGGCGTCGTCGGCTGTCGTCTGGGCGGCGAGGACCGCGGTGGCGCTCGGTCGACCGCTCCACATCGCGACGGTGGTGCACATCCCAGCCTTCTACTACTCCGAGCCTTACCTCGCCGAGAGCTTCAAGGACGAACTGCGGCGCACTGCCACCGCTCGTCTGGACAGCGCACAGATTCTCGCGCGGCAAAGCATCGACGACGACCTCGAGATCGTCACCGAACTACTCGACGGCAGCGTCTCCGATCGCCTGATCGAATTGTCCAAGGGCGCGTACATCATTGCGCTCGGCCCTCGCGGGCACGGCGAATTCACCGGATTGGTCGTCGGTTCTGCGACGGTCTCGGTTGTCTCGCACGGCGAATCTCCGGTTGCAGTTGTCCGAGGACGGACGCTCGACGGTCGGCCGCCGACCGAGGGCCCCGTCGTCGTCGGTGTCGATGGATCCGAAAGCAGCATCGAGGCAGTCGAGCACGCTTTCGAGCAGGCCTCCGCGCGGGGCGCCACCTTGATTGCCGTCAACGTGTGGAGCGACGTGAGTGTGCAGCCCTCGTTGGGCGCCACCCCCGACGACCCCCTGTGGAGCAGCATCCAGACGGGTGAGGAAGTTGTCCTCGCCGAGCAATTGGCCGGATTCACCGAGCGTTACCCGGACGTCGTCGTCGAAAGAGTCGTCGCGCGTGACCGTCCGGTTCGAGTCCTGAGCGAATACGCGGAGACGGCGCAGTTGATAGTCGTCGGCAGTCGCGGGCGCGGCGGATTCGCAGGAATGCTCCTCGGATCGACCAGTCGAGCGCTCCTGCACACCGCGGATTGCCCGGTTCTCATCGTCCGGCACGTCAACAAGTGAAGAGAATGCATTCCATGAGTTCTGAGTCCACCGTCTCCGGTACCGTTCGACGTGAGATGTCTTTTGGAGGGGTTCGATGACAACGCGGATATTCTTGGTGGACGATCACGAGATCGTCAGACGCGGATTGTTCGACCTACTCGGTGGGGTCGAGGACTTCGTGGTGGTGGGCGAGGCGGCGTCCGTGGGGGAAGCGCTGGCCGCGGTACCGCAGAGCAACGCCGACGTCGCTGTTCTGGACGTACGCCTGCCTGACGGCAACGGCGTCGAACTGTGCCGAGAACTCCGCTCGATGCTTCCCGACCTCCGCTGCCTGATGCTCACGTCGTACGCCGACGACGAGGCGTTGCTCGACGCGATCATGGCGGGCGCCTCGGGATTCGTCCTCAAGCAGATTCTCGGAACCGATCTGGTCGCTGCAGTCCGCACAGTCGGGCGCGGCGGTTCACTGCTCGACAGTCGTGCAACCGAGGCGCTGATGCAGCGGATCCGCAGCGACCGTACAGCTGATCCGTTGGCCGAACTTTCCGATCAGGAGCGAGCAGTCTTCGACCTCATCGGAGAGGGGCTCACCAACCGGGAGATCGGCGCGCGATTGTTCCTCGCGGAGAAGACGGTCAAGAACTACGTGACGCGTCTGCTCTCGAAGCTGGGCATGCAGCGTCGTACTCAGGCTGCGGTGCTGGCGACCGAAATCCGTAGCGGCAGTCGCTAGGATCTAACGACCGGATTTCGGTCGATTCGAGTTGGTGCGACCGAGCGGTACTCGCCAGAGCAGGCGTGCACCGCTCGGATCGTGATTGACGATCGTGCACGTACCGCCGCAATGTTCGGCGCGGCGCTCCAGATTGTGCAGTCCACTCTTGTGGAAGTCGGAGGGGAGTCCGACGCCGTCGTCCTCGATCGTGATCGCAAATTCGACGTCCGCGGTGACAGCGATGGTGATGTGGCGTGCGTGTGCATGCCGAAGGACGTTGCTCAACCCCTCACGCAGCACGGCTTCGGCGTGCTGGTGGATCCCGGGATTCACCAGAGTGTCGATGGCGCCGGAGAATTGGACGCTCGGGGTCACAGCGGACTGTGCGGTGGCGTCGCCGATGACATCGAGGAGGCGTCGGCGCAGGCTCGACGAATCGGTGGCCGTCGGAGTCTGCAGATCGAAGATGGTTGTCCGAATCTCGCGGACTGTCTTGTCGAGCTGTTCGAGAGATCGTTTGACAATCGCGCGCGCCGACTCCGGGAGGGTCTCGTCCGGAAGCGTGCTCTGCAGGCTCATTCCGCTCGCGAACAGTCGCTGGATGACGTTGTCGTGCAGGTCTCGTGCGATGCGGTCGCGGTCGGCGAGAACGGACAACAGGCGTTGCGCCTTTTGTTTCTCGTCGAACTCGATTGCAACGGAGCCGAGTTCGGCCATCGACTCGATCCGGGTCAGTTCGTCGTGATCCCAGTGTGTGTTGGTGGAATTCGACGCCACGATGACCGCGCCGACTACACCCGAGGCGACGCACATCGGTGCCACTACCGCACTCCCAGCCGACGGAACCAGTTCGGTGAGTGCGCCTAAAGTGGTGAGTACCTGTAGCTTTCGAGTGCTCCGCACCACGTCGAACGGATAAGTGGTCGCCGGGATTCTGACGCCACGTGACGTGGTCCGGGCGCTGGCCGCGGCGTGAACCTGTGCGTAGCCGTTCTCGCAGATCACCACGATCACGTCGTCGACGCCGGTCAGGTCCCGAACGCGACTGGCAAGAAGTTGCAGGCCGTCCTCGAGCGAGTCACCGGCCAGCAACCGCGAGCGGATGGCAGATGTTGCGGTGAGCCATCTTTCACGAGTTCGTGACTGCTCGAACAGTCGGGCGTTTTCCACAGCGATACCGGCTGCGATGGCGAGGGCTTCGAGAATGACCTCGTCTTCCTGGGTGAACTCGGCCTGTCCCCGTTTCTCGGTCAGGTAGATGCTTCCGAACACCTTTCCCCGCATCATGATCGGCGCTCCGAGGAAGCTCTCCATCGGTGGATGATTTGCGGGGAATCCCACCGATTCGGGATGGTCGCCGAGATGGGCCACACGCAAAGTCTGCGGGTGATTCATCAGAACACCCAGCACGCCATGACCTTCGGGGAAATGTCCCATGGTCGCGCGTTGGGACCCGGAGATTCCCTCGTACACGAATTCCGAGAGCCCGCCCCCCCGGCGCCGCGACCCCCAGGGCGCCGTAGCGGCAATCCAGAACCGTTGTCGCAGAGGTGATGATCCGTTGAAGCGTCAGGTCGAGGTCCAGGCCGGAGCCGACCACCAGGACCGCCTCGAGCAGGCGGTGGAGTGTCGGTATGTCGGCATTGGAATCGCCCAGGCGGTCGAGCAACTCGCCGAACGTACGTGCCGGACTGTGACCCGAAGCTTCGACCATGGTCGAAGCATATCGCCTCACCGAACGTCAGCTCTCCTGGCGGCGACCTTCCCACCACGACGACCAGTGATGCTTGATCTCGTCGAACTCGTCATCGCTCAGGTCGTAGGTGGTCAGCAGGATGGACATGCCTCCGTCGGGCCGCTGCGCCGTCACCGACTGGGTGGCGACAGACAGCAGGCCAGGGCCGAGATCCTCGACTGTCAACCCGAATTGGTGGTCGGTGACGTAGTCGACTACGCCTTCGAAATAGTCGCCGGGAGCGATTGTCACCGCGTACCGACTTCCCGCTTCCAATTCGATTTCGGTGAACCCGAGGACGCTTGCCACGTTCTCACCGGGGAGCAGAAGGCCGTCGAGATAAATGGTTTTACGCTCGGCCAGTCCGTGGTGCTCCACTGCGAATCTGAGCAGCTGGAGGAATGTCGTCCAGCCCTCGGTGATGTCGTCGTACCAGTCGTCGTCGGCTGATTTCGGCGGTCGGTCGATGCGGACGACCGTCTTGCCGTCCTGTTCGCGAAGTGAGAAACGGTCACCGTTTCCGAGTTTCAGCGTCAACGCTTCGGGGTCGGCCTCAGCGGTGGAGTAGATCTGGGTGATTTCGTCGTCGAGTCCGTCGTACTCCCAGCCGAACCAACGTCGAATCAGCGACGGGTCGCGCAGCGCGGGCCAGAGTACGGACGGGGCTGCGACGACGGACACTTCGATCACGGTTTCGCTCACGCGGAAGACGCTACCGATTTCAGCCCTTCATGGCGACGGTCAGTAGAAATGCAACGTCTTCGAGCGCTTCGACGCTGTGCCGGTCGGCCGGGACGGTCAGGAAATCACCCGTGGATCCTTTCCACTGGTCGCTCCCACATACAAGATTCAGCTTCCCGCTCAGGACCAACAACGTGGCTTCGCCCGGACTGTCGTGTTCGGCGAGGCTCTTGCCGGCGCTCAGCGCGATCACCGTCTGTCGCAGGCTGCGCTGGTGGCCACCGTAGACGGTTTGTGAACTGCGACCGCTGGTCGCCGAGCCCGCCAGTTTCAACTGTTGGCGAGCGAGAGCGGTCAGTGACTTCTTGTCCATCGAAGACCTCTCGGAAGCGGTGAATGTCCTTCTTGGAGTATGACCGACTCACTCGCGAGGTGCCTCGTTATCGGCGGAAGTCGGTCAGCGCGTGTACTCCAACCAGCGGAAGCGCAGGCCGCTCTTCTCCGAGGTCTGCCAGGGCTCGTCGGATTTCAGGTTCCATTCGGGGCCGATCTCGGGAGCAAAAGCATCACCGGCGATGTCGAGGTCGATCTCGGTCACCAGTAGATGCGTCGCGAATGGCAGTGCAGCCGAATAAATTTGCCCGCCACCGACGACGAAGACGTCACCGTCCGGCAACGCCAGGGCGTCGTCCAGACTGCGGACCACCTCGGCGCCTTCGGCGTGCCATTGCGGATCGCGTGTGACGACGATGTTCCGACGCCCGCTGAACGGACGGAACTTCGATGGAATGGAGTCCCAGGTGCGCCGCCCCATGATTACCGGATGGCCCATGGTGACGCGTTTGAAGTAAGCCATGTCCTCGGACACGCGCCACGGGATCGAGTTGTCGGCGCCGATGACGCCGCCGTGGGCCTGCGCCCAGATGAGGGTGACTGTGCGATCGGTCATCGTCAGACCGCTACCGGTGCTTTGATCGCGGGGTGGTGCTGGTAGTCGACGATCTCCACGTCCTCGAAGGTGTAGTCGAAGATGGAGTCGCGCTTGTTCAGCTTCAGGGTCGGCAACGGCAGCGGTTCGCGGCCGAGCTGCTCGGTCACCTGGTCGACGTGATTGTCGTAGATGTGGCAGTCGCCGCCGGTCCAGACGAACTCGCCGACGTCGAGTCCGGCCTGCTGGGCCATCATGTGGGTGAGCAGCGCGTAGCTGGCGATGTTGAACGGAACGCCGAGGAACATGTCGGCGCTGCGCTGGTACAGCTGGCAGGAGAGCTTGCCGTCGGCGACGTAGAACTGGAAGAAAGCGTGGCACGGCGCCAGGGCCATCTGCGGAATGTCGGCGACGTTCCACGCCGAAACGATGATCCGCCGCGAATCGGGGTTGGAGCGCAGAGCCTCGACGGTCTGCGTGATCTGGTCGATGTGCTCGCCCGAAGGGGTGGGCCAGCTACGCCACTGGACGCCGTAGACGGGGCCGAGTTCACCGTTCTCGTCGGCCCACTCGTCCCAGATGGAGACGCCGTGCTCGTGCAGCCACGCCACGTTGGAGTCGCCGCGCAGGAACCACAGGAGTTCGTTGACTATCGACTTGAGGTGGACCTTCTTGGTGGTGACGAGCGGAAAGCCGTCGGCAAGATCGAAACGCATCTGGTGACCGAAGATGCTGCGGGTGCCGGTTCCGGTTCGATCGGATTTGGCGGTACCCGTCTCCATGACGAGCCGGAGGAGGTCTTCGTAAGCAGTGGAGACAGTCACGGGAATCAGTCTAGGGCCTGCCTTGCTGTGCGCCTTTATTAACCTCCGGCGGTTAATAAAGGCGCACGGCAATATAGCCTCGGCACATGCGCGAACTCTTGGTGATCGGTATCGGTGCTGGTGATCCCGACCAGGTGACGGTTCAGGCGATCAAGGCCATGAACAGGGCCGATACCTTCTTCATCATCGGAAAGGGTGACGAGAAGCAGGCCCTGGTCGACTTGCGCACCGGGATTCTCGACGAGCACGTTCACCTCGACTACAAGGTGGTCGAGATCACGGACCCGCCGCGGGACCGAACCCCCACCGATTACGAGGGCGTCGTCGAGGACTGGCACGAGCGTCGGGCCGCGAAATTCGAAGCGGAATTTGCGGCCGAACCTGGCGTCGGCGCGATTCTCGTCTGGGGTGATCCCTCCCTCTACGACAGCACTCTGCGGATCGTCGAGCGCGTGCTCGCTCGCGGGAGAGTTTCGTTCGACTACTCCGTCATCCCGGGAATCACCAGCGTGCAGTCGCTGGCTGCACAACACCGAATCGTCCTCAACCGAATCGGCGAACCCATCCACATCACGACCGGCCGCAAACTGGCCGAGGGATTGCCCGACGGCGTGGACAATGCCGTCGTGATGCTCGACGCGCATTGCACCTTCACTCAGGTAAGCGAAAACGACGCCGAGATCTGGTGGGGCGCGTACCTCGGGACCCCGGACGAGGAGTTGATTTCCGGCAAACTGCGTGACGTCGAAGATCGGATCGTCGCTCGCCGGGCGGAGTTGCGTGAGAAGCACGGTTGGATCATGGATACGTACCTCGTTCGGCGCTGACAACCGACCCTGAATTTGCCGCCTCGATCCTGCACTCTTGATCCCGAACGACGGTCTGCGCACCTATGATCTGCGCATGACATCGTTCGGGCAGGACCGACTGCAGTCGATTCTGCCCGCGCCGCGTGGCCGTGAAAAATCAGCTGTGAAGTCGGCTTTCGACCTTCTGGTTCAGTGGTATCGGCGTCCTGATCAATTCGACAGTTTCAATCGATACCTCGCCACGAAGGGCCTGGAGCTAGCTGTCCGATTGCTGGTCATCGGCTCGCTGACGACGGTCATCATTGCGATGACTCTGCTGCGCTTCAGCGACGCGGGCGTGCACAACCACGTCACCAGCGTCGTCAACGCCGTTATCATCGCCGTCACGATTGCGGTGATCGTGCTCTTCTGCCTTCTGCCCGAAATCACGCGTCGGTGGTCGTACTTCTTTGTCGCCTACTGCGAGGTCGGCGTATTCGTCGGTGTGTTCTTGAACAACGACCCTTTCATCGGGTTGATCCAGTGTGTGCTCTTCGTACTGATCGGTGGTTACATCGCGTACTTTCACAACGCGAGACTCCAGGCGGTTCACATCGCGCTGTCCATCGTGGTTCTGGCAGTGGTCGGCCGAAAGGTTGCGGTCTACGCGGATCCTGCGTTGGCCACAGCACTGTGCCTGATCATCGCCACCGGGATCGTGGTCATCCCGTTCGCCTGCCAGTTCGTCCTCTCACTTCTCGGCTCCGACGCGGACAGTTCGGATGTGGATCCGTTGACAGGGCTTCTGAATCGGCGCGGGCTGCAGCGAGCTGTTGTCGAAATGGGGGCGACGGGGCATGCGTCGAGCAAGTCGTCGTATGTCGTCGCGATTGTCGATGTCGATTCGTTCAAGAGCGTCAACGACTCACAGGGGCACGAAGAAGGCGATCTCGTACTTCGCCAGATTGCTGATCGACTGCGGTGGTGCGGCGGCGAGAAGGCGCTCTTCGCCAGATTCGGTGGGGACGAGTTCGTGTTGGTAGACACGATAGACGTCGGCGCAGCGCCTGCGTTCGAAGACAATCTGCGAAGGCACTTGCGAATCGACGATCGTGATCCGGTAGTGACCACCAGCGTCGGAGTCGCGATCACCTCTGCCGAATGGTCGTCGATTATTTCCGACGAGGAGTTGACGGAACTGTTTCGAGTAGCCGATGCCTCGATGTACCGCGCGAAGGCCGCCGGCGGCGATCAGGTTGTGATGTGGGACGGCAAACAGTGAAAATTGTCTGATTGCGGGGAGTTGACTGGATTACCCTGACCCTATGGAATCTGCCGAGAGTGTTGAGCGTTCGGACGCCGTGGCGTCTCGACGACCGCTCTCGGGTCCCGCGTTCCGGCTGATCTCTTCTCAACTTGTCGATTGGTATCGGCGTCCGGACCAATTCGACACCTTCAATCGCTATCTCGCGGACAAAGGGTTGACCGTCGCCTCGCGGTTTCTCGTCGTCTGCTCGTTGGTGCTGGTCACCGTGATCATGTTCCTCACTCGCTTCAGTCCACAGGGCCCGACCACTTCGCACGCGCGCACCGCGAACGCAGTCATCATGGTCATAACCGTGATGATGGCCGTCGCACTCTCGACGAGGCGCAATCTCTCCCGTTCCTGGTCTTACGCCTTTGTGCTCTACTCGGAAGTGGGAATAGCGGCCGCAATGCTGCTGTACTCCAATCCACTTGCAGCACTGGCACACGCCGTGATGTTCTCGGTGATCGGCGGATACATCGCGTTCTTCCACAATGCTCGAATACAGAGCCTTCACATGTTGTGGGTATTCGTCGTGGTCATCGGCATCGTGACACGTACGGCCGTGGTCGAAAACGATGTGGATACTCCGGTTCTGGTCGCGTTGGTAGTACTGGTCGGCGCGGCAATCTACGTGATTCCCTTTGCCTGTCAGTTCATTTTCTCCATCCTCGGCACCGACGCGTTGAACTCGCAATTGGACCCACTGACGGGACTGCTCAACAGGAGGGGACTGGCCGACGAAGTGCGACTGTTGCTGGAGCGGTCGTACACGCACTCGGCGCTCTTGGTAGTCGCCGCCGTCGACATCAATCGATTCAAGGCCATCAACGACGAGTACGGACATACCGTCGGTGACGCTGTGATCGAAAAAGTCGGATCGAGACTGGTCGAATGCGCCGGCCCGGCGGCCTTGATCGCACGGATAGGCGGCGACGAGTTCGTCATCGTCGATTCGGTCGATCAACGCTCGTTCCATCGACTCGAACATGAGCTACTCCGTTCGACGATCACCTCGCCCGATCATCCCGAGGTGGCGATGAGCGTCGGAATCGCGAAGATCGCAGGGCCTTTCGAATCAGCGGATGATGCGCTGGTCGCCTACCCGACTCTGCTGCGGCGAGCGGATCGGGCGATGTACTCCGCGAAGGCACGCGGTGGGCATTCGGTGGTGCTGCAGACGGAAACGGACTGAGCGCGCTGTGAGTGTCCGTGGTCGGCGTTAGTCTGTTGCCATGCCTGAACTACCCGAGGTGGAAGCGCTGGCAGGGTTCCTTCGTCAGCACGCGGTCGGCGCAGTGGTGGGACGCGTCGACATCGCTGCATTGAGTGTGCTCAAGACCTTCGATCCGCCGATCACTGCTCTGCAGGGGCGTGACGTCACGGGCGCCGCCCGCTTCGGGAAGCATCTGGCTCTGGATTGCGACGGGTTGTGGTTGGTCACGCATCTCTCCCGTGCCGGCTGGATGCGCTGGCTGGACAATCCATCGGCGACGCCGCCGAAGCCGGGGAAGGGGCCGTTGGCGCTGCGCGTTCATTTCTTCACACCCGAAGGGTTGACGCCGGCATTCGATCTCACCGAAGCCGGCACCAAGAAACGCCTCGCCGTCTGGGTCGTGAACGATCCGCAGGAGGTTCCGGGCATCGCCCGGTTGGGGCCGGACGCGATGGCCGTGACCGAAGCCGAGTTCGCACAGATTCTGGGCGGAACGTCGGCGCGGATCAAGAACTCGATAGTCGAGCAGTCGTTGATCGCCGGTATCGGGAACGCCTACTCGGACGAGATCCTCCACACCGCGAAACTCTCGCCTTTCGCGACCTCGTCGCGGCTGACGCCGGATCAGATTTCGACGCTGTATGCCGTGATGCGATCCACGCTGGCCGACGCGATCGAGCGTTCGGAAGGTCAGGACGCGGCCCGGCTCAAAGGTGAGAAACGCTCGGGGATGCGAGTGCATGCTCGTACCGGACTTCCGTGCCCGGTGTGCGGTGACGTCGTACGCGAAGTGTCGTTCGCGGAGCGCTCTTTTCAATACTGCGCGACGTGCCAGACCGGCGGTAAGCCGTTGGCGGACAGGCGAATGTCGAAACTGCTCAAGTAGCGAACTGCGCTGCGAGTAGTTCGACGAACTCGCGGGCGAGCGCCGACGAATGGGTGGGTTCGGTGATTGCGTGGACGATCCGATGCGGCGCATCGGTGATCGGAATACAGACCAATTCGGGGTGCAGGGCGCTCATGGACCGGGGGAGCAAACCTACGCCCAGGCCGTTGGCGGTCAGTGAACAGATCAGGTCTACCGAGTTGGCTTCAAGTGTTTTTCCCCGAGGGACCTGTGATTCGGCGAAGGCTTGGTCGGTTTGGACACGGGCCTCGCTGCCGGAGGCGAAGTCCACGAGAGTGTGATCGCGTAGGTCTTCGAGCCTGATCGACGAAGCCTGGGCAAAGGGATGGTCAGGAGCAACGAACGCTGCGGTGGGTTCACTCCACAGCGGCGCGGCGGCAAAGCTCTTGGGTAGGCGACCTGCGGCCAATCCGACAATGCCGACGTCGATTGCACCGGACCGGACTCCTTCGATAACTACTTCACTGCCGTACGGTCGCGCGGTGATGTTGATTGCAGGGTGGCGCCGTGTCAGATCTGCCAGCGCGCGTCCGACGTCGACGCGCCCCGCCGAGGTGATGGTGCCGACCGTCAACCGCACTTGCTCGTTGCTCCGTGCGGAGACATCACTGACGAGTCTCGACACGGCGCCGAGTACCTCGCGGGAGCGGGCGACAAAAACCTCGCCTGCAGCAGTCAGGCCGACGTTTCGGCTGTTCCGGTTGAACAATTCGACTCCCAGTTCCTTTTCGAGGTCTCTGATCTGGGCACTCAAGGCGGACTGGGAAACGTGCAACCGCGACGCTGCTCGGCTGAAGTGTCTGTCTTCCGCGACTGCCAGGGCGTAGCGGATGTGACGTAGTTCCATTGCACCAATCTATCGTTTCTGGAGATAGATCATGCATATCTATCTATTGGACGCGCGTCGGTGTAGGCGGTCATGCTTGACGACATGATTTCAAGCGACGCGCGTCCGAGGCTCGGACTACCGATAGTGCTGCTGATGGCTGCAGCGACGGGCCTGTGCGCGGGCGGTAACTATTTCAACCAGCCACTCCTCGATTCCATCGCAGATCACCTGAATGTGTCGGCCTCCGCAGCGGCCGCGACGGTGACCATCGCGCAGGTCGCGTATGCACTCGGATTGATACTTCTGGTTCCGGTGGGCGACATGGTGGACCGACGCAAGCTGACGGTAGGGCTCATGCTGCTGGCGGCGACCGGTCAAGCGGTCAGCGGATTTGCGCCCAACTTTGCCACGCTGGCAGTGGGAATCGCTGTCGCTGGCGTCTTTTCGGTCGCCGCCCAGGTGCTGATTCCGTTTGCCGCCTCGCTGGCCGAACCTGAGAGGTCCGGTCAGGTGGTCGGCACGATCATGAGTGGACTGCTGATCGGAATCCTGCTGGCGCGCAGCGTTGCCGGCGTCCTCTCCGGATTGGGAGGTTGGTCGACGGTATACAAGGTTGCGGCGGTGCTGATGGTGGTGATGGCCGTGGCATTGTGGCGATCTCTGCCTTCCGATTCCGCAGATCGCCCGAAGGCAAGCTACCGCGCAACGCTCGCTTCGGTAGGGAAGTTGGCTGCGACCTTGCCGCGCCTGAGAACCCGATCGGCCATGGGCGGACTGGCTTTTGCTGCTGTCAGCACCGTCTTCACGACGATGGCCTTTCTTCTGTCCGGCGAATTCGGCTACAGCGACACTCAAATCGGCTTGGTCGGACTACTCGGTGTGGCGGGAGCTTTGATGGCGACGGTGGCGGGCAGACTGGCCGATCGGGGATTGGGTCAGCTGGCGACCGGCGGCGCCATCGCGATTCTCTTGGTGTCGTGGCTTCCCTTTGTCGCCGGTGCCACCCACGTGGTGTGGTTTCTCGTTGCCATCGTCCTTGCCGACCTCGCGCTGCAGGGAGTGCACGTCAGCAACCAGAACGTGATCTACGCCCTTGTCCCCGAAGCGCGTTCGCGTGTGAATTCCGTGTACATGACCACCTACTTCGTCGGTGCTGCCGTGGGCTCGGCGGTGGGGTCAGTGGTGTGGAAGTCGTACGGCTGGAACGGAGTATGCATCGCCGGGTTGGTCTTCTCCGTTGCAACGGCGATGGTGTGGGTGCATGATCGCCGACTGGAGACGGCTGAACTGCGAATCCCGCAATCCCCTGTTGCAGTGGGGTAGGCACCCACACCTTCTCGGCTCCAGCACCTTTCAGATTTCGGCACCGTCCACCAGGATCTTGCCGACGCGTTCGGGATAGAACGACACGTGGTCGTCGATCCCGGACGCTTCGGCGGTAGTGAACGGATAGAACCACGCCAGATCCTCGATCGGAGCGAGTTCGGTTGTGCCGGTGAACGACAGATACGACGCAGTGCCCTTGTAGGGGCAGGCCGTGGTGGTCGGGGACGGCGCAAAGTACTCGCTGCGAACGTCGATTCTCGGAATGTAGTACCGCGTGGGCAGTCCGGTTTCGAAGAGCAGTCTGGGTCGTCTCGTCTCGGCGACCAGTACGTCGCCGACAAAGACCTGGACGTGGCGGGACGAGGGGAGTGCGTCGATACGTACGTATGGATCGCGGGCGTGGACAAAGACCTGTTGATCCTCCTCGTACCAGGCGTCCATGCGATCCCAATAGAATGCGACGTACTCACTCAGATCCAGGGAACCGTCGAACTGTTCAGGGTAGGTCCAGACGGCGTCCTCGGCCCGGCGATCCCCGATCTCGATCGTCCAGTAGGTGGCGTCACCTTTCCATGGGCAATGGGTGGTCGTCGACGTCGGGACGAGGAATTCGGTACGAACGTCCGCGAGGGGGATGTAGTACATCGGCAGGCGGCCGCGTTCGAAAAGGTATACCGAACGAGTGGTGTCTGCGACGGCGTGACCAGCGAAGAAGGCTCGAATTCGGCGGGGGTTCGGCTCCAGTGCGATCCGCCCGTTGGAAGCTGTGATCTGTGTGTCTTCTGCGTGAGTCAGTGCTGTGGACATTCGCGAATGCTCCTGAGATCGGCAGGGTGGTCCTTCCCATCCTGCGCCCGGCAGCAGTTATTTGACAGGTTGGAGTCGAAATACGCGGATCTGGCGCCCGAATGCTCGATCGGCGTAGGTTTCGTACGGCGGCCACGTGGTGGTCGCGAGCTCCCACAGTTTCTTACGCGTGGCGCCCTCCGCCAGACTCGCACCGACCGGTATTTCGACGCCCTTCACTGTCACGATCGCGGTGGGGTTTGCCATCAAATTGAGTGTCCATGCTGGATGCGTATCCTGCCCCCAGTTCGAACCGACGACGACAAACGCATCGCCGTCGGGTGCGTACAGGAGTGGCGTGGTTCGAGAACGGCCGGTCTTACGGCCCGTCGTGGTGAGCAGTAGCTGAGTCACGGTGTTCTCTCCGACCAGCGAGAGCTTGCCTCCCGACACTCTCTGCACTGCTCGATCGAGCGGAACCAGATCCTTGCCGAGATCCGAGAACCATTGTGTATGGCCGACATTGCGCATCAATGACCGGTAGATATTGCGCATCGGACCCCTCGCATTCTCGGCACTGTTTCGAGGCTGGTGCACCTCGACTCGGAAGAGTCTGCCACGTCAGGTCACAGATACCTGAGTCCCAAGGTCCCGAAAGGAATGAAGCGGTCAGCCGAATTCGGTTTTGGTGGAGTGGAATTGGGGCATACCGCCGAAACCGTTCGTTTGTGCGCGTTGGACGGTCGTTGGAAGATCAACCCTCCGAGGTCAAGACATCAGGCTCTAGCCACTCGACGCCGAGCAGTTCGGACAGCGACCGCAGACCGGATCGATCACCACCTTTCAGACCTGTGACCGAATTGAGATTGCGCAACATGACCGTGGCGACGTCCTCTTCCTTGGTGCCCACGCCGAAGGGTATGACCCACGGGCACGTCTGGTAGTCGCGATGCGACCGACCGAACGTCTGTTCTGCCGCGATCCCTGAGTAGCGCGGTTGATGAAAGATTCCCGTCCGTGGCAACGGGGACGCGTGAGTGCCGTCCGGGAGTGCTTCGTTGGCATGGAGCGAGATCGAGGTCGTGACATTGAAGACGATGACCGGTGCGTCCCCGCGTTGAAACCGCAGACGTTGACCCTCCTTGTCCGGCACCGCACCGAACAGTTTTGCCACCGAGATCCCGGCGTCTTCGATCATCTCGACCAGTGGATCACCTGCCGTGGAGACGAATTCGACGGCCACCAACACCTGCTTGCCTGCCTTGACCTGCGCCTGCGCCCACTGGGCCGTCGACTCGGCGCGGATCATGCCCGCTTTCTGTCGGTAGCGCAGAACCAGCGCACGGCCGCGCGCGATGTTGCGACTCTTGCGGGCCAATCCCATTTCGTAGGCGTACTCGGCCCACTCCGTCTCGTACTCGGCGCGCTGGGCATGGGTGAGGTCGATCGGCATACCGTCGAGCGGAACGGGTCCCCACGGAGTCGGTCGATGAATCATCAAGGGCGGTTTGCTGTTCGACATCCACCCACGCACGGTCTCGAGCGCGCGAGATTGCAGCGCAGGTGATTCCTTCGCCTCTGCGCTCCACGTCCACTTCCCGTAGGACTTGTCCAGCGGAAGGCCGGACTCGACCAGCCTGGCGCCCAGGTCGGACCAGTACTCCGAAGGTTCTGAATGCAGCTGCGCGAAAAGCGGTGCCAGGTAACGCTGATCGGCCGGCGTGTGTCCCGGTGTTGCTGTCACGGACAGGACGAACGGCGCTTGCTCGTGAGCATTCGAAAAGCGCGCGACCTTCTCGAATGCGGCCGTGCGCTGTGTGTCGTTGCTGTACAGCTGGGCCTCGTCGGCAATCACCACACCGAACGTGTACTTGGGGCGGCCGTTTCGCGCGATCAGCTTCTTCAATTGGTCAGGCGACATGATCAACCAGCGGAATCCACCGTCGCCCACCGAGGCGATGGAATAGCGCCAATGCGGAATGGTGATCTGTGCGGGTCGATCGACGAGGACGAGGATGTTGGTTTCGCCGCGCTCCTCGGCAATCGTCTTGGCAGACATCACTGCGATCAGCGTCTTACCCAGGCCTGCATTGTCTGCCAACAGAAACCCGCGGTTGCCGGCGCGAGCGGCATCGACGACGGCTGCAGCCCCCGAAACCTGCTCGGGCCGAGGAATTTTGGGTGCAGCAACGGGACGTTCACCGGTGCTGTCATTGATGTCGTCCTCTACCCACTGCTGATAAGAGAAGGGGAGTGCCTTGAATGGAGCGAGTTCTACGGGCAACTCCGTACCGACCCACGCGTAGCTCTTCCATTTCTTGACGAATTGCGCACCAGGCGCCGGCGTCCGAAAGGGAACGTCGAGGAGCCAGACTCTCTCACCAGGGCCGGCAGTCGGCACATCCGGCATCGTCGCGCGTGAGCTCTTCTTTGCGACAGTCTTCTTCGGGGCGGTCTTTCTGGTCGTGTTCCTCTTGGGTGCAGCCTTCTTCGGTGCAGCCTTCTTTGCGGCAGCCTTGCGTGCCGTGGTTGCTTTGCGTGGTGGCATCAGGCGGTTTCTGCTGTGAGGAATTCACGCAGCGTGAGCGCAGGCCGGCCGACAAGGTCCTCCACGGTGCCCGTGATCAGCGCCAATTCACCCTGCGCGATTGCGGTGTACGTCGACACCCATGCGTCGAGTTCCCAAGCGGGTGCGTTGTACGACGCCCGCGATTCGTAAGCTTCCTCGAGCGTTTCCTCGACGTACGTGGTTCGCTTGCCGGTGACTTCGGTGATGATGCTCGCGGCCTCGGAGAGCGTCAGTGCCTCCCGTCCGGTCAGGCTGTACGTCTGTCCGACATGAGAATCCAGATCCTGCAGAACCGACACAGCGACGGCAGCAATGTCGGAGCGCGCTACCGCGCCGACGAGACCGTCCCCTGCGGGTCCGCGGATCACACCGTCTTCACCGGCGAGAGCGGGTAGGAAATCGAGGTAGAAGCTGTCGCGCAGGAAGGTGAATGCGAGCCCGGAAGCGCGGATATGTTCTTCGGTGACCCAGTGATCGCGAGCGAGCGTGAACGTCGCGTCCGGAGCAGCGCCGAGGAAAGACGTGTACACGATGTGCCTGACCCCGGCCTCCGCTGCGGCGTCGATGAAGGTGCGGTGCTGATCCAGACGATCTGCGCTTTCGGCCGCCGAGACCATGAAGAGGGTGTCGATTCCGGCCAGAGCCGCGAGAGCGCGCTTCTGATCCCCATACGTGGTCTCGGCCGAATCGGCACCGGGGAGCTGCGGTAATCGGTTGACCGACCGTGCGATCAGCCGCTGTGGGACACCGGCGTCGGCCAACGACCGGGCCACCAGTCCGCCGATATGACCGGTCGCGCCGGTGACGGCGATCCTCGCAGACCGTGAATCTACGGACATGGTGCCCCTCCTTCGGTCGGTGTGCATCCCATCTTGCCGGAACCCACTCCCACGTCAGGTCACGACGCGACGATTACACCGCGAGCCACCGACAGAGCGTCGGACAAAGCTGTCCTGGTGTTGTCGTCGAGGGACAGCAGCGGCCGGCGGGGAAGGCCGGCGTCGATGCCGAGAGATTCCAACCCGGCTTTGACCGTCGACGGCAGTCCGCGACTGACGAGGACCTTCAGTAGCGGCTCGATCTGTTCGAACACAGCGGCGGCACCCGACCGATCACCGGATTCGAGTAGACGCCAGAAGTGCACCACCTGTTCGGGGGCCAGACACGGGGCTGCCGTGCACCATCCGCTTGCACCGGCAGAGAAAGATTGCAGTGCAAGAGGATTGCTGCCGTTGAAGAAGGGGATCGTGCCACCGCTCAGTTCGTTGATGCGGTTCATCCGGGTGATGTCGCCGGTGGATTCCTTGATCATCGTGATGCCGTCGACGGTGGAGACGAGATCGACGAGAAACTCCGGCGACATGTCGATCCCGGTGGTGGCCGGATTGTTGTAGATCATCGTGGGAATGTCGACGGAATCGGCCACCGCGGTGACGTGTTCACGAATCTCCTGCTCACCCAGATGCCAGTACGACGTGGGGAGGATCATCATTGCGTCGGCTCCGGCGTCTGCCGCGATCGATGCTCGGCGGAGTGCTCCCGTCGTCGTCAGATCCGACACTCCGACGACGGTGGGGACTCGGCGGTCGACGTAGTCGACAGTCTCCCGAGCTACCGTCTCCCACTCTGCATCGTCGAGATAGGCGCTCTCGCCCGTACTGCCGAGTGGGGCTATCGCGTCGACACCACTGCTGATCATGCTGTCGAGGAGCGTGTGTAGCGGCTTGGGGTCGAATGCTCCGGTGTCCCGGTCGAACGGGGTGATGGGATAGGCGACGATTCCCTTGATGGTGCTGCTCATGAGGCTCTCAGTTCTGTTGGTGGGAAACAAAAGTCAGTTGGTCAGTGTGTCGGGATGATTGCGGAGAGCGCGACGGGCGTAGTAAGCGAAGTTCGCCTCGCTGCGCCGAGGAGTCAGTGTCCAATCGTGTGCCTCCTTCGCCAGGCGAGGCGGTAGCGGCTTGATGTCTCCGGCAGCCATCGCCAGCAACTGCAGTCTGGCCGCTCGCTCGATCAGATGCCCGAGAGAGCATGCCTCTTCGACCGTGTTGCCGACGACGAGTTGGCCGTGGTGGGCGAGCAGAATTGCCCGCTTGTCGCCGAGTGCAGCCGAAATGATCTCGCCCTCCTCGTTTCCCACGGGAACCCCGGGCCAGTCGGCGAGAAATGCGCAGTCGTCGTAGAGCGGCGCGATGTCCATTTGGGAGACGACGAGGGGAATCTCGAGCATCGACAGCGCCGTCGCATGTAGTGGGTGTGTGTGGACGATGCAGTTGACGTCGGGTCGTGCGCGGTAGATCCAACTGTGGAACCTGTTGGCGGGGTTCGGCATGCCCTCCCCGTCGAGGACTTCGAGATCCTCGTTGACGAGCAGGAGGTTGTCCTCGGTGATCTCGTCGAACCCGAGGCCGAGTCGCTGTGTGACAAACGTTCCTGGCTGCCCACCGCGGGCGGAGATCTGTCCGGCAAGGCCGGAGTCGTGGCCGGCGTCCGACAGTGCCCGGCAGGTCAGTGCGATCTTCTGTCGAAGAGTCCAACTACCTGTCGTTACTTCGGTGAGCATCTTCGTCTCGGCGGTGGCCATGAGTTCCTGCTTGCTCGCATGCATCGTGTCGGTCATGGGGTGTGCCTTTCTCGGGACCCGGAAATCAATGACATTCAGTCACCTATAAGACACAAAGTGTCATATAGGACGGAAATGTGCAACCCTCGATTCCTGCATCGCTGATCGACGCAGGTCAATGTATTGGTAGGGTGATGACACAAAGTCTCGTGAGGGGAACCGAATGGCAGCGTTTTTGCGAACACATCGGCGTCGCGCCGGTCTGACGCTCGAGGGCCTGGCCGAGCAGACCGGTCTGACGAAGAGCTATCTCTCCAAGGTCGAGCGGGGTATCAGTACCCCGTCGATCGCGGTGGCACTCAAGATTGCGCGTGTGCTCGACGCCGATGTGGGGCAACTGTTCTCGGACAGTATGGAGGGAAATGCCATGACGATCGTGCGCGCGAAGGACCGCGTGATCGACCCGGCCAACTCCGTGCAGTCTTCCGTCTACGATCCGATCGCGCCCTCACTGGTCGGAAAGGCCATGCAGCCGTTCGTGGTTCATCCGGCCTCGGTGATGGGTCCCAAGTTCATGGACCACACGGGAGAGGAGTTCGTGTTCGTACATTCCGGATCCGTAGAATTCGAAATCCCCGGGCAGACGATGCACCTCGACGCCGGCGACAGCTTGTACTTCGACGCGAATACGCCGCACCGGATGCGGTCGGTGTCGGCGGATCGTGCGGTGGTGCTGGTTGTCGTCTACGACAAGCCTTCGGCTGGATCACCCAGCGGTGACTCGCTGGAAACGCACTGCGGGGTGGGCAGATGACGCTGGGGATCGACACGACACTGACGCTTCTCGCGGCCGGTCTGATCTTCCTTCTCTCCCTGTGCCTGGGAATCTGGAAATACCGACAGATGGCCACTTCGGACAATCACCTCGCCCATCCGTATGTCGACATCGCACACCGCGCTGCCCTGATGTACTCGTTTGCGACGCTGCTGATCGCGGTGTTCGTCGAACTCAGTGCGTGGCCGACGTGGATCAACCTGACCAGTGCCGCAGTGGTCGTGTTCTTCTTTCTCGCAGCGATATTCAGCTACATCGCTCACGGTGCGATGAAGGACACCGACAATCAGTTCGAGTCCGCCGGTCCGCCCCTGCACCTCGGGATGTTTCTGCTGATCCTCGGTGAGGTGGGCGGATTTGCCGTCCTACTCGCAGGTTTCGTGAAAGGTCAGTTCTTCTGATCGGGCTTCAGCGCCTGTGCTCGTAGCCGATCCAAGCCCGTCGACGCTCACCCATCGGGTCGTTCTCTACTCGGGACGTCTCGTCGAAGATCATTGTTTGCCGCTCCGGTACGGAGTAGGCGGGCCAATCCCGGTCCGGGACTCCGTGGCGGGCGAAATGGATCCAGTGGCGCTGCATGGTGGAGGTCACCGCAGTCAGTCCGCGGCGCCCACCGACCGCGGTCAAGGCCGCGGTGAGTGCATCCGAACGCCCGAAGACCGCAAGCAATTCGGTGGCGTGGGTAGCGCCCATGCCGACGAGTCTGAGCAGGCGAGGCGCAAAATCGTAGCGGTAACTGTAGGTAGGAGCTACCTGGCAATGACCCTGTGCGCAGAGTATCGCGGGCTCCCAGAACGTGATGTCGCCGCCGAGATCTGCGGCAGCAAACCGGTGCGGATACGTGGGATACGCCGCGAGCGCACGTGCTTTCACTTCAGGGGTGGTGTGGGAGAACATCTTCTCGATCCGAACCGGGTCGGTAGGCAAGATGTCGAGAACGCGCGGGAAGATTCTTCCCTCGTGGAGATTCGAACCGACGAGCAGCGGAACGGGGTGGGCGCGTCCGGCGGCGAACACGTCGAGCGGGTGTTCGGGAAGGACGTCGTCACCCACCACGGGGGCAAATGCCCGCGTTCCGGGTTCTTCGTCCGCGCCGCGGCGCGTAAGTTCTTCGCCGGCAGCGACCAGGTCCTTCACCGAAGCGGAGCGCAGCCACGATCCCGGATCGGTATCCGGAGCCTGTGCGATCTCGAGGAACTCGCGTGCCCAACGGTGCGCTCGCACTTTTCCGTATGCCGAAGCAGCCGGCGGACTTTGAGCGATGGCCCGGGCGAACAGCCCTCGTGCCGCCGGCGTTGCCATCAGAGTGGTGACCGCGTTGGCGCCGGACGATTCACCGAAGACGGTGACGGCGTTCGGGTCGCCGCCGAAAGCGGCGATGTTGCGTTGGACCCACGTCATCGCGGCGATCTGATCGCGCAATCCGAGGTTCGTCTCGAATGATCTTTCCGCAGTGGAATATTCACTGAAATCGAGGTAGCCCAACGCGCCGAGACGATATTGGATCGAGACGTAGACGATGTCGCCACGTTCGACCAGGCTCGTTCCGCGGTACATGGGCGTCGACGGATTCCCGCCGTTGTACGCGCCGCCGTGAATGAAAACCATGACCGGTCGCAACGAATCCGACGGTACCTGCGGAGCCACGACATTGACGAAGAGTGAGTTCTCGTCGAAATTGCTCTTGCGCTGCGGAGACGGAGAGCCGAATGCTTCCGCCGGGCGGACACCATGCCAAGCCTCGACCGGCTGCGGTGCGCGAAATCTCCGAGGACCGGTCGGGGCCGTTGCGTAGGGGATTGCTCGCCAGGTGCGCAGTCCTCGATCGAGGCGCCCGCGTACGACCCCGGAATCGAGAGTGATCTCGAGGGGGCTCGTCACGGTAGGGAGATGTCGGTGCCGTGGCTACGGTAACCGCTGTATCCCGCCCAGGCCAAGCGTTGTTCACGTCTGGGATCGTTCTCGACGCGGACGATCTCGTCGAAGATCATGGTCCGACGCTCCTGCCCCTCGTAGCGCGGCCACGATCCGCGCGGCGAGCCGTGCTCGGCGAAGTGAAGCCAGTGTCCCTGAACAGATTCGGTGACTGCGCGCAGTCCGCGTCGACCGCCGGGAAGGGTGAGGCCGCGCCCGACAAGGGTGTCACCGATGCCGAAGACTGCAAACATCTCGAATCCGTGTGTGGCGTCGAGGCCGAGCCAGCGCATCATCGTCGGCGCGAAGTCGAATCGGTAGGCGTACGTCGGCGCCGATTGTGCGTGCGCTTGCATCAACTCCACGGACGGGTGCCAGAACGTGACGTCTCCGCCGACGTCGATCGCGGACTGCTCGTCCGGGTAGCCGGGATAGGTCGCGAGGATGCGCTTCCCGGCCTCGGGATCGGTGAGGGCAAACATGGTGTCGATGCGCGACGGGTTGGTCGGAAGTGCGTCGAGCACCTTCGGGAACAGCGTCCCCTCCCGTCTGTTGGTGCCGATGATCATCGGCACCTGGTGTGCCGATCCTTCTTTGAATGCGTCCAAGGGGGAGCGGGGGAGGAAGTCGCCGTCGACGACCGGTCCGAAGGGATGTAGTCCAGGTGTGTTCGCGAGTACCTCGGCGCCCAGTCTGCTTCCGGCTCTGCCCAATTCGACGGCTGTCGCCGAGGTCAGGGCCTTCGCGGGTGGTAGGCCGGAATCGAGGATCTCGACGAAACGCGCGCCCCAGGCATGCGATCGCTGCGTGCTCGAGACCAGATCCGGAGCCGAACTCTCGGCGATAGCGCCGGCAAAGAGTCCCTTGGCGGCCGGAGTCGCCATCAGGGTGGTGACGGCGGTGGCTCCGGCGGATTCACCGAAAATCGTGACTTTTTCAGGATCCCCACCGAAGGCGGCGATGTTGCGTTGCACCCACTGCAGGGCCGCGACCTGATCGCGCAGTCCGAGGTTGGAGTCGAATACGCGCTCGGATGTGGAGAACGGGGTGAAATCGAGGTAGCCCAGAGCGCCGAGTCGGTAGTTGATCGAGACGTAGACGACGTCGCCGCGTTCGACGAGGGACACGCCCGAGTACAAGCCGGTGGCCGAGGTCCCGATGGTGTTTGCCCCACCGTGGATGAAAACCATGACGGGACGCGGAGTATTGCCGGTGTTCGCGGGGGCGAGCACGTTGAGCGTCAGGCAGTCCTCGCTGCTCGGCTGGTACTTCCCGGGCGCGAGCAACAGCCCCTTCTTGTGTTGGACAGACGCGTCGCCGAACCTGGTCGCGTCGCGTTCTCCGGTCCACGGCGTGACCGGCTGGGGTCGCGTCAGACGCAGTGTTCCGACCGGCGGCCGGGCGTAGGGAATTCCGCGCCAGGCACGAAGTTTTCCCACCCGGCGGCCGCGCAGGGTGCCGTCGGCCGTGGTCACAAGTATGTCGGACGCCATGTCGCGACTATACGTACTTCGGGAGCGCGTCAGCGGCGAGCCTCCAGCAATCGAAGCCAGACTTCACTGACCGTCGGATACGAGGGCACCGCATGCCAGAGAGTTTCCAGTGGTACGGCGCCGACGACCGCGATTGTCGCCGCATGCACCAGCTCGGATACTTCGGGCCCGGCGAAGGTAGCGCCGAGGATCACGTCGGTGGCCTTGTCGATCACCAACTTCGCGCGCCCCGAGTAGTCGTCGCGCAGCAGCGAAGATCCCGCGACGGCGAGTTCGATCTCCACGACTTCGACGTCGTAGCCGTCGTCGCGAGCTTTCTTCTCGGTGCGTCCCACCCAGGCGATCTCGGGTGAGGTGAACACCACCTGGGGGACCTGTCCGTTGTCCGCCGACGCGGTGTACCGAGGTCCACTGAGCCCGCGACTCTCGGCCCGCGCGGCGATGACGTCTCCGCAGACTCTCGCCTGATACTTGCCCATGTGGGTGAGGGGAGAACGACCGTTGATGTCGCCGACTGCGTAGAGCCATTCACCTTGGGCGCAGAGGTGATCGTCAGTGGTGACGTACTTGCCGTCCTCGAGGCCGATGACGGACAAGCCGAGATCGGCTGAGGTCGGGCCGCGGCCCGCCGCGACGATGACCTCGTCGACTTCGATCACGCCGGACGATGTCTCGATGCTGACGGGTCCACCGTGGATGTGACCTTCGCCGGTGTCCTTGGCATCGGGGCGTGAGACCGAATTGACGGCAGTGCTCAGTCGAACGTCCACACCGCGGGCGCCGAGTGCTTCGGCCACCATAGTTCCGGCAAACGGTTCTGCTGATTTCAACAGAGCATCGCCCCTCACGAGCAACGTCACGCGAGCGCCGAACGACGACAACCACGTTGCGCACTCCGTTGCGACCACTCCGCCGCCGATGACCGCCACTCGCGACGGAACCTCGTGCAGGTTGGTCGCATCGCGCGAGGTCCACGGGAGTGCCTCGCGCAATCCCGGTGTCTTCGGGACGGTGGCGGTCGTTCCCGTGGCGAGTACGACGGCCTGGCGGGCACGGAGCTTACGGGTCCCGTCGACGGTCACTGCTCGCTCGCCGTCGATGACCCCGTGGCCTTTGATCACGGTGATGCCCGCGGAGGTTGCCCAGTCGACCTGGGACGAGTCGTCGTGGTTGTGGGTGAACGAGTCGCGCCGTTTCAGAATGGCATCGACGTCCAGCGGTCCGGCCGGGATCCCGGGCAAGGCGTCGGCCGCCTCGAGGACCTGCCCCGGGCGCAGTAGTGCCTTGCTGGGCATACAGGCCCAATACGAGCATTCACCGCCGACCAGTTCGTGTTCCACGATTGCGGCGGTGCGATTACTTCCGGCGATGGCGTATGCGGCGGCGTTCTCGCCGGCGGGTCCACCGCCGATCACGATGACATCGAATTCGTCGGTCATTGCTCCACGGTATGTCGGATCGGTCCGAGTTCGCTCGGTTACCGCCGGGTACGAGAACTCGATGATGGTTACAGTTGCACTCATGACGCGGCAGAAGATTTTGATCACCGGTGCCAGTTCGGGTCTGGGTGAGGAGATGGCCAGGAGATTCGCCGCGGCCGGTCGCGACCTCGCGTTGTGTGCCCGGCGGACGGATCGTCTCGACACGCTGCGTGGGGAGCTGGTGGCGCAGTACCCGTCGATCAGCGTCGCAGTGCGCGAACTCGATGTGACCGAACACGATTCCGTCGTCCGGGTTTTCGGTGAGCTGCGCGACGAGTTGGGTGGCCTGGACCGGGTGATCGTGAACGCCGGGCTCGGCAAGGGCGCCAAGATCGGAACCGGAAAAGCGCACGCGAATCTTGCAACAGCGCAGACGAATTTTGTCGGCGCGCTGTCGCAGTGTGAAGCTGCGCTCGAGATCTTCCGCGCGCAGGACTCCGGACACCTGGTTCTCGTGTCCTCGATAAGCGCGGATCGGGGGCTACCCGGGCCAAAAGCGGCCTATTCGGCGAGCAAGGCGGGAGTAGCGGCGCTGGGTGAGGCGCTCAGTATCGAGTTGGCGCGCACACCTATTCGGGTCACCACGCTGCTGCCGGGCTTCATCAAGACCGACATGTCCGCCGGCGCCGGCGACGACGCTGCGCTCATGGCCAGTCTGGACGAAGGCGTCAGTGCCATGGTCGACGCTATCGAGAAGGAAACCACCCGAGCGGCGCTACCCGGCCTCAAGTGGCAAGGGATAGATGCGGCCCTACGATTCCTGCCCAACTCCGTGACAGCGAGGTTTGTCTGATGAGCATCCACATCTCGAACGGTAAGCCCCGGGTAGTGATCGTCGGTGGCGGCTTCGGTGGACTGTATGCAGCGAGACGACTCAAGAAGGCTGACGTCGAGGTGGTTCTGATCGACCGAGGGACCAGCCACGTCTTCCAGCCCCTGCTCTACCAGTGCGCCACGGGTCTGCTCTCCGAAGGGCAGATCGCAAGTCCGCTGCGACATCTGCTCGAGGACAACAAGAACACGAACGTCGTTCTGGGCGAGGCCAAGTCGGTGGACGCCGACGCCGGGATACTGACTGCCAGTCGCTTCGACGGGTCGACCTTCGAATTGCCGTACGACTACCTGATCGTGGCGGCTGGAATGCGCCAGTCCTACCACGGCCAGGACGAGTTCATCAAATGGGCGCCCGGCATGAAAACCCTCGACGACGCTTTGGCGATCAGGCGCAGTCTCATTGCTGCGTTCGAGATGGCCGAATCGCTCCCGACTGCGGAAGAACGTCGACCGTGGCTGACATTCGCCGTGGCGGGCGGCGGACCCACCGGCGTCGAATTAGCCGGACAGATCCGCGAATTGGCGATGCACGCGCTCACCAACGAGTTCCGGTCCATCGACCCTGACGAGGCAAGGGTACTGCTCTTCCACGGCGACGATCGGGTGCTCCCTTCGTTCAGTCGCAAGCTCTCGGCCGCCGCCAAACGTACTCTCGACGGGATCGGCGTCGAGACTCACCTCGGCGTGCACGTCACCGACGTGTGCGAGACCAGCATCGAGACGACGGACAAGAAGACAAAAGAGAAGCGGCAGTACGAGACCCGCACGATTCTGTGGACCGCGGGCGTCGAAGCAGTGCCGTTCGCCGAGGCACTGGCCACGGCGCTGGGTGTGAAGCAGGTCGGCGGTGGCCGCATCGAGGTGGAAGCCGATCTGACCGTTCCCGGCCACCCGAACGTCTACGTGGTGGGCGACCTCATGTCGCGGGACAAACTTGCCGGGGTGGCCGAGGTCGCGATGCAGGGTGGTCGGCACGCCGGTGCCCGGATCGCTGCAACCGTAGAAAACGGAGTGCCCAGCCGAAAACCGTTCAAGTACCGCGATCTTGGAACCGCGGCCTACATTTCGCGACGCCACGCGTTGCTTCAGGCAGGGCCGGTCCAGTTGTCCGGGTTCATCGGATGGGTGTCCTGGGGAATCATCCACATCGCGTTCCTCGCGGGGTTCCGCAATCGCGCCAGCACGGTGCTGAACTGGGGCGCAACCCTGGCGTCGAAGACGCGTCGGGAACGGGCAATCACGTACGGCGACCCCGAAACCGCTCGGCAGCCGTACAACTGAGGGTTACTCGGTCTTGAACACGGGGTTTCCGGCGGTGTCGATCATCCACCACAGGCTGCCGACGCTCTGTCCGAGCATGTCGCCGGGAACCTTGTCGTCGAGGTACCGATAGACGGGCTTGCCGTTGACGGTGATCTGGAAAGATCCTTCCGGCCCGTCGATGGTACCGATGACAGCGTCGATTCCTTCGACGATCGGCGAATCCGTGACCGAGGTGACCGCCGGCCAGTAACGCAGGCACGCTTCGTCGCACGACCCGGCTTGTGAGTTCTCCTCGTCCGGGTTGTAGACGTAGACGGTCATGCCTTCGCCGTCGACGGCGATCGTCCCGAGTGGGGAGTCGGCGGTCTTCAGCAGGGGTGCATCAGCGGCGGCGGGTGGCGACAGCGACGTCGAAATGGCAGTGACGTTGTCTGCGCTGTCCCCGGAATCGAGGGCGTCGGGCGAGCAACCGGTGAGGATCAGGGCGGTACTCGCAACTGTCGCGAACAACCACTGTCTGCGCATGACGTCTCCGTTCTGGGCGGGAGTGCTCGGGACAAGCAATCGGGGATACCCGTTGCGGACGAGCTGAAAACGCCGGGCGTCCGGATTCCTCGACAATAGCTCTGTTACAGAGCTATTGTGAGGTTGTGGATGGAAGCGGAGCAAATCTTGCGGATGACGTCCTGGAGACGCTCGGACAATTGCGCCGGGGCACGAGGAAGGCGTCGGGGCGGCCGTTTGCGGAACGACCGCTCGCCGGCGCCCAGATCGAACTCGTCAGGCTGCTACGACGCAACCCGGGTCTGTCGGTGGCCGAGGCTGCCGGGCGATTGGGTGTCGCGGCAAACACGGTGTCCACCTTGGTGCGGCAGCTCGTCGACGAGGGAGTGATCGAACGCGTTGCCGACGAGGCCGACCGCCGCGTCGCGCGATTGGTGCTCGCGGACGAGGCGCGCGCCCGCGTCGAGGTGTGGCGTGATCGCCGGAGTGTGATTGTCGGTCAGGCATTGTCGACTCTGACCGCAGAGGACAGGGCAAGTATCGAGGCTGCTCTACCGGCCCTGTCTCGATTGGCGAGCGCTCTGGCAGCAGCCGGATCGGAAGGCGGGGGGCAGTGAGATGCTGACACAGTGGTGGAAGAGCCGAGCGGCAGGTTCACCCGACCCCGGCGCACACGCGGTCGAGATCGACTCGGTTACATACAAGTTCGGCGACCACCGCGCGGTGGACAACCTGAGTCTGGTCATCAATGCGGGGGAGTGTTTCGGCCTGCTCGGTCCCAACGGCGCAGGAAAGACTACGACGATCAGGTTGCTCAACACGTTACTTCCTCTGCAAGACGGTGACATTCGGATTCTCGGTCGCTCCGTTCGCAGCGAAGCGATGACCATTCGGCGCTACCTCGGGTACGTGCCACAACAGCTCTCGATCGAAAGCGCATTGACCGCACGCGAGAACGTGACCTGGTTCGCGCGACTGTACGACGTTCCGCGGTCCGAACGACGCGAGCGCGTCGACCAGGCGCTCGAGATGGTGGATCTGCTCGATTCAGGTGAGCGTCTCGCGTCGAGCTTCTCCGGCGGTATGGTGCGACGTCTCGAACTTGCGCAGGCGCTGGTGAACCGACCGTCGTTGCTGGTGCTCGACGAACCGACGGTGGGGCTGGATCCCATTGCCCGCGAATCCGTCTGGCAGCGAGTGGCGGAGATGCAGAAGCAGTACTGCATGACTGTGCTGCTCACGACGCACTACATGGAAGAAGCGGAGGAGTTGTGTGATCGTGTTGCGTTGATGCATCACGGTGAACTTCGTGCGGTGGGCGAGCCGAGCGCGTTGGCCGCCGAACTGGGGCCGGAGGTCACTCTCGAAGACGTGTTCCGTCACTACACCGGCGACGATCTCACCGGCGACAAGTCAGGAGGTCTCCACGATGTCCGCAGTGCCCGTCGCACAGCGCGCCGCTTGGGCTGATCCCACTACCAACAGTCTTGCTCGATTGCTCTCGAGAATTTACACATTCTGCCTCGTGGAAGTTCAGAAGTTGCGGCACGACCGATCTGAATTGGTCACGCGCGCAATCCAGCCGATCCTCTGGTTGGTGATCTTCGGTCAGACGTTCAGTCATATCCGAGCGATCCCGACTGGCGACGTACCGTATCTCGACTTTCTCGCGCCGGGCATCATTGCGCAGTCCGCGCTTTTTGTTGCGATCTTCTACGGAATCCAGATCATCTGGGAGCGTGACGCGGGAGTCCTCACCAAACTCATGGTGACGCCGACGCCACGAGCCGCGCTGGTCACCGGAAAGGCATTTGCGGCCGGTATCCGTGCGGTCGCCCAGGCCGTGGTCGTAGTCGTTGTAGCGGCGCTGCTGGGCGTGAGCATGACGTGGAACCCGATCAAGTTGCTCGGCGTCGTGGCTGTCGTTGTCCTCGGCTCGGCGTTCTTCGCCTGTCTGTCGGTTGCGATCGCGGGGATCGTGCTCAAACGAGATCGATTGATGGGCATCGGCCAGGCGATCACCATGCCGTTGTTCTTCGCGTCCAACGCTCTGTACCCGGTCGAACTCATGCCGACGTGGGTTCAGTGGCTCAGTCGCATCAATCCGCTGAGTTACGAGGTGTCAGCGCTGCGCGGTCTGCTGATCGGAATGCCGACCGACTACCTCGTCGACTTCGGCGTGCTGATCGGGGCCGCGCTGCTCGGAATCATCACAGCTTCGGCACTATTGGGCCGCTTGACTCGCTGATCTGACTCGCTGAACTTCGCTCCGGACTAGTCGCGAGTGAACGGTGGGGTGTAGGTGCTGCAATCCGGAGGGACGGCCGGGAGTCCTTCGGACGAGCGAAGTTTCTCCGCAATCGATGAGAGCAAGTCCTGCGATTCAGGGGAGAGATCGACCGCTTTTATGGCCAGAGAACGTAATTCGCTGTCGTGGAACTCCTCGACAACCGAACGGTCTTCTTCCGGAATCAGTTCGGGATCTTGGCGAGGTGTCGGGCCGAAGAAGTACTCTGCTGCCACGCCGAAGTAATCGGCCAATGCCAAAACGACTTGCTCCGATGGATTCGTGCGCACACCGCTCCGGAGTTGCGAGAGGTACGGTGTCGAAATCTTGCATCCACGTTGCGAAAGGGCTTCCACAACTTGTGCGTTGGTGAGTCTCGGTGCTGTGGCCGGGTACAAGGCGTTCAAACGGTCCTTGAATGAATCGGTCACAATTCCTCCCTCGAGCGTGACCCAGCGTCACAGCTACTTCGCAGTTTTCACATAGTAGACGACACGGTTATTCTGGACTCTGGTCGAAAGTCCTTTCACCTGCGGATATTTGGCGCAGAAAAATTCCAAAGACTTTGTAAAGTATGTGATTTTCGCCGCGTACTGACCGTTCGTTTTGCCAAGGTGTACGGCGGTAGCGTATAAGCCGAACGGTGGTGGTTACGCCATTGTGCTGCAGGTTCTTTCAGCCGGTCCTATCCATTTTGTGTCGATGCATTCCTGCTCGGTCTGTAACGTGCGAAGCGCTGCCGCCGGGCACCGGGCGTCGTCGTGCCGGCGGTTGGCGCGCCGCGTGTTCGGGACTTCTTCTCGGTGCTCTGCTCGACGCTCGCGCGCAGTGGTGGGCCCGTATTTTGCTGCACTCGAGAGTGAGCGCTCAGGTGTGTCCACCTGCGAAAGTGACGCGCATTGAAAGCGGCCGATTGGTATGTCATCGACGTTGGAACACAGTGTTTCTCGTCGGTCCCCATTTTTCATGCGGTGACATAAGGTTCATGCGGTGACATCAGCGCCGCCCGGGCGTGTTGCTGCGGCGGACCGGGCTCGAAGCGCAGCCGGCCGGCCGGACATGTCGAGCGTCGACTCTGCGTCTTTCGGATCGGAATTGCCCGCTGCGCCAGTAGTAGTCGACGTCGTCGCAGTCAGGTGCATGTCAGAACCATGTGGAGGATTACACGTCTTGCACACGGAGGGCGACAGTCCAGGCGGCAATTCTGTCGCACAGATCTACCATCCAGTCCCCGCCGTGCGCTGCTCAACCTGCGGCATGTGTGCCTCGGCCTCGGAAGCGCTTTATGGCACGGGGGTTGCTGACCGGCGCATACTGGTTACAACACAGTGTGTTCGAAGGGCAGGACTGACATGGTCAGTGTCGAGAAGTGGGCGATGTGGGATTCCGCCGTGGAGGTGGACGTCACCGAGGGCGCTGCGCTGCCTACTGCGCACGCGTTGATCGCAGCTGCCATCGACGAAACCGAAGCGGTCTGCGACCTTCGCCGGGGAGACGCCGAGATTCACGCCGTCAACCTCGCTCAGGGAACTCCGGTCAAAGTGACACGACGTATGTCGGCTCTGCTGCGGTCGGCGCTGTGGGCTGCCCGTATGACCGGCGGTGCAGTCAATCCGCTTGCCGACAACTACTCCGAGGACGAATCCATCCCTCCGGTGCACCCGACCCCGACGTTCGAGGACGTACAGCTCGACGGAGACGTGGTGTACGCGCCCTGGGGTGCGTCGTTCGACATCACCGGAGTTGCCAAGGCCGACACCGTCGATCGCGCCGCGCAGATCGTCGCCGCCGAATTACAATGCGGCGTTGCTGTGCGGATCGGCGACGTGATCGCCACGGCCGGCCATGCACCGGCTGGTGGCTGGCAGATTCCGGTGCCGGACAGCGAAGAAGTCGAACTGATCAACGGAACCGCGATGGCGACGGCGCGGGCGCTGGAGCTGCCCTCCTGGGAGCCGAACCAGGAGCGGCCCTCCACGGAATGGGCACAGGTCTCGGTGATTGCTGACGACGCGGTGTGGGCGTACGCCGCGAGCGAAGCTGCGTTGATCCGGGGGATAAGCGCCATCAAATGGGTTGAACAGCAAGAGCTTCGGGCTCGGCTCGTCGACCGATCCGGACGCGTGTACACAACGGAAAGTTGGTTCGGCCCGGCGGCCGCGTGAGTCAGGCCCGTCCGCGCTCTCTGCGGTACCACTGCACCAGAGCATCTGTGGATGTGTCGCCGAGGTCGCCGGGTGCTGCTTCGGAAGAGAGCGCAGGCCCCAGTTCCATGGCTTGTGTCTTGCCGAGTTCGACGCCCCACTGATCGAACGGATTGACACCCCAGACAGCACCTTCGACAAATACCTGGTGCTCGTAAAGTGCGATCAGCTGACCGACGACCGAGGGGGTCAGCTCCTTCGCCAAGATAGTGCTCGACGGTCGGTTGCCTGGCATCACCTTGTGTGGCACCAGCTCCGGAGCAGTGCCCTCTGACGCGATTTCTTCGGCAGTCTTCCCGAACGCGAGAACCTTTGTCTGAGCGAAGAAGTTACTCATGAGCAGATCGTGCATTGATCCCGTGCCGTCCGCAGTAGGCAGATCGTCGGTGGATTCCGCGAACCCGATGAAATCGGCAGGCACCAGCCAGGTGCCCTGATGCAGGAGTTGGTAGAAGGCGTGTTGGCCGTTGGTTCCGGGCTCGCCCCAGAAGATCTCACCGGTGGACGTGGTCACCGGTGAGCCGTCGGCGCGAACCGATTTGCCGTTGGACTCCATGGTCAGCTGCTGCAGGTAGGCGGGAAAGCGCAGCAAGTCGTTGGAGTAGGGCAGAACTGCGCGGGACTGTGCGCCGAAGAAGTTGGAATACCAGAGCCCGATGAGGCCGAGGAGGACCGGCGCGTTCTGCTCGAGCGGTTGGTTTCGGAAGTGCGTGTCGATCTGGTGGAAACCGTCGAGGAACTCCGCAAAGCGAACCGGTCCGACGGCACACATGACCGACAAGCCGATCGCCGAGTCGACGGAGTAGCGCCCGCCGACCCAATCCCAGAACCCGAACATGTTCGCGGTGTCGATGCCGAACTCCGCCACACGGTCACCGTGGGTGGAGACTGCGACGAAATGCTTGGCTACGGCCGAGACGTCTTCGCTGCCCAGACCGGCGAACAGCCAACGCTTTGCCGCTGTCGCGTTGGTGAGGGTCTCGAGGGTGGAGAACGTCTTGGATGCGACGATGAAGAGCGTCGTCTCCGGATCGAGGTCGTCGAGCTGCCCGACCAGATCGACAGGGTCGATGTTGGAGACGAACCGGACGCTGATTCCGGCGTCGGCGTAATGCCGTAATGCGCGGTAGACCATCACCGGCCCGAGGTCGGAACCGCCGATGCCGATGTTGACGATGGTGCGGATGCGCTTGCCGGTAGCTCCGGTCCACTCGCCGCTGCGCACACGATCGGCAAAAGCGCCCATCGCGTCCAGAACTTCGTGAACGTCCGCGACGACGTCTTGACCGTCGACGGTCAGCGCAGAATCCTTGGGCAGACGCAGCGCTGTGTGCAGTACGGCGCGGTCTTCGGAAGTGTTGATGTGATCGCCCGCGAACATCGCGTCGCGTCGTGCCTCGACGCCGGCCTCGCGGGCCAGGTCGACGAGCAGCGCGAGAGTCTCGCGGCTGACGCGATGCTTGCTGTAGTCGATGTGAAGATCACCGGCGTCGATCGTCAGCTCTCGCCCGCGGGCTGGATCGTCCTGGAAGAGTTCTCGCAGGTGAACGCCTTCGATGTCGGCGTAATGAGCGCGCAGTTTCTGCCAGGCTGAGGTTCCGGTGATGTCAGTGCTCACGATCATCGACTTTAGTGGCACAAGCTGGAAACTTCCGCGTGAGTCTCGCTCGCGGGCAGACGGACGCGGCTCCGACGAGCATCATGGAACCCATGGACACATTCGAATTCATTCGATCAGTTCCCACCCAGTTGTTCGTCGGCGGTCGGTTCGTGCCCGCGGAGAACAACGCGACCTTCCCGGTGGCGGATCCGGCGACCGGGAAATCGTTGACCGATGTCGCCGATGCGAGCCCCGCGGACGCGCTGCGCGCTCTCGACGAAGCCGTCGCCGTCTCGTCGAAGTGGGCGAGCACACCTGCGCGCGAGCGTGGTGAAATCCTGCGAGCCGTCTTCGAGAAGATCACCGAGCGAGCCGAGGACGTGGCGCTGCTGATGACCCTCGAAATGGGCAAGGCACTCGCCGAAAGTCGCGCCGAGGTGAAGTACGGGGCGGAGTTCTTCCGGTGGTTCAGCGAGGAGGCCGTTCGCATCGGCGGGCGCTACACGCCGGCCCCGGCGGGCAACGGCCGGATCCTTGTCACCAAGGCGCCGGTCGGACCGTGTCTGGCCATCACTCCCTGGAATTTCCCGTTGGCGATGGGTACCCGCAAGATCGGCCCGGCGTTGGCCGCCGGCTGCACGATCATCGTCAAGCCTGCCTCGGAGACCCCGTTGACGATGTTGTTGCTTGCTCAGCTCATGGCCGAAGCCGGGTTGCCCGACGGAGTCCTCTCGGTGTTGCCGACATCGAAATCCGGTGAAGTGACCGGCCCTCTCATCGACGACCCTCGACTGCGCAAGCTCACCTTCACCGGCTCCACCGGCGTCGGCAAGATGCTGGTGGAGAAGTCCGCGAAGCGATTGCTCCGCACGTCGATGGAATTGGGTGGCAACGCACCCTTCGTGGTGTTCGACGACGCGGACGTCGACAAGGCAGTCGAGGGCGCGGTACTGGCGAAGCTTCGCAACGGAGGCGAAGCATGCACCGCCGCCAACCGGTTCCACGTCGCCAACGCCGTGCGTGAAGAGTTCACGACCAAGCTGACCGAGAAGATGGCGACTTTCACGATGGGACCCGGTACCGACCCGGAGACGAAGCTCGGCCCGCTGATCAACCAGAACCAACTCGACACGGTCGCGGAGTTGGTTGCAGATGCGGTGGATGCCGGGGCGAAGGTGCGACTGGGCGGCGAAGCGCCGGGTGGTGAAGGGTACTTCTATCCAGCCACGGTGTTGGCAGACGTTCCGGCCAGCGCGCGGATTCTGAAAGAAGAGGTGTTCGGACCCGTCGCCGCGATCACCGGCTTCGACACCGAAGCCGAGGGAATCGCAGCCGCCAACGACACCGAGTTCGGACTGGCCGCGTACATCTTCACGAGGGATCTCGACCGTGCGCTTCGGGTTTCCGACGCACTGGAATCAGGAATGATCGGCGTCAACCGCGGAGTGATCTCGGACGCGGCAGCGCCGTTCGGTGGCGTGAAGGAATCCGGATTCGGCCGCGAGGGCGGGACCGAGGGGATCGAGGAATACCTGAACACGAAGTACATCGCGCTCGAGAGCTGATACACACGCGAACGGCCACATCGGGACTGCCAGAGGCATCCGATGTGGCCGTTCGCAAGTGAACAGGTCGTGCGCTAGTGGCCCAGGCGTCCGCGGCCCAGGCGCAGGAGCAGCATCGCGAGGGTGTGGCCTTCCTGGCCCAGCTCGTTGAATCGTTCGAGGACCTTCATCTCGCGGCTGTGCACCAGACGCGGACCACCCGATGCCATCCGGGTACGGCCGATGATCTGGGAGACCTCGGAGCGACGTTTGATGGCCGCGAGGATCTCGGCGTCGAGACGGTCGATTTCTTTCCGTAGTTCGTCGATCTCCGCCTCACTCTGGGGGATCTCGACGTCTGTCGGAGCAGTATCGACAGTATTTCCATGGGGGGCTGCAGCCTGGGTGCTCATTGCTATTCGTCTCCTCTTCCTACTGCGTGGATCGTGGTCTCGGCTCGGGTCGTTACCGATCCAGGCACACTGACGAAAATGCCCCGGATCCGATTCGGACCAGGGGCGGGTGAGCTGTTCAGATCACGTGCACCGAGGTCCGGGGCACGTAAAGTAACGCCACAGCGGGCCGACGGGGTCGGCCGTGTTGTCGCGAACGGAAATGCTGAACATAGCGTCCAGTTTGCCATGCTCGACACAGGTAATCCAAGTGCCTCTACCAGCAGGTGGACGCACTGACGACCGTGTCGGTGGACGCCGGTAGCGTGGACAGGCGATGAACACGTACCCAGCACTCGGTGAGCACGACGGACATTCCCAGCACGACGGGGGCGGCGCGCGGGGACACGACGCGGGTTCGGACGCCCTCCTCGAGGGTCTCAACCCGCAACAGCGCGAGGCCGTGGTCCATGCCGGTTCGCCGTTGCTGATAGTCGCGGGAGCCGGCTCGGGCAAGACTGCAGTGCTGACGCGTCGCATCGCCTATCTGTTGGCCGAACGGGGTGTCACCCCCGGTCAGATCCTGGCCATCACGTTCACCAACAAGGCTGCGGCCGAGATGCGCGAGCGTGTGGCAGCTCTTGTCGGACCGCGTGCCAACGCCATGTGGGTATCGACGTTCCACTCCAGTTGCGTGCGGATCCTGCGAGCACAGGCGGCGCTCCTGCCCGGTTTGAACTCGAATTTCTCGATCTACGATTCCGACGATTCGCGTCGACTGCTGACGATGATCTCGAAGGACCTCGAGCTCGACACCAAACGATTCTCCGCGCGGCTTCTCGCCACTCACATCTCCAACCTGAAGAACGAACTCGTCGGACCGGAAGAGGCGGTTGTCGCAGCCGATCAGGATCCGGCCGAACTTCCGCGACTGATCGCCAAGGTCTACGGCCACTACCAACAGCGGCTGCGTGCGGCGAACGCACTCGACTTCGACGATCTCATCGGTGAGACCGTCGCGCTTCTTCAGGCGTTTCCACAGATCGCCGAGTACTACCGCCGCCGCTTCCGTCACGTGCTCGTCGACGAGTACCAGGACACCAACCACGCGCAGTACATGCTTGTGCGTGAACTGGTCGGCGGTGCCGGCGAGTCCGACCACGCCGTTGCCCCGGCCGAACTGTGCGTCGTCGGTGACGCCGATCAGTCGATCTACGCGTTCCGCGGAGCCACTATCCGCAACATCGAAGAGTTCGAACGCGACTACCCGGATGCTCGGACCATCCTTCTCGAACAGAACTACCGTTCGACGCAGAACATTCTGTCTGCGGCCAACTCCGTGATTTCCAAGAACACCGGCCGACGAGAAAAGCGTCTGTGGACCGATTCGGGTGAAGGCGAACTGATCGTCGGCTACGTTGCAGACAACGAGCACGACGAAGCATCGTTTGTCGCCTCGGAGATCGATCGGCTGGTGGACCAGGGCGAGACCAAGTTCGCCGACATCGCGGTGTTCTACCGGACCAACAACTCCTCGCGCGCGCTCGAGGAGATCTTCATTCGACTCGGAGTGCCGTACAAGGTGGTCGGCGGCGTTCGCTTCTACGAGCGCAAGGAAGTTCGGGACATCGTCGCGTATCTGCGCGTCCTCGCCAACGAGGACGACACCGTGAGCCTGCGACGCATTCTCAACACGCCCCGACGCGGTATCGGTGATCGAGCCGAAGCCTGCGTCGCCGTGCACTCCGAGCATCGCAACATCAGCTTCGCCGCCGCTCTCCGTGACGGCGCGGAAGGCAAAGTGGCGCTGCTCAATACGCGGTCACAGAAGGCCATCGCGTCGTTCCTCGAGATGATGGACGGGCTGCGGGCCCTGCTACCGACAGCGGCCGCCGACGAGGACGAACCGTTCGAGCTCGGTGACATCGGTGAGGTTGCCGAGGCGGTGCTCGAGCGCACCGGCTACCGCGCCGAGCTTGCGGCGAGCAGCGATCCGCAGGATGGCGCGCGACTCGACAACTTGAACGAACTCGTCAGCGTGGCAAGGGAATTCAGTTCCGACGCGCGAAACGCGGCCGGGCTGATCGATCCGGACGACGAGGAAACCGCAGCAATGCGTGAAGGTGAACCCGATCCGGGTTCGCTTGCCGCCTTCCTCGAACGGGTATCGCTTGTCGCCGACGCCGATCAACTGCCGGACTCCGACGACGGCGTCGTGACCATGATGACGCTTCACACCGCCAAGGGCCTCGAGTTCCCGGTCGTCTTCGTCACCGGTTGGGAGGACGGGCAGTTCCCGCACATGCGCGCCCTCGGCGATCCGGCGGAGCTGTCCGAAGAGCGTCGACTTGCTTACGTCGGCATCACCCGTGCCAGGCAGCGCCTGTACCTGACGCGCGCGATCATGCGTTCGGCGTGGGGGCAACCGATCCAGAACCCGGCGTCGCGGTTCATCCAGGAGATCCCGGAGGACCTGATCAACTGGCGCCGTGAGGATCCGGGCACCGGTGGCGGATTCGGAAGCGGCAGGCCGGGTTACGGCAGCGGAAGCCGCTACGGCAGCCAGGGCGGCCAGGGATACGGCGGCGGGCAGAACTACGGGGGAGGGTCCGGCAAGGCCGCGTCGACTCCCAGTTTCGGGGCCGCGCGTGGCCGCAACAACGTTCTGGTCCTCGCCACGGGTGACCGCGTCAGTCACGACAAGTACGGTCTGGGCACCGTGTTGGAAACCAAGGGCACTGGCCCCACCGCGACGGTCACCATCGACTTCGGTAGCGCGGGCAAGGTGCGGTTGATGCTCATCGGCGGTGTGCCGATGGTCAAGCTGTAGAAGACAGGCAAAAACTTCCGGCCCGTACCTGGAAAGGTGCGGGCCGGAAGTTTTTCATCAGAAGCGTTGGGCTTGCGATCAGTCCTGCTCGACGCCGAGGCTGATGCCGCGTGAGGCGAGCCAGGGGAGGGGATCGATCTTGTTCTCGCCGGCGAGATGAACCTCGAAGTGAAGGTGCGGGCCGGTGGAGAAGCCGCGGTTGCCGACAGTGGCGATCTGGTCGCCGGCCATGACCTGCTGACCAACCGTGACGGTGGACGTGTCGATGTGGCCGTAGACGGTGATCGTTCCGTCTGCGTGCTGTAGGCGTACCCACATGCCGAACCCGGAAGCCGGACCTGAATCGATGACCTTGCCGTCGGCGACGGCGACGATGGGCGTCCCGATCGGGGCGGCGATGTCGACGCCGGCGTGCAGGGTGCCCCAGCGGGTGCCGAAGTTGGACGTGAACGTGCCCACTGCCGGCAGGACGAACAGCGGGCGACGGGCAGCGGCTTCGCGTGCTGCGCGCTCGTCACTGAAACGCTGGCCCTTGGCAAGCAGGTTGCTGAACTGGGAGAGGTCGGTCGGCGCTGCGACGTTGAGGACCTGCGGAGCGTCGGCCTCGGTGGTGGCTGCCGTGGAGGTGGCCGGAGCGAACTGAGCGGCCTGCGGTTCTGCGGTGGTACCGATCGCGGAGGACTCGTTGGCGAGTGCAACTTCCGAGTGGTCGGCGGCAGAAGAGGAACCGTCGTTGACAACTGCCTGGCCCGCGGCGACAACCGCGCCGGCTGCAACTGCCAGAACGGCGGCGCGGCCCTTGAGAGCGGAGGGAGGGGTGGGGAGTCGGTGAGCACCGCTGCGGCGAACCGGAGATTCGACATCGACTGTCGGTGCGGAGGAGGCGTAAGTGGGGGTGCTGATCACGTCGGACTCGACGAACTCGTGAGAGTCGGAATCTGACGACGTGGAGGATGAATTTCGAGTGAACATATCGGTAGAGATCTCAGAACTTTTGGTCTCGGTGTAACGCCTGGCCGAGTGCGTTGGATAAGTGGTCGTGACCTCGTCTGGAGCTGAGTTCGAGAACCTACTAGCGGTGAACTGGCTGCGGTGATGCATATGCCGGTTCTCTCCTCGAGTTCGTGATCAGCCCGTGACTTAGACCGACTGACGGTAACGAAATGATTGCGATGGGCGCAAGCCGTAGCGGAAACCTGTCCGATTATGTGACGTGCCTCACAGCTTGACCTGGGAATATGTCGATCCGGGCAAAACGGACGAATCATCTCGTTTCGTGATCGCGCGTGTCACAACCGGATCACCGGTCCATTCAGGCACTACCGTCGATCGAGTGTCCACAACACCTGGAACTACGTCGCAGGCGCGTATCGACGACCCCGGAGTGAAGTCCGGGGCGCCACTCGCGGCGGTAATCGGACTGCTCGGTGCCGTCGGAGTGGCAGCCAGTCCCGTCGTCGGAGTCGGGAGTGGCCGCGGGGTCGACACGACGGGGGCTCTTGCTTCCGCCGCTCTCTTCGCTGCCGTCTGCACGATCGTCGTGCCGCTGGTTGCGGTGCTCACCTCGGGGCGCAGGCCCGCCTTCGCAGGTGGACTCCTGGCAGGTATCGGCGCGGTGTCCCTCGGCGCGGCGATCCTCGACGTTCAGTTGTTCGTCGACGCAATCGATGCAAACCGCTTGGACCTTTTCCGTCCGATTTCGGCGGGTTCGATCGATGCGGGTCCGGGCGCTTATCTCGCGCTCGCGGGCCACGGACTTCTTGTGGTGTCCGGTGTCCTCGGCTTCATGGTCGTCCATCGTGAATCGGAGCGGGACGGATACGGCAGCGCTCGCGCCGCGGAATTCGACGGGCGATCGGTTGGCGGGCGGATCGGTGGGTGGCCGACAGCGCTGCTGATTCTGGCCGCGGTGGTGTTCGTGCTCTCCCTGTTCGGTCCTTCCTTCAGTTCGCAGGATCCGATCTTTCTGGTCAAACCGCTCGTCGACTCGGCGGCGGCCACCGCCGTCGGTACGGGATTGGTCGGCGTCGCGGTACTCGTTGCGGTCGCGGCGGCATTGACGTCCATCTCGCTACCGGTGGGCTGCGGCGCCCTGATCGGTGTCGGTCTCGGCGCACTCGCAGTCAGTGGAACCAGGGTGATGGCTGGGTTCGCGGCCGGCGATCGGATCGGCGTCGGTTCGGGATCGGTGGTCGGGGCGCTGGCCGCCGTGGTCATCGCCGTGATCGGAGTTTCAGCTCCCTACCTCGCATCCAGGCGTGAAAGAGATGCGATTCCCGCTGAAAGTGTGGTTCGCGCACCCGCGAAGACGACAAAGGGTGCGCTGAAAGCGGCGATGGTGGCTCAGTCCCGGGCGGCGCAAGCGCGGGTGAACAGACTTCACCGCGTTGCCGGTATCGGCGCAGTTGTCACCGCAGCAGTGGCGGCCCTGGGGGTGGCACTTCCGGTCCTGTCGTTGCCGGAGAACATCCCCGAACCGTCCATGCTCTCGTCTCGAGTTGTCTTGCTCGCGGCTGCTGTACTGCTGGTCGCCGGTCTGGGCTTGTTCGCCCCGGGCCGCGCCGCGGTGGTGCGGCCGGCCGTCGGCGTGTTGTGGACCACGGTCGTGATGGGAGTCGCCGCTGTCATGCAGTCGGCTGTCATCGCCACGGACGTACCGGGCGTCGGGTTGGGGGCCGGTGCCTTCGTGCTCTGCGGCGCGGCTTTCCTCGCTGCGGCGACGGGACTGCTCGTCTGGCTGGCGGGAAGCGCCGAGCGTGAGGATGTCGACACGTCGGTAGGTGGCGGTTCGCGAGGGCTGGTGCTTATCGTCGGTGGGATCGGCGCCGTCGCTGTCCTGATCGGAACCGCGCTTCCCCTCTATCAGGGCGACGCCTATACGGCGGCCTCAGTTCTGGAGTGGCCGTGGGGAATTGACGTCTGGGGTCAACTGCTCGTCGGCGTCACCGTCGTGATCGCCGCTGTGATCGCAGCGTCCGCGCGGCCGTCGCGGGGCGCGGCATTGCTGATCGGATCTGCCGTGGCAGCTCTGGTGTACGTCGGTGAGTGGCCGCTCACGTCATCGCGCATATCGGACGCAACCGTGGGGGTGGGTGCGATCACAGCGGCCACGGGCATAGTGTTGCTTCTCGTTGCAGCGTTCTCGAGCGCAAGAATCAGTGAGACTGATGCTTGACAAATTCGGTGTGGCCACCTTGCCGAATCGGTGAGGCGTGCCTCATCGGGCAATTGCGCGTGACTTGGGCCACATAGCATCAATGCGGGCGCAAACCGAACGCGGCAACTGGTTAAAGTCCAGAACAGACCCGCTCCTACCCCTCGAGCGGGTGACAACGCAGACGAGACGGTGAGCAGATGGATCTCTTCGAATACCAGGCGAAGGAACTCTTCGCCAAGCACGGAGTGCCGACTTCGGCTGGACGTGTTACAGACACAGTCGCCGGCGCACGCGAGATTGCCGAAGAAATCGGTAAGCCCGTGATGGTGAAGGCACAGGTCAAGGTAGGCGGCCGCGGCAAGGCCGGTGGCGTCAAGTACTCGCCCGACGTGGATGCCGCAGTGGCAAACGCCGAGGCAATCCTGGGCCTGGACATCAAGGGCCATGTCGTCAAGAAGCTGCTGGTCGCAGAGGCAAGTGACATTGCCGAGGAGTACTACATCTCCTTCCTGCTCGACCGCACCAACCGCACCTACCTGGCCATGTGCTCGGTAGAGGGTGGCGTCGAGATCGAGGTCACCGCCGAGGAGAACCCCGACGCTCTCGCCAAGATCCCCGTCGACGCAGTCAAGGGCGTCGACCTCGCGTTCGCGCGCAGCATCGCCGAGGCAGGAAAGCTGCCCGCAGAGGTGCTCGACGCAGCGGCCGTGACGATCCAGAAGCTGTGGGAGGTCTTCATCGGCGAAGACGCACTCCTCGTCGAGGTCAACCCCCTCGTTCGTACGCCTGACGATCAGATCCTCGCCCTCGACGGCAAGGTCACCCTCGACGAGAACGCAGCGTTCCGTCAGCCCGGCCACGAGGTATTCGAGGATCGCGACGCTACCGATCCCCTCGAGCTCAAGGCCAAGGAAAACGACCTCAACTACGTCAAGCTCGACGGTGAGGTCGGAATCATCGGCAACGGCGCAGGCCTGGTCATGTCCACGCTGGACGTCGTCGCATACGCCGGCGAGAACCACGGTGGCGTCAAGCCCGCCAACTTCCTCGACATCGGCGGCGGAGCTTCCGCTGCAGTCATGGCTGCCGGCCTGGATGTCATCCTCAACGATGCACAGGTCAAGAGCGTGTTCGTCAACGTCTTCGGCGGCATCACCGCGTGTGACGCAGTTGCCAACGGCATCGTCGGCGCACTGAAGACCCTGGGTGACGAGGCCAACAAGCCGCTCGTCGTTCGCCTGGACGGAAACAACGTCGAAGAGGGTCGTCGCATCCTCGCCGAGGCCAACCACCCGCTGGTCACGGTCGTCGCAACCATGGACGAGGCCGCCGACAAGGCCGCCGAACTCGCTCACGCAGCGAAGTAAGGGACTCACAGAACAATGGCAATCTTCCTCACCAAGGATTCAAAGGTCATCGTCCAGGGCATCACCGGCGGCGAGGGCACCAAGCACACCGCTCTGATGCTCAAGGCCGGCACCCAGGTCGTCGGCGGCGTCAACGCTCGCAAGGCCGGCACCACGGTCTCGCACGTTGCAGCTGACGGTTCCCCTGTCGAGCTCCCCGTCTTCGCGACGGTCGAAGAGGCAATCAAGGAGACCGGCGCAGACGTCTCCATCGCATTCGTTCCCCCGGCCTTCTCGAAGGACGCCATCGTCGAGGCCATCGACGCGGAGATCCCGCTCCTCGTGGTCATCACCGAGGGCATCCCGGTTCAGGACTCCGCTTACGCTTGGGCGTACAACGAGTCCAAGGGCAAGAAGACCCGCATCATCGGACCGAACTGCCCCGGCATCATCACCCCGGGTGAGGCTCTCGTCGGCATCACGCCCGCCAACATTGCAGGCACCGGCCCCATCGGCCTGGTCTCCAAGTCGGGCACCCTGACCTACCAGATGATGTACGAACTCCGTGACTTCGGCTTCTCCACCGCCATCGGCATCGGCGGCGACCCGGTCATCGGAACCACCCACATCGACGCCATCGAGGCGTTCGAGAAGGATCCCGAGACCAAGGTCATCGTGATGATCGGTGAAATCGGTGGCGACGCCGAAGAGCGTGCAGCCGATTACATCAAGGCCAACGTCACCAAGCCGGTCGTCGGCTACGTGGCAGGCTTCACCGCTCCCGAAGGCAAGACCATGGGCCACGCCGGTGCCATCGTCTCCGGTTCCTCGGGAACTGCTCAGGCAAAGCAGGAAGCTCTCGAAGCTGCAGGCGTGAAGGTCGGCAAGACGCCGTCCGCTACCGCTGCTCTCGCTCGCGAGATTCTTCAGTCCCTGTAAGGGGCTTCGCCCCCGTGCGTGGTTAGGGAGTCTCCGGACTCCTTAACCACGCACAGTGGTATCGACCCACATCGACCCGGCAGGTTCCAACTGCCCGGCACCGGATGTGATGGATGCGACGATCGAATCGAGATCGTCGGCGTCACCGGCGGCGAGCGTCATCACCGCCTTCGATCCATACGTAGTTCCGAGCACCGAGACGCCCCGCGCTCTCAGCTCCGCTTCCACCCGACCGGCCTCTGAGTGCCGGATCGCCAAAGTGCGCAGGACCTTTCTCTCCCTGGCCACAAGCTCGGCCGAATCGAGAGCCACCGAGACCGCTCCCGAATACGCGCGGACCAATCCACCGGCGCCGAGCTTGATTCCGCCGAAATAGCGCGTGACGACAACAATCACATCGACCAGATCTCGAGACTTGAGAACTTGAAGCATCGGCACCCCGGCAGTGCCGCCCGGTTCACCGTCGTCGTGTGCACGCTCGACGCGTGAGTTCGCCTCGTATCCGATCACGAAAGCCGAACAATGATGGCGCGCATCGGGATACAGCGATTTCTGCTCCGCGACGAACTCCGTGGCGGCTTCGGCGTCGTCTACCCGGTGAAGCGCGGCGATGAATCGTGAGTGCTTCACCTCGGTTTCGACGACGTGGTCGGCGCCGGGCGCGAGGGTGAAGGGCATCTGCCCATTGTCTCCTGTCGGTGTTAGCGTGCGAAGTCGAGACACATACGCTGGTAACCATCGAAGACCGTCTACGAGGAGAAGTCATGACGTTCACGCCGCAAGGGCCCAGCTTCGGGCCACCGAATCAGCCGGCAGCGGGCGGTGGAACCAAGAATCTCGGATTCATCCTGCTCATCGCCGTCGCGGCACTCGGCCTGATCAATTTCCTGCTCGGTTTTGCGCCCTTCACGTCGATCAGTGGAAGCAGCAGCGGCATCGGTAGCGGCCTGGATACCAGTTCGAGTTTCTTCGAATCGAGCATCTACGGCCTCGGATTCGTTTTCGCCGGCGGTGTGGTCGCAGGCGTCTCGCTGCTCCCGAAGCAGTCGTATGCAGGCATTGCCGCAGCGCTCACCCTCACGGGTTTCTTCGCTTTGGTGTTCGCCGCGTTCTCCGTCGGTACCAGCGACTACGTCGACATCAGCCTCGGTTGGGGCCTGATCATCGTGCTGATCCTCTCGTTCGTGCAGACCGTCGTCGCAGTCGCCGCGTTGTTGTTCGAGATCGGAATCCTGAAGGCGCCCGCGCCCCGACCGGTAGCTCAGCAGTACGGTCAGCAGCAGCCTTACGGCCAGGCGCCGGGGCAGGCGCCAGGTCAGCCACAGGGATACGGACAGGCTCAGTACGGCCAGCCTCAGCAGGCTCAGCAGCCGGGCCAGTACCAGCAGAATCCGCAGTACGGGCAGGCGCAGCAGCAGGGATACGGGGGAGCGCACGCCGCCCCCACAGACCCGACCGCTTCGCAGCCTTACGGCCAGACTGCGCCTCCATACGGTCAGAACCCTGTGCAGAATCCCGGACAGACCGACTCGTCGGCCGCGACGACGTCGTCTTACTATCCGCTGACCTCTCAGCCCGGTGGCCAGCCGAACCCGAGTTACTCGTCGGATCAGTTCACCGCTCCACGCGGTTACGGCCAGCCGTACAACCAGCAGCAGACTGGCTCGACCGAGCAGCCGACGGGCTTCGAGCCGCCCACTTTCGAAGCGCCGACGCCGTCTGCGGAACCTGACCAGGGCAGCAGCGATTCCGCGGCCGAGACCAAGGTCTTCGGCTCGCAGAACCCCGACGAGCGTCAGCAGTAGTACTTCTTCGTTTCACGAACATGAATGTGGCCTCCGACCCGCTGCGGGTGGAGGCCACATTCCGTGAGCCCGACGGCGCGCCTGAGTGCGCGGCGCACTGTCGAGTGAAACCCTCGAGGGGATGAGTTCTTTGATTGATGGCACCCGGTCCCGTCCCACGTCCTCACGACCCGGACGTGGTCGTACTGGCAGCGGCCGCGTCGGCGGCGGTCGCCCGGGACCGAACCCGGACCTGGCGCGCAAGCTGCTGACCGTCGCCTTCCGACCGTCGGGCCTGACGATGCTGCTGATCGCGGCTGTCGTCGTGGTCACTTTGGTATCGGCGAGCAGCGATCTGACCGGAACCTTCGGCGCCATTGCCACCACCTGGTTGGTCATCCACCAGGTGCCGGCGACTATCAGCGGCGTCCAACTCGGTGTACTGCCACTGCTTCCAACGGCGGTCATGATGTGGGTGGTCGCACGCCGATGCGCGTCGACTGCGGTGCACACCGACTCCCGTGACGACACCCTCCGCCTGGTGGGGGCGGCAGTAGCCGGGCCGTTGACTATCACGGCAATCGCTCTCGCCGTTGTCGCCGACGCCTCCGCGGCAATTCCGCTGTCGAGCCCCAACACGTTGGCCGCTTTCGGCTGGGTCGCCGGGATTCACCTGATCGCCGCGTCCGTCGGTGTTGCTGCTGCGCACTGGGATCGCGTCGTCGCCGAGATTCCGCCGTGGGCATCTGCCGCTGTTCGTCCGGCCGCGGCCGCGTCGGCAGCGCTGCTGGCTGCGGGCGCCGTGGCCGTCGTGGTGTCACTACTCGTGTCGTGGTCGACGGTCGGTGACCTACTCGCACGCGGCAACGGGTTTGTCGGCGTACTGGGATTGACGGTGTTGTCGCTGCTCTATCTGCCGAACCTCGTGGTCGGTGCAGCCGCGGTGATGACGGGATCGACGGCCGATTTCGGAAACGTCTCCATCAGCGTGTTCGGCAACATCGGTGGAGATCTGCCACCCTTGCCCCTTCTCGGAGCGGTTCCGGAAGGCGTCGCCGGCGGAATCTGGCCGGTGCTGTTGATCGTTCCGGCTGCGGTGGGTGTGATGCTCGGCCGTGATTGCGCTCGACGCATCGCCGGGCAGGACAGTGTGCTCGCAGTGCTGACGGCAGCTGCCGGTGCCGGCGTCGTCATGGCTCTGCTTGCCCTTGCTGCGGGGGGAGACCTCGGGCAGTTCGGCACCGTCGAGGTCCTGTGGTGGGGCTTCGGTCTTCTAACTTTTGCGTGGCTGGGATTGTTCGGAACCGTCTCGGCGCTGTTCGCGATGTGGTTCTCACACCGCGGACACATGAAGGACGAGGTTGCGCCGCCGACGGCTGAACCGGCTCGAGAATCCGAGCCCGAACTTGCGATCACGGCCGCGGCCACAACGGATGGCGAGGACGACGAAAACGCCGACGAAGTGCTCGCCCAGGAATCTGCGGTGGTAGTGACCAAGGTCGTCGAAGCCGAAATTGTCGAAGAATCAGGCGAACCCGTGCAGGTAGTGACAGAGGAAACCGTCGAGATCGAAGTAGTCGACGCGGAGGTTGTCGCGGCACCCGAGGCGGACCCCACAGCCGGGGCCGAGCCGGAGACCGACCTGCCCTCGAAGCCGCAGGAGTCCAGCGACTAGGCTGTCATGCGGCCGATACTCCGGCCGCATCATCTTCCAGTTCTCAGGAGTAGTGCGCTGACTGCCTCGGCCGACAATCCGCAGCCGACAATGCCCGACAGGGTCCAATTTCGCGACTCTGTCGCGCGGGTAGTCGTACTCGCTTCCGGCGCGGGAACCCTGCTGACTTCGCTGATCGACGCTTCGCATGCCGAGGGATACCCCGCCGAGATCGTTGCCGTCGGTGTAGATCGTGACTGCCTCGCCGCCGAGCACGCTGCGGATTCGAAGATCCCGTCCTTCAAGGTCTCGATCAAGACCTACGAAAATCGTGCCGCCTGGGACGAGGCGCTGACAGCAGCAGTGGCCGAGTACGAACCCGATCTCGTGGTCAGTGCAGGCTTCATGAAAATCCTCGGCCCCAGCTTTCTCGAGCGTTTCGGCGGCCGAATCATCAACACTCATCCCGCGTTGCTGCCTGCCTTTCCCGGCGCGCACGCGGTTCCCGACGCTCTGGCGTACGGCGTGAAGGTCACCGGTTCCACGGTGCATCTCGTCGACGGCGGAGTTGATACCGGGCCGATCTTGGCGCAGGAAGCTGTGCCGGTGCATGACGACGACACCGAGTCTTCGTTGCATGAACGCATCAAAATTGTGGAGCGACGGTTGTTGGCGGACGTCATCGCCGCTGTTGCTACGCGCGGAGTGGTTTCCGATGGACGAAAGGCCGTGATCCCCAGTGAGTGAACGCAAGGCTGTGCGCCGTGCACTTGTCAGCGTCTACGACAAGAGTGGTCTGATCGAGCTGGCCACGGGCCTGCACGAGGCCGGTGTCGAGTTGGTCTCGACCGGTTCGACCGCGTCGAAGATCGCCGACGCCGGAATCCCCGTGACCCCGGTCGAGGCTCTGACCGGATTCCCGGAATGCCTCGAAGGCCGTGTGAAGACGCTGCATCCGCGCGTCCACGCCGGCGTTCTCGCCGATACCCGCAAGCCGGATCACCTCGCTCAGCTCGAGGAACTCGGCATCGCGACCTTCGAATTGGTGGTCGTGAACCTGTACCCCTTCACCGAGACGGTTGCCTCGGGCGCTAGCCCGGACGAGTGCGTCGAGCAGATCGACATCGGCGGCCCGTCGATGGTGCGTGCTGCAGCCAAGAACCATCCGTCGGTTGCCGTCGTGGTCGATCCGGCTCGGTACGCCGACGTCCTGACTGCCGTTGCCGGTGGCGGATTCACCTTGCGTGAGCGCACTGTGCTTGCGGCGCAGGCTTTCCAGCACACTGCGTCGTACGACGTCGCGGTTGCGAGCTGGATGACGAGCACGATCGCAGCTGACGAGGACGGTTCGCTGTTCCCGGCCTGGGTCGGTGCGACCTGGAACCGCAGCGCTGTTCTTCGCTACGGCGAGAACCCGCACCAGGACGCCGCGCTGTACGAAAACCCGGCTGCGCCTGCAGGTTTGGCTCAGGCGGAGCAGTTGCACGGCAAGGAGATGTCGTACAACAACTACACGGACTCCGACGCAGCGTGGCGCGCAGCGTACGACTTCACTGATCCGGCCGTCGCAATCATCAAGCACGCCAACCCGTGTGGCATCGCCATCGGCACCGACATCGCCGACGCCCACCGCAAGGCGCATGCATGCGATCCGGTCAGTGCTTTCGGTGGTGTGATCGCTGCCAACCGCGAGGTCACCGTCGAACTGGCCGAGCAGATCGCCGACATCTTCACCGAGGTCGTCATCGCGCCCTCGTACGAAGACGGAGCTGTCGAGGTTCTGCAGCGTAAGAAGAACATTCGTGTTCTGAAGGCAGCCGCTCCGACCGCTACCGGAATCGAACTGCGTCCGATCTCTGGCGGTACCTTGCTCCAGCAGCGCGACGTCCTGGACGCCGACGGCGACAACCCGGCCAACTGGACCCTCGCCAACGGTGAGGCTGCCGATGCCGAGACTCTCGCTGACCTCGAATTTGCTTGGCGCGCCAGCCGTTCGGTGAAGTCCAACGCGATCCTGCTGGCCTCCGGCGGTGCCTCTGTCGGCGTCGGCATGGGCCAGGTCAACCGCGTCGATGCAGCGCATCTGGCTGTTCAGCGAGCCGGTGACCGCGTCGTAGGTTCGGTTGCGGCTTCGGACGCGTTCTTCCCGTTCCCTGACGGTCTGCAGGTGCTGCTCAACGCCGGCGTCAAGGCTGTTGTGCAGCCGGGTGGTTCGGTTCGCGACAACGAAGTGATTGCCGCAGCCAAGGAAGCCGGTGTCACTCTCTATCTGACCGGTGCGCGCCACTTCGCGCACTGACCCCTGCGTCGGTAGCGGGCCTCGACTCCTCAACGGGAGTTCGGGGCCCGTTCTGCATTCAGGCCGCCCGGGTCTTTCAGGCGGCGCTGCTGTGGGTGCCCTGGAGTTCGCGGGGTGAGCCGGTGATGACGACGCGTGAGGCTCCGCGACTGCGGATCTCGCTGATCAATGCGCCGAGGGTAGCTTCGTGGGCCGCATCGGAGTGTGAAAGATCCAGGGTGACGGCGTATCCGGTGAGGTCACCGGGCAGATCGACATACGGCGGCGCGATGGACAGTTGGTTGACTCGAAGTTTCATGTGGAGCTCCTGCGTGTGAAAGGTAAAAGAAAAGGCACCCGAGGCGTTTGCCCTGGGTGCCGAGAACGAATCCGGTGAAACTGGGGATCATTCTCGGGGTACACCGCGCTTGTTGCCCATGTGCTTGGCCGACATTGCGGCCGAAAAAATGTGCTTGTCTGCGGTGCAGCTGCGCCACGAAGGTACGGATACGACGTGCGGGTGTAGCGACATGATGTCCGTTCCTTTCTGTGTGGCGTTGCTGGTTAATGGATGACCGTACAGCACGGATCGAGGGTTCGCACCAATAAAAAGCGCCGCGAACGTAAACTCCGGGTGACTTCTGTCCCCAGGTTCGCTGGATTGAAAGAGTCTTCATTGCAGGTCAGGCGTAGAAAGCAGAATTCCCTCCGCGATGGTTCGCGGAGGGAACTTTCTACCTGAAAAAGAGGACGTTCGGTCTGTACGTGATCAGGAGAACGAACGGACCCACGCTGTGAAGGGCTCCGAGAACTCTGCCGAGTACGGAAGCGGCGCGACGTAGTCGGCACCGGTGGACTGTTCGTCGCCGATGTCCTTGAGTACGAAGTTGGCGTTGCGCATCCGCACGGAAGTCAGCGCTGTATGTGAGAGCGCGGCGTCGAGTGCCGCGACATCGGCGGGAATGACTTGGATGTCCTTGTCCGAGCAGCTCGTGAGAACGGGCATGCCCGCCGGTAGCGCCGCCACGAGCGCAACCGGGTCCAATGCGTCTTCCTCGGCGAGTGCCTTGGCATTGGCGTGTACGAGTCCCGCATTCTGCAGCGGCTCGGGCATGTCATCCGGAACAGTGCCCTCGGATCGCAGCGACTCGACGGCATCGGCGAGCGCGACGCGCAGTTCGTCAGCCAGTTCGACCGGCAACTGACCGGCGCCGACGACCGCATCGAGCTGGCGGTGAATCTGCGTCGTGAGTAGATCGAGAAGTCTGGCGCTCAGTGGCTCGAGCAGTGCGAGGGCACTGACTCTGGCGCCCTCCTTCGCGGTGGCGAGAGCCAGTGCGACTACGGCGCCGTCGCTGTGTCCGACCACGAACAAGCGCTCGGGATCGACACCGGGTTGCCCGGCGAGGTAGTCCAGTCCGTCGGAGGCGGCGTCGACAAAAGTGTTGAAGCCGAGATCGGCGATGTCCTCGATGTCGTAGTCACCGAGGGCGGTTTCGCCACTGCCGAGCTTGTCGTAACGCAGGCTTGAAATCCCTTGTTTTTCAAGAAGATCCGCGATGAACCGCAGAGTTCCGATGTCGCCTTCGAGGAGGGCGCTGTCGCCGTTGCGATCGGTGGGGCCGCTGCCGGCCAGAATCAGCGCGGCCGGGGCAGGGGCGTCGGGTGAGGCGGCCAGGCGAAGACTCCCGTACAGGGTGACGTCGCCGGATTGGAACGAGATCTCGGTGTCGGACATGACGACTTGTCTACCAGGTCGGTGCGGTCAGGCGGTGCGCAGACTCCGGACACGACGCCAGCCACGCCAGCTGAACCACAAGAGCGCGGCGAGCAGGGGAATGATCAGGAGCGGCAAGATCATCGCGATCAAGGAAGTGAAGAAAGTCAGCACATCCTCGATGACGGAAACGACGGGATTTGCCAGCCCACCGGTAGTGGCCGTACTGACCGCGCGAGTGCCGGTCTGCGCGGCGCTGAACGTCAACGCCGTCGGCGCTCCGACGATGATGCCCGCCAACGCGGCCATCGCAGGGTCGAGATGACTGAATGCCGCCCAGGCGGCGATCACTCCGGCAATCGGTCCGGTGACGTTCCCGATCACCGAGAGTGCGTTGTCCACGAACGGAATGAGGTCGGCACCCAGTTCGACCACCGCGGCGATTGCCAATGCGACCAGCGCGCCGGTCGATCCGATCCACCGCATCGACTCGCCGACGGTGATCCCGAACAGTTCGAAGTGGACGGCAGCGCTGAGCATCAGCAGGGGCAGGAAGGTTCGCATTCCGGACGCTGCGGCGAGTCCGAGGCCGAGCATGGCCGGCAACACCCAGGTATCCATGGGTGGAGTTTAGGTCTACTGTGCGCCTTTATTAACCGCCGGCGGTTAATAAAGGCGCACAGCAAAGTCTCGGAAAGGACCTTTCATGGCGACAAACCCGCAGCCGATGTTCTTCCTAAACCTGCCCGTCAAGGACCTCGGCAAGGCCACCACCTTCTACGAGGGCCTCGGATACTCCAAGAACACGCAGTTCTCCGACGAGAATGCGTCGTCGATGGTTATCAGTGACACCATCGTCGTGATGCTGTTGGCCGAGCCCTTCTTCAAGACCTTCACCACCAAGGGCATCGCCGACACCTCGACGTCGACGGAGGCGCTGCTCGGTCTCTCGGCCGAGACCCGTGAGGCCGTCGACGCCCTCGTCGACAAGGCGCTCGAGACCGGCGGTTCCGAAGGTAACGCGACGCAGGATCACGGCTTCATGTACAGCCGCAGCTTCCAGGATCCCGACGGCCACATCTGGGAAATCATCTGGATGAATCCCGAGAACATCGAAGGCTGAGCGACCGAACTTCCTCGGCGAGAGGCGAAACCCCGCAAACACTCGTAGCGTGGAGTGGTGACTGTCGCAAAAACCCTCGGAGAGCTACGCGCCTCCGGACACGTACAGCGAAGTGTCAAGGAAGAACTACGAGAGAATCTTCTCGCCGCGTTGCGGGACGGCCGTGACCCCTGGCCCGGGATAGTCGGGTTCGAGGACACGGTCGCCCCGCAACTCGAGCGGGCGCTGATCGCCGGCCACGACGTGGTTCTGCTCGGCGAACGAGGTCAGGGAAAGACGAGGCTGCTTCGCACTCTCGGGCTCCTGCTCGACGAGTGGACGCCCGTCATCGAAGGCTCGGAACTGGGGGAGCACCCGTACGAGCCGATCACCCCGGCTTCGATACGTCGAGCCAAGGAACTGGGCGACGACCTCCCGATCGCCTGGCGCCACCGCAGCGAGCGGTACTCCGAGAAGTTGGCGACGCCGGATACCTCGGTCGCCGACCTGATCGGCGACGTCGATCCGGTCAAGGTTGCCGAAGGCCGGAGCCTCGGCGATCCGGAGACCATTCACTTCGGCCTCGTGCCTCGCGCGCATCGCGGAATCGTGGCCATCAACGAGCTCCCCGACCTCGCCGAACGCATCCAGGTCTCTTTGCTCAACGTGATGGAAGAGCGGGACATCCAGGTCCGCGGGTACACGCTTCGGCTTCCGTTGGACGTTCTTCTGGTCGCGAGCGCCAACCCCGAGGACTACACCAACCGCGGGCGCATCATCACACCACTCAAGGACCGCTTCGGCGCCGAGATCCGCACTCACTACCCCGTCGAGCTGGCGGGCGAGATCGCGGTGATCGAGCAGGAGGCGCACCTGGCCGCGGAGGTGCCCGACTACCTTCTCGAAATTCTTGCCAGATTCACTCGCCTGCTCCGCGAATCCACCTCGGTGGATCAGCGATCGGGTGTGTCGGCACGCTTTGCCGTCGCCGGCGCGGAAACCGTCAGTGCCGCCGCGGTACGACGGGCAGCGGTGCTCGGCGAAGCCGATCCTGTTGCACGGCCCGTCGATCTCGAGTCCGTGGTCGAGGTTCTTCGCGGCAAGGTCGAGTTCGAATCCGGTGAAGAGGGACGGGAACTGGAGGTGCTCGAGCACCTGCTGCGTCGCGCGACCGCCGATACGGTTCGGGTACGTCTCGGCGGGATCGACCTGGGGATGCTGGTTGCTGCGGTGGAGATGGGCAACACGATCGTGACCGGTGAATCTGTCACGGCCAAGGCATTTCTCGACGAGCTTCCGGACCTCGAGGTCCTGGACGAAGTAGCCGAACGTCTCGGTGCGCAATCCGACGGCGAGCGTGCCGCCGGTGCCGAACTTGCCCTCGAAGGGCTTTACCTCGCGCGCCGGATCTCCAAAGATCAAGGCCCGGGCGGCCGCTCGGTATATTCGTAAGGGGCAGTGATGATCCACAATCCGCGGTACGGGCCTTACGACGGTGGTCCCGATCCGCTCGCGCCTCCCGTGGATCTGCGCGAGGCCCTGGCAGCAATCGGCGACGACGTGTTGTCGGGCACGTCGCCGCGCCATGCCCTCCGAGAGCTCCTGCGCCGAGGCAACCGGGACATGCGCGGGCTCGACGACCTTGCTGCCCAGGCGAACCGGCGCCGACGTGAGTTGCTACGCCGCAACAATCTCGACGGAACGCTCGACGAGGTTCGTATGCTTCTCGACAAGGCGGTGCTCGAAGAGCGCAAAGAACTGGCACGTGCTCTCGACGACGACGCACGATTCAACGAAATGCGGATCGAGGAGTTACCGCCGTCGACAGCTCAGGCCGTGCAAGATCTGGCCGACTACAACTGGCGCAGCGAACAGGCTCGCGCGGATTACGAGAAGATTCGTGATCTGCTCGGACGTGAGGTTCTCGATCAACGCTTCTCGGGAATGAAGCAGGCACTCGAGGGCGCCACCGACGAGGATCGTGAGCAGATACGCCAGATGCTGGCTGATCTGAATCAACTGCTCGACGCGCACTCTCGCGGGGTCGACACTGCGGCGCAGTTCGCGGAGTTCATGGACAAGCACGGGCAGTATTTCCCGGACAACCCGCGCAACGTCGAGGAACTTCTGGATTCTTTGGCGCAGCGCGCGGCGGCTGCACAACGATTGCGGAACTCGCTCTCGCAGGAGCAGCGTGACGAGTTGGATGCGTTGGCGCAGCAGGCATTCGGTGATCCGAGCCTGATGAGTGAGCTGAGTCAACTCGACCAGTTCCTTCAGGCGGCTCGGCCGGGTGAGGACTGGGAAGGTTCGCAACAGTTCCGCGGCGAGAACGGTATGGGTTTGGGTGAGGGGACCGGTGCCCTGCAGGACATCGCCGAGCTGGAATCCTTGGCGGATCAACTGTCGCAGCAATACGCGGGCGCGGCGCTCGACGACATCGACCCCGAGCTACTCGCGCGGCAACTCGGCGACGAAGCCGCCGCTGATGCTCGCACCCTGGCCGATCTCGAAAAGGCTTTACAGGAACAGGGTTTCTTCGATCGTGCACCAGACGGTCAATGGCGCTTGTCGCCCAAAGCCATGCGACAGCTCGGGCAGACTGCTCTGCGCGATGTCGCCGGGCAACTGTCGTCGCGAACCGGTCAACGCGATACGCGTCGGGCCGGTGCGATGGGTGAACCGACCGGAGCGTCCCGCGAATGGGAATTCGGGGACACGGAACCGTGGGACGTCACGAGAACCATCACCAACGCCGTCCTGCGTGACCCGGGTCGAATGCCGGTGCGGCTGAGCGTCGTCGATGTCGAGGTGGCCGAAACCGAACAGCGCAGTCAGGCTGCGGTTGCTCTCCTGGTGGACACGTCGTTCTCGATGGTGATGGAAGATCGCTGGGTGCCGATGAAGCGCACCGCTCTGGCACTCAATCATCTGGTGAGTACGCGATTTCGCAGCGACGAACTCCAGTTGATCGCCTTCGGACGCCACGCGCACGTGCTGAGCCCGTCGGAGCTCGCTGGTTTGGACGGCGCGTGGGACCAGGGAACCAACCTGCACCACGCACTGTTGTTGGCGGCCAGGCATCTTCGACGCCACTCCAACGCACAGCCGGTGGTACTGATCGTCACCGACGGTGAGCCGACGGCTCATCTCGAAGCGGACGGAGAAGCCAGGTTCGACTACCCGCCGAGTGCGCGAACCCTCGGTTTGACGGTTCGAGCACTCGACGCGGTGGCCAGGCTTGGCGCCAAGGTCACGTTCTTCCGCCTCGGTGAGGATCCAGGTCTGGCCAGGGTGGTCGACCGGATGGCGCACCGTGTGGGTGGACGCGTCATCGCGCCGGACCTGGACGGCCTCGGCGCCGCGGTCGTGAGTGACTACATGCGAGGTCGCCGCTGATTCCGGCCGTCAGTCTTGTTCAGCGGGCTGGTGCTGGGTGATGCAGTGGATGCCGCCGCCACGTTCGAACAGCGGTCTGGCGTCGACGGTGACGACGGTGCGCCCGGGGTAGGCGGCCGCAAGGATCCGGGCCGCTTCGGCGTCGGCCGGATCGTCGAAGCTGCAGGCGATCACTCCGCGATTGACCACGAGATGGTTGATGTAGCTGTAGTCGACGAATCCCTCGTCGTCGCGCAGGATCTCGGGCGCAGGTACCCGAATGACCTTCCACGGCCGACCGCCGACGTCCGTCGAGCTTTCGAACAACTCGATGATCGTCTTGCTGACGGCGTAGTCGGGGTGCACCGGATTGCGTTGGTCATGGACGAGTACAACTCCGGGGGAAGAGATGGCAGCGACGATGTCGACGTGTCCGCGCGTTCCGTAGGTCTCCTGATCGCGAGTCAATCCGCGGGGAAGCCAGATCACGTGCTTGGCGCCGATGGTGCGGGCGAGTTCGGCCTCGATGTCGGCCTTCGTCAGGTCGGGGTTTCGTCCCGGATCGAGTTGGACGGTTTCGGTGACCAAGACGGTGCCGAGACCGTCGACCGCAATACCGCCGCCCTCGTTGACGATTGGTGAGTCGATCAACTGGGCACCGGATTGTTCGACGACAAATGCGCCGATCTTCGAGTCCTTGTCCCACTGCGCCCAATCCTGTGCACCCCAGCCGTTGAACACCCAGTCGACTCCGCCGAGACGGCCTTCGTCGGACAGGACGAACGTCGGCCCGATGTCGCGCATCCATGCGTCGTTGAGAGGTGCCTCGACGATGTCGACCTTCTCGGACAGGTACTTTCGTGCTTCTTCGACTTCGGCGGGATCGACGACGACGGTGACCGGCTCGAATTCGGCGACGGCGTGGGCGACGGCCGCCCACGTCGAGCGCGCTTCGTGCTGTTCTTCCGCGGTGTCCCCGAGAGAGTATCCGGCGCTCGGGTACGCCATCCAGGTACGTTCGTGCGGTTCACTTTCCGCGGGCATGCGCCAGGTCATCGGTTGGCTCCTGCAGTGTTCACCGGTGCGGTCAGGGCCGAGTAGGTGTCGGGTCGGCGAGTGGCCAGGAACGGGAACAGCGCAAGCCAGTCTTCACGGTGCTGCAGATCGAGATCTGCGACCAGGACGGCTGATTCGTCGCGCGGAGCCTGAACGAGGATGCGTCCGTACGGGTCCGAGATGAACGACGAACCGTAGAAGGTGATGAGACCTTCACTGCCGTGGCGATTGGGGACAACCATGAAAGTGCCGTTGGCGATACCGTTTCCGACGATCACTTGCTGCCACAGCGGTTGGGTGTCGAAGTTCGGGTGATCGGGTTCCGAGCCGATCGCCGTCGGGTACACCAGGACCTGGGCACCGGCGAGGGAGTATGCACGTGCGACCTCGGGAAACCACTCGTCCCAGCATGTCGGGAGTCCGAACTTGGCGCCGAGTGCCTCGTGAACGGGGTATGCGTCCTCGGACGGACCGCCGCGAAAGTACGTGTCCTCGTAGTACCCGGCCGTCACCGGAATGTGGAGCTTGCGGGTACGACCGAGAAGTTCACCCCCGGGCGAGACCAGGATCGCGGTGTTGAAGCCCAGGCCGTCCTCGGCGTCGCTGCGCTCGTACAACGACGCGTGAACGAGAACCTGGTTCTCCGCGGCGGCCTTGGTGGCGAAGGCGAAAGTGGGTCCGGTGAGCAGGTCTTCCGCCGCGCGTCCGGGATTGTCGCCGGCCGGGGTGGAGGCGGGGTAGCGGCTGAGCGTCAGCTCCGGAAGAAAGACCACGGAAGCGCCCAGCTTCGCTGCGGACGCAATGCCTTCGCTCAATTCAGCGTGGAGGTCGTCTTGGTCCTCGTGCCAGCGATGTTGGACGAGACCTACACGCAGAGGGGTGGACGTGGACGGCGAAGTCGCGGCCGGTGACTCGGGTGGGGTGAGGGCGGTGATCGTCAGCATGGGGTTTCCTCGGTGCTCGGGTATTCGACGTTCAACGTAAAACGAATGTGATTCGTTAAGTATGGTGGGTGAGCGCTGATTGATCAAGGACTTTCGAGGAATTGTTTTTTGCAGCGCCCCGGACGGTGTGGATCACTACAGGAGGACATATGCCGCGGCCATCGCAACGACTGCTCTCACCGGCGATCATCACCGAGGCAGCGATCGAGTCGGTGGACGAATCCGGCGACTTCACCATGCCGGGACTCGCCGCAAGTCTGAAGGTTCGACCGTCCTCGCTCTACAACCACGTTTCCGGACGAGCCGAGATCGTCGAACTGATGAGGGCTCAGCTGATGGCAGGAATCGACGTCGAGTCGGCCTCGGGGACCTGGAGTGAGACCGTCGCGGCGCTGGCAGCCGAGTACCGGCGAAGCTACGCCGCGCATCCTCGTCTGATTCCGCTCTTCACTGCCCAGACGGTGCAGGCCGGTGTGGCGTTCACCCTCTACAACGCATTGGCGCAGGCATTTGCCGATGGTGGCTTCGACCCGACCGAAACACTGCACGCGATCACGACCGTCGACAGTTTTGTTCTCGGTTCGGCCCTGGACCTGGCGGCGCCGGACGTCCAGTGGGCGTCGGGACCCGAAGCCAACGACGCGATGAAGGCGGCGTTGGCAACATCCGGGAAAAATCCCGAACGTGCCGACGCCGCCTTCGAATTCGGCTTGCGCGTGTTGATGGCGGGCCTGATCGCGCAGGCCCCCGAAGCTAGTGACTCCTAGGACACGCTGAGGTCGTTCTCGTCGCGCAGAGCCTCCGTGTCGCGATTGAGGGTCTTGCCCTCGAAGAACTCGGGATTGCGCACTCGCATGACCATCATCAGGACCGCGCCGAGGATGAGGATTCCGAACCCGAGGAAGAAGACCAGGCCGATTCCGCCGATGGATGCTCCGCTGGCATTGTCCGGATTCATACTCTCCTGGACCGAAATGACGAACACCGCAAGCAGCATGAGGCCACCGATGAGTGGGAACGCGAGCCGAAAGACGAAGTTTCGTACGCTCTCTAAAAGCGTCTTGCGGAAGTACCACACGCACGCGAATGCGGTGATGCCGTAATACCAGCAGATCATGATGCCGAGTGCGGCGATCGTATCGAGCAGAGCACTTTCGGACAGGAACGTGACGACGCTGTAGAACACTGCGGTTACCGCGCCGGCCACGACGGTCGCGTACGACGGCACCAGGAACCGAGGCGACACCTCGGCGAGCTTCTTGGGGAAAGCTCCGTATGCACCCATGGCGAGCATGGTTCGTGCCGCGGGCAGGAACGTGGTCTGCAGGCTGGCGACTGAAGAGACGAAGACCGCGAGGAACAGAAGCATTCCGCCCCAGTTGCCCAGGACCGGGTCGGCCAGAGCGCCGAAGACGTTCTCGGAGTTGTCGGGATTGCCGAGACCGAGGCCTTCCTCGCCGACGCCGGCGTACATCATCGCGGCAACGGCGACCAGCAGGTAGGTCAGGAGAATGGTTGCGACACAGAGCAAACCGGCGCGGCCCGGGGTCTTCTTGGGGTTCTTCGACTCCTCGCCCAGCGTGAGACAGGTATCCCAGCCCCAGAACGCGAAGATCGATCCGGTGAGTCCGATGACAAACGCACCGATGGCGAGTCCGCTGAACGGGTTGAACCAACTCAGGTCGAAGGACAATCCGGCCGGGGCGTCGCCGGCGCCGACGTGAACCAGTGCAACGACGGCGAAGACGACCAGCAGCACCATCTGGAAGCCGACGAGCGCGAACTGTACGCGCTCGCTGGTAGTGATTCCCCGACTGGCAATCCAGGTGGCCAACGCGATGAACACCAGTGTGGTGCCGACGTTGACGAATTTATTGCCCGGCAGATCGGCGATGGAGGGATTGTCGGCCACCCGCGCGATGAACAGATAGAAGAAGTCGACGGCAATCGCAGCGAGGTTCGAGAGCACGATGATGGTGGCGATCACCATGCCCCAGCCGCACATCCAGCCGACGTACGGTCCGAATGCCTTGGTGGACCACGTGAATGACGCTCCGCAGTCAGGAGTGTCGGAGTTCAGTTCGCGGTACGCGTACGCGGTGAGGAACATCGGGATGAAGCCGGCGATGAAGATGGCGGGCATCTTGAGACCGACCGCAGCGACGATCAATCCGATGCTGGCCGTCAGGGTGTAACCCGGTGCCACGGAGGAGATTCCGAGCACCGCGCCGGAGATCATGCCGATCTTGCCGGTGGCGAGGCCTTTGGAACTCAGTTCGGTGCTGGTCATGACAGTGCCTCCGGCTGGGTGAATTCGTGCTTGGGCACTACGACCATGGGTACGGGCAGTACGCGCAGCATCTTGGCGGCGGTCGAGCCCAGGAAAAGTTTGCGGGGCTGGGCGAGGCGACTTGAACCGACCATCACGAGATCGCCGTCCTGCCAGTCCAGTTGACGCACTGCCGATTCCACGGTGGACCCGTCGGCGATGATGACCTCGATGGGGAACTCCGCGGGGAGCGCGGCTCTTGCGACGTCGAGTGTGTCCTGAGCGTGATTTCGTGCACGCTCCCTGGCCGACTCGGCGGTGTCGCGATGATCGCGCAGATCGTTCTGGGGGTCGAGCGCTACCAGTGAGACCAGTCGCAGCGGAACCTGCATCAGTTCGCTGGCGCGCACGGCGGTGTTCAAGACGATGTCGGCGCCGACACGGGTGCCGAGTGCACAGGTGACCTCTCGTATAGCAGTGGCCGCCGAGTGCCGCGTTCCGCGAGGCGCCAGTGCTACCGGGACATGGGCGGAGTGAAGCAGTTCGGTCGAGACCGAACCTATCGCGTGACGGCCGAGCAGACCGTCGCCGGAAGCTCCCACCACGATCGCGAGCGCATTCAGTCGGTCCACTTCGTCGAGCAGGCCCTGAGCGAACGACTCGTGGAAGCTCAGGTGTACTTCCACCTGGATGTCCTCGGGCACCGACGCTTTCGCCTCGGCGAGCCAGTCGTGTGCACGCGCGGCGAGGATGTCGTCGTAGCCGGCTTCCGAGGGAACCTTGGCCGGCAGTGTCCGATCCGGTGGGAGGACCATGCAGATGTCGAGTTGCGCGCCGAGACTGCGCGCGAGCTGGGCCCCGAGGACCAGCCCGTCTTTACCGCTGGGTGTGGCGAGGTATCCGACGATAAGGCGCATGGTGGCTCTTTTCCGGATTGGAGGAATCTGCTGTGCGCCTTTATTAACCGCGGGGGGTTGATAAAGGCGCACAGCAGGAGGGCGGCGACTCAGTCGTGCGAACTCATGACGTGCTTGAGACGGGTGTAGTCCTCGACTCCGTAGGCCGAGAGATCCTTGCCGTAACCGGAATACTTGAAGCCGCCGTGCGGCATTTCGGCGACGAGCGGGATGTGGCAGTTGATCCACACCGCACCGAAGTCGAGAGCAGCGGAGACGCGTTGCGTGACACCGTGATCCTTGGTCCAGATGCTCGAGGCCAGGCCGAACCGAACGTCGTTGGCAAGCGTGATCGCCTCCTTCTCGTCGGAGAAGCTCTGGACTGTGAGGATAGGACCGAAAGTCTCTTCCTGCACGATGTCGTCCGATTGCGCGACGCCGGTGATGACGGTCGGCTCGAAGAAGAATCCGGTTTCGCCCGAACGCTTTCCGCCGGTAACGATCTTGGCCGACGCCGGCAGGTTCGCGATCTTGTCGCTCACGGCGTTGAAGTGATTGATGTTGTTGAGCGGGCCGTAGAAGGCATCAGGATCGGAAGGCGCTCCGGGGCGCAGCTTCTCGGCGTTCCGGACGAGGGCTTCGACGAGCTGATCGTGGATGGACTCGTGAACGATCACGCGAGTGGCCGCGGTGCAATCCTGGCCGCCGTTGAAGAACGCTGCCTCGGCGATGCCGGTGGCGGTCTTCTCGATGTCGACGTCGCCGAAGACGATCGCCGGCGCTTTGCCGCCCAGTTCGAGGTGCGCGCGCTTGAGTTGCTGTGCTGCGGACACGGCGACAGCGATGCCCGCCCGCACCGAACCGGTGATCGAGACGAGACCGAGGGCCGGGTTCTCCACCAACGTCGCTCCGGTTCCGCCGTTGCCGAGCACGACGTTGAACACGCCGTCCGGCAGGATGCCCTTCGAGAGCTTCGCCAGGACCAGCGTGCTGCCCGGTGTGGTGTCGCTGGGCTTGAGGACGATCGTGTTGCCGGCCGCGAGGGCGGGCCCGATCTTCCACAGCGCCATCATGAACGGGTAGTTCCATGGAGTGACCTGACCGACGACGCCGATCGGCTCACGACGGACGTAGGAGGTGAAACCCTCCATGTACTCTCCGGCCGCCTTGCCCTCGAGAAGTCGTGCGGCTCCGGCGAAGAACCGCATCTGATCGGCTCCGACCTTGACCTCTTCGTCGGCGATCATCTGGTGAGCCTGGCCGGTGTTGGCGCTTTCGGCTGCGACGATTTCGTCGCTGTGCGCTTCGATGGCGTCGGCGAGCTTGAGGAGTGCAGCCTGCCGCACGCTCGGCGTCGTCTTGCCCCAGGTCTCGAATGCTCTCTGTGCGGCTTCGACGGCGGCGTCGACGTCTTCCTTCGTGGAGACCGGCGTACGCCCGACCACACTCTCGTCCACGGGGTTGATCAGGTCGAGTGTTTCCGTCGCGGCTGAGGCGACGAATTCACCGTTGATGTAGTTCTCGAGTACGACGATCGACATCGGTACCGGTTCCTCTCGAGGTCGAACGAGTTCCGGCCGAGGTGATCAGCACGGAACTCGCACTTTGTGGGGCGTGTGTGAGCAAGTGTGCGCTGACTCACAAGTAAAGGCAGCTGCCAAAAAGGTGAAATCTTTGATCGCCGACGCACCGAGTTGTACAGTCCAGCCCATGACGATCGCTGTGCGGTGGATGTTGGCGCAGCCGGACCTCGCGCTGGAACTCAAAGGCGGCGCCCAGGGCGTCGGTCGCGAAATCACATTTGCGCACGCCACGGAGTTGCTCGACCCTTTCCGGTGGTTGACCGGCGGCGAATTCATCCTCACCACCGGCATCCGATTGCCGTCCACTCAGCAAAAGCGCGGCCGCTATCTCCGAATGCTCGACGCGGCAGGTGTGGCGGCGGTGGGATTCGGAACCGGGCTCTCGTACCCCGAGGTCCCGGCCGATCTGGTGGCCGTCGCCGACGAGATCGGACTCCCGCTGATCGAGGTGCCGCTGCCGACGCCTTTTGCTGCCGTCGTCAAGCGCGTAATGAGCCGGTTGGCAGAGCAGGAATATGAAGCTGTCCTCCGGGCGTCGCGGGCGCAACCGCGGATGACGCGTGCCGTCATTTCCGGCGGAACGGCTGCGACCGTGCGTGAACTGGCGATCGCGACTTCGGCGACGGTGCTTCTTCTCGACGTCGCCGGAAGAGTTCTCGAGAGCTCACCTCAACTGCCGACGGACGACGTGATCGACGAACTGCGAGCAACTCTCGGCGGCGGTGCCTCCAGTAGCGTGACGCTCGCAAGGTCTGGAGCGTCGATCGCGGTGCAGCAGATCAGCGTCGGGCGAACGCCGTACGGATACCTGGCGGTGATCAGTGCTTCGGCGCTCAGCTACGTCGATCAGATACTGCTCGGTCACGCGAACTCGTTGTTGGCGTTGGACTTCGAGAAACCTGCGCGTCTGCGTGCTACTCAGGATCAGTTGAATGCGCACGCCCTCGGGCTGCTGCTCACCGAGGATCGCGACCCGGCGCCGGCGTGGCAACAGATCAGGCAGGCAGCCGACGGCGAGGGAATGATCCGAGGATTGACAGTTCTTGCCGACACGTCCGACGTAGCGGGACGCGTCGGAGCCGAGATTGCCGAGTTCATGAACAAGGCGGGGCGGCAGTTGTTCTCGCGGATCAACGACACTCGCGTCACGGTGCTGCTGCGTGGAACCGACGACGTCGAGTTCGCCCGAGAGCTGCTCGGCGGGGTATCGAGGTCGGATCTTCGCGCGCTTCGTGTCGGCTTGAGCGCGCGACGGGTGGTCGCTGCGCTGGCGGTCGCCGTCGAACAGTCCCAGCTGTGTGCGTCGGCGGCCGAAATCGGTGGCGAGCCTTTGGAATTCGCAGCTCTGACCGGAAGTGTGCTGCTGTCTTTCGATTCGACGCGTGAAGTGCTCAACACGCTGGCGGAAACGATGATCACACCGATCGAGGACTACGACCGTGACAACGGCACCGAACTGCTGGCGTCGCTGCGGGCATTTCTCGAGGCCAACGGACACTGGGAAGCGGCCGCCATCACGATGGGCGTTCACCGGCACACACTGCGGAGCCGAATGGCGAAGGTGGAGAGCCTGATCGACTGTCGGCTGGAAGTGGCCAGGGTTCGGGCCGAACTACTGCTCTCGATCATTGCCCGGCAATCGTGACTGCCGGGCAATGATCGAGACTTGGCAAAGCGGCCGTCAGGCCTTGCTGCGAGCGATGATGTCGGCTGCGGTTCGCTGACCCATCCGAACGGCACCGTCGACGTGCTGGTACCCCTCGGCCGCAATGTCGGAGCACGAGAAGTGAATCGGGCCGACGGGCGTGCGGGAATCCGCGCCGTAGCGGTGCAGGCCTCCGAGGTCGAAGCTCGCTGCGTACGCACCGCGGGTCCATTCCTCCGAGCCCCAGTCGGATTCGTAGTACACAACCGGCTCTTCGGCCTTCGGGCCGAGATAGCGGGCAAGTGAGGCCAGAATCGTGGCCTTACGCTCCTCGACGGAAAGCTCGAACATCGCGTCGGCCTTCTCGTCGGAGACGAAAGCGACCAGGGTGCCGCGATCGTCCTCGTGGTTGGTGTTGTCGTACACCTCCTGCACTACCTCGGACGCGCCGAAGCCGGTGCCGGAGAGGCCGTCTTCGCGCCAGAAAGGCGTCTCGTACACCGCGTGAACCTTGATGACGAGGCCGAGGGACTGGTGCTGGTGCATCTGGTGCTGACGACGCGGCAGCGGGGGATCGTACGAGATCCGGGAGTAGAGGTTGGGCGGTACGGCCAGGATCACTCGGCTTGCCTCGACGCGAACATCGCCGTCCGCCAACACCGTTGCACCGGATTCGTTCCACTGCACCGTACGCACGGGTGCGTTGAGGAAGACGTCGTCGCCGAGGGCCTCTGCCATGCGGATCGATACCTGCTGCATTCCGCCGATCACTCGCTTGTCGAGGATGAAGTCCTCGTCGACGAGATGGGAGAACGAGCCTGCGGAAGCGGCCATGAGTACGGCCTGCAGGGCAGAGAACGAGTGGGCGGGCTTGGTGAGCATGCCACCGGCAATGAAAAGACCGATGTTGTCACGTGCCTCGGCGTCGTCGGACTGATTGATCAGCCACTGCTTGAAGGAGACTGTGTCGAGATCGCGGGCGAGGGGATGTGCCCACGGTTCCTCGGCGCCGATCTGTGCTGCGAGATCGTCCATCTCGTCGATGAGACGGTCCATCTCCTTCTTCGTGGTGTCGTTCGTGGGGAAGGAATCGCCCGTGTACTGCGTCCGCTCACCTGCCGACGAGATGTAGACGGACTCGCCCTCGCGGTAGCGCTCGAAAGTTTTCAGGCCGAGTTCGTCGAGCAAGGCGATCAGGGCGGTCTGGTCGGGGGAGACCCACTGGCCGCCGATTTCCAGAACTGCTCCGTCGATGGTGTCGGTCCACGTGCGGCCGCCGACGCGGTCGCGCGCTTCGATCACAGCGACGGTCAAACCGGCCTTGCGCAGCGCGGTTGCAGCTGCCAGGCCAGAGGGGCCGGCGCCGACGATTGCAACGTCTCTCTGGAGAGTAGGCACTTGCGAGCTCCTTCATGTTGAGCACCGCTCGAGTCGAAAGCTGCCGACGAGCGAGTGAACGGGTGTCGGTTTTCAGTCTGTCCCGAGGAGACGCACACCACACCTGACGAAACGGAGTGTTCGATCGTCGAACTTGTGCCGTTTAGGCGCGGCTAGCCGTTGACGACGTGACGATCGCCGAGTGGTCGGCTCAGCGGGACATCCAAGCTGCCGAACACGGCAACCAGAATGCACATCTTGTCCGCGGCCTCGGGCAGTGCCCCGGTTCGGAGCGTGACGATCACCGTCGTATCGGTCTCTTCGACGGTTGCGTACGCGCCGTAGCACTCCGGAGTGCCGGTCACGAAGTGGACGGCCACCGTGTGATCGTCGACCTCGGACCACGATTCGAACATCGTGGCCGTCGCACCCACGATGTCGGTGCGGCTGTCGAACTCCGTGCCCATCTCGCTGTCGTCGACCTCGTCGGGAACGGGGGTTCCGAGCGACCAGTCGGCGGGACTTGCTTCGTTGGCCGCCATCGGATTCGGTGCGGCAACCGGCCCCGTGGTCTGGGCCCCGACGGAGCATCCGGCCACAGCAAGGCAGGCCAGAACGGCGAGGGTTAGTACACGCATGAATCCACCGTAACCCTGCTCAAGCGAGTAGCGCTGTGACCAGCGCAATTGCCGGAATTGACGCCAAAGTGGTGACAAAGGCACTGTCTCGGGCGAGGACCATTCCGCGCCGATAGCGGCTTGCGTAGATGAAGACGTTCTGCGCCGTCGGCAACGTCGAGACGACCACGATGGCGAACAACTGATGACCGTCGATGCCGAGGAGGAAATGCGCCATCAGATAGGCCAGCACAGGTTGGACCACGATCTTGAGCGTCGACGCCAGCGCGACGTCGCGGCGTGGACTCGAGCCTTTCTCCAGCACCCGCACGCCGTAGAGCGAGAGCCCGAATGCCAACAGCGCACCGGGTACCGACGTCGCGCCGATCAATTCGAAAGGCTGCATCAGCGGCCGGGGCGGTACCCAACCGATCAACGCGACGATCAACCCCGCAGCGCCCGCGAGCACGATCGGATTCTTGAACGGGGCGGTGACGGTGTCGATCAACGAGAGCTTCTCGGCATCCGTGCCGCGAAGGGCCGTCAGATCGAGGATCGTCAAGGCGATCGGGGAGTACACGACGATCTGGAAGAGCAGGAGCGGCGCGACGAACGTGGCATCGCCGAGCACGAACACCGCGATCGGGATTCCGAGGTTGGCTGAATTCACGTACGAAGCCGACAGCGCGCCGATGGTCAGTTCGGGTAGCGGCCGGTTGAGCCAGATCTTTGCGACGACGACGTACAGAGCGCCGACGGCAAAGGCAGTAGCCGACGCAACGGCGAGCGTCGGCGAGAAGATCACCGAAAGATCAGACGACGCGAGGGTGGTGAACAGCAGGGCAGGCGTCGCGACGAAGAAGACGAGTCGACCGAGAACGAACTGTCCTTGGCTACCGAGGGTGCCGAGACGGCCGAGGAGATACCCGACCGCGATGACAACAAAAATTACGGTGAAACCCGCAACAACTCCCGACACGCTGCGGGCACCTCTCGACTGGAATGAACGACTTCGGGAAAATCTTAGTCAGGGCAACAAAAAGGCCGCGCAGTCGAGTGACTGCGCGACCTCTTCGGTACTTCTACGTGTGACTACCGAGCACGTATGACTACCGGGCGGCGGTGAAGGGGAGCAACGCCATTTCGCGTGCGTTCTTCACTGCAACGGCGACCTGACGCTGCTGCTGCGGGGTCAGGCCCGTGACGCGACGGCTGCGGATCTTGCCGCGGTCCGAGATGAACGTGCGAAGCAAGTTGATGTCCTTGTAATCGACATGCGTGATCTTCGCTGCGAACAACGGGTTCTTCTTGGGCTTACGACCCTCTACGGGGCGTGGCTTCTTCGACGGTGAACGCTTGACTGCCATCCGACTTCCTTACCAGCTCGACTTGTGTACGCCAGGCAGTTCCCCACGGTGCGCCATTTCTCGCACGCGAATCCGGGAGAGCCCGAACTTCCGCAGGTGGCCGCGCGGACGTCCATCCGCAGCGTCTCGATTGCGCAATCGTACCGGACTGGCGTCGCGTGGTAGACGTTGCAGGGTCGCTTGGGCCTTCGCGCGCTCCTCTGCCGAGCTTTTCGGGGAGCGGATCGTCTCCTTGAGAGCGGACCGCTGCTCCGCGTACCGCTCGACGACGACCCGTCGCTGGTTGTTCTTCGCGATCTTCGACTTCTTGGCCATGCCTACTTCTCTTCTCGGAAATCGACGTGCTTTCGCAGCACCGGGTCGTACTTCTTCAGTACGAGTCGATCGGGGTCGTTACGACGGTTCTTGCGGGTCACGTACGTGTACCCGGTGCCCGCGGTGGACTTGAGTTTCACGATCGGGCGGATCTCGTTGCGTGCCATCTGCTCAGACCTTCTCGCCGCGCGCGCGGATCCGGGCGACGACGGATTCGATGCCGTCGCGGTCGATCGTCTTGATGCCCTTGGTCGAGAGCGTGAGTGTGATGCGACGCCCCTCGCTGGGCAGGAGGTAGGTCTTGCGCTGGATGTTCGGGTTCCAGCGACGGTTCGAACGCTTGTGAGAGTGCGAGACGGATTTTCCGAACCCCGGCACACGTCCGGTCACTTGGCAGTGAGCCGACATGGGTGTTCCTTTCAACTTGCAGATGACAATCATTTTCGACAATGCGGTGAGATCAATGTACCGTTCAACCTCGGTAATGACAATCATTCCCAGAAAGGCCCGCTGTGAACACGATCTTGGACGGCAGGACTCCGCTGGTCCTGGTCGCCGGCATGAGCGAATCCACCCCACACACCGCACGAGCGTTGCTGCGGACCGGAACTGTTCTGGTCCACCACGACCTGAGCCACGTCCGTGAAGGGGTGGTCCGGCGGACGGTCACCTCGATGACCGGGAGTGCCGGGTCTGCCGGCACTGTGTCCGAGCGCGAGACGATCCTCGAGCTCGCGCACGGCTGCGTCTCCTGCACCCTGCGCGAAGACTTGCTGCCGCTCCTGCGCCGGCTTCACTCGCACAGTTCGGTGCAGCGGATCGTGTTGCTGTTGGACCGGCAACTCGAGCCCGAGGCGCTGTGCTGGGCGATCGAGCACGTCGTCGTGACCGGCGTCGTCGGCCAACTGGACGGACCGGCGCAGCGGGACGTCCGCGTCGATGCCGTCGTGACGTGCATCGACGCGGCGACCTGGCTGGCAGACGCCACCGGCGACGAAGCCCTCGACGACGACCGCACCCTGGCTCAGGTCGTCGTCGGGCAGGTCGACTTCGCCGACGCGCTCGTCCTACGCGGGTCCGATGCGCTCGACGGCTGGCAGCGGTCCCGCTTGAACGCGGTTCTCGCGCGCATCTCTCCACGGGTACCCGTCTTCGATGAGGGAGACGACATCGAGGCGCTGCTCCTCGAGGTGCCTGCGGATGCGCGACGCGGTGAACTGGCCGACGCTCACTCACCGCTGTTGCGTCGCCAGCCGCCGCTCGACGACGACGGCGGAGTGATGCTCGTCGAGTTCACCGCGAACCGGCCGTTCCACCCCGGTCGTCTGCACGAGGCGATCGACGTCCTGCTCGAAGGCGTCGTGTACTCCCGCGGACGAGTCTGGGTGGCAACGCAACCGGGTGAAGCGCTCTGGCTCGAATCGGCCGGCGGTGGCTTGCGGGTTGCGAGCGCGGACACCTGGCTTGCCGCGATGACGCCGGAGGAACGAGACCGCGTTCCAGCTGAACGCCGTGCACTCGCGGCCCTGAAATGGGACGAGCGTTTCGGTGATCGCGACACCTCGATGGTCGTTCTCACATGCGGTGCGAACCCGCTCGAGATCGACCGAACACTGCAGCACGCCTTGGTCACCGACGACGAATTGGCGGACGAATCGTCGTGGGCAACGTGGGAAGACCCGTTCGGCGAGTTTCACGAAGACCCGTGTGACGAATCCGAATCACCTTATGCCGAAACCGAATCAACGCGAGAGGGAAACGAATGAAGAAGCAGATGCACCCCGACTACCACCCGGTGGTCTTCCAGGACGCCAGCACCGGCAAGAGCTTCCTGACCCGATCGACCGTGACGAGTGAGCGCACCGTCGAATGGGAAGATGGTGGCACGTACCCGCTGCTGGTCGTCGACGTCACGAGCGACTCTCACCCGTTCTGGACCGGAGCGCAACGTGTGATGGACACCGCCGGACGCGTCGAGAAGTTCGAGCGGCGCTACGGAAAGCGCAAGGCACTCTGATGGCCGTTCCCAAGCGGAAGATGTCCCGTTCCAACACGCGCAGCCGTCGTGCCCAGTGGAAGGCGACGGCGCCCGATCTGGTCGAGGTCACGGCCTTCGGCCAGACCCACCGGGTGCCTCGGCGACTGGTCAAAGCAGTTCGGCTCGGGGTGATCGACCCGAGCCGCATCTGACCGTGCGATCCTTGGCCGGTGCTGCTGAGGATCCTCGAACTGGTGGGCATCGTGGCGTTCGCGGCCTCGGGTGCCCTGGTGGGCGTCACCAAGCGACTCGACATCTTCGGGGTGTGCTCGGTGGGTGTGTTCACCGGCATCGGCGGCGGTATCGTCCGCGACGTTCTCCTCGGCGTCCATCCGCCCAGCTCTCTGAGCAGTTGGCCGTACTTCGGAACGGCCGCCGCCACCTCACTCGCCGTGTTCTACCTCCACGAGCCGCTCAATCGACTGCGTCGTGAAATCCTGGCGCTCGACGCACTGGGGATGGGCTTGTTCGCGAGCACCGGCGCCGTCATCGCGCTGGACAACAACGCCAGTTCGCTGGCGGCGACGTTGATCGGTGCGACCGCGGCGATCGGCGGCGGCGTGATCCGCGACGTTCTCGTCAACGAGGTGCCACTGCTCCTGCACAAGGACCTGTACGCGGTTCCCGCACTGCTCGGCGCTGCGTTGGTGGTCACAGTCTCGCAAGCCGGACTGTCCACCAACGCCGCGCTGGTGTGCGGCACAGCGTTCGCCGCGGTGTTCAGACTGCTTGCGTTATGGCGTCATTGGAGCCTGCCCGGGCCGAGGCGAACCCGGGACTGACCGCGACACGCCGGAGGCCGGAATCGGACCCTCTCAGCCGCATCTCAGCACTTCAGTCCAAACTGTCGGTATGCGTATTTTGGTGGTCGACGACGACCGGGCGGTTCGCGAGTCGCTTCGGCGGTCGCTCAGCTTCAACGGCTACACGGTCGAGCTCGCGGTCGACGGGCTCGACGCACTCGAGAAGATCCTCGCCAACCGGCCCGACGCCGTCGTGCTCGACGTCATGATGCCGCGACTCGACGGACTCGAAGTGTGCCGTCGTCTTCGCAGTGCCGGCGACGACCTGCCCATCCTCGTGCTCACCGCCCGCGATTCGGTCAGCGAGCGAGTGGCCGGTCTCGATGCCGGAGCGGACGACTACCTGCCCAAGCCCTTCGCTTTGGAAGAGTTGCTTGCCAGGTTGCGTGCACTACTTCGCCGCACCGCGCCCGATCTGGACGCCGATTCCGAAATGATGGCGTTCGAGGACCTCACCCTCGACCCGGTCACCCGTGAGGTCAAGCGCGGCGAACGATCGATCAGCCTGACGCGCACCGAGTTCTCCCTCCTCGAAATGCTCATGGCCAACCCACGCCGCGTGCTGACCCGTGGACGCATTCTCGAAGAAGTGTGGGGATACGACTTCCCGACGTCCGGCAATGCCCTCGAGGTGTATGTCGGCTACCTGCGTCGCAAGACGGAAGCCGACGGCGAACCGAGGTTGATCCACACCGTCCGCGGAGTCGGCTACGTCCTGCGGGAGACGCCTCCGTGATCACCGCTCCGTTCGGCAAGAACGCCGAACCGAAGAAATCCTCCACCACCCAAGCGTCCGTCGAAATGCGCCCGCCGATGCCACTGACCCGTTCGGTGTCATTGCGTTGGCGTGTGACGCTGCTCGCCGCGTCGGTGGTGGCCATTGCCGTCGCAGTCATGGCGATCGCTGCCTACGCGGTGGTTTCGCGTGCGCTCTACGCGGACGTCGATCACCAGTTGCGTACCAGGGCAGCGGTGCTCATCGACAGCAATGTCGTGCGATTCGATCCTCGCTACATCTCCGGTGCGACGCTGTACACCACCGACATCAGTGTGGCCCTGATCTTCTCGGACCTGAGCACGTACCAGCCGCCCGGTTCCGACGTGCCGATCGGCGAAGCCGAAGATGCCGTTGCGCGTGGTGAATCGGATTCTTCGCTGCGAACCGTCGACGGCCAGCGAGTGCTTGCTCAACGGACGCATGACGGAAGCACTTTGGTGATTGGTCAGCGGCTCGCGCCGACCGTTGCGGTACTGGATCGGCTGGCCTGGGTGCTCTTCGTGGTCGGTGGGTGTGGTGTCATCCTGGCTGCGGTGGCGGGTACTACCGTGGGCCGCACCGGTTTACGGCCCATCGCTAGGCTGACTGCCGCCACCGAACGAGTCGCTCGGACCGACGATCTGACGCAGATCCCCGTTACCGGCAGCGACGAATTGGCGCGCCTGACAGAGAGTTTCAACACGATGCTGCGGGCGCTCGCCGAGTCCCGTGAGCGTCAGTCGCGCCTCGTCGCGGACGCCGGACACGAGTTGCGGACGCCGTTGACTTCGTTGCGCACCAACATGGAATTGCTGATCGCGTCAAGTCGCCCCGGTGCGCCGCAGATTCCCGACGAGGACATGGCAGAACTTCGTGCCGACGTCGTCGCGCAGATCGAGGAACTCTCGACTCTGGTCGGCGACCTCGTCGACCTGGCCCGTGAAGACGCACCCGAAACCGTGTACGAGCGCGTCGACGTCAGCGACGTCGTCGAGCGTGCGCTCGAACGAGCGCGGCGCAGGCGCAACGAAATCGAGTTCGAGGCGGTCACCACTCCGTGGTACGTCTACGGAGATCAAGCGGGCCTGTCGCGTGCCGTGCTGAACGTCCTCGACAACGCTGCGAAGTGGAGTCCGAAGGGCGAACAGGTACGCGTCGAAATGCGACCGGTGGGTCAAGGATTGTTGGAATTGACCGTAAGTGATGCGGGACCTGGCATTCCGGAGGAGGATCGGGAGTTGGTGTTCGATCGTTTCTACCGGTCGACTGCGGCACGTTCGATGCCGGGATCGGGTCTGGGACTTGCGATTGTGCGTCAGGTCGTCGTCAAGCACGGCGGCACCATCGCGATCGACGAATCCGATCGTGGGGGAGCGCTTGTTCGTATCGTGCTTCCCGGTGAACCGGGGCCGAGTGCCGAGTAGCGTGTTCTGTAGACCCGTTGGTCCCTCGCTTCGGTGACTGACGTCACGGCTTAATGCGTTCGGCCCGAAAGTCTTTCGGGCCGAACCGACAACACCGGTTTTTCACGTCGAACTCTGGGTAAAGTGACAGGCACGTCTCAGCGCCTTCTCAGCAGCGCAAGGCAGCATTGTCGGCAGAACAGTTGTGACTGCCCGTCCGGTGGTCACCGTAGACGAAAGCGAGCCGATGACCGAGGACCGTAACGTCGGGCCGACCCGGCCCGAGCAGCCCAACAGCGAACCCACCACCCAGGCGCAGCCGACGGCACCTCAGGCACAGCCTCCCGTGCCGCCGCAGCAGCCTCAGGGGCAGGCGCCTCAGCAGCCGTACCAGCCGACCGAATCCTTTGCCCGACCCGCCGAAGCCCGACCCACTGAAGGCCGGCCCACCGAAGCCTTCGGGCAGGCGCAGCAGCAGCCCACGCAGGCCTTCGGCCACCCGCACGGTGCCCATGAGGCCGCGTACCAGCAGAGCGCCCCGTACGGCGCACCCAACCCTGGTGGCCCCGGCGGTCCGAACGGCCCGGGCGGCGGCCACAACCAGATCCCCGCACCGCTGCAGGGGCCGAACTCCGGTTCGACCACCACAAAGCCGAAGTCGGGACGCATGGCGCTGGTTGCCGGCGCTCTCGCCCTGGTCCTGGTCAGTGGTGGTGTCGGTGGCGTGGTCGGCGCCGTCGTCGCGGACCGCAACGGTGGAACCGCGACGGTCACCAACTCTCTGAACGCTCCGAAGCCCACTGCGACCAACACGTCCAACGCTCCCGCCGGCTCGGTTCAGGCCGTTGCCTCGAAGGTCGTGCCGAGCGTCGTGCAGATCGAGGTAGCCACCGCGCAGGGACAGGGCGGTGAGGGCTCCGGTGTCATCCTGTCCTCCGACGGTCTGATCCTGACCAACAACCACGTTGCCGGCGCACAGGGAGCGCAACTTCGCGTTGCGTTCTCCGACGGAACCAAGGCCTCGGCCACTCTGGTCGGTGCCGACCCCGTCTCCGACATCGCCGTCATCAAGGTCGACGGTCGCAACGACCTCACCCCCATCGATCTCGGCAACTCCGGCGACGTCCAGGTCGGACAGCAGGTGGTTGCCGTCGGGTCCCCACTCGGCCTGGCCGGCACGGTCACCGAAGGCATCATCTCCGCACTCGATCGCCCGGTGTCCACGAGCGGCGAGTCCGGCAACCAGAACACCGTCATCGACGCTCTGCAGACCGACGCAGCGATCAACCCCGGCAACTCCGGTGGCGCCCTCGTCAACATGGACGGCCAGCTGATCGGCATCAACACGGCGATCGCCTCGCTCGGAGCGTCGTCGGGTACCCAAGGCGGTTCGATCGGCCTCGGTTTCGCCATCCCGATCGATCAGGCACGCCGCGTCGCCGACGAACTGATCAAGACCGGCAAGGCGACTCAGGCCATGATCGGCGTGACCGTGCCGTCGCAGGACAACGCCGACGGCGCAACCGTCATGGATGTCACTGCTGACGGGCCGGCCGCCAAGGCCGGTATCCCGAAGGGTGCAGTCATCACCAAGGTCGACGATCGTGTTGTCGCAGATGGTGATTCGCTGATCGCGGCAGTGCGTTCACATGCTCCCGGCGACAAGGTCTCGATCACGTACAGCGACGGCGGGCAGACCAAGACCGTCGACGTCACGTTGGGAACCGCGGCAGCGCAGGGCGGTCGATGATGTTCGGCGATCAGCAGACGATCGACCCGATCTTCGGCCAGATCGCAACGGCGTCGGGATCGGACACTACGGTAGGAGTCATGGAACTCGAAGCCACATCGGCCGGCCGCGCTCTGGTCGTCATCGTCGACGATCGCACAGCCCACGGCGACAACACCGACTCCATCGGTCCACTGGTCACGGAACTGCTGAACGAAGCGGGTTTTCTCGTCGATGCGACGGTCGCCGTCGCCGCCGACGAAGTGGAGATCCGCAACGCTCTCAACACCGCAGTCATCGGTGGCGTCGACCTCGTCATCTCGGTCGGCGGTACCGGGGTATCCCCGCGTGACGTCACTCCTGACGTGACCGCTGAGGTTCTCGATCGCGAGATCCCGGGAATTGCCGAAGCACTTCGTGCTTCCGGTCTTTCGGCCGGATCGCTCGAAGCAGGCTTGTCCCGCGGCCTCGTCGGAGTTTCGGGAAGCACCGTGGTCGCCAATCTGGCGTCGACCAGGCCGGCAATTCGCGACGGCATGGCAACCCTGACGGCTTTGGCGAGTCACGTGATCGCCGAGCTCTCCAGCCTCGAGGGCTGAGACAGCTTGTCGGAGCAACCAGATACCCCGAAGAAGCCGTCAGTCGACAAGAAGCGCCTGGCGCGCATCTTCGGGGACGTCTTTCCCGAGATGACGTCGGACGAGCGGGGTCCCGAGGGATCCTCGCGGTCCTCGGACGACGACTGGCTGCGCAGTCAGCGGCCCCCGCACCACGGCGGTTGAGAAGTAAATCAGGCCCCGGACAATTGTCCGAGGGCCTGATTGATCTGTGGGCACTGCCTATTCGAGAGTCTTGGCGTGCGCTCCCGTGTCGGCGCCACCGGCATTGGCCGAGAGGATGTCGCGGATCTGGATGAGCAGATCGGTTTCGCTGGCTTCCTTGTCCTCGGGCTCGGAGACGAACTTCTTCTTCGCCGCATTCGCAGGGACGATCAGCACGAAGTAGACGACCGCTGCGATGATGATGAAGTTGATGATCGCGGTGACCACGGCGCCGATATTCACGAAGGTTTCGGAATTACCGGCAATGATCTCCTTTCCCCAGCCCAATTCGTCGGATCCGCCGATAGCTGCGATGAGTGGGTTGATGATGTTGCTGGTGAATGCCGTGACGATGGCGGTGAAGGCTGCGCCGACGACAACCGCGACGGCCAGGTCGAGCACGTTTCCGCGAAGCAGGAAGTCCTTGAATCCCTTGAGCATGTCGGTGTCCCCTCGAGTCTCCGATGGCAAGTGCCAGATGGTCCGTTGATACCGAACCGACTGGAAAAATCCTAGAGGAGCTTCGGACGCTTTGTGCGGTCAGCGGAATGTCACGGTGATCGCATTGGACAGAGATGCCGCGGCTACGACGTTGGCTGCTGGTGTCGGCAGGGCCAGCAAAATCACCTGTTCCTGCTGGTTACGTGTACTTTCCGACGTGGTGACCAAAGCGACTACTGCTCCCGCTGCAAGAATCTGCGGGGCCTTGTCGGCAATTGATTCGTTGGGTGTGTCGGGGTGGGGTGTGTCTGGGCGGGATGTGTCAGGGCCGACGGTCAGGACGTCGACGACGTCCCCGCTGCGCAACATGTCCGCGACGGCCGCATCGGCCAATCGGACGGGGACGATGCGGGCGTCGTCGGTTCCTACCGACAACCCGGCCAGCCGTGGGCTGAGAACGCGCACGTCGGTGACGGTTTCTCCGGAGCGAATCGGGCCGGCAACGGTTCTCCCGACTACCAGGTCGGTGTCGGAGACAACTCCTTCGGGAAGTTGTTTCGAGTCGATCTCGCGGACCTCGACGTCCGAATCCGCAATCACCTGCCCCGGAGTGAGATCGCGGCTCGAGACAACTACGGCGACGGTGTCAGTCGCGGGATCGCCTCGAAAGAAGAGAACAACGCCGAGTGTGGCCAGGACGACCGCTGCGATCTTGCGGACGGTCGCTGAGCGAAACCGTGTGCCGCGTGTCAGTTCGACGACGCGATCGAAGGTGTTCGGCGTGAGATCGAGCTGGGCGCGCAATGGATGGGAGCGCCTCGGCGAACGAGAACGTACTGACGGCATTCATGCACGTTAGGGCCGGAAGCGGTGCTTCCGGCCCTAACAATGTGAACCTGTGGACAACCCGGAGGTTGTGGAAATCAGCTTGCGGCAGCCTTTGCGGGCGCCTGCGTGCTGGTCGACGAACTCGATGTCGAAGAGGAGTCCGACTTGGACTCGGACTTCGCAGCGGGTGCCGAATCGCTCTTGGCCGGCTCGCTCGCAGTCCCGGAGCCGCCGCGGCTGTCGGTGCGGTAGAAGCCGCTGCCCTTGAACACGATGCCAACAGAGTTGAACAGCTTGCGGAGCTTGCCTGAGCAAGCTGGGCAGACCGTCAGCGAGTCTTCGCTGAAGGACTGGACGATGTCGAAACGGTTGTCACATTCCGTACATGCGTATGAGTAGGTGGGCACCGGGCTTCCTCCGCACTGTGATGTTCGAGCAGCCGCGTATTTACACCGCAGCCTTTAGCACTCTACAAGTGACAGTGCCAACAGCGCTAATCAGGGATCTATTCCCGCAGATCAATCGCCTTGGAGCGGCGTGAGACCGCCGCTTGGCGTCAATGCCCAGCCCATGGGAATGTCGTGGTCGTCGGCAGGCAAGGCCTCGACGAGTTCGGAGTCTCTGACAATTGCCACGAGCCGAGTCTGTGGTCCGACCGACCCGAGCGTCCGGTCGTAGAAGCCTGCGCCACGGCCGAGGCGTGTTCCGCGAAGATCCACCGCGAGAGCAGGGACAAGCATGCATTCCACGTCGGACAGGGCCTCCGGTGGCAAGACGGGTCCGACAGGCTCCCGAATGCCGTACTTCGCGGGACGCAAACCGTCCGCGCCGCTGTACTCGACCCAGGACAACGGTCCCGGCTCCCCGGTGATCGGAAGTAGTACACGCTGAGCGATCTCGGCAACGGCGTCGAGCAAATCGGTGGATCCTGGTTCGGTGCGGGTGGGGACGTACGCACAGACGACCGAGCCGTCGACAATCACTGAACGTATGTGCGTGATCAACGCCGCAGTTTCCGTGTTTCGAGTGTGCTCGGAGACTGCATCACGTGCTGCGAGTGTGATTTGTCGCCATTGTGCTTTTGTCTGAGGTGTCACCCCGCAACGATATTCGTCGTGCTGACCGAGCGGTAACAAGCGGCGGCTAAGGTGTTGGCATGACAGACGTTGTCGCTAGCAGCACGAGGGCCTTCCGTACGGCCGTGGTTCCCGCAGCCGGACTTGGTACGCGTTTCCTGCCTGCCACCAAGACGGTTCCGAAAGAATTGCTGCCGGTCGTGGACACACCGGGTATCGAACTGGTGGCAGGTGAAGCTGCGGACTCGGGAGCCGAGCGGCTCGTCATCGTGACGTCCCCGGGCAAAGACGGCGTGGTTGCCCACTTCGTCGAGGATCTCGTGCTCGAAAGCAAGCTGGAAGCAAGCGGAAAACTCGCTGCCCTGGCGAAGGTGCGCAAAGCGCCGGGTTTGCTCGAAGTCGACTCCGTGATTCAGGAGCAGCCCCTCGGCCTCGGGCATGCAGTCGGTTGCGTCGAGTCGGTTCTCGACGACGACGAAGACGCCATCGCGGTCCTTCTGCCCGATGATCTCGTACTACCGCGTGGCGTCCTGGAGATCATGGCGCGAGTTCGGGCCAAGCGCGGCGGGTCCGTTCTCTGTGCAATCGACGTCCCGAAAGACGCAGTCAGCGCTTACGGCGTCTTCGACGTCGAGATCGTTCCCGACGCGGTCAATCCCGACGTCCTCAAGGTCGTCGGCATGGTCGAGAAGCCGGCTGTGGAAGACGCGCCGTCGACCTTTGCCGCTGCAGGTCGCTATCTGCTCGATCGTGCGATCTTCGACGCACTTCGTCGCATCGAGCCGGGAGCCGGCGGTGAGTTGCAACTCACCGACGCCATCGCTCTCCTGATTTCCGAGGGCCATCCGGTTCACGTGGTGGTGCACCGCGGAACGCGTCATGACCTGGGCAACCCCGGCGGGTACCTCCGCGCTTCGGTGGACCTGGCACTCGACAGTGACGATTACGGCCCGTCCTTGCGTAAGTGGCTCGCGGATCGGCTCGACCGCTGAGCGTGTCGCCACGGTGGTTGATCGCCCGATAACGCAGTATCAATGTGCTTGTCCCTTTTCGGCGGCAAGGCATCATGAGCTGACGGATATCACCGAATTTCCAGACACAGGAGGACGCGGACCAGATGCGGTCGGTTGAGGAGCAGCAGACCAGGGTTACCGCTGCTGCAGTGGCACCCCGTCCGGTTCGGGTCGCCATCTCGGAGGCGCAGGGACTGCTGTGTGCCGAGGAAGTGGTGACCGAACGCCCATTGCCGGGATTCGATCAAGCTGCCATCGACGGTTACGCGGTTCGCAGTGTCGATGTCGCCGGAGCCGGAGCCGACCTCCGAGGCGAGGACGGCGAGCCTACCGACCTCAGCTTGCCGGTGGTCGGTGAGGTGACGGCGGGCTCACGCCAACCGATCCGCTTGCAACCTCGCCAGGCCGTCCGAGTCGACACCGGCGCGCCTTTGCCCACGCTGGCCGACGCAGTTCTTCCCCTCGAGAACACCGACGGTGGTCGCGCTCGCGTTCGGATCTTCGAGCCGGTGCGTTCGGGCGATTACGTTCGCCGTGCAGGCGACGACGTCCAGCCGGGCGACGTGGCCGTTCGGGCAGGCACCATCATCGGAGCCGCACAGGTCGGGTTGCTCGCTGCGGTCGGCCGCGACAAAGTACTCGTCCATCCCCGTCCGCGCCTCTCGGTTATCAGCGTCGGTGGAGAACTCGTCGACGTGGATCGCACGCCGGGGCCAGGCCAGGTTTACGACGTAAATTCGTATGCCCTCGCCGCCGCAGCGCGCGATGCCGGCGCCGACGTCAACCGTGTGGGAATCGCAGGCAACGACTCTCGTCGTCTTCGCGAAGTAGTCGAGGGACAGCTGATTCGCTCGGAAATCGTTGTCATCGCCGGTGCCGTGGGCGGCGGAGCGTCCGACGAGGTTCGTGAGGCGCTTGCCGACCTGGGGACACTCGAGGTGGAGCGCGTTGCCATGCATCCGGGATCGGTGCAAGGCTTCGGAAAGCTGGGAAGGGACGAGGTTCCGACCTTTCTCCTACCGTCCAACCCGGTCAGCGCACTGGTGGTATTCGAAGTCATGGTTCGCCCGCTGATCAGAATCGCGCTCGGACGCCGCCAGCCGATGCGGCGAGTAGTGAAGGCTCGGACAGTGGGAACGATCACGTCGATTGCCGATCGCAAGGGTTTTCTGCGTGGTCAGCTGATGCGTGACGAAGCGACAGGGGAGTACCTCGTGCAGGCCCTCGGGGGCGCGCCCGGTGCGTCCTCACATCTCCTCGCGACCTTGGCGGAAGCCAATTGCTTGGTTCTGGTCGATCGAGACGTCACCGAAGTGCACATCGGTGAAGAAGTCGACGTAGCTTTTCTCGCCCAACGTGGGTAACGCCGACCCGAGTGGGGTGTGATGTCAGTCCATCCAGGATGGCCGGAAGATCTCGGCCCGCTGCGAGTGCCCGCGGGAGTGGTGACCGTCCGCCCCGTGAAGCTCCGTGACGCTGCTGTGTGGAGTCGTCTCCGCATTCGCGATCGCGAGCACCTCGAGCCGTGGGAGCCCACCGGAGAATCGCCCTGGGATGCTCGCCACCACATCACCGTCTGGCCGTCCCTGTGCGGAAACCTTCGCTCCGAAGCGCGCAAGGGCAGGATCCTTCCCCTGGTGATCGAACTCGACGGGAAGTACTGCGGGCAGGTCACCATCGGAAATGTGGTGCGCGGCGCTCTGCGGTCCGCCTGGGTGGGCTATTGGGTCGCCTCGCACGTGACCGGTGGGGGCGTAGCCACAGCTGCCGTTGCACTCACACTCGATCACGCATACTCGAAGGTCGGTCTGCATCGAGTGGAGGCCACTGTTCGGCCGGAGAACGCGTCGAGTCGCGCAGTCCTACGAAATGTGGGGTTCCGGGAGGAAGGTCTTCTCAAGCGCTACCTCGATGTCGACGGCCAATGGCGTGATCATCTTCTGGTCGGAATGACCATCGAGGAAGTACCCACCACCGTCGTCGACAGATTGGTGCGGTCCGGACGTGCTTCGTGGGTGTGACGAAGACGGCGCCAGAAGCGTGAGAAACGCGAGCTAAACAGCAGTTACCGCTGAGTAGTCCTACTTTCGGTCGGGAAAATGTGGTTTTTGATTCAACCAGAACTTGAGACTTTTGGGACTGAACCGGAAGTTCAGTTCGGTACGCGTGTGACACATGAGTATGGTGGGGTTCGGCGCGTCGGCAACGATGCGAGGGCGTCGGCCGTTAATCTTGACTCGTCAACGGCTGGCATAGGTGCTGGTAGGTGATCGGGAGGAGGCCGCGGCATGCCTAGCTCATTCGTGTGGATCGGGCTGGTGGCCGTGTGGCTGTTCGTCCTGGTGCCGATGCTTGTCAACAAGCGCCCCAGGATCCGGCAGACGAGTGACGCGGCACTCGCGACTCGAGTACTCCACCGCGGCGACAGCAACCCTGTTCAGCGCGGGCCGGCAGCAGGACATCGAAGCGATCCGAACTGGCAACCAGAACCAGTGCGCAGCAGCTACGACGCGGAGGACCAGATGGACACTCACGCAGAAGACGACTACGCCGGCGGTCGTGCACCGGTCGGAGAATTTGTTCCGGTTCGGCGCGGCCGAGGCGGATTCGACCCCGAAGCGGATGCCATCGCCCGGGAGGCGCGGTATGCATTCCGTCAGCGGACGTTGCTGGGACTTGCGTTCGTCGCGATTCTCTCGGGCGCTCTCGCATTGATCATCTCGCCGATGGTGTGGTGGTTGTTTGCGCTGACCGTGTGCGGCCTCGGCGGGTACATGGCGTACTTGCGTCGGCAGGTTCGGATCGAGCAAGAGATTCGCCGCCGTCGTACCGAACGCCTCAACCGATCGCGACTCGGAGTCGAATCGCACACCGACGAAGAGCTTCGCCTGATTCCGGCGCGACTGCGTCGGCCAGGAGCGGTTGTCCTCGAGGTCGACGACGAAGATCCGGTGTTCGATCACCTGGATCACTACGAAGAAGAGATCAGGCACACCGAGATGCGTCGCGCGTCCGGTCAGTGATCTTCTGGGCCGATCTCGTCGGGCCGAAAGTTCGTGTCGGGTGATTCCAACGGGAGTATTCGTTCCTGTTAGAGTTGCCGAGCACCGCTGAGGCGGTGGCACGGGGCTGTGGCGCAGTTGGTAGCGCGCTTCGTTCGCATCGAAGAGGTCAGGGGTTCGATTCCCCTCAGCTCCACCAAGAAGTACCAGCGAAAAGGGTCTTTCAACGAAAGTTGAACGACCCTTTCCTGCATTTTCAGGGCCTGCCCGAATTGCGAAGATTCGATCTGAGTGTGCGCCGTTTCATACGATTGCGACCGCTGATCCGGACCGTTGAGCTTCCAAGTGAGGGATGATCCTTGGGCGGATACATGTTTGCCGGAAATGTAACGAGGGTGTGTCCGGTGCGATAGGCACGGTGAGTCTGCCGCAGTTTTCCGCAGGTCGGACGTATGTGTCGGGGAGGAATGTCGATGAGCCAGCCACGACGGCTAGCGATGATGCTTGTTGCTGTGATGTGCCTGATGGGTATCGGCGTCCTTGCCGTATCGGTCTTCCCCGCCATCGTCGCCGCCCAACCTGGCGGCAACAGCGGTGGTGGCAACAACGGCAACGGCGGCAACAACGGCAACGGCAACTATGGCTGGCATTGTCACCGTCACAACTGCGGCACGACCGTAATTCCGACACCGACACCGACACCGACCACGACTGAGCCGACGACGACGACTGAGCCCACGACGACTGAGCCGACGACCACGACTGAGCCGACGACCACGACTGAGCCGACCACGACTGAGCCGACCACGACTGAGCCGACCACGACGACTGAGCCGACCACGACGACTGAGCCGACGACCACGACTGAGCCGACCACGACGACTGAGCCGACGACCACGACTGAGCCGACCACGACGACTGAGCCGACCACGACTGAGCCGACCACGACTGAGCCCACGACCAACCCTTCGGCGTCGCAACGTCCGAGCAGCAGCGCTTCCCCCGCGACCAACCCTTCGGCGTCGCAACGTCCGAGCAGCAGCGCTTCCCCCGCGACCAACGCAACTTCGCAGACCGAGAGTCCTTCGAGCCAAGCACCCTCCGAGACACAGTCTCCTTCCGAATCGCAGCCGAGTTCCGAGCAGTCGTCCGCGGTAGCGGCTCCGCCGGCTGGACCGTCTGATCCGCAGGGACCGTCAGCGGGCGGCGGAGCGCCTGCACCCTCTGCCGGTGGACCGGCAAACGCTGCGCCGGGCGCAGTCGCAGCCCCTTCCGCACCCGAGGTTCTGGCCGCACCCGCACCCGTAGCTCCGCAGGTACCGTCGAACGTTCCGAACGTCGCGGCTCCGACTGACAACCCGCAGGCATTTCCGACGGCGTTCACTCAAGGGCTTCCGCCGATTCTCAACGCCGCCGCCGTCGCCGGCGGTGTAGGCGGAATGGCAGTGGTAGCGGCCGGTGCGGGAGCACTGACTTTCCGCGGAGCATCGCTGCAGAAGGCACGATTGGCTGCCGCGCGTGCCGAATTCCTGGCACCCGGATCACAGGGAGGTGCGTGAGTCGTGCCGGACAGACGTTCACATCGCCGCGTTCTGGCCGCGGTGGATGCCGTATGCGACGCAGCAGCGTCGTCGGAGGCAGTGTCACTGCTGACGGTGGTGCAGACAGTCGCCCGCGAGCGTGGGCGCCCGATCGAGATCGATCTGGAAACCCCTCTCGCCACCGGAGTGTGCGGTCAGCGCCGGGCCTACGACGACCACGACGTCATCGTTTTGGCTCCCGGACTACCCAATGTCGAGCGGACTCTGGCACATGAGTTGGGGCACATAGTGTTTCGCCACGAGGGTGCCGAGATCGCCGAGGCGACGCTCGAGGTCAGTGACGATTTGATCGCCTACATGTTGAGTCAACGTTCTCTGCGGCGCAACGAACCCGTGCCGATGGACGACATCGCGGAGTGGGAAGCCGAGACGTTCGCGTCGATGTTGATCATGCGTCTGCGAACGATGAGTGGCCGTGGGACACCGCTGTCGGTGTTGCGGTACGACGAGGCGATCGGATGATCTTTTGGGCTGTGGCCCTTCTCGTCTGGGTTGCAGCCGGCGCGAGACTGGGTCGAGTTGTCGCGCGCACCGCGACGCCGTTGCGAATGTCGATGGTCTTTGCAGGCTTCTCGGTCGCATTGTCGTCGACGGTCATGGTGCCGGCGGTATGGGACATCGTCGATCGCATTGCGCCGGAGCAGCATGCCGCCGCGATGATCGTCATCGTCTTGTGGACAGCGTTGTCTGCGGCCAGTGCAGTCGGCGCCGTGTCTGCGTGGCCGGTGATGTCACGTCCGGCTATGCGCGGCCTCGCCACCGTGCTGTACTCGGTGGGGCTCCTGGTGGCGATCGCGGTTCTCTTCGGCTACCCGGCGCCGGCTCTGATCTTTATCATCGTCGCTCTGTCCCTTGTCATTTCGACGGGGCTACGGCACGTTGCGTGGGCGCCGTTGGGGCGCGGAATCGCGTTGATCGTGACCGGTTCGTCGATCCTGCTCGTCGTGGTCGTCGTGATGCTTGTCGAATCGATCGGTGGCACCGGCGCACTCGAATCGGATATCTGGACGGGCGCAGGGGTGTGGTTCATCGCTGCCTCGAGTGTTCTGATTGCGCTGGGCATCACGTGGGTGCTTCTCGAGACCTGGTTACGTGCGCGACGAGATCTGTACCGGCTGCGGCGGATGCACGCGCTTCTCGTCAAGCGATTCCCCGAGGTAGTCGACGCGGACAGCGCCGGGAGTACGTCTGTGCTGCGGGCATCGGACATGATCGCGCAGATCATGGATGCGATGTACATCCAGTCCGGCGCCGGGATGTTCGACGTCGGTGGTCAGGAACCGCCGCGGGCCGTCACTGCACACGCGGGGATTTTGGCGGGGTGGATCGCCGATCCCTTGGCCTCGGATGTGTTGGACACCAGGTGGATTGCGCCTCCTGAGAAGATGTCGGCGCGCCGATGGGTGTTGTTGTTGGCGAAAGAACTCGATGAAACGACAAAAGTAGGTCGACGTTCGTAGTCGACCTACTCCATGTCATTGCAGTGCTCGAGATCGAGTCAGTGCTTCAGCACGGTCACATCAGCGTGACGCGTCAGGCGGAACCTCTGGCAAACCTTCACTCGCGCGGAGCTTTTCAGCCATCGTGGTGAGTAGATTCTGCGATTCTTCCGAGAGGTCGAATGCACGGCTCGAGAGGCGGCGAAGCCCGTAGCCTTGGAGCTGTGAGAGCAGTTCGAGATCGTGATCGATCTTGGCTGCGTAGATGTCGTTGAAGAAGTAGTCGGGCTTCACCTTGAAGAACCGGGCGAAGGCTGCGACTGTCTCGTCTGAGGGGTTGGTGCGCTGTCCCGAGCGGAGCTGCGAGATGTACGGCTTGGAGATCTGATGGCCGTCTTCGATGAGCGCTGCCGCAACCTCGGCGTTGGTATGGGGTTTGCGCCCCGGAGGATGAACACTGTCGAACAGTTTGTTCAATCGTTCTGCAAAGTCAGCCATTGTGAACCGCCCCGTAATCCTCTCTAGCTAGCAATTGTCCGTTCAGTGAATCCTACGGTATCACGCGGATAACCGATCGGTAGCTCACCGTAGTCTGTTTAGTGGACTAGTTGTCAAATGTGTCCGAGATTCGATTCGTCCGCCCAATGAGTGCTCAGCTATGTCTCAGCGCACATTGAGTTTCCGCCACACGGAAATGTGCAGCTACGACTGCGCTATTCGAACCTTCCAGTACTTGGCCAATCTGCCCAATATCAAACCTTTTACCCGTTTTGGCGATATTAGCTATGCGTTAGCCTGGTTTTTCACAACTATTTCGATTGAAAAACTGCAGTTCAAGCGATGTTTGAAGGTTTGGGGTCGCGATCAGGGTGGCTGGTTGCGATGTCATGCGGATCACCTCCGGGTTGAACCTTGAACGGTTTGCCGGATTGCGATCTGTGCTAGCTAAACCCTCCGAGTGGGTGCAGAATTGTGACATGAAACACACGATGAGCGATGATGAATTGCGCCGCGCAATCCGTGAAATTCAGGATCGAGCCCACGACGCACGCAAGCGTGGGGACGATGTAGCGGCGGAAGAACTCGACCGTACGGTCAAGGGCTATCAAGAGCAGATGATGCAGCGTCTCTAGTGCTCGCTGCGGTCGTCTCTGTGCGGTGTTTGCGCGGAGTGCGGCCGTGCCCCCCCAGGTCGTCTTGCGTGTTTCAGGGCGGCCGCATCGTGCGTGCGTAGACTTTCCCGCATGTCCACAGTACGAGTGCGGGGGAGTGTTCATCCATGTCTGTAAGGTCGCTCGACGGCAAGAAATGCCTGATCACCGGCGCCGGTAGTGGAATTGGACGTGCAACTGCGCTGCGTGCATCAGAGGTCGGCGCCGAATTGTTTCTCACCGATATCAACAGCGTCGGATTGGAAGAGACGGTCGCGATGGTCGGCGCCGGCGGCGGCACGGTCAGCATGGCGAAGGCACTCGATATCTCGGACTACGACGAGGTCGTGAAATTCGGTACCGAGATTCACACTCAATTTTCTTCGATGGATGTCGTCATGAATATCGCCGGCATTTCAGCGTGGGGAACTATCGAGAACCTCGAACATCGGCATTGGAAGTCCATGGTGGACGTCAACCTGATGGGGCCGATCCATGTCATGGAGACGTTTGTTCCACCCATGATTCGTGCCGGCAAGGGTGGACACCTGGTCAACGTGTCTTCGGCTGCCGGACTTTTGGCCCTGCCGTGGCACGCCGCCTACAGTGCGAGCAAGTTCGGCCTTCGCGGGGTGTCCGAGGTGCTGCGATTCGATCTGAAGCGGCACGGAATCGGGGTCAGTCTGGTTGTGCCGGGTGGGGTGAAGACGCCATTGGTGGGAACCGTGGAAATAGCGGGTATCGACAGGAACGACCCGCGGGTCGAAAAACTCACGCACCGGTTCGAGGCGCGTGCTGTCTCCCCGGAGAAGGTGGCGTCGTGCATTCTGCGGGGAATCGAGAAGAATACGTACCTCGTATATACGTCCAATGACATCCGATTCGGATACTGGTGGGCGCGCAAATTCGCCCTGCCTTACGAGTTCGTGATGCAAAAAGCGAACGACCAGTTCAGTAAATTGCTCAAGCGATGAGCGTTAACTCCGCCGGGACTTTTATCTAGTCGAATAGGGACCAAAGTCATGCCGAAGAGTTTTCACTTCGATATCGAATTCAAATATCCGATCGACGACGTGCATCGAACTTTGACCGACCCGAATTATTGGAAAGGCAGACTCGGAGACCTTTATGCCACCTCGGACATCGAAGTTCGAGACGGATCGATCGAAGTATCCGTGTCCGAGGAAATCGACTCCGCCTCCCTCCCGAGCCTGGTCGCCAAGGTTGCGCCGAGTCGGCTCGGTCTGAAACGGGTCGATCGGTGGGGACCTCTGTCGGACGGGCGTGCAGCAGGGTCGGTCACCGGAATCGCGCGGGGACTGCCGATCCGAATCGAGACGACGCTCGATCTCACCGCCGCCGAGTCCTGCACGCGGTTGGTCGTCGACGGAACGGCTGAGGTGAAGATGCCGATCATCGGCGGCCAGATCGAGAAGTTGCTGAAGAAGACCGTCGAGGACTTGCTGGGGCGCGATCGGGACGCCGTTGAGTCATTTCTCGCCTGAGCCTGCACCGAAATCTACTTCCAGAACGCGCGCACCCGGGCCGGCGGATGCGAGTTGATCGTGCGGGTTGGCGAGGGCGCACCCCTCCAACGAGAGGCACCCGCAACCGATGCAACCGGTGAGGTTGTCCCGTAGACGTTCCAGTTGCTCGATGCGTAGATCGAGGTGGCGCCGCCACCCGGTCGACAATCTTTCCCAATCTGCGCGGTTCGGGGTACGGCCTTCAGGAAGTGTGCCGAGGGCCTCTCTGATTTCCGACAGCGGAATGCCGACGCGTTGCGAGATTCTGATGAAGGCGACGCGTCGAAGCGTGTCTCGTTGGTATCGGCGCTGGTTTCCGCTGGTCCGGCGACTGACGATGAGGCCTTCTCGTTCGTAGAAATGCAGGGCCGAGACGGCGACACCGCTGCGCTCGGAGAGCTGGCCGGGCGTGAGTTCCTTTGCCTTCCACGACGGCATCTCCATGGCGACTACCGGTCCGTCGCGCGGTGGAGGGTGGCGTGGAGATGATGCGTCAGCGGGGTGTCGCCGTGCGCCATCCACAGGTCGTATGTCAGCGTGTCGCCCTGAACGCGCATGACTCGCCGAACGTCGTGAACCGGTTTTGCGTCGGGTGATGCTGCGAGCGTGAGACGGGTCAAGGCGAGAGTGCCTTCGGAGTCGAGGGTGCCGCGATGGATCTCGACGAATCCGGTGGGCTGGCTGACCAGCAATTCGAGCTCACCACCCGGTGTTGGGCGCAGGTATCCCGATTCCATGTGAAGCGGTCGTCCGTCGGGGAGCCCACGAGTGCGCGACGAGTAGGTGAGAAACGGTTTCGGGGTGGGCGCGAACTCGATCTCCTCGGAGTACTCGAAGTCGTCGATGGTGGGGAAATGTCCGGCTCCAGCGCCGACCCAGCGCCCGGTGAACCTCTCGATTCCGGCGCCGTTCAGCGCCGCCTGATCCGTACTACTCATTGCCTGGTCCTCTCGCCTGCGTCGGATCAGACGTTACGCGGGCCGGTACGACAGCTGCTTGTCCCTGCTGGGTGGGGCCTACGGGATTAGTGTTCACTCATGAACGCTTCTGGCTCCGTCCCCCTCGGTGTCGATTCCGAGGTGGGCCGATTGCGATCGGTCATTCTTCATCGTCCTGGCGACGAGTTGAAACGATTGACTCCGCGCAACAACGACGAGCTGCTGTTCGACGCGTTGCCGTGGGTGGACCGCGCGCAGGAAGAACACGATCAGTTTGCGACCGTCCTTCGTGAGCGCGGCGTCGAGGTACTGCTTTTGTCCGATCTCCTCACCGAGGCGCTCGAGGTCAGTGGCGCAGCGAGGATCCAGGGAATCGCGGCCGCCGTCGACGCACGCAAGATCGGCCACGCGCTCGGGCAACACCTGGCCGCCTACCTGCGAAAGGTGGAGCCGAAGGAGCTTTCGTCGATCCTTACTGCAGGAATGACGTTCGACGAATTGCCGATCGATGCCGACTCGACCTCGTTGGTGCGCAGGATGCATCACGGCGGTGACTTCGTGATCGACCCGTTGCCCAACTTGCTCTTCACCCGTGATTCGTCGTTCTGGGTCGGGCCACGGGTCATCATCACGTCCTTGGCGTTGTCAGCGCGAGCTCGCGAATCCTCGATAACGGATCTCGTCTACGCGCATCACCCTCGATTCAAAGGCGTGCGCCGCGCGTACGAGTCGCACACGGCTCCTGTCGAGGGAGGTGACGTGCTGCTTCTCGCGCCGGGGGTGATCGCAATCGGTGTCGGTGAACGTACGTCACCCGCCGGAGCAGAAGCATTGGCGCGTAGCGTGTTCGACGACGGCCTCGCCCACACGGTGTTGGTTGTTCCGATCGAGCAACGCCGAGCGTCGATGCATCTCGACACGGTCTGCACCATGGTCGAGGCCGACGCGGTCGTCATGTATCCGGCCATTCAGGACACCCTGGCGGCGTTCACTCTGCGCAAGGAAGACGACGGGGTGAGTATTCGCGGTGCGACGCCGTTCCTCGAAGCGGCGGCCGACGCCATGGGAATCGGAAAACTGCGTGTGATCGACACCGGACTCGACACGGTGACTGCCGAGCGTGAGCAGTGGGACGACGGAAACAACACCCTCGCCGTCGAGCCTGGCGTCGTCGTCGCTTACGAGCGCAACGTCGAAACGAACGCCAGGCTGGAGGCCTCGGGTATCGAGGTTTTGCGAATCGCGGGTTCGGAACTGGGGTCCGGCCGAGGTGGTCCTCGGTGCATGTCCTGCCCGATCGCCCGCGATCCGCTGTAAGCCGTCGACGCTGTCAGAGAATTTCTTCCACCTTGGCTGCAGGCCGCGCGAGGACGGTGCCTTTGTCGGTGACCACGAACGGGCGTTCGATCAGAATTGGGTGCTCGATCATCGCGTCGAGGATCTCGGATTCGGATGCATCGGCGAGCCCGAGTTCCTTGTACTGCGTTTCGCGCTTGCGAACGGCTTGGCTGGGCTCGAGGCCGGCGTCGGCGAGGAGTTTTTCCAGCTCGGATCGGGTAGGCGGAGTATCGAGGTACTTCACAATGGTCGGTTCGATGCCGGCGTCGCGGATAAGTCCGAGAACAGTCCGCGACGTGTTGCACCGTTGATTGTGGAAGATGGTTGCAGATGCCATGTCCGTCATTCTGCCTCTGTGTCCGAACTCGTGGGACAAACAGGGGAACAACGGACACCTCCGGCGCGCTGCACTTGAAGTACCGACTTGTGAGGAGAAAACGATGACGGAACATCGAAGTGTGGACGAACGGCGCGTGGTCATTGCCGGTGGGCACGGCAAGATCGCGCAGCACCTGACGTACCTGCTGGCAGGACATGGTGATCGGCCGGTAGCGCTGATCCGCAACTCCGCGCACGAGGGTGCGGTCCGCACACTCGGCGCGTTCCCCGTGGTGATCGATCTGGAATCCTCCACGGTCGAGGAAGTTGCGAAGGTACTCGACGGTGCCGACGTCGCGGTCTTCGCCGCGGGCGCCGGACCTGGTAGCTCGATCGAGCGGAAGGACTCCGTAGACCGAGCTGCGGCGGTGCTGTTGGCCGATGCCGCCGAGAAAGCGGGAGTGCGTCGGTTCATTCAGATCAGCGCCATGGGTGCTGGTGACGAAATACCGGAGAACACCGACGAGATTTTTGCCGCCTACCTGCGGGCGAAGACGGCAGCGGAGGAAGACCTGAAGACAAGGACTTCGCTGGATTGGACGATTCTTCGGCCAGGACTTCTGACAGACGACGACCCCACCGGTGAAGTCCTTCTTGCAGAGCCACCCGTCGATCGAGGCTCTGTGCCTCGTGCAGATGTCGCCGCAGTGATCGAAGCGCTCATCGACGCGCCGTCCAGTGTCGGCAAGATATTGGTTCTGACCTCCGGCCCGCATACGATCCGCGAAGCGATCGAGGGTTTGTGAGAGAGAAGATGCTGTGACCGAGAAGATACGACGAGGGTGACGATGAAGATCGCGATCGAACACGATTCCTCCACAGCTCCGTACGACCAACTGCGGCAACAGATTATCGAGCAGGTTCACGGCGGCGGATTGATTGCGGGAACCAAGATCCCGACGGTGCGTGCATTGGCTTCGGAGCTGGGATTGGCGGCCAACACCGTCGCGAAGGCTTATCGCGCGCTCAGCGATCAGGGCGTGATCGAGACGAGGGGAAAGCAAGGGACGTTCATCGCTTCGGGGACCGATCCGGTGCAGGCGCAGGCGGAGCAGGCGGCGACCGCGTTTGCGCATAAGGTCCGCTCGCTCGAGTACTCCGACACTGAGATCGTCGCCATGGTGGAGTCGGCATTGAGAGGTGCGTGACACATTGATTAAGTTGACGCTTCAACTTAAAGCTGTCAGTCTTGGCTCATGAATTCGTCGATTGCTCGTGACCTCGGACTCCTCATCGCCCGTGTCGGCCTCGGGATCATCTTCATCGCCCACGGTTGGCAGAAGTTCTTCACCTACAAGATCGCCGGAACGCAGGCCGCATTCGAAGGGATGGGCGCCCCGCTCCCCAAGATTTCTGCAGTTCTGGCAGCATCCATCGAACTCGGTGGCGGCATCCTGCTCATCGCGGGTCTGCTGACCCCGCTCGTCGGCGCACTGCTGTTCCTCGACATGGTCGGCGCGTTCTTCATCGTGCACGCCGACAAGGGCGTCTTCATAGACAACGGCGGCTATGAACTCGTCGTCGCACTCGGTGTCGGTTCGCTCTTGATCGCTGTTATCGGCGCAGGACGCATCAGCATCGACGGATTGATCGGCAAGGGCAACGGTTGGGTTAAAACCCCAGCTTGATCGGGGTGAGAAGGCGGGTTCAACGGCTGTTGAGCCCGCCTTCCAGCTTGCTTTTGGCCCACAAAGTGACGAACGTAGTCATCTATGGTGACGAAATCTGATCGATCCGAACAAGATTCCGGGGCCAACGAAGAGCGCCCGGAGACGGGCTTTACTCGGGTAGGCGTTCGGACCGACTACGTGGTGTTTTCCGTGGCGGCCGCAGCGGTGCTGGCTATTGTCGTGTGGGGTCTCGTAGCTCCCGACAACCTGAACTCGGTAACCGGAAGTGTTCTCGGCTGGTTGGTGACGAACATCGGCTGGCTCTTCGTACTCGCAGCTTCGGCTTTCGTGCTGTTTTCCATCTACCTCGCTGTCAGTCGATTCGGCGACATTCCGCTGGGCAAAGACGGTGAGAAGCCCGAGTTCCGAACCGTCAGCTGGATCGCCATGATGTTCAGCGCCGGCATGGGCATCGGCCTGATGTTCTTCGGTGTCGCGGAACCGCTTGCGCACTACGTGACTCCGCCTCCCGGTACCGACGGTGGCGTCGGAACTGCCATGGCTACCACCATGTTTCACTGGGGTCTTCATCCTTGGGCGATGTATGCCGTTGTGGGCCTTGCCATTGCGTACGGGTCGTATCGCCGAGGACGCAAGCAACTGTTCAGTTCGGCCTTCATCCCGTTGCTCGGTCGCAAAGCCGAAGGGCCGATCGGCAAGGTCATCGACATCCTGGCAATCTTTGCGACACTTTTCGGCACCGCAGCATCTTTGGGGCTCGGCGCACTTCAGATCGGCTCCGGTTTCGAGGTAGTCGGCTGGATGGAAGAAGCCGGCGTATTCCTGCTCGTGGCCATCGTTGCGGTGCTGACCCTGGCGTTCGTCGCTTCGGCAGTTTCCGGTGTGGCCAAGGGAATTCAGTGGCTCTCCAACATCAACATGGTGCTAGCGCTGATCTTGGCCCTGTTCGTGTTCGTTCTCGGGCCGACCGTGCTGATTCTCAATCTGCTCCCGACGACCATTGGTGCATACGTTTCCGACCTCGCCCAGATGTCGGCCCGCACGGGTGCATCGTCGAATCCTGAAACCGGCGCGTGGCTTTCGTCGTGGACGATCTTCTACTGGGCATGGTGGGTGTCCTGGACGCCGTTCGTCGGCATGTTCCTGGCCCGCATCAGCCGCGGCCGCACGATCCGCCAGTTCATCGTCGGCGTCATCGCCGTTCCCACGACTGTCAGCTTGCTCTGGTTCGCGATCTTCGGCGGCGCAGGCATCGGCGAGGAACGCGACGGAATCGGCTTGTCCGGCCGAGGCTCGGAAGAGGCTCAACTGTTCGGCATGCTCGACAATCTGCCGTTGGCCGGAGTGACGACTGTCCTGGTCATGCTGCTCGTCGCAGTGTTCTTCGTCTCCGGCGCCGACGCTGCGTCGATGGTGATGGGGACGCTCTCGCAGCGCGGAACGCTCGAACCGAGTCGCTGGGTCGTGGTGTTCTGGGGCATGTTGACCGGTGGCGTCGCGGCGCTTCTGCTGTGGACCGGTGGTTCCGAAGCGCTCGACGGCTTGCAGACCATGACGATCATCGCTGCGGCGCCGTTCGTGCTGGTCATGATCGGATTGTGCTTCTCGCTGTACAAGGATCTTTCGCACGACCCGATCATCATTGCGGCGAAGGAGCAGAAACGTGCTCTCCTACGCCCGCGCCGAGGACGCCGTGTGGGTAAGTCAGTGGAGTAGGACTTGAGCGGAGTAGGACTTGAACCGTGAAGGGGCACCGAACTGCGGTTCGGTGCCCCTTTTGTCGTCCGGTTATTTCCAGCTGGGCAACCACAGATGGTTCTGCCACGATTCCGGCGTGATCGGCATGGCGGTGAGTATCGGCCAGAGGTAGACGAAGTTGGCCACGACCAGACCGATGTACAGACTGACTGCCAGAAGTCCGGTGGTACGACGCTCGACGGACGCGCTCGCCTTGCCCAGTACATCGCCGAGGACCAGCGCAAATCCCATGACCATGAACGGGGCGAGTGCAACTGCGTAGAAGTAGTACATCTGGCGGTCGAGCGTCGCGAACCACGGGAGGTAAGCGGCACCGTAGCCCGTCAGGACCACGGCGTATCGCCAGTCCCTGCGCACGAACGTCTGCCAGATCGCCCACGCCAACATCGGTAGGGCCAGCCACCACATCGCCGGTGTGCCGATCAGCATCACGGCCTTGACGCAGCTGGCGGCCCCGCAACCGGTGACCTGCTCGCCGTCGGCGTAGTAGTAGAGCATCGGTCGTAGCCCCATCGGCCACGTCCACGGTTTCGACTCCCACGGGTGGTGGTTTCCGGCGGAGTTGGTCAGACCGGCGTGGAACTGGAGAACGTTTCCGCTGTAGTACCAGAGTGAGCGCAGCGCGGAGGGAATGAAGCTCCACGTGCCGCCCTCACCGATCTCGTTACCGACGGCGTGACGGTCGACGCCGGTCTCGCTGGTGAACCAGGCCCAGTAGCTAGCGAGGTACACACCGAGCGGAATGATCACCAACGCATACAGAGCAGGCCCGATGTCGCGAACTGCAGTGCCGACCCATGGGCGCTGCACGCGGTAGGCGCGGCGCGCTGACAGGTCGAAGGCAACACTGAGCAATCCGAAGAACAGAATGAAGTACATGCCGGACCACTTGGTTCCGCAGGCCAGGCCGAGCAGGATGCCGGCGCCGAACCTCCACCACCGGAAACCCAGCCGCGGACCCCAGGCAGAGTCGCCGATTCGGCCCTCTTCGTATACCTTCGCCATCCGTTCGCGGACTTGGTCGCGATCGACCACCAGGCATCCGAGGGCGGCGAGAACGAAGAAAGCCAGGAAGATGTCGAGCATCCCCAGGCGTGAGGAGACGAAGGTGACGCCGTCGACGATGAGCAGGATTCCGGCAATCGCGCCGATCAGCGTGGAGCGCGTCATGCGGCGCACGATCCGGATGATTAGCAAGACCATCAGTGTCCCGACCAGGGCCGACGAGAATCGCCACCCCCAACCGTTGTAACCGAAGAGTGCTTCGCCGATCGCGATCATCTGCTTACCGATCGGCGGGTGTACCACCAATCCGTAACCGGGATTGTCTTCGATGCCGCCACCGGTCAGAACTTGCCAGCCCTGCGGAACGTAGTGCTTCTCGTCGAAGACAGGTGTGCCGGCGTCGGTCGGGTAGGCGAGCATCGTGAAGCGTGTGATCGCCGCGATAGCGGTGACGAAAGCGGTGACGATCCAGCCGCGCAATCTGTCGGTCGGGCCGAAATCAGGATCCGGTACCAGCGGGCCGGGACTACGCATTACCCGATCGCTCGTGGCGGGCGTTGGCCGCTCGTCCGTCTGCACAGTCACCTGGCAATCGTAGGCTGTCAGGTATGACTGGTCGCTTGGTACTCGCCGCAACACCCATGGGAGATGTCGGTGACGCGTCTCCGCGTCTTCGGTCTGCTCTCGCAACCGCCGACGTCGTTGCTGCGGAGGACACACGACGCACCAAGTCTCTGGCGTCCGCGCTCGAGGTAACCATCACCGGGAAGATCGTCAGTTTCTACGATCAGGTCGAGATTTCCCGGCTGCCCGCGCTGGTCGCCGACGTCGCCGAAGGCAAGACCGTCCTGCTGGTCACGGACGCGGGCATGCCGTCGGTCAGCGATCCCGGATATCGCCTTGTCGCCGCCTGCGTAGCCGAGAACCTCGCCGTCACGTGCTTGCCCGGTCCGTCGGCGGTGACGACGGCGCTGGCACTCTCCGGATTGCCCGTCGAGCGGTTCTGCTTCGACGGGTTCCCGCCGCGCAAGCAGGGGCAGCGCAAGACGTGGCTCTCTGCCTTGGCAACCGAGCAGCGAGCGTGTGTGTTCTTCGAAGCGCCTCATCGCCTTGCCGACTGCCTCGCAGATGCGGTGGAAGTGCTCGGGCCGAATCGCCGCGCAGCCGTGTGCCGGGAATTGACCAAGACCTACGAGGAAGTGAAGCGCGGCACTCTCGGGGAGTTAGCTGCTTGGGCCGCCGAGGGCGTTCGCGGTGAGATCACGGTGGTGCTCGAAGGCGCAGTGCTGGTGGCATCTGATCCTGCCGATCTGGTCGACGAGGTGGAAAGGCTGGTCGAGGGGGGAGCACGATTGAAGGACGCGTGTGCTCTGGTCGCAACGGCCGGAGTCTCCAAGCGTGAGTTGTACGAGACGGTCCTGGCCGCTCGAAAGGACTAGCGGGAGCGGTTCACGGCGGGTGCGCCGGGATGCAGGTTGGCGTCGTCGGCTGCAGCCTGGCCGGCGTGCCAGCCTTCGGCGTCCACGGACCGTCCGCGAGTCTTGCGGGTTGTCGGGAACAATCGATCGAATTCGGCGTCGACGGCCTCGGATGTGGTGGCGAGGATCGGCAGAAGATCCGCGACGTCCATCGATGCCGCGTCGGCCGCTTCGGCGGTGGCTTTGGTGCCGGCGTCACGCAGGCGGTGTCCGATGCGGCTGGCGAACCCGGCCAGGAATCCCTTGCGGAACGAGGTGGTGCGTGAGCCGCCACGATTGCTCGAGTCGGCGAATTGCATTGCACGGGTTGCCTGTACGAGCAGGGAAGTGAACAGCATGTCGACTTGCTGAAGGTCGACCGGAGTGCCGACGACGGTCGCGAGTGCAATGTCGCTGAACCAGACAGTCCTGACTCGATTCGATTCGCCGATCTCGGTCAGGAGGTGAACCTTTTCCTTCACGTACGGGTTCTCGATGTGAATGCGTCGGGCATTGACGGATGTGTCGGTGACCCCGGCGCGACTGTGGAGCAGTGCGGAGTCGATTGCGTACCGGGTCATCAACTCCTGGGCCTTCGCGGTGAAAATCTCGGCTTCTTCCGCGAAGTTGGTTGCTTCCGCTTTGGCGAGTAGTCCACGAATTCGCTTGAGTACCTTGGCGTCGACCTCGGTATCGCCGACGCCGGCATAGCTGGTATCGGTGCGTTGCGACGGCCAGGTGGATGGTGGCGCGAGCAACACCGTCCACTGAGGTAGGCGCATCCACGATCGCGCGACGTCGACGATCTGCGAAACGAGGAAGTAGGGATCCTGGAACAGAAGGCCGGCCGCGAGGGAGCGAAAAACGTCGTCGTCCACGGTGATTCGAGAAGCGATGTGCCGAGACTTCGGATACTGCTCGCCGATTGTCTGCAACTGCCCCACCCATTCGAGCGGAGCGCGATCGGAGGCGCGGGATGCGTTCGCGTCGAACAGGATGGTGGTGGCAGCGAGATCGGCGTCGGACGCGTCTTTGCTTCGGCGAGCCAGATGGATCAGATCCGCCGGTTGCCATCCGCGTTCGTAGGCGGCCGTCAGTTCGCTGACGAGACCCTGCGCCGCAGAGACGGATTGAGGGCTGACCTCCTGAGTGGACACCCGTGCTCCGTTCCAAGGCAGTGTCTGCGCCGAAGCGCTGGTTCGAATGTATGTTCTATTCGTCGTCATGGCTGGAGTGTGCACGTGGGGTCCGACACATCCGCCTGTAACCGGATATCTCGGACCCCACGTGCGGCACTCTCGCTTAGCTCATTCCTCGACGAAGCGGGGGAAAACTGGCGCCGGAGCAGGCAGTTTCCGGTTCGCGTCGATGCGAACCGCGATGTCGGTGAACTGACGGTTCTCTTCGCTCTGACCGAGTAGATCGAGGATGCGTGACGCCGCGTCGGGCATGACGGGCTGAACGAGAAGGCCGACGATACGGACAACTTCGATCGTCACGTAGAGGACCGTTGCCATCCGTGCCGGATCGGTCTTGCGCAGAACCCACGGTTCCTGCTTGGAGAAGTACCGGTTGGTCTCTCCGAGGACGCCCCAGATGGCTTCCAACGCGAGATGCAGTGCTTGCACGTCGAACTCGCTGCGGCACTTGGCAAGCAAGGCATCCGCCGACGCCAGCATCGCCAGGTCGTCCTCGGTGAACTCACCGGGGGTGGGGACCTGGGCGTCGCAGTTTTTCGCGACCATCGTCAGTGAACGCTGCGCGAGGTTGCCCAGTTCGTTGGACAGGTCGGCGTTCATGCGAGTCACGATTGCTTCGTGGCTGTAGCTGCCGTCCTGGCCGTACGAGATCTCGCGGAGCAGGAAGAAGCGGACCGCGTCGAGGCCGTACTGATCGACCATCGCGATCGGATCGACCACGTTGCCGACCGACTTCGACATCTTCTCGCCCTTGTTGTACAAGAACCCGTGGACGAAGACTCGTTCCGGCAGTTCGATGCCGGCAGACATGAGGAACGCCGGCCAGTACACGGTGTGGAACCGTGTGATGTCCTTGCCGATGATGTGCAGGCTCGCGGGCCAGAACTTCTTGAACTCCTCCGAGTCGACGTTCGGATAGCCCACGCCGGTCAGGTAGTTGGTGAGTGCGTCGACCCAGACGTACATGACGTGGTCGGGGTCTCCGGGAACCTCGACGCCCCAGTCGAACGTGGTGCGCGAGATCGACAGGTCCTTGAGGCCGCCCTTGACGAAGCTGACGATCTCGTTGCGACGTGTCGCGGGGGCAATGAACTCGGGATGCTCTTCGTACAGAGCGAGCAAACGGTCCTCGTAGGCCGAGAGACGGAAGGTGTAGTTGGACTCCTCGGTCCACTCCACCGGAGTGCCGGTCTCCGTCGACTGACGGGTGCCGTCGTCCAGAAGCGTGGTCTCGGCTTCGGTGTAGAAGGCCTCGTCACGAACCGAATACCACCCCGAGTACGTGTCGAGGTAGATGTCGCCCGATGCGGCCATCTTTTCCCAGATCGCCTTGCTGGCGATCTGATGATCGGCGTCGGTGGTGCGGATGAACCGGTCGTACGAGATGTTCAGGACCTTGTCGAGGTTCTGGAACACGTCGGAGTTCCGAGCCGCGAGTTCGCGGACGTCGATGCCCTCTTTGATCGCTGTCTGCTGCATCTTCAGACCGTGCTCGTCGGTGCCGGTCATGAAGAACACTTCATGACCGTCCAACCGCTTGAAGCGGGCGAGCGCGTCCGAGGAGATGTACTCGTACGCGTGGCCGATGTGCGGAGCGCCGTTGGGATACGCGATCGCTGTCGTGATGTAGAACGGCGATCGTTCCGCGCCTTCCGGGGCAGCGGAGTCCGGGCGCGGGGTCTGGGAGGGTGAGGCAGGCACAGTCATGGTGGGCTTACTCTATCGGGCGTGAGCAAAGACCGTCCCGCCCCCGATGCCCCTGAGCCCTTGTCGCCTCTGATCGACGCACATACGCACCTCGACGCCTGTGGTGCGCACGACGCTGCGACCGTGGCCGGAATTGTCGATCGAGCCGAGGCCGTCGGCGTCGGACGGGTCGTGACGGTGGCCGACGACCTTGATGCCGCACGCTTTGCCGTCGACGCTGCGAACTGGGATTCGAGGGTTTACGCAGCCGTCGCAATCCATCCGACCAGGGCGAACGTCCTCGATGTCGATACCAGAGCCGAGATAGAACGGTTGGCGTCCGATCCGCGGGTCGTCGCGGTGGGGGAGACCGGGCTGGATCTCTACTGGCCAGGCAAGCTCGAAGGGTGCGCCACCATCGAGGAGCAGGTCGACGGTTTCCGGTGGCACATCGACCTCGCGAAGCGTCTCGGCAAGACGCTGATGATTCACAATCGCGAAGCCGATGAGGACCTGCTGCGGGTGCTGCACGAGGAAGGCGCGCCGGAGACCGTGGTGTTCCATTGCTTCTCCTCGGATTCGGAGATGGCCCGTGCGTGCATCGACGCGGGCTACGTGTTGAGTTTCTCGGGAACCGTGAGTTTCAAGAATGCGAAGGCGCTGCGTGAGGCCGCGCTGTTGGTGCCCTCGGATCAGCTGGTCGTCGAGACGGATGCGCCGTTCTTGACGCCGCACCCGTTCCGCGGTGCGCCCAACGAGTCGTACTGCCTGCCGTACACGGTGCGCGCACTCGCAGACATCCGCGGCGAGGATCCGCAGGCGCTGGCAGCAGCGTCCACGGCGACAGCGGAGCGCGTCTACAAGCTCTGACGCTATGGTGGTCTGACAGGTAACTCCGCGCCCGGGACCGTCGTGTCCCGGTCCGTCTACTGCGCGGAGTATTCAGATGAATGACTACAACGTGGTCACAGTCCGCATCGAAACGTGGGAATTCGAGTGCTGTGCACCGTTGCCGGTGGTCGGCGAAAAATCTGCGTGGGCTTTGCACCCCATACGTGAGTCGCTGTGGTTCGACGGGACGGTTCATGGAGGAATCTATCCCGACGACGTGGAACCTACGGCCGGGATCGTTCTCTCGATCCGACTCGAGCGCGGCGAGTTTGTCGAACAAGAACCCAGGCACTGGGTATTGGTACCTGGAAGCACCGATCACGTTCGAGTCGAGAAGGCCCCACGGTCTTTTCGCGGAATGTCGTCGCTGGTTGCCGGTCGTCGTGGCTGGATGGAGACGGCCGTTGTCGTCGAGCTTGCTCTTCCCGCGAGGGGATGAGGGCGCACAGCTTCACTGAGCCGACGCCGGTCGACTCTTCGGTCCGGATCGTCAGCGTTCATGTCGACGCGGTCGAAGTCGAGTGCTGCGGGCCGTTTCCGGTGGCCGGTGAACCATGCTCGTGGACATTGACACCGCGATCGCAGGACGACGATTTCGACGGTTGGGTTCACGGCGGGATGCCGGCGTCTGGAGTCGTGACCACGGGTGTGGTGCTCGGGATTCTCGTGGTCACGACGACGTACGAGGAAGTCGGAAGTCCGCGCATGTGGTTGCCCGTCGAAGGTAGCGAGACCTATCGAAGGGTCGAGGCCAGTCCTCGGTGGTTCCGAAGGTTCGGCGACTTCGACTTCGAGCCGCAGAATCGGATCGAGACCGGGCTGGTCGTCGAATTGGCCACCACCCGTGCGCCTTTCCGGTAGTCCCCGCTACCAAAAAGGCGCACAGGGGGCTTGCCCCTAGAGAACCTTCGCCAGGAAGTCCTGGGTGCGCTGCTGCTGGGGGTTGCCGAACAGACTCTCCGGCTTACCTTCTTCGACGATGTATCCGTCGGCCATGAAGATGACTCGGTCGGAAACCTCACGGGCGAAGCCCATCTCGTGGGTCACGACGACCATGGTCATGCCCTGCTTGGCGAGGTCGCGCAGCACCTGCAGAACCTCACCCACCATTTCGGGGTCGAGGGCGCTGGTGGCCTCGTCGAAGAGCATGATGTCCGGACTCATCGCGAGTGCGCGGGCTATGGCAACGCGCTGCTTCTGCCCACCGGACAGGCTGGCGGGCTTGGCATCTGCCTTCTCCGCGAGGCCGACCTGGCCGAGCAGTTTGACGGCGATCTCGCGAGCCTGCTCCTTGGTCGATCGCCCGGTCTGCACCGGAGCGAGCATCACGTTTTCGACGACGCTCATGTGGGGGAACAGGTTGAAGTGCTGGAACACCATCCCGATGTGCTGGCGCACCTTGTCGATGTCGACATCCTTGTTCGTGAGGTCGAACTGGTCGACGCGCACGGATCCGGCGGTGATGTCTTCGAGGCGGTTGAGGCAACGCAGGAAGGTCGACTTGCCGGAACCGGAAGGCCCGATGACGCAGACCACTTCACCGCTCTTGATGTCGACGTCCAGGCCCTTGAGGACCTCGTTGTCGCCGAACGACTTCTTCAGTCCCTTGACCGAAATCTTGACCTCGGTGGCGGACTTGCCCATGTTGACGGCTGTTTCGGTCACTTGTTGATCCTCTTCTCGAGGCGGTTCGACAGCTTGGTGAGCGCCATGATGATGATGAAGTACATGACGCCGATGATCAGCCACATGTTGAACGACTGGAAGTTGCGCGCGATGATGATGCGCCCTGTCTGAGTGAGCTCGGCGAGTCCGATGACCGACAGGATCGACGTGTCCTTGAGGGTGATCACGAACTGGTTGATGTACGACGGGATCATCGTGCGAATTGCCTGCGGCATGATGACTTTTCGCATCGACTTCATGTAGCTGATGCCCAGGCTTCGTGACGCCTCCATCTGTCCCTTGTCGACGGACAGGATGCCGCCGCGGACGATTTCAGCCATGTACGCGCCGGCGTTGAGCGAGAGCGTGATGATGCCTGCGGTGAAGGCGGACATCTGGAAATGCAGGGCTGCCGGGATGCCGAAGTAGATGAAGAATGCCTGCACCAACAGCGGTGTGCCGCGGAAGATGTCGACGTAGGTCGTGCCTATACCTCGGACGAACATGTTGGTGGACACGCGGCAGAGACCGAAGATCGCGCCTAGGACCAGAGCGATCGCGATCGAGACGACCGAGAGAACGATCGTCAACCACAGGCCCTTGAGAAGCTGCGGGTAGGTGCTCTTGATCAAGCCGATGATGGAGTTGTCCGACGTCGACGCGCCCTGACCGAGGTAGGTCGAGACGATTTCGTCGTACTGGCCGTCGTCGCGCAGGTTCTGCAGTCCGGCGTTGAACATCTGGAGCAGTTCGGCGTTCTGGCCCTTGTTGACTGCGAAGCCGTAGCTCGCGCCCACCTCTTTTTCGGTGACCGTCTTGAGGCCGTTGCCCTGTGTGATGCCGTAGGCGAGGACGGGGTAGTCGTCGAAGACTGCGACGGAGTTCCCGGTGCGGACCTCGTCGTACATGCTGGCGGAGTCGGCGAAATAGACTGTGGTGAAGCCGTATTGGTCCTTGATGGACTCGGCGAAGCTGGCGCCCTCGGTGCCGTTCTTGACGGCGACGCGCTTGCCCCTCAGATCCTCGTACGACTTCACGTCGTTGTCGGTCTCGAGGACCGCCATCTGCACGCCCGACTCGAAGTACGGGTCGGAGAAGTCGAACACCTGCTTGCGGGCGTCGGTGATGGACATGCCCGCGATGACGCCGTCGGCCTGCCCGGCCTGCACGGCCTGCAGTGCAGCGTCGAAGCCGAGCTGCTTGATGTCGACCTTGAAGCCTTGGTCCTCGGCGATCGCATTGAGCAGGTCGATGTCGATGCCGACGAGTTTGCCGTCTTCGTTCTCGAATTCGAACGGGGCGAATGTCAGATCGGTGGCGATCGTGTAGGTGCGGCCGGGTTGCGCGCTCGCGATTCCGGGGGCGAACAGCGCTGCGATCAGCGCCAGCAGGATGGCCAGGATCGGCCACCTGGCATTACGTGGTCTGTCGAATCTTCTTCGCACTATCGCCCAGCTTTCTTCTGTCGCGCCCGGGATCGCCGGACTGCTTTGAACCAGACGAGAACATACTGCGCCCAGAGCTGAATCGATACACGGGTATCGGAGCCGGAAAGTGCAGAACACACGACACGCCGTTGCCGTTCCGTGACAAAAGTCGCATTTCGTTGTGATTTGGTTGCCGATACAACGCTCGGTCGTTACCGTATTGTGATCGAACGTCGTCTGCCTTGGGATTTCCTGTGTCGCCTTTTGCCAAGATCAACTCCACGAAGTCACCACTTCTCTATTCAGTGGTGGGTGCGTTGCTTCTGACGCTCATCGTCGGGGGTGCGCTCGCCGTGGTTCGGCACAAGACGATCACCCTCGATGTCGACGGCGACATGATTTCGCTGTCCACGATGTCGAGCAGCGTCGGTACCGCTCTCGAGGACGCCGGATACCCGGTCGATCCCAAGGACGCGCTCGCACCCAGTGCCGATTCCTCCCTGTCCGATGGCGATACCGTCGTACTGCGCCGTGCCCGTGAGTTGGCTCTGACCGTCGACGGTCAGCCGACCACCATCTGGACCACCGCATTGACGGTCGACGAGGCATTGAAGCAGGTAGATGTTTCCGACGACTTCGCAGTCTCAGCTTCGCGCTCGCATCGTCTGCCGCTCGAACGGACCGAGCTCGACGTCGTCAGCCCGAAGACCGTCAGCGTCAGCGACGGTGGCGCTCCCGCTGCGGAGGTCAAGCTCGCCGCCGTGACCGTCGGCGATCTTCTCGCGGCCAAGAATGCGCCGCTCGAGCAGGCCGACTCGGTGGTTCCCACCGCCGACACACCCGTTACCAACGGCCTGACCATCCAGGTCACTCGCGACCGCACGGACACTCGCGTCGAGACGCAGCCGATCGCGCCGCCGGAGAACAAGGTCGAGGATCCCGAGCTAGAGAAGGACAAGACCGTCGTCGAGAACCCGGGTGTTCCGGGTGAGCGCACGGCAACTGTCGAGGTCAAGACCGTCAACGGCGTCGAGGCCGGACGAACCGAACTGTCCGCGACCGTGATCAAGGAACCGGTCGCAGCAGTGGTGAAGGTCGGTACCAAGCAGGCTTCCGCTCCCGCTGTGTCCAACGCGTCGACGTGGGATGCCATTGCTCAGTGCGAGGCGACCGGAAACTGGGCCATCAACACCGGCAACGGTTTCTACGGAGGACTTCAGTTCACCCAGAGCACCTGGGAAGCATTCGGCGGCGGTCAGTACGCAGCTCGCGCCGACCTCGCATCACGTGAACAGCAGATCGCGATCGGCGAGAAGGTCCGCGCCGGTCAGGGCTGGGGTGCTTGGCCGTCCTGCACCAGCAAATTGGGCCTGCGCTGACGCGCTTACACCTCACAGAACACAGGAACCGATGTCACCGTTCGCCAAGATCAACTCGACCAGGTCGCCGTTGTTGTACTCGGCGATCGCCGCTCTTCTCCTGACGGTTCTCGTGGGTGGTGTTCTGGCCGTCGTCCGGCACAAGACCATCACTCTCGATGTCGACGGTGAGCAGATTCGCCTGAGCACCATGTCGACCAACGTCGACGGCGCTCTCGAGGACGCGGGTTACCCGATCGGTGACAAGGATGCAGTTGCTCCCGCGGCCGACGCTTCGCTGTCCGACGGCGACACCGTGGTGCTCCGTCGTGCCCGTGAGATCACGCTGACGGTCGACGGTCAGCCGCAGAAGCTCTGGACCACAGCCTTGACCGTCGACGACGCGTTGAAGCAGTTGGACGTCGCGGCGGATGTGCACGTGTCGGCTTCGCGCTCGCAGCGTCTTCCGCTGGACGGCGCCGCGCTCGACGTGCTGACACCGGTCGTCGCAAAACTGGTCGACGGCGCAAACGCGGCAGCAGACGTGCGTATCGCGGCGCCGACGGTCGGGGAGTTCCTTACCGCCAACGGCACTCCGCTCGAGCAGTCGGACACGGTGGTTCCCGCCGCCGACGCTCCACTGACCGAGGGCCTGGAGGTCACGGTGACGCGCAACCGCACCGAGAACAAGGTCGAGACCTTGCCGCTCGATCCGCCGGATCAGCGCATCGAGGATCCGACGATGAACCAGAGTCGCACGATCGTCGAGAACCCGGGCGTGCCCGGCGTGCGTGACGTGACGTTCGCCGTGAATCTCGTCAACGGTGTCGAAGCCGGACGTACCCAGGTCTCGGAGACGATCACCACACCGGCGCAGCCGAAGGTCGTGCGTGTCGGAACGAAGCCGGGCACCGAGGTGCCGCCCGTGGAGAACGGTTCGACGTGGGATGCGCTCGCACAGTGCGAGGCCACCGGTAACTGGGCCATCAACACCGGCAACGGTTTCTACGGCGGCGTGCAGTTCGATCAGAACACCTGGGAACGACAGGGCGGGTTGAAGTATGCGCCCCGCGCCGACCTCGCCACCCGTGAAGAACAGATCGCGATTGCGACACAGACCCAGCGCACTCAGGGCTGGGGCGCATGGCCGTCGTGCTCGGGTCGCCTCGGACTGGGATAAGTTCTACTGGTGTCAGACGCCGAACAATCGAACGAACCCATCGCTACTCCGCGCGGGCAGGCAGCCCTGCTCGGTCCGGTCGAGGTGCGCGCTCTTGCCGAGGAATTCGGTGTCCGGCCCACGAAACAGTTGGGGCAGAACTTCGTTCACGACGCCAATACCGTGAGGCGCATCGTCACCACGGCAGGCGTGACACGTGACGACGTCGTTCTCGAGGTAGGGCCTGGTCTCGGTTCGCTGACGATGGCGCTGATGGACGTCGTCGATCGTGTGATCGCGGTCGAGATCGATCCCAACCTCGCGGCTCGCCTCCCGAAGACGGTGGCCGAGCGAGCGCCGGAGCTTGCCGATCGACTGACCGTCGTCGAAGCGGACGCGATGCGTGTGCTGCCTTCACAGATTCCCGGCGAGCCGACCGCGCTGGTTGCGAACCTGCCGTACAACGTCGCGGTGCCGGTGCTGTTGCACCTGTTCGCGTCGCTTCCGAGTCTGCGGACCGCACTCGTGATGGTGCAAGCCGAGGTTGCCGATCGCCTGGCGGCTGATCCGGGAAGCAAGATCTACGGCGTTCCCAGCGTCAAGGCCAACTTCTTCGGCGAGGTTCGCCGCGCCGGTGCCGTCGGACGCAACGTGTTCTGGCCGGTGCCGAAGGTCGAATCAGGACTGGTTCGTATCGATCGGTACGCGGAGCCGCCGTGGCCGATGGACGAGAAGCACCGCAAGCAGGTTTTTGCGGCGATCGACGCCGCGTTCGCACAGCGCCGCAAGACTTTGCGTGCCGCTCTCAGCGGTTGGGCAGGTTCGCCTGCCGAGGCCGAACGACGGCTCCTCGCTGCCGGTATCGAGCCTCAGACGCGTGGCGAGATGCTCGACGCAGCAGCCTTCGTTCGGCTGGCTGGAGGCGAATAGCCCCGTGCGCGGTTAAGGAGTGCAGGGACTCCCTAACCGCGCACAGGGGGCTTGCCCCTTATTTGAACCGCCGCAACCTCAGGCTGTTGCTCACCACGAACACACTGCTGAATGCCATTGCGGCACCGGCGAGCATCGGGTTGAGCAGGCCGGCCGCAGCCAGCGGGATCGCAGCCGTGTTGTAGGCGAATGCCCAGAACAGGTTGCCCTTGATGGTCTTGAGCGTCTTGCGGGACAGTCGAATTGCATCGGCTGCCGACCGCAGGTCACCTCGCACCAGAGTGATGTCGCTGGCCTCGATCGCAACGTCGGTACCCGTGCCCATCGCCAGGCCGAGATCGGCCTGAGCCAGGGCTGCCGCGTCGTTCACGCCGTCGCCGACCATGGCCACGACGCGTCCTTCCGCTTGCAGTTTCTTGACGGCGTCGACCTTGTCCGCAGGCATGACCTCGGCGAAGACGGTGCTGATCCCGACCTGATCCGCGACAGTGCGAGCAACGGTGGCGTTGTCACCGGTCAGCAGAACCGGTTCGAGGCCGAGTGCTTTCAACTGCGCGATTGCTTTGGCGCTCGTGTCCTTGACCGCGTCGGCGATCACGAGGATGCCGTGCGCCTTGCCGTCCCAGCCCACCGCGATTGCGGTGCGCCCGGCCTTCTCTGCTGCAGCCTTCGCCTCGCGGAGATTTTCCGGCAACGGCATCGACCAGTCGGCGAGCAGCGCGTCTCGGCCCGCGACGACGGCGTGACCGTCGACCATTCCCTGCACGCCGCGCCCGGCGACGTTCACGAAATCCTCGACCGCAGGCAATTCGCCCACGGCTTCGGTCGCACCCTTCGCGATCGCTGCGGCGATGGGGTGCTCGGAGCGATGTTCGAGTGCGCCCGCCAGCTGAAGGACCTCGTCGACGGTTGTTCCTTCGCCCACCACGGTGTCCAGCAATGTCATCTGACCGGTGGTGACGGTTCCCGTCTTGTCGAGCACGACGGTGTCGACTGCGCGCGTCGATTCGAGCACCTCGGGTCCCTTGATGAGGATTCCCATCTGGGCTCCGCGACCCGTGCCCACCAACAGGGCTGTGGGCGTTGCCAATCCGAGGGCACAGGGGCACGCGATGATCAGCACGGCGACAGCAGCGGTGAAGGCCATCTCGATAGGGTTACCGGTGCCGAGCCAGTAGCCCAGTGTCGCAACGGCAATCGCGATGACGACCGGTACGAAGATACCGGCGATCCGATCGGCGAGGCGCTGAACTTCGGCCTTGCCGTTCTGGGCGTCTTCGACCAGTGCCGCCATCTGGGCGAGTTGGGTGTCGCTCCCGACCCGGGTCGCCTCGACGGTCAAGGTTCCACCGACGTTGACGGTGGCGCCGACGACAGTGTCCCCGACACCGACTTCCTCAGGCACGGATTCACCCGTCAACATGCTCATGTCGACGGCTGAGCGGCCCTCGGTGATGATGCCGTCGGTGGCGATCTTCTCGCCGGGCCGGACGATGAAGGAGTCGCCCGCTGCCAGTTCTTCGGCGGGGATTCGTACTTCGACGCCGTTGCGCAATACCGCGACGTCTTTCGCACCGAGCTCCATGAGTGCGCGTAGTGCGGCGCCGGACGTGCGCTTGGACTTGTGCTCGAAGTAGCGTCCGGCCAGCACGAACGTGATGACGCCCGCGGCAACTTCGAGGTAGATGTTGGCGCTGCCGTCCATCCGGTCGACCGTCAGCCGGAAGGCGTGCTTCATACCGGCTTCGCCCGCAGTGCCGAAGAACAGTGCGTAGAGCGACCAGACGAAGGCCGAGATGGTGCCCAGCGAGATGAGCGTGTCCATCGTGGCCGCGCCGTGACGCAGGTTCACCCAGGCAGCCCGGTGGAAGGGGAGGGCCGCCCACACGATGACCGGTGCGGCCAGTGTGAGGGAGAGCCACTGCCAGTTGTCGAACTGCAGCGCAGGAATCATTGCCATAGCGATGACCGGCACGGAGAGAAGAGTCGAGATGATCAGGCGGGTACGAAGCTCGCGCAGATCACGATCCTGCGGGGTTTCCGCATCCGGGTCGACGGTGTCCGGCGCGCTGGGCGGCTTGGGGAGCGCGGCGGAATAACCGGCGTTCTCGACGGCAGTGACCAGATCTTCGACGGGTACCCCGTCCGGGAAGGTGACCTTGGCCTTCTCAGTCGCGTAGTTGACAGTGGCTGTGACGCCGTCGATCTTGTTGAGCTTCTTCTCGATTCGTGACGCGCAGGAGGCGCAGGTCATCCCGGTGATCGCGAGTTCGACGCTGCTCGAGTTGGCAGCATTGTCGACCGCAGTCGGTGACGTCATCAGTGCCCTCCCTCGTGATTGTCTGGAACTGAAGCTGTGGAAGTGCCTGCATCAACAGTGAATTCGGCGGTCCGAACCACGCCCTCGTGCTGGAAGTCGAGGAACAGTCGGTATGTGCCTTCGCTCGGTGCCTGTGCGTGGAAGGAAATGTCCGGACCAGGAGCTGTGACGCCGTCGCCTGGCTCGCCTTCGGGGTGCACGTGCAGGTAGGCGAGGTCGCCGGTGCGCAGGGCAACGAGGTGACCGAAGGCACCGAGGTACGGATCGAGATCGGTGACCGGGGCTCCGTCGCGAGCAACGCTCAGCGTGATCGGGCCGCCGGCAGTGGTCAGATCACCGTCGAGAGTCACGGTGTATCCGTCGACGGTTGCGGTCGCGCTCTTCGCAGGTAGCGGCGCAGGAGTGAATTCGCCTGCCACGTCGAAGTTTCGGCCGAGTGTCAGTTGGGTGCCGTCGGTGGGATCGAAGTCCGCGAAGACTCGGTAGGTGCCGGCGGCGGGCCAGGCCCAGTCGATCGACCAGGTGCCGTCTGCAGCGAGGGACGGATGTACGTGGCGGAATTCGCTGGTGTCGTTTCGGACGACAATGAGGTGGAGTTTCTTCTCGTGCAGGAGGTCGAAATCGACGACGGGCGTGTTGGTGTCGTCGAGAATCCGGAAGGTCAAGGTTCCCGGCTCCCCAGCTCGACCGGGTGCGGTCACATCGGTGAGTGTGTATCCGCCGGAAGAGACTTCGAGTCCTGCAGGTGTTGCCGAATCCATGCCTGGCATCGATTCTGTGGTTGATTCGTGGGTGCTGTGCTGGGTGGTGGACATGTCTATCGGGCTTCCGATTGCGGCCCCCACGCCGAGGGCGGCGCCGAAGACGGCGACCAGCCCTACGGCGTAGGCGGCAAGTGTTGTCGAGGTGCGCACGGCTGACTCAGCTTGGTACGACTGCGTAGCCGGCTTCGTCGACTGCTGCGACGACGTCGGCTGCGGAGACGGGAGCATCGCTGGTGACGACGACGCGTCCGCTCGCCAGTTCGACATCCACCGCGGTTACTCCCGCGATGTTGCCGATCTCTTCCTTGACGGATCCGACGCAGTGTCCGCAGGTCATTCCGGAAACGGTGTATTCGGCGGTGGTCATCGCAGATCCCTTCGGTTGTGGAAAGCTTATTTTACGGATACCCGGTGTAGGTATCGCTCTGCAATCGAAGGTACCCCCAGGGGGTATGCCTGTCAACGGGCTGGGCAGTGATGAAGGCCTCAGGGAAGACAACACGGCGGATGTGTGGTCTACTTGTGGTGGTCGTAAGTGTTTGTGTTTGTGTTTCCACGCTCGCAAATGGTTAGGTTGCGAGCGTTTGGACATCCTCCACGGATTTGTCTCAGAACGGTCGTAGTAAGTGACCCGGGCGGTCGAAGCGACTGCCTGTTGACACTGTGTTAGAGGAGATTTACATGGCAGAGGGCATCGTGAAGTGGTTCAACTCCGAGAAGGGGTTCGGCTTCATCGCTCCCGAAGACGGCAGTGCTGACGTCTTCGTTCACTACTCCGAGATCCAGAGTGGCGGCTTCCGCACTCTCGAGGAGAACCAGCGCGTGGCGTTCGAGATCGGTCAGGGCAACAAGGGCCCGCAGGCCACCGGCGTTACCATCGTCTAAGACGTCCATGTGAGTCGGGCAACCGACGCATGACGTACTGACAAGACCCCAACTCTTCGGAGTTGGGGTCTTGTTGTATTTGGGTGAAAAACGCTGTCATGCATCGAGATACCGCTGAGTGGCGACTGCCGTTTCCGCCGCGATCGTGCGGCATTCCTCGCGGAGTTCAGGTGGATTCACAACGGTGAAATCGACGTCGAAAGCTCTGAGCCAGTGTGCGATCGATCGCAGAGAAGTGCCCGAAAGCACTATGACGCAACGCCCTTCGTCGGTGGACTCCACCGATCCCCACTGTTCGTTGACCATGGGTGCTATCTGCTCGATGGGTGCATGCAGTAGAACTGTTGCGCGCGTGGAGGAATAGGCCCGAGCGACACCGCGGGAAACGAAGTCTGCTGCACCACCGGCGGGTAGTTCCCGCGGCACGAATCGTGGGCCGGTGGGGATCTTGGGTTCCATCCGGTCGACGCGGAACGACCGCCAGTCTTCGCGAGACAGATCCCAAGCCACCAGATACCACCGAACACCCGACCGCACGAGCCTGTACGGTTCCACCTCGCGCCGGCTCTGGGTGCCGTCGTGAGTGCTGTAGTCGAATCTCAATCGCTCGTGGTTGTGGCATACGGATGCGATGGCGGACAGTACCGACGCATCGACTGCGCTCGCGGCGGGCTCGCGTGGCACGACATCGATCGACAGCGATTCCAGACGGTGTCGCAGCCTCGACGGCATGATCTGCCGCAGCTTCGCCAGCGCGCGCATCGAAGCCTCGCCGATGCCGACCACAGAGCCGGTCGCTCCGGATTGCAGTGAAAGTGCCACCGCGAGCACTTCTTCGTCATCGAGCTGTAGCGGGGGCATCTCCGCGCCGGCACCCAGGCGATATCCGCCACCGACTCCGACTGTCGCGTCGACCGGATAGCCGAGATCGCGGAGGCGGTCCACGTCACGTCGAACTGTGCGCGGGGTGATCGCGAGCTTGTCTGCGAGTTCGGCACCGGACCAGTCTCGACGTGTCTGGAGCAGTGACAGCAACCGCAGTAGGCGAGCCGATGTCTCCTTCATGGGAAGAAGTCTGCCAAACATTTAGGACCCAATGCGTCCTCAATTGAATTTAGGTTGGTCCACATCCGATCAGTCGAGAAGAAATTGGGGCACATCATGAGTCGCATCAACGACGGCAGACCGATGATCGAGACGAAGGCGCTCACCAAGCACTTCGCCCAGGGCAAGAAGCTCGTGGAAGCAGTCAAGGGAGTCACTCTCGACGTAGCGGAGGGCGAGTTGGTTGCCTTGCTTGGGCCGAACGGTGCCGGAAAATCGACGACGTTGCGCATGCTGACCACCTTGCTCGAGCCCACGTCCGGCAGCGCGCGAATCGCAGGATTCGACATCGCTGCGGCACGAAACGAGGTGCGCTCCAGCCTCGGATACGTCGGACAGGGGAACGGAGCCGGCCACAACCAGCGGGTTCGCGACGAGTTGGTGACGCAGGGGTTGTGCTACGGAATGCCCAAGGGTGACTCGCAGGTCCGGGCCGACGAATTGCTGCGTGATCTCGAACTCACCGAGTTGGGCACTCGAAAGGTCAGTACGCTGTCCGGCGGGCAGCGCCGGCGGCTCGATATCGCCCTCGGCCTGGTGCATCGCCCACCACTCCTGTTCCTCGACGAGCCGACCACGGGCATGGACCCGCAGAGTCGGGCCAACCTCTGGGACCACATCCTGCGGTTGCGGCGCGAGATGGGCACCACGATCGTGCTGACCACGCACTACCTGGAAGAAGCGGATTCGATGGCGGAGCGGGTCATCGTCATCGACGAGGGCACTGTCATCGCGGACAACACCGCCGCTGCACTCAAAGCGGATCTTGCGGGGGATCATCTTCTGCTCACCTTCGACAGCGTCGAGGCGGCCGCCGTCGCAGCGTCGGTGGCCGAGCGACTTGTCACTGTGCGTGACGTCACGGTCGAGGCAAACTCGGTGAGTATCCGTGCCGGCGAGGGTGATTCGACGCTCCCGGTATTGCTGCGTGAAGCCGATGCCCGCGGCGCCCGCGCACTCACTGCCGACATCACCAGGCCGACTCTCGACGACGTCTTCCTCACTCTCACCGGTCGCAGTCTGCGCGAGAGCGCCGCTGCGGTCGCTTCCTGAAACACGACAAAGAACTTCGACGAACAGGAATCCGCCATGACAATCACACTCGATACCCCACGTACCGTGCACGGCAACATCGTTCGAGACAGCGTAATCGTGATGGGCCGTGAGCTACGACCGATGTTGCGCGACCCGGTAAGCGTCATCTTCAGCCTCATCCAGCCGCTGATCCTGTTGGCGTTGTTCGGGCCTCTGCTCAAAGGGGTTCCGGGTACCGGTGACGGCGTATGGAATTGGTTCATTCCCGGTGTGTTGGTGATGATCGCGATCTTCGGAACGACGATGACCGGGTCCAACCTCCTGATGGAGATGCAGCAGGGATCGCACGAGCGAATGTTGGTGACTCCGCTCCGACGCTCGTCCTTGTTGATCGGGCGAGCGTGCAAGGAGATGGTTCCGCTTGCCGCGCAGGCGATTCTGATCATTCTGGTCGCACTTCCGCTCGGATTGGACGTCAATGCAGCGGGAGCCGCGCTCGGGATAGTCCTGCTGGGAGTGTTCGGCGTCGGACTCGGTGCGCTCTCGTACGCTCTCGCTCTGGCTGTGCGGGAGCAGGATTGGATGTTCTGGGTCGTTCAGCAGACGCTGATGTTCCCGCTCCTGATCCTGTCGGGAACCATGCTTCCACTCGAGGACGCACCAGGTTGGATGAAGGTCCTCGTGAACATCAATCCGCTCGGCTACGTCGTAGACGCCGAGCGGGCACTCTTTGCCGGAGACTTCGCGTCGAGCAGCGTTCTGGCAGGAATCGTCGGCGCCTTGGGCGTGGCGGTGGTCGGTCTGGGCGTAGGTGTGCGCGCGGTGAAATAGCGTGGGTGTGCTGGCTGTCGGACGGGCTGCTGCGGTCGCAGGTTTTCGCCCAGGTGTTCGCAGCGCCTATTGTTGTTCCTTGTGCTCTCCGTCGTTCCACGCCCCGTAGTCGTCCGGGCCCCGTCCAAGGTGAATCTCCACCTTGCCGTCGGGGACCTGCGAGACGACGGCTATCACGAGCTGACGACGGTTTTTCAGGCATTGTCGCTGGCAGACACCCTCACGGTGGCGCCTGCGGACACCTTGACCGTGCGGGTGATCGGCGACGACGCCGCGGCCGTGCCGACCGATCGCACCAACCTCGTGTGGCGTGCCGCCGAGATGCTCGCCGTCGAGGGTGGCGTGGCCCCGAACGTCGAGATAGTCATCGAGAAAGGCATCCCCGTCGCAGGCGGAATGGCCGGCGGGAGTGCCGACGCAGCCGCCGCTTTGGTTGCGCTCAACGCTTTGTGGAAGCTCGACTTCTCGCGGCCTGATCTCGACGCTTTTGCGGCACGCCTCGGGAGTGACGTTCCGTTCTCGCTGCACGGTGGCACTGCCCTCGGAACCGGCCGCGGCGAACAACTTGTCCCCGTCTTGACCCGCCACACTTTTCACTGGGTGTTGGCGCTGGCCAAGGGCGGCTTGAGCACACCAGTCGTGTTCCGCGAGCTGGACAAGCTGCGGGCAGAAGGCTCCCCGAAACGGTTGGGGAGCGCCGATGCGTTGATCCAGGCACTGACCACGGGTGACGCTCATCTGCTTGCGTCGCTGCTCGGCAACGATCTGCAGGCTGCGGCACTCTCACTCAACCCGGATCTACGACGGACGCTTCGAGCGGGCGTCGAAGCCGGAGCTTTGGCCGGCATCGTCTCCGGCTCCGGACCGACATGCGCCTTTCTCTGCGCCGACGCACAGTCCGCGGTGGAAGTGAGCGCAGAACTTGCGGGAGCGGGGGTGTGCCGCACCGTTCGCGTGGCGAGCGGACCCGTTCCCGGAGCACGAATACTCGACAATGCGGCAAAGGGACAGCACTGATGGCGAATCTGATCAATCTGGAAAACGTGTCGAAGTCTTTCGGCGTCAAGCCGTTGCTCGACGGGGTCTCCCTGGGCGTCGAGGAGGGCGAGCGCATCGGCGTCGTCGGCCTCAACGGTGGCGGTAAGACGACCATGCTCGAAGTCCTCGCGGGTGTGGAGCAGCCGGATTCGGGACGCGTCAGCCGCGTCGGCGGATTGCGTATGGCCGTCGTGACGCAGCGCGGTGTACTGCCTCCCGGCTCCACTGTCGGTGAAGTGGTCCTGGGGCCGCTCGGAGTGGCGCAACACGAATGGGCCGGCGACGCGCGCATCCGTTCGGTGCTCTCGGGTATCGGCATCGACAACCTGGGCGCCGGCGGCGAGCGGTCCGCATTGGATGCCAAGGTCGACGGCCTGTCCGGCGGTGAGCGTCGCCGCGTGGCTCTCGCTGCGGCCCTGGTTCAGGACCTCGACCTGCTGGTGCTCGACGAGCCCACCAACCACCTCGACGTCGAAGGTGTTCAGTGGTTGGCCGAGCACCTCGTCTCGCGTCGCAGCGCGCTCGTCGTCGTGACCCACGATCGCTGGTTCCTCGACACCGTCGCCACCCGCACCTGGGAGGTTGTCGGCGGCGGCGTCGAAAGCTACGAGGGTGGCTACAACGACTGGGTGTTCGCTCGCGCCGAGCGTTCGCGTCAGGCTGACGCTTCCGAAGAGCGTCGACGCAACCTTGCGCGCAAAGAACTCGCATGGCTGCGCCGCGGTGCGCCGGCCCGTACGTCCAAGCCGAAGTACCGCATCGAAGCCGCAGAGGCTCTGATCGCCGACGTTCCGGCACCTCGTGACGCGGTCGCTCTTGCGTCGTTCGCGCAGCGTCGGCTCGGCAAGGTTGTCATCGAACTCGAAGACGCGCGTCTGGAGACCCCGGACGGCCGCGTACTCGTCGAGGATCTGACCTGGCGTCTCGCTCCGGGTGAGCGTGTCGGCCTGGTCGGCGTCAACGGCTCAGGCAAGACGACTCTGCTGCGGACTCTGGCCGGCGAACTCGAGCCTGCCGCCGGAAAGCGCATTCAGGGGCAGACCGTCCACATCGGTTGGCTCAAGCAGGAACTCGACGATCTACCGACCGACATGCGCGTACTTGACGCGGTCAAGGATGTAGCCGAGCGAATCACGCTGGGAGACAAGGAAGTATCGGCGGGTCAGCTGGCTGAGCGGTTGGGCTTCACACCGGCGCGTCAGCGCACCCCAGTCGGTGATCTCTCCGGTGGTGAGCGCCGACGTCTGCAGTTGACGCGTGTCCTCATGGCCGAGCCCAACGTCCTGCTTCTCGACGAGCCGACCAACGATCTCGACATCGACACGCTTCAGCAACTCGAAGATCTGCTCGACGGCTGGGCGGGCACCATGGTGGTCATCTCGCACGACCGGTACCTGATCGAGCGCATCTGTGACACCACTTGGGCGCTCTTCGGTGACCGCAAGCTCACCAACCTGCCCGGCGGTATCGAGGACTACCTGCGTCGGCGCGCAGCAATGGGGGATGGCGACAACCCGTCGGTGGCCTCGACGGCGAGTGGTGCGTCGAAGAGCAAGCAGGTCCGTGACGGCGCCGCGGATCGCGCTGCACGCAAGGAACTTTCGAAGCTCGAGCGGTCCATTGCGAAGTTCGACGACCGAGAGAAGAAGCTGCACGCTTCCCTCGCCGACGCAGCCACCGACCCGGACAAGTTGCAGAAACTCGGCGCAGAACTCAAGCAGGTCATCGCCGACAAGGAAGCCGCCGAAGAGCAGTGGATGGAGCTCTTCGCCGAGCTGGACGGCTAGGGGAACTTCGCCCCGAACCTCTTGAAGATTCGCTCGGGATCCAGGGTTTCCGGAGCATGCCTGCGCAGCAGTGCGTCCAGAACGAGCCCGTCCAGTGCTGCGACCAACTCCGTTGCATCGGACGAGGTCATGCCGCGTTCGACCAGGATGTCGACAAACCGATCCCGACCACGCACCAGTTCCACTGCGAGGTCGGGATCGTGGAATGACGCGATGATCAGTTCGTAACGCGCCCGAGTGCGGCCGGATTCAGGCCCCAGCCACCGGGCCACCTGTTGCTTCGGCGTCTCGCCCGGGCGAGGAAGATCACCGTCCAGAAGGTGTCGCACCACCTCGACTATCAGTCCACGCTGGTTTGCGAAGTAGTGCCGTGCGCTGCCGTGTGGCACGCCCGCCTCGTCTTCGACGCCTCTCATCGACCAGGCTCGAAACCCAACCCGGCCCAGCAGGTCGAGCCCGGCGTCCAGAAGTGCTTCTCGAGTCGATTTCTCCACGCAGAGAAGATACCGTGATATCCTCTTCTCCGCTTGGAGAATTTCTCCGCACGGAGAAGTGGCCGGTGGGTCGAACTGATTGGGGTGAAGCGTGGTCATCTTTTTCGACATCCTGCTTGTGCTGTGCGTTGTTGCGATTGTGTGTTTCGCGGGATACGTCCTCTATCGCGTCGTCTTTGACGGCTAGCTGAATGGTGATGTACTGCAACAGGTCTCAAGTCTTCATGTTCCCGAAGTTGTCCGGTTTGTCTCTGGTTATCGAAAGTATGTTCGATTAAACTTTGAGCATGGACAGTCGGGAAGCGTGGCAGCTGGATGGCGAGGACCTCAAGAGTGAGGTTCTGGATCTGGTGCGCGCCCGACACGAATTGCAGTCGCGGATGGTGTTGCTGATCGTGGAGATGTTTTCCCGTGAGGTTCTCGGCGGGAAGGGTTTTCGGGCGATCGCGCAGTGGTTGCATGGTTCGACGAATCTGGAGATCGGTGAGTGCAGCCTGCTGGTCGGGTTGGCGCGGTTGTTGATGCTCGAACCTGTTGTCGCGGATGCATTCCATCGCGGTGACGTGGATGCGTTGAAGGCGCGGCAGGTGGCGTCGTTTTGTCAGCATCCGCCGAAGAACATGACCCTGGCGGATGTGGACAAGGCCCGCGGGATTCTGTTGGGGTTGGCGTCGAAGAACATCGCCGATTGTGATGCGGTGCGGGCAGCGATCCGGCGGATCGAGAAGCAGTACGGCAAACGCGAAGACGGCGTTCCGGTGGGTGAGGATTCGGAGCGTAACGAGTTCTACGCCTCGAAAGGCTTGTACGGGCGGGTGACCGTGAAGGGCGACCTGGATGCTGTGAACGGGGCACGTCTGATCACGTTGCTGTCGAGCCTGTCGGCGCCGACGCCGGAGAAAGACGGCGTCAAGGACGCCCGCACGCCGGCATTACGACGGGCGGATGGGTTCTGCGAATTGTTGCGGCGGTACGAGCGGGCGGGGCTGGGTCCGATCGAAGGCGGAGTGAAACCGCACATCACAGTCACCGCCAGTGCAAAAGACATGACCGACCTCAAAGCATTGAAGGATCTACTGCCGTCGACTCAGGAACTGGGTTTCGCGTGGACGGATTGGGTAGGTCCGATCAGTATCGATACTGCCCGGATGCTGGCGTGCGACTGCACGGTCACCCGGATTTTGTTGGACGAGAACGGTGTTCCGCTCGACTGCGGCAAAGAAGCAAGGACCGCGACGGTACCCCAGCGGCGGGCGTTGGCGGTTCGTGATGGTGGGTGTGCGTTTCCGGGATGCGGGACACCGTCGGGGTGGTGCGATGCCCATCATATTGTTCACTGGAACGATGGTGGCCCAACGGATCTCGACAATCTGATCTTGTTGTGCGGTCATCATCATCGGACGATGCACCACACCGAATGGCGGGTGGAGATCGGGCCGGATCGCAAATCGGTGTTCTATCCGCCGATGTCTGTTGATCCGTATCAGCAGCCGATCGGCGGGAACAGCCCACCCACCGCGGCGTGAATCGCGACAACTGAAGACGTGAGCACCGGGGCACAACCATGCCCCGGTGCTCACGGCTGTCTACTGTCAGAACGCTACTGTCAGAACGTGAGCGTGAGTCGCCCGTTCTCGTCGCTGATGTGAACAGTTCGCCCGATCGACGGAGGGTTGTCACCGCGAAGCTGGGTCAGTTCGGAGGCATTCTCGGGACCGGTGTGACCGGCGACGCGGCGGCCGTCCGGCGTTGCCGCGATCACGAACCCGATCTCAGGCTCCCCGGTGCGACCGTATTCGACAGAGGCAGTGACAATTTTTGCAGTGCCCTGGTAATCGGTGATCAGTTCCGGAGCCTCCGCGGTCAAAGCGCGTGCGTCGGGATCACCGACGTACCCGTCGGCATGAGCGGCAGACGACAGCAGTACGCAGTGCTGGTAGGTGAGGAATCCACCGTTGCCGTGGACGAGGGCAAGGTTCGCGCCGTCGCGAATTCGCCTGGTGACTTCAGCGACGGAATGCAGGGTGTAGCTGTTGAGCGGTCCGCCGAAGAACGAGTGTCCTCCGGTGACGCTTGGGATCGCGGTATCGGGAAGTCCGAGTTCGCGGATCAACAGCTTGGGCACGATCGGGAAGCAGCTGTAGGCATCGACGATGTCGAGTGCGTCGGCGCCGACTCCGGCACCGTCGAGTGTGCGATGTACGGCGTCATGCATCGCGGCCGAGCTGTCGAAGCTGTTGCGGCTGAGGATGTCCAACGGATCACTCGCACCAGCGCCGCCCCAGAGGTACACCAGTTTGCTTTCATCGATCCCGAACTCGCGGGCCGTCGACAACGAGCAGACGACAACGGCCGCAGCCTGATTGACGAAAGGCATGGCGTTGAGCATCAGCGGGTACGGCTCGGAGACCATCCGATTGCCGGGGCCGACGGTGCCGATCTCGTCTGCCGATCGGATCTCCGACGTCCAGGAGGCGGGATTCTTCGAACCCAGTTCCGAGAATGCGGCGTACATCCGCGCGGACCAGTCGAGCGATTCACCGGCGTCGTGGCCCTCGGCAGCGCTGAAACAGTTCTCGAAGAGCGGGTAGACGCGCGTAGGCACGATGAAACCGGCGCGCTGCATTTCAGGGCTTCCCAGGTCGGTCGGATCGAATCCGGGAGGCCCACCGGGCGCGGCTGTCCACCCGATCGAGTCGGGGGCGACTCCGGACTTTCGCAGCGCGGTGCTGCTGGCGTGCGATTCGCCGCCCACGAGCAGAGCAGCCGAGGATTCACCGCGAGCGATGGCCGCGCCGATCCGATCGAGGAGCGCCGCGGGCCAGTGGCCACCGATCGGCGAGGTAGAGGTGACCGTGGGGGTCGCGCCTAATCGTGAGGCAAGCAGCCCGGGGAGATCGTCGTACGACCAGCTGACTGTCTTGATCGCGAACACGGAATCGATCTGTGTTCGCAGTTCAGCGTGTCCACTGTCGTTCAACGCGGCGACGGTGGCGTCGTGAATCAGATCGAGGGGTTCGCGGTGCCCGTCGGCAGGATTCCAGCGCAGATCGCCGACGCCGACGATGACCGGGATTCGTGATGCGTCAACCATCATGTACCTCTCGTTGCCGACCCGTAGCCGGGAGTTGCAGTCACGATATCGGGGACCCTGGTATGTGTAACTCTGGGGTCACAGTCAACGATTTTCGGGTTCCTATTTAGGTATGCCTAACGAAAGTCCTATACTCGTCTTCATGACAGCTGTGGCAGAGAGAGTTTCGGTGCCCGTGGGGCCGCGTTCCATCGATCACCCCTACTCGATGACAACGGTGACTCTGAAGCTCTCTCATCAGCGGCAGTGGGCCCCGCATCGTCATCCTGAACATGAGCTGATCTGGGGAAACTCCGGTGGAATGCTCACGGTTGTCGCTGACGGCATCACTTGGGAGGTGCCGCCTTCGGCCGGACTGTGGCTGCCTGCCGGGGCGTTGCATGCCGTGAAGGCCGGTCCGGGTACGGAGTTCTTCTGCACCTACTTCCGGCCCGAGGCTCACGAGGCGCCGTCGGGTGTTCCGGGCTTGTTCGGTGTCAGCGCTCTCCTGCGTGAGGTACTCCTGCACATGCATCGGCGGAACATGCCCGACGAGGCGCGCAGTCGCGCCGAGCGGGTGGCCTTCGACATGTTGCAGCCGCTCGAAGTTGCTGCGGTGGAGGTTCCGATGCCGACCGATCCGCGAGCGTTGTTCGTCGCCGAAGCGTTGGTCGCCAATCCGGCAGACCAGCGGTCGCTGTCCGAATGGGCGCTGACGGCTGGCGGTAGCGTCCGTACGCTGACGCGTGTGTTCGCGCAGGGCACTGGAATGACTTTTGCGCAGTGGCGAATTCAGGTACGTGTCCGCGCAGCATTGACGTATTTAGCTGCTGGAGTGCCGGTTTCGGTTGTCAGTAGGCGGGTCGGATACGAAACTCCGAGTGCTTTTGTCGCAGTGTTCCGCCGGGTCACCGGCCGTACGCCCGGCAGCATGATGAACAAGGGGAGTGTGGCGCCCGAATCGGTGCCGTACCTTCTGCACGCTTGAGTTGGGTTGCACCGGGCGGAAGTGCTCGGTGCAACCGTCGCGGTCAACTCCGCGGCGCGGACCACGCTTCCCACAGCTCCGCGTACCGACCCCCGAGGTTGACCAACTCGTCGTGAGAGCCGTGCTCGACGACGCGGCCGTCGTCCATCACCAGGATCTGATCGGCGTCGACGGCCTGTGAGAGTCGGTGTGCCACTGTGACAGCAGTGCGACCTCGGGTCAGAGCGAGAGCGGCATCGTCGAGGACCCTGGCTCCAGCGCTGCCCGCTTCGGCGGTCGCCTCGTCGAGAATCAGCAGCGGCGGATCCAGTAATTCGATTCTTGCCAACGCAAGTTGTTGTGCCTGTGTTGCGGTCAGCCGGTGTCCACCGTCTCCGACCACGGTTTCGAGTCCGTCCGGGAGAGCCCGCAGCCAATCCGACGCGCCGACGGTATCGAGCGCCGCGGTGATGTCGTTGTCGGTTGCCGACGGGTCGGCCAGCCGCAGATCCTCGGCCAACGTGCCGGCGAAGACGTGGACCTCCTGAGTCACGAGGGCCACCGCGCTCCGAGATGTCGACGGTGGCAGTTCGTTCCGGGGCACCGTCCCGATCTTCACGACGCCTTCGGTCGGTTCGTAGGTTCCCGCGATCAGCTTTGCGACTGTAGATTTTCCGGCTCCGGTAGCGCCCACCAGTGCGGTGACGGTTCCTGCCGGAATGGTGATGTCGATGTCTCGCAGAACAGGAGCGTCGCCGCTTCGGTACGAGAATGTGACGCGTTCCAAAGAAGCTGAGCTGTCGACAGGTTCCTGCGGATCGGTCGGTGCGGATGGCACGGGCGCAAGCGTGACTCCGACCAGGCGAGCCATCGCGATTGTGCCTTCCTGCAATTCGTCGAACACGCTGAGAACCGCGCCCACCGGATCGAAGAGGCGGTGGAAGAACAGGGCTGCGGCGGTGGCGGCACCGATGCTGATCTGACCGTCTTTCACCAGCCAGAAGCCGGTGATCAGCACAGCGGACAGGCCGATGAACTCCGCGATGTTGAGCCGGCCGAAGAACCTGGTGCGTAGACGCGTGGTCAACAAGCTCAGCCGGACGGCCGTCATCGATCGAGATTCGATCTGTTCGAGATGCGACTCGGCCAGGCGAAGCGATCCGACGGTGTCGGAGTTGCTCAGCGAGTCCAGGAGCTGTTGCGCACGTGCACCTTCTGCCTCCCGCTCCTCGCGGTAGACCGGTGCCGACCTCGAGAGGTACCAGCGCAGCGCCTGGATCTGGATGGGTGCCGCGATCACCGCGGCGACGGCGAATCTCCAATCGAGGCTACCCAATCCGATCAGGGTCAACACGATGGTCAGTGCCGCGGTGGCAAAAACCGGAAGTGCTTCGGATACGGCCCGGGTCACCAACCGCACGTCGCCGGTGATGCGGGAGACGAGATCTCCGCGCCCGGCCCGTTCGACGTCGCTCTGCGGAAGGTCGAGAACCCGGACGACGACTTCTTCGCGAAGGTCGGCGACAACGCGCTCGCCGACGCCGGCGAGCAGGTAGTTGCTCACTCCGACGAGAAGGGATGAGGCAACCGCGATACCGACCAACGCGAGAGTCAGTGTGCCGATGCGAGAGACAGCGTCGCCGTCTGCGTCGGTCACGGCGTCGACCATGGCGCCGAGGACCAGCGGTGTGAGCAGACCGATCGCGGTCGCGGCGGTCAGGGTGACGACTGCTGCGATCGCGGAAATCCGGTGGGGTCCCATCAACCGAAGTGCCGCGCGCCGCGCTTGTTTCGGTGTTGCGGTGGGGAGTAGTTCGTTCACAGCTCGATCACCCGATCGCAGATATCGAGCAGCACGGGGCTGCTGGTCAGAAGTATTGTGGCGTGCGCCCCGCGTACCTCGGCGATCCCGCGAGCAATGCGCGCTTCGGTGACGGAGTCGACGGCAGTGGTGGGATCGTGCAGGACCAGGACGGGAGCTTCGCTCGCCAGTGCCCTCGCCAACGCGATGCGCTGACGCTGACCGCCGGACAAAGAATTCCCTTGCTCGGTGACTCGGGTTGCGAGGCCGAGCGGCAGTGCCGAGATCACTTGATCTGCCGCAGCAGCGGCGATGGCCTCGTCGTTGCGGCTGCCGATCGGTGCGAGGGCGTCGATGTTGTCGCCGACTGTGCCGATGAACAGTGCCGCGTCGTGCGGTGCTGCCAGAACGTGAGTGCGAAGTTCGTCGATGTGCAGCTCGTGAATGGCGTTGTCGCCGAGATGAATTGTTCCGCTCGAAGGCTCGATTCGACGCGCCAGTGCGTCGACCAACGCATCCGCCCATGCGGCATTCTCGGTGACGATGCCGATGATCTCGCCGCGTTTGACGTCGAGATCGACTGGTGACGCTCCGGCCAACACGACGTCGCGCAGCGTCAGGAACTCGGAGTGATTCAGGGACACAGGTTCACCCGCGGGAGTCACAGCCTCGGTGGTCCCGAGAAGTGCTGCGACGCGGTTGGCGGAAGCACGCGCCCGTGCCAGACCGGCGCCGAAGTAGATGATGTCGATCAACGGACCCCGAAGGAACTGTGCCAGACCAACCACGGCAACGAATTCACCGACCGAGATGCTCCCGGACGCTGCCATCCGTCCGCCCACGTACGCGATGACGGCGAGGAAAGCGCCGGCGATCGCAACGTTGGCGGCGGAGTACATCGCTTGGTATCTCTGTGCGCGAAGGGTTGCTTCCAACGAAGTCCGGCTGGCTGCCCGATACCGCTGCGCTGCAGCATCTCCGGCGCCGATTCCGGAGAGGATTCGGAGTCCGGAGAGTAGATCTGCGGCTAGCGCGCCGGCCTTGGCGCCCTGCCACTGATCGGTTTCGGCTCGGCGTTCGAGCGGCCGACTGACCACCTGCATGAGAGCCAGCACCGGGGGAGTGCCGAGGATGACGAGCAGGCCGAGTGGCACCGAGATCACCAGTAGCGAAATCGCGGCGGTCAGCACTCCGCAGGCGGCCGCAAGTTTGGTGCTCAGCGTGTGCGTGAATCCGGCCACCGAACCCGCGTCGGATGTTGCAATCGAGTAGACCTCGCCCGGCATACGCCGCGGCGACATGCCGTGCGGATCGAGGCCTCGGCGCGCGATGTCCATCCGCAAGCGATGTGCTCCGTGCTCGGTGACGGAATCGGAGATGCGCGCCGCGAAGCGCCAACTGAGCAACAAGCCGGTGAAGAGAATTCCGAGAACGAGGATCCACTTTCCGAGTGCGGCGGCATCGCTGGTCGCCACAGCACGGTCGATGACCGCACCGATCACCACCGGCACCAACGCTTCCGCGACCTGGTGGCCGGTGAAGCCGACGGACGCGGCCGCCAGCTTGGCTCCGCGACCTTCGGAAGCGATCGCGCGTGTGATTACCTGACGCGGCGTGATCGCCGGGCTGGTTGGGGGACCGTTTGTCTCGGCCGAAAGAAGTGGTGTCGAAGGCACTGGGTCCACGCTAGGGATCGTGGGCGGTAGTCAGAAGTCACACCGGTGCCAATACTTGTCGTGAACAGGCCATACGTATTGCGTTGGCCGAATTGCGATAGTAGTTGGCCCCGTTGCAGCGGAGAAGGCATCGACTCATCGACGACACTGCAATAAATTAAGGTCTACCTTACTTAGCGCGGGTTAACTATGTCCGGAAGTCGGATAGATCCTCGTGTTCGGGTCCGGTTCATGTTCCATCGATGTTGGAGATTGTTGTGAGTCTTGTGTTCGGCGAGGTACTTCACAAGGAGTACGTGACCCCGGGAATGGTTCGTATCGTGTTCGGTGGGGAGGAGCTGACCGCCTTCGAAACCACCGGTACCGGTGACGAATACCTGCGCCTCCACTTCCCGGTCCCGGCTACAGGCAAGTTCGTTCTACCGGCGGAAGATCCGGATGCACCGCGCGGTTGGCGATACCCGGAGGGAGAGGAACCGTCCCCGTGCCAGCCGTACACCGTGCGACGGTTCGATTCCGAAACCAGCTGCATGACGATCGACTTCGTCGTTCACGAGGGTGGTATCGCCAGCGACTGGGCACAGAAGGCCGAGATCGGTGACAAGTTGGCGATCGGCGAGTCTCGTGGCCTCTACGAGCCCCCGGCCGACGCACGCTGGCAGGTGTTCGTCGCCGACGCGACTGGACTCCCCGCACTCGGGCGCTTGATCGAACAGTTGCCCGCCGGGATGTCGGCCAAGGCGATCGTCGAGGTGGTGGACGAGTCTCACAAGCAGCAGATCACCTCGGACGCCGACGTCGAGTTCATCTGGCTGGTCGGCAGTGGCAACGGTGTTGCACCGTCGAAGTTGCCGGACGCGGTTCGCGCGATGAACCTGCCCACCGAACTCGGATACGTGTGGGTTGCAGGCGAGAGCACGATGTTCCGTGACATCCGCAAGTACCTTCGCCACGAACTGAAGTTGCCGGGTGAGCAGTACAAGGTCATCGGCTACTGGACGTACAAAGCCGAGGTGTGGAACGCGAAGTACGAGGCCCTCGACGAAAGTGTCCGCGCGGCACTCGATGCGGCCTGGGAATCGGACCGCGACGAGGAAGAGATCCGCGACGAGGTCGAGAAGACTCTAGAGAGCGCCGGCTTGTGACCGTTGGATTCGACAAGAGTGCTGTCGACAGCGGTGCGGCGGACAAGAGCGCAGTCGACAAACACACCGAAGAACTGATCGACGAGTCGCTGCACGAGAAGCAGAAGCAACCGGACGGGCTGGTATCGACCAACTCTCGTCGTATGGCGGGTCTTCTGGTGTGCCTGGTGGTGCTCGCCGCCGTGCTCCTTCTGAGTATCGCGGTGGGATCGAAGACCATTCCGTTCGGCACCGTGATCGACGCGCTGGTGAACTACGACGATTCCAATGATCACGTGATCATCCGTGACCTGCGACTACCGCGTACTCTGCTCGGTCTGATAGTCGGTATGGCACTGGGTGTGGCCGGTGGCCTCATCCAGGCGATGACACGAAATCCCTTGGCTGATCCCGGAATTCTCGGTGTCAATGCCGGAGCAGGCTTCGCGATGGTCGTTGCCGTCGCGGTCTTCGGCCTGACCAGCATCTGGTCGTACATCTGGTTCGCGTTCCTCGGAGCGGTGATAGCCACGGCGATCGTCTACACGCTGGGCTCGATCGGTCGAGGTGGTGCGACGCCCATTCGGCTGACGCTTGCCGGTGTTGCCATCGGCTCCGTGCTCGGCGGCATCTCGTCCGGGATCACCTTGCTCAACCCGACCGCCTTCGACCAGATGCGCCAGTGGAATGCCGGCTCACTCAGCGGGCGTTCGTTGGAAATCGTTCTGGCCGTTGCCCCATTCATTCTCATCGGGCTCTTCCTGGCGCTCGCGTTGGCGCGCCAACTCAACGCGGTGGCCCTGGGTGACGATCTGGCACGTTCGCTCGGTGCCAACATCACTCGTACTCGCATCCTCGGTGTCATCGCGGTGACATTGCTGTGCGGCGCGGCGACAGCTGCGGCCGGGCCGATCGGATTCGTCGGTTTGATGGTTCCGCACGTCGCGAGATGGTTCGTCGGACCGGATCAGCGATGGATTCTCCCGTACACGTTGGTGTGCTCGCCGATTCTTCTTCTCTTCTCCGACGTCGTCGGCCGAATCGTGCTGCGCCCGGGTGAACTTCAGGTCGGTATCGTCACGGCCTTCATCGGCGCTCCGGTGCTGATCATGCTGGTGCGTCGAAGCAAGGTGAGCGGTCTGTGAGCATCGATTTCGGGCGCGCCACCACGGTGGTGCGCTCACCCAAAGAAGGCTGGTCCGCGCGGATCGACGTCCGCACGGTCACAGTCTGCCTCGTCCTCGTTGCGCTTGCATTGGCCATCGGTGTCATCGCGCTCGGTAGTGGTGACTACCAAGTGCCGATCGGGGACGTCCTCGGTGCACTGTTCGGCGAAGCCCCCGCGCGTATCCACATGGTCGTCGTGGAATGGCGTCTGCCCCGAGTTCTGTTGGCGCTGATGCTCGGTGCGGCGCTCGGTATGAGCGGTGCGATCTTCCAATCGCTGACCAGGAACCCGTTGGGTAGCCCGGACATCATCGGCTTCAACTCCGGTGCGTACACGGGCGCTCTGGTGGTCATCCTCCTCATCGGTGGTACTTACTACGAGATCGCAGTCGGTGCTCTGGTGGGCGGAATCGCCACCGCAGCAGTTGTTTATCTCCTTGCGTACAAGCGAGGTGTGCAGGGATTCCGGTTGATCATCGTCGGTATCGCCATCAGCGCGATGTTGGGCTCGGTCAACACCTGGATGATCCTCAAGGCGAAACTTGACGACGCCATGGCTGCCGCAGTGTGGGGTGCCGGTTCGTTGAACGGCCTCGGCTGGACTCAGGTGTGGCCGGTGGTCGTCGTGCTGGCCATCCTCGTTCCGCTGATCCTGGTGTTGGGCAGGCGGATGCAGATGCTCGAGATGGGCGACGACGCCGCCAAGGCGCTCGGCGTCCGGGCCGAACCCACGCGGCTATCCCTGGTTGTTCTCGGCGTCGCCCTGACGGCCATGGTGACAGCAGCGGCCGGTCCCATCGGGTTCGTCTCGCTGGCGGCTCCGCAGTTGGTGAGGCGATTGACCGGTAGTGCCGGAGTGACCCTGCTGCCGTCGGCAGCAATGGGTGGCGCGTTGCTGATGGTCAGCGACTGGGTGGCGCAGCGAGCTTTCGCGCCGACACAGTTGCCGGTCGGCGTCGTCACCGTCTCCATCGGTGGCATCTATTTCGTATGGCTTCTCGCGCGAGAGGCACGTAAGCAGTGATCGGTGAAGGAACGAGGAACAGCGTGAACGAGACAAGTACGGCCGCCGTCGTGGTCGAAAGGACGAATCGGCTTCGCGCCGAGGACGTCACGATCGGTTACGACAAGCGCGTCATCTCGGAACACCTCGACGTCGAAATCCCCGACGGTGGCTTCACCGTCATCGTCGGTCCCAATGCCTGCGGCAAGTCGACGCTTCTGCGTGCGCTGTCCCGGTTGCTCAAGCCGACCACCGGCAAGGTCCTTCTCGACGGTAAGGCGATCACGTCGTACCCGGCAAAGGAAGTTGCGAGGCGACTCGGGCTTCTGCCGCAGACGTCGATCGCGCCGGACGGAATCAAAGTCGCCGATCTGGTTGCGCGAGGGCGTTATCCGCACCAGAAGCTGATCCGCCAGTGGTCCCGAGAGGACGAGGCCGCCGTCATCAAGGCGATGGAGGCAACCAAGGTCACGGATCTGTCGGCCAGGCCGGTCGACGAACTGTCCGGTGGTCAGCGCCAACGTGTCTGGGTAGCTATGGTTCTCGCGCAGCAGACTCCGTTGGTGCTACTGGACGAGCCGACGACGTTCCTCGACATCGCGCACCAGATCGAGCTGCTGGAACTCTGCCGCGATCTGAACGAGAACGACGGACACACGCTGGTGGCGGTGCTTCACGATCTCAATCACGCGTGCCGCTACGGAACTCACATCATCGCGATGAAGGACGGCGCGGTGGTCGCCGAGGGCCCGCCCGCGGAGATCATCACCGAAGAACTGGTGCAGGAGGTGTTCGGCATGGCGTGCCGCATCATCGACGATCCGGTTTCCCACACACCGCTGGTCATTCCGCTGGGACGCGAGCGTCAGCGAAACATCGAAGGAGCAAAGGTATGACACTCGTCCTGGATGCGCAGGTTACCGACACGGAGTGGGCTCAGATCGTCGACCGCATTTCGCGACGCCGATTCTTCGGTGGCGCAGCTGGTGTGGCTGCAGCATTGGCGCTGAGCGCCTGCGGAAGCTCCGATGGCGAATCCGACTCTGCCAGTGACACTCTCCCGTACACGTGGGCCGAGTTCAGCGGCGACGTTCCGCGCGACCCGAAGCGTGTGGTGGTGCTCGACGGCCGCGTCGACCTCGAATTCGCGATGATGATGGACTACCCGATCGTCGGATCGGGCAACTTCTGGTTCCCCGACGCCAAGGCAGGATTCCAGTTTCCCGGCCGCACCATCGAGGACGCGAGCTTCGTCAACGTCGCCGGCGACTTCTCCACCAACTTCGAGGCTCTGCTCGCTCTCGAGCCCGATCTGATCGTCATCACTGCGATCGGATACACCAGTGACTGGTACGGCACCGAGCGATTGTCTTCCATCGCGCCGCTGTTGGTCGTCGGCGACGACGTCGAACCGATTGCCGGGCACCCGGTCGACTGGCGAGGTGCTCTGATGGCGCAGGCGAGCCAGCTCGACCGGGTGACGATCGCCGAGGCTTCCATTGCGGAGTACGACGACAAGCTCGCGAGACTGCGACCGATGTTGCAGGAGAAGCTGGGCGGAAAGAAGATCGTGTTCGGCGTTCAGACGCCGACGGGCTTCCTTGTGCATCAGCGGAATCTGCGAATCAGTGTTGCACTCGATGCCGGCCTGGACGTGCTTTTCCGTGACGACGACAATGCAGAGAACTCGTTCGAGTTGTCGTTCGAGCAACTCGACACCTTGGCTCCGGCGGATGTGATCATCGCTCAAGCACGCGATCAGGAAGCGCTCGACGCGATCAAGACGCAGCCGACGTGGCAGCGGTTGCCTGCAGTTCAAGCGGGCAACGTGTTGACCAGCGACGCGCGATACAACCAAGGATTTGCGCTCACCGCGGCCATCTTCCTCGACGTTCTCGAGGAAGCGGCCGGGCGAATCACTGCTGGGCAGTAATTCAGGCGACGTTGCGGGCCTGGTCGAGTAGTTGTGCAACCTGCTCGAACCAGGCGCCGTAATTGGCGTAGGTGTTGGGACGCTTGTCGTCGAAGTCGATCACCTGGTTCGCGGTCACCGCGGGCAGCTTGACGAACACAGGTGATGCCGCGAATGCCTCTGCCGACTTCGCGAACTGGAACACGATGTCCGCCGGATAGTCCGGTACCTGTTCCCAGCTGAGATCGGCCCAGCCCTTGTCGCCTCCCGGACCGGTGAACTTCACGCCCAGTTCCTTCAGGTAACCGAACTGAGCGAGCGCAGTTGTGCCTGCGTACAACTCGGAGCTGTCACCGTTCAGGGCGAGGACTTCGATGTCGTCGACCTTGGCCGCAGCAGTTCGGATGCGCTCTGCACCGGATTCGAATGCTTCCTTGCCCTCGCGTGCTGCGGCTGTGTCGGTGTTCCCGCCGAGTGCTTCGGCGAGTGAGGCGTACTCGTTCAACACGTCCGGTGTCGAGGCTCCGGAGAACTTGACGCCGACAAACGGTGCAACATTGTTGACGGTCTTGCCCATCGGCTCGTCCCACCAAGTCCATCGTGTCGGGTCGTCGCTGTTGCCGTACCCGATGACCAGGTCTGGGTCCAGCGCCGCAAGAGCTTCCGCGCTGAGTTCACCTTCACGGCCGACGACGGTCATCGTCGACTCGTCAGCGCGATCGGTGACGTCTGGATTGCCGACGCCGTAACCGAAGATGCCGACCGGCCGAATGCCGTAGTCCCACAGAGCCGCAGCGGAGTACGCGTCGACGACGATCCGCTCCGGGGCGTGGTCGAGGGTGATCGTGTTTCCGTATCCCGTTGTGTAACTCCAGGACTGGTCGGCAGACCTGGTCTCGGTAGAGGGCGCTGCGTCGCTACTTCCGCAACCGGCGAGTAGGAGCGTGGCGACGGCGGGTAGTGTGGCGAAGCCGGCGAGCCGGCGATTGATTTTCATGAGAACCTTCCGAACATGGCGAAATAAGCTAGGTAAGCCTAACCTGACATGTCATTCGGGTGTTCTCGGGGTCAGTTGCCCTGCCACATCTGAAGCCATTCGCTCCAGGACGGGGGAGTGATCGTTGGTCGAGGTGTTCCGCCACGAAGTCCGTCGAGCATGAAGTCGAGATAGCGCGTGTGTATTTCGGTGGCTCGATCACCCTCGATCGGCAGAGTCGGCCGCAGATGCACTGTCATGAGCATGACGTCAGCAGCAGTGAAGTCGGGCGGGACTTCGCGAGCGTCGATGCAGACGTCGACCATCGATTGCAGTGCGGCCTCCAATTCTTCGGCGGCACGAGTGACTTCGGCGTGTTCAGGTAACTTGCCGCCGAGGACCGGAATGAGCGGTCCCACTGATTCGGTGAGATATCGCGAGAAGAACGTCTTCAATACGGCTTCATCGGTTTTCGCGGTGCTCATGCACTCTCGGGCGAGGGTGGCGAGGTGGTCGATCGCCCAGACGCGCAGGGATTGCGCCAGTTCCTCCTTGCCTCGGTATCGGCGATAGATGCTGCCTACTCCCACTCCGGCCCGGGTGGCAATTGCCGATACCGGTGCATTCCAACCCTGTTCGGCAAAAATCTCGCGCGCTGCTCGCAGTACGGTGACGTCGTTGTCTGCGGCTTCTCGGGCGCGTCCGGGGAGGCTCGCATTCTCTTTCGCCATTCCCACAGGCTAGCAATGCATGGTTACTCAATCGGAACGGAGTGTTCCGTTCCGATTCGATTCATGATTGGAGGAAGGTGTCGATGACAACCTTGGCGGAGGCGCCCACGCGATCCGGGAGCCGGGTGATCGCCGCGCTTGCGGGGGCGGTACTCGTCTACTCGCTCATGCAGACCATGCTGGTACCGGCGTTGCCGGTGTTGGGTGAGCATTTCGACACGTCCGTGGCGGTGACCGGCTGGATCCTGACGGCGTACCTGTTGGCGGCCGCGGTGATGGCTCCGATAGTCGGCGCGATGGGTGACCGATTCGGCGACAAGCGAGTCCTGGTGATCGTCCTGATCATCTTCGCTCTCGCGACATTTGCCGCGGCAGCCGCCCCGAATATCGGGGTGCTGCTTGTCGTTCGAGCTGTCCAGGGAGTGAGCATGGCGAGCTTCCCGCTTGCGATGGCAGTACTGCGGAGAACGGTAGTAGGTCCCGAGTTGTCTTCAGGGATAGGTTGGCTCGCTGGGACTTTGGGAATCGGTGCCGGAAGTGCACTGGTGATCGGCGGTGTCATCCTCGAGTATCTCAGTTGGCAGTGGTTGTTCGTGATCACCGGGATCTTGATCGTGCTCGCATTGGTCGCAGTGGTGGCCGTGGTTCCGGGCTCGCATCGCCGCCCGGGTATGCCGACGGACTGGGCCGGTGCCGGCGCTCTGGCGTTCGGATTGGTGAGCCTGCTATTGGCGATCACGAAAGCCTCCGACTGGGGAGTTTTGTCGCTCGGATTCTGGGGTCTGGTGGTAGTCGCGTTCGTTTCGTTCGCGACACTGATTGCCGTCGATTCCCGCCACGACGCGCCGATCGTCGACATGCGAGTTTTTCGGGACAAGCCGATGATGATCACCAGCGCACTCACCCTGGTGTTCGGGTTCGTGCCGTACATTTTCTATCTCTGTCTGCCGCGGATCCTCCAGGCGCCGGAAACGTCCACGTATGGAAGCGGATTCACCGTTGTGCAGACCGGCTTGGCGCTCTTGCCCGCCGCTGTCCTCGTCTTTCTCGGTGGCCGCTTGACGCCGGCTCTCGCGCGGCGATTCGGGCCGCGGGTGCCCGCTGTCATAGCGCTGGCCCTCATGGCGGCGGGCGCAGTCGGACTCGCGATCTGGCCGAGTTCGGTGGTTGCGATCGTGGCGTTCTTTTCCCTCGTCGGATCGGGGAACGGCGTGGGGTTCGCGGTCTGTGCTCTGTTGGTTGCCTCGATCGTCCCGCCATCGGAAATGGCAGCAGCCAGTGGAGTCAACAGTGTGATCAGAACCGTCGGTTCGGCGGTGGGCGCCCCGGTGACCACAGCGGTCCTGGCGATCGGCATTTCCGGCGACTCGTTCGCGCTGGCGTTCGTGATGGGTGCCGTCATCAGTGTTGTCGCCTGTCTGCCGGCGATTGCACTTCCAGCGACGAGGACTGCACAAAAGGCGTGACTTATTGTAGGCTCCCCTAATCGAGACAGCGTGTAACTAAAGCGGGGAGAGAAGGATGCGGCAGCAGTGGGGCCTGCGAGCAACGGCACTCGCAGCGACAGCAACGGCGCTTGTCGGTTGCTCCGTGGGCGGCGATGACGCAGACGCATCGGAAACAGGCGAGTCGTCGGCCGTACCTGCACCTCAGAAACTGCTCGCACTGGACGAGTTCGCAGCGCTCAACGCACTCACGCTCGGGGTCAAGCCCGATACGGTCTTCGCCACGCTGCAGTCGCAGGCGGCGAAGGAGATATTGCAGAGTGAGGGGATCGAGGTCGTCGACAAACCGACGTTCTTCCAATCACCAGATGTGGAGCAGATCGCGGCCGTTCATCCTGACCGAATCCTGCTCAGTGATGTCGGCTCGTTGACGTCGATCACCGTGCAGGCCAACGAGATTGCCCCGACGACGGTGCTCGCCTATGCGGCGCCGTGGCGCGAAGTTCTGAATACCGCGGCGACTGCACTGGGTCGAGAGTCCGAAGCTCGCGAAATCGTGTCGAGGCTCGAGGCCAAATTTGCCGAAGTATCCGGAACGGTCGAGGCGCAACCGCAGACACTGTCAGTGCTGGTGGGATTCTCCGGCGGCATCTACACCGTCATCCCACAGTCGCCGATGTCCTCGATCATCGAGGAAGCCGGTTTCGGGCGCCCGCAAGCCGAACTCGACGCGAAGATCGGCCCCAACACAGGTGTTGCCACGTCTTCGGTGTCCGGCGAGGAGGTCGGACAGCATGCGGCGGACGCGATGGTCGTGACCTCGGGCAACATCTACGACGGCGCTCTAGTTCACGCAAATCCACTGTTCAACGAGATCTCCGCAGTAAAGGCCGGACGCACGGCAGACGTGAGCGGTGAACTTTGGTTCGGCAGTTATCCTTTCGCGGTCTACTGGATCCTCGAAGACCTCGAGGCTCTTGCCGATCGCACTCTCACCGGCGCGGAACTCCAAGGCCGCATCGCATCCGACGCCGACGCAGTTACCCGATGGAAGGCGTTCTCGAAATGACGACGACACAGGCCACGAAAGCAGACATTTCATCTGAAGAGGCCGACGCATCACAAGGAGCGACGGCCGAAGCCTCGCAAGCCAAAGCTGAAGCGGCGGCGCACAAGAGCGCGCTTCGCGAACTCCTTGCGCCAGTTCGTACACGGACCACCATCGCGATGGTGATGCAGGTGATCGCCGCGGTCGCGGCCATCGTGCCGTACGTGGCCATCGCCGAGTTGGGTAAGACGCTGATCGTGGGCGGCGACATCGACTCGTCTCGCGTCTGGACGATCGTGTGGGTGGTCGTCTTGGGTCTGGGTATGCGTGCGTTCTTCGGAGGCGGTGCATTGATCGTGACGCACTTCGCCGATGTCAATCTTCAAGCTGTGCTTCGGCGTCGAATCGCAGCGACACTGGGTCGACTTCCACTGGGCTGGTTCACCTCCCACTCGTCCGGAACCGTGCGAAAAGCCGCGCAGAACGACATCTCCGATCTCCACTACCTGGTTGCGCACAGCGCCGTCGAGACCACCGGCGCCATCGCGGTGCCGCTCGTCGGGCTCGGCTACGTGATCTCGATCGACTGGCGTCTGGGACTGGTCGCGATTGCCACCCTCCCGATCTACATGATCGCCTACGCGATGATGACCAAGGACATGGCCGTCAAGATGAGCCGGATGAATGAGGGCATCGCGGCCATCAGCAACACCATCGTCGAGTTCGTCACCGGCATCGCAGTGGTCAAGACCTTCGGTCAGGACAAGCAGTCACATTCTCGATACCGCGACGCTGCCAAGGCGTTTGCCGTCTCGTACGAGGGCTGGGTTCGCCCGATGCTCCGGACCGAGGCGCTGGCCTCGATTGCGTTGAGCGCACCGGTTGTGCTGGTGGTCAACCTTGGCCTCGGCTCGTGGTTCGTTCACTCCGGATGGGTGTCACCCATCGATGTGCTGACCAGTTCTCTTGTCGCGATGGTGATTCCGGTGTCGGTGACGACCATCGGTTTCGGTATGCAGGCTCGCCGTGAGGCAGCCGCCGCTGCGGCGCGACTGATCGCGCTGTTCGCAACCGACGCTCTGCCGGAAACCGATCATCCGAAAAAGCCTGTGGGGAACGAAGTTCGATTCTCCGGAGTTTCCTTTGCATACGACGACGGCGCCGACGTTCTGACCGACATTGATCTGACGCTGCCGGAGGGTACGGTGACGGCGCTGGTCGGACCTTCGGGTTCGGGTAAGTCGACGCTGGCAACGCTGGTTCCGAGGTTCCACGACGTGCGTGCCGGATCCGTGGCCATCGGTGGTGTCGACGTCAGGGAAGTCGCTACCGACGAGCTGTACCGCCACGTCGGATTCGTTCTGCAGGACGTGCAGCTGGTCGAAGCGACCGTGCTCGACAACATTCGGCTTGCCCAACCGCAGGCGACTTCGGCCGAGGTGAAGGCCGCTGCCGCAGCCGCGCAGATCGACACCCGAATCGAAGCGCTCCCGAGGGGGTACGACTCGGTGGTCGGGGTCGACGCCAGATTCTCGGGTGGTGAAGCCCAAAGAGTCTCCATCGCGCGTGCGATTCTCGCGGACACTCCTGTTCTCGTGCTCGACGAGGCAACCGCGTTCGCCGACCCGGAGTCCGAAGCCGATATCCAAGAAGCGCTGTCGCGTTTGACGGTGGGGCGCACCGTGCTGGTGATCGCGCACCGGTTGGCTTCGATCGTGAGTGCCGATCAGATCGTGGTCCTCGACGCCGGACGGATCGTGGAGAAGGGCACGCACGATCAGCTTGTGGCGAGTGGTTCAACCTATGCGCGGATGTGGGCGAGTCACAGTCGGGCCGACTCGATTGAACACAGTCGGGCCGACTCGATTGAGCACAGTCGGGCCGACTCGATTGAACGCAACATCGCAGGTAAGTCTGACGCAGCAGGAAAGGCCAACTCATGATTCGCGACCTCTTCCGGATACTCGGCCCGCAGAATCAGGGCCGCTATCGCGAGTTCCTGGTGTGGGCAGTGTTGTACGGCGTGATGCAGGGTTTGGCAGTGGCGCTTCTGGTCCCTGCGGTGCAGGCACTGTTCGATCAGAGCTGGGGCAGTTTCGTTCGGTGGCTCGCCGCCATGGCCGTATGCGCTGTGATCAGTTCGATTGCGCACTACCTGCAGGCGATGAAGGGTTTCGAGTCGGCCCTCACTCTGCTGCGGACGATGCATCTGCGCCTGGGAGATCATCTCGTCACTCTGCCGCTCGGCTGGTTCGGCGCCGGCCGACTCGGGCAGGTATCGCAGGTTGCCAGCAAGGGCACCATCTCGGTGATGGGGGCCGCTGCGCACCTGATGACACCGATCATCTCCGGAATTGCCAGCCCGGCAACCATTGTCGTGTGCATGTTGTTCTTCGACTGGCGGCTCGGGCTCGCGCTGGTAATCAGCGTTCCGATTCTCTTCGCGGCAGCACGATTTGCCTCGACGATGACTGCCAAGGCCGACGATCGGGCTCATGCAGCGGCCGTCGAATCGAACAATCGAGTGCTCGAATACGCGCGTTGCCAACCGGTCCTGCGTGCTTTCGGACGCACCCACGGGGTGTACGAACCGCTCGACGACGCGATCGAAGCGCAACACACTGCGGGTCGTTCACAACTGTGGTTCGTGGTGATCGGGTCCGTGGTCAACGGGATCGCCCTGCAATTCGTGTTCTCTGCCGTGATCATCTTGGGCGCGTTCCTCGCGCTCGGCGGCGACATCGATCCGGTCACGTTGATCGCGCTACTCGGACTGACCGCACGGTTCATCCAGCCGCTGGGTGAGATCGGCGAGTTCGGCGGTGCAATCAGAATGGCACGCAATGAAATCCGGCGAATGTCCGAGATCCTCGAAGTTGAACCAATGGTCGAACCCGATACCAGCGGGACGGCGACGGGGGAGACGGCAGTGCAGTTCGACGCCGTCGACTTCGGATACGCGGACGGTGTGCAGGTTCTGCGAAACATCTCCTTCGACGTGCCACGGAAGTCGTTGACGGCGTTGGTCGGTCCGTCAGGGTCCGGCAAAACCACCGTCACCCGGTTGATCTCGCGCTTCTACGACGTCGACTCCGGTGTGGTGCGTGTCGGCGGCGTCGACGTGCGGGACCTCACGAGTGCCGACCTGATGTCGCAGCTGTCTCTGGTCTTCCAGGACGTGTACCTCTTCGACGACACGTTGATCGCGAACATCCGCCTCGGCCGCCCCGAAGCCACGGACGAGGAAGTCTTCGACGTGGCTCGGATCGCGGGCGTCGCGGAAATCGTCGAGCGGCTTCCGCGGGGTTGGGACACCCGTGTCGGTGAGGGCGGGACGGCACTGTCCGGTGGAGAGCGGCAGCGGGTCTCCATTGCGCGCGCACTCCTCAAACGCGCACCTGTCGTTCTGCTCGACGAGGCGACGGCCGCGCTCGATCCCGAGAACGAGGCACACGTGCAGCGTGCGATGCAAGAACTCGCCAGGGAAAGCACACTGCTCGTGATCGCTCACAAACTGTCGACCGTCGTGGCCGCAGATCAGATCATCGTGCTCGGTGACGACGGATCGATCGTCGAAGTGGGAACCCACGAAGTTCTGCTCGCAGCCGGTGGGAACTACGCCGCGTTCTGGAACCAGCGCCACCGTGCGTCGGGATGGCGGTTGGTGGCAAGCTGAGCAGAATGCAGACCGGAAAGAAGACGGGGCGGCCGCCGACGTTGTCGACAACGGACATCGTCGAGGCCGCCCTGGCCGGTGATCTGAGTGAACTGACCATGCCGAGCGTGGCAAAGCGGCTGGGCGTCAGTCATTCTGCACTTTATCGCTACTTCGCAGACCGCGAAGCGCTGCTGCGTGCCTGCTCGGATCATGTTGTGCGTCAGACTGTATGGCCCGATACGAATCGTCCGTGGCGCGAATTCCTGAAGGATTTCTGCGACGTTCTGTGGTCCTCGTTCGAGCGCTATCCAGGTCTGGCCCAGGTCGGTCTCGCAGTTCCGGGCACGCCGCCGGCGATAATCGAGATCGTGGAGAAACTGGTCGGTTCGTTGACTGCGCAAGGCTTCACACCCCACGATGCGATATTGGCGGTGGACTTCATCTCCGAGGTGACCATGACGCAGTTCGCAATGATGGCGGCGATGGACAAGACCGTCAGCTCCGCCGATTCACGTTCCGCGCGACAGGCGTATCAGGAAAGTTGGAATGCATCGGAGTCGTTGATCGAGGGAATCGGCGACGAATCGACGTGGCACGGGCGAGGTTGGTTGGACGAGAAGATCACGATCATGCTCGACGGCCTGGAAAAGCGTGTTATCGGCTGACATTTCTACTAGCTTTGAGAGTAATGCCCGTTTCGGTTTGATACAGGCTAATGTGCACACATAGGACGGGTGGTTGCTGCACCGGGAGGCGGGGATCATGGATCTCGAAGCGATTGTTCTCATCCAAAGACTCAAGTACCGATACGCACGCGCCTTGGACACCAAATCGTGGGTCGAATTCGCCGACACTCTGACCGTCGACGCCACCGCGATCTACGGAGAACAACTCAGTTTCGATTCCCGAGATTCGTTCGTCTCCTTCCTCGAGAACACTCTCGGATCACACATCATCACCGAACATCAGTGCGGGCAACCCGAGATCGACGTCGACGGAGACACCGCAACCGGGATCTGGTGCCTCGCGGACACAGTGGTAATCCCCGAAGACGGCATGCTGCTTCGCGGATCGGCCTTCTATCACGACAGATACACCCGCTGCAGCGACGGTGAATGGCGAATCTCCCACACGAGCTACGAGCGGACCTGGGAATCGGTGGTGGCGCTCGCCGACATGCCGAGTTTCCGATTGACGTCCAACAAGTGGGCGCTGCTGCAGCAACCGTCGTTCGGCGACTCGGTCGTTCGCAACGTCTCCTGAGGTCGCCCGCGATTAGAGTCGGCTCATGGTTGATGCAGATTTTTCGCTGCCTGACGTACGGACGTGGATTCGCGGTATCCCCGCGCTGACCGGAACTCCGCCGCCCGCGCCCGAGTGTTTTCCGGAAAAGCCGGGGGAGTTGTTCCTCGACTGGCTCCGTGCGGCCGTGGCCTTCGGCGTCGTCGAGCCACACGTGTGTGCGCTCTCGACCGTGGACGGCGACGGTATGCCTGATTCTCGCTTCCTCATCCTCAAGGACGTGACCGAGGGTGGGTTCTGGTTCTCTGGTTCAGCTGCTTCGCCGAAAGGTGTTGAGCTGAAAGAAAATCCGCGAGCATCGCTCGCCTTCTACTGGCGCGAGACGGGTCAACAGATCCGGATTCGCGGAACGGTTCGCGAGGGCGACGACGCACTTCGACGCCGAGACTTCGTCGAACGCTCCGTCACCGCGCGAGCGGTGGCGACGGCAAGTAAGCAGAGCGAGGTGCTCGAAGACTTAGGGGCGTACGACGCGTCGGTGGCCGCTGCGGAAGCAAGCATCAGCGACGACCCAGGGTTCGTGTCGAAGGACTGGCGTGCGTGGTGCCTCGAGCCGGAGTCTGTCGAGTTCTGGCAGGCAGACTCCGGGCGTCGACATCAGCGGTGGTTGTACCGGCGCGGCTCGGACCGAGCATGGACACGAGCAGTGCTGTGGCCCTAAGGGGCAGCTGGGCCCAGATCAGCTCGCGCTGATCTCCGGCGATACGAGGTTGACGACGATCGACTGTCCGCCCAGCTTGGCGTGGATTTCGGGATGTTCGAACCCCGAGGACAACAGGTAGCTGCCGAGCATCGTGAGCAACTCGTCCAGATCCGTCGTGGGATCGGAGGAATGTGCGCTCGAGGGTGAGGCCTGATTTGCGATGAGTTCGGTGTGGGTGAGTCGACCGGCCACTCGAACGGCGGCTACGCCCATCGCGTCGCGACGTACGACGGTACGACTTCGAGTTTCGAGCGTCCTCGATGATTCGCGTGTTGAAGCTGGCACTGAAAGGTCCTCTCCGCTGCTGTGTGCGGCCGTGGTTCGGGCAGGAAGCGGAAACGTGAATGCATCGGATTGCTTGGGTGCGGTCGACAGAAAATCCGCTGTGGCGGTGGCACTGCTGGAACCGTTACCCGTGGAAAGGTTGCTCCCAGAACCATTGCTTGCAGAACCATTGCTTGCAGAACCATTACTTGCGGAACTATTGGCTCTCGATCCGTTGCCGGAACCGTTGGGGCCCGCTATTCCGTGAGAATTCTTGTCTTCCATTGTTTCGCTCCTGATGCCCGTAAACAGACCGCCGGTTTGCTTAATCGACGCAAACATACCAGGAGTTGGTTTACGGTCACACCCCTTGTGGAGTTCGGCGTTGAATGCGCAGCCACATTGCGAAGCCCCACAGGACGAAGAATGCATAGACCAGATAGAGGATCGCCGAAGGGTAATAGCCGGCTCGGAAAAGAAGGGGAACACCAACGGCGTCGACGCCGATCCAGATGAGCCAGAATTCGGTCCAGCCGCGCGCCATGCCGTATGTCGCGAGGATGGAGCCGGTGAAGATCCAGGCCTCCGCCCACGCTCCGTACGAGCCGAGGAGGTCGAAGATCCAGGCGAAAGCGATTGTGCCGCTGGTCATGACGGCGATCATGGCGACGCGCTCGCGAGTTGTCGCCCAATGGGGCAGGACTGCGCGACCGGAGTCGCGTGCCCCGCGTCGCCACTGAGTCCACCCGTAGACGCTGACGGTGATGAACAACAACTGACGGCCGGCCTGGCCGTAGAGATTGAGCTCTTGCGGCGTGTGGAAAAGTGCGCCCATGAACACCGTGAACAACAAGGCATTTCCGGCTATACCGACGGGCCACGCCCATACCGAGCGTCGCGCGCCCGCGATCGCGGAGCCGATTCCGAACGCGTTTCCGATGATCTCCCGCCAGAGAATCGTGGCGCTGCCGATGTGCAGTTCGGCGTCGAACAGCGCCTCGATCAGGCTCATCAGTCCGCAGCAGCGACGAGGGGTTCGAGCGTCAGATCCGGGAGTTCCTTCTGGATGTACTGCAGGCGCCACTTGTCACTGACCAGGGCGAGCAGAACACCGTCGGAACGGGTGAAGACCTCCACACCTCGTTGACGGTTCAGTTCGACCTCGGACGCGGCGTCGGTACGGCGAGCCAATGCGTAGCCGAGCGGTTCCATCTTGGCCTCGACGTTGAACTCGGCCTTCATGCGTGCTGCGACGACCTCGAACTGCATCGGGCCGACGGCCGCCATGACGGGGGAGGCGTCGCCGCGGATGTCGTTGCGGAGAATCTGGACGACGCCCTCGGAATCGAGTTGGTCGACAGCACGGCGGAACTGCTTGTACTTGCCGGCGCTTTCGGCGCGCAGGATCGAGAAGTGTTCCGGCGCGAACGACGGGATCGGCGGGAACTCCACCTTCTTCTCGGTGTACAGCGTGTGGCCGGGTGCGAGTGCGGTGGCGTTGACGAGGCCGACGACGTCGCCGGGGAACGCGGATTCGACGGTGGAACGTTCACGTCCGAACACCGTCTGGGCGTACTTGGTCGTGAAGGGCTTGCCGGTTTGGGCGTGTGTGACAACCATGCCGCGCTCGAACACGCCGGAGACGATGCGCATGAACGCCAGACGGTCGCGGTGCGCGGTGTCCATACCGGCCTGCACCTTGAAGACGACCGCACTGAACGGATCGGTGACCTCGCGCGGCTTGCCGCTGAGGTCTTCGCGCCCACGCGGCGGCGGCGCCAATTCGACGAGGGTGTCGAGGATCTGGCGGACGCCGAAGTTGAGCATCGCGGACGCGAAGATCACCGGGGAAGTCTGACCGGCGAGGAACATCTCCTGATCGTGGTCCTGGCCGGTAGCGGAGAGCAGTTCACTCTCCTCGGCCGCGGTCTCCCACTCGGAGCCTTCCTTGGCGAGCGCCGCGTCGGCGTCCATGACCTCTTCGGGGGCGATCTTCGCGCCGCCTGCGGTACGGGTGAAGCGGACGTACTCGCGAGCCTCACCGTCTTCACCGCGCCGCAGCAGTCCGCGGAAGTCGCCGGCGATGCCGACCGGCCAGTACAGGGGGGTGGGTGTGAGGCCGATCCGTTCGCTGATCTCGTCGAGCAGTTCGAGAGGAGTCTGACCGGGACGGTCCCACTTGTTGATGACGGTGATGACCGGAATGCCGCGGTGACGACACACCTGAAACAGCTTGAGCGTCTGCGGTTCGAGGCCCTTGGCAGCGTCGATGAGCATGACCGCCGCGTCGACGGCGGTCAGGACGCGGTACGTGTCCTCGGAGAAGTCGGAGTGACCGGGGGTGTCGACGAGGTTGATGACGTTGATCTGCTCGTCCGGGGTCTCGGACGAGTGGTAGTTGAACTGCAGTGCGGTGGAACTGACGGAAATGCCGCGGGCCTTCTCCATCTCCATCCAGTCCGAGACCGTCGACTTGCGGCCTGCCTTGCCGTGGACGGCTCCTGCCTCCGAGATCTTCTTCGCGTGCAGTGCCAGCGCTTCGGTCAGCGTCGACTTTCCGGCGTCGGGATGCGAGATGACGGCGAAGGTGCGGCGACGCTCTGCCTCGGCGGACAGGCCCTTGGTCGTCGTCGTGACCGCGACCGACCCGCTCTCGGTTGAATCGGGGCCTTCGGTGTCGGACTGGACAGTCGAGTCGGAAGGGACGGTCGAGTCGGACGGGGTAGTCAACGAAGAACCTCTCGAAGTGGGCGTCGGTGCCGGCGACGTGCCGGTGCGCGGACAGGTGGAGAGTGCGGCAGCACAACAGAGAAAGGATACTCGCAGACCACGATGCAATAGCCACTGCGGCGTAACACTCGGCGAACGATCGCTGATTATCCATGTATGTGTGTGTTCGAACACACAGCCATTTGTGTCCTGCGAAGAGTTGCACTGATCGAAGAGTGACACTGACCGAGGAGTTGCGTTGAGCAAGTTCACCGAAGAGATGTATGCGACCGCCGCAGTCACCGACCGCGGCCTGGTGACGGGAGAGCCGGACAACGCTTTCCGTCAGACCTGGGGCGACATCCACCAGGAGGCTAGGCGCATGGCCGGCGGCCTGGCCGAGGTCGGTATCGATCGCGGCGTCGCGATCGGCATTCTCGCCGGACAGCCCGTCGACATCGCACCTGCCTGCCAGGCGACGTGGATGCGCGGTGCGTCGGTGACGATGCTGCATCAGCCGACCCCCCGAACGGATCTGGGCGTCTGGGCTCAGGACACCGAGACTGTGATCGACATGATCTCCGCGAAAGCCGTCATTCTTGGTGCGCCCTTCGACGCGGCCAAGCCGCTCCTCGAAGAGCGTGGCATCACCGTCGTGACGGTGGACGAGCTTCGCAGCGGAACGTCGATCGATCCCGTGGAGACGGCCGAATCGGATATCGCACTCCAGCAGTTGACGTCCGGTTCCACCGGTTCGCCCAAGGCCGTGCAGATCACGCACGAGAACTTCTACACAAATGCCTACGCCATGATCAACCGCATCAAGTTCTCCATCGAAGACGACGTGATGGTGAGCTGGCTTCCGCTCTTCCACGACATGGGCATGGTCGGTTTTCTCACGGTTCCGATGCAGGTGGGCGCAGAGGTCATCAGCATCACGCCGATGGATTTCCTGCGCACCCCGGTGCTGTGGGCCGAACTGATGGGCAAGTACGGCGGAACCGTCACCGCCGCACCGAACTTCGCGTACTCGCTCTTGGCTCGTCGACTCGCACAGGCGGAAGACGGGGCAGTCGACCTGTCCAGCGTCCGATACATGTGGAACGGCGCCGAGCCGGTGGATCCCGACACGATGGATGCACTCGCCGAGGCAGGTGCGCGTTTCGGTTTGAACCCGACTGCGCTGGCGCCCGTGTACGGAATGGCGGAAACCACGCTCGCCGTGTCGATTCCGGATCCCGATCAAGGTCAGGTCCTCGACTACGTCGATCCAGACTTTCTCGAGTCGATGTCTCGAGCGGTGCCGTCCAATCGCCCCAACGCTCGTGCCCTCGCCACACTCGGCAAGATGGTGCCTGACCTCGAGGGACGCATCGTCGACCGTGACGGTCAGGTGCTTCCGGCCCGCGGTGTCGGAATCATCGAGGTTCGCGGCAAGGCAGTCACCCCCGGGTACGTCACGGTCGACGGACACAAGCCGGCCCAGGACGCCGACGGTTGGCTCGACACCGGTGACGTCGGGTACTTCACCGAGGAAGGACTGGTCGTGGTGTGCGGGCGAGTCAAGGACGTCATCATCATGGGCGGCCGGAACGTGTACCCCACAGACATCGAGCGGGCGGCCGGAACCGTTGCCGGTGTGCGTCCCGGAAATGCCGTCGCGATTCGTCTCGACGCCGGCCAGAAGCGTGAGAGCTTTGCAGTCGCCGTCGAGACCAACGCTTTCGAAGATCCGGAAGAGGTCAAGCGTATCGAACGCGAAGTGGTCCACGCCGTGGTTGCCGACGTCGGTGTCCGACCTCGCACCGTTGCGGTCCTGGGTCCCGGCAGTATCCCGAAGACGTCGTCGGGGAAGCTCCGCCGCGCCAATTCGGCTGCACTGCTGGGTAACTGACCGTCAGTGCAGGCGGTTCTGTGCGGCTTCCAACCCGAGTTCGAGCAGTAGCTCCACTGCATCCGCAGCCTCTTCGCATACGAGATCGAGTTCTTTTCGCTCCGTGGACGAGAACGGCTTGAGAACGTAGTCCGCCGGGTCCATGCGGCCCGGCGGACGACCGATCCCGACGCGCGTGCGCAGGTAGTCCTTGGTGGTCAACGAACTCGAAATGGACCGCAGGCCGTTGTGGCCGCCTTCGCCGCCGCCGAGTTTGAGTCTGATCGTCCCGAAATCGAGATCCAGTTCGTCGTGGACGACGATGATGTTCGCGGCGTCGACCGAGAAGAACCGCGCGAGACCGGCGACAGCGCCACCCGAGAGATTCATGTACGAGCGTGGTTTTCCGAGAATCACGCGTCGGCCGGCGAGGCGACCTTCGACGATTTCGGCACCACTCTTCTTGTGTACGTTGAACTTTCCGCCCATGCGCCCGGCAAGGGTGCCGGCGACCATGAAGCCGACGTTGTGCCGGGTCTTCTCGTACTGGGGGCCGGGATTACCCAGGCCGATGACGAGGGCGGTATCTGTGCTCAACGGACGCTACTTTCTGGCTTGATTTTTCCTGCTACGCACGAACGGCGCGTCACTCCGAATCGGAATGACGCGCCGCGCGCAGTGAGTTCTGTTGGAACCGAGAGGATCAGGCCTCTTCTGCAGCCTCGTCGGCGGCGGGAGCTTCTGCGCCCTCTTCGAGGTCTGCCTCGGTGGGTGCAGCAACGACGTTGACGATCAGGGTGTCGGCGTCAGCCTGCAGGGTCGAGCCCTTGGGCAGTTCGAGCTGGCTGGCCAGGATCTGGGTGCCGATCTCGAGACCCTCGACCGAAACCTCGATCTGCTCGGGGATGTGAAGCGCGTCGGCCTCGATGGAGATCGTGGATGCGTCCTGCGCGACCATCGTGCCTGCAGCAGCATCGCCGACGACGATGACGTTCACGTCGATCGTGACCTTCTCGCCCTTCTTGATGACGAGGAGGTCGGCGTGCTCGATGTAGTTGCGGATGGGGTGCACGACGACCGACTTGGTCAGTGCAACCTGCTCCGTGCCCTCGATGTCGAGGGTGAGGATGGCGTTGGTGCCGTGTGCACGGAGGATGGCGGCGAAGTCGCGAGCCGGCACGTTGAGGTGGCGGGGATCTTCACCGTGGCCGTACAGAACCGTGGGGACCTGGCCGTCACGACGTGCGCGGCGAGCTGCGCCCTTGCCGAATTCGGTGCGGACGACGGCGACGAGGTTGTTTTCTTCAGACATGATGAAACGGCTCCTACAACTCACGGGGTTCGTGCTCGGTTTACTGACGTGTGGTTTTGCCTGCGGCAAGGCGGACAGGCGCGCACACGGCCAGGAGCGAAACGCTCGAGCTGAGCCGTAGCCGCGTCGATCACGGTAAACCTGCAACGTGTGGAACTGCTGCGATTCACCCTCGCCGAGACAACTTTGGATACGTTACCGGAGTTTGCTCCCGGCCGCTAATCGCAGGTGGTGGGGACCTGGCCGTGTGGACGTGGTTCGCGTCACATCGAAAGCGGTAGCCTGACGGAGTGACCACCGTGGGGAACGCTCCCGAAGGCAGTCGGCTCGGTGCCGTCGTGCCGGGTACCGACCTGTCGCAGCATGCTCGCCTACTCAGTCGGGTGCACGACGCAGTTCTCTCCGGGCAGGAACCACCGGCGCAGCCGCGGACCGTCGTGGCGCGGTCGTGGTCGAGGGTGGCCGCCGGCGGGCTCACGCCGGATCACTGCGGTGCGTCTACTGTTGCCGATTTCTCCGAGTTGGAGGCGAGGCGTTCGCGTACCGCGCTGCGAAGCGTTCTGCCCGAACTGCGAACCACGCTCACCGAGGTCGCCGAGGACGCGGGCTTCATCGTGGTCGTTGCCGACGCCGACGGTGTCCTGCTCTGGCGCGAAGGGGCGAAGACCGTCAAACGTGCGGCGGACGCTCTCGGGTTCGCGGAAGGCGCACGCTGGTCGGAGCAGTCGGTGGGGACCAACGCGATAGGTACCGCGCTGATCGAAGACTCTGCGGTGCAACTCTTCTCGGCCGAGCACTATGCGCCCACGCATCACAATTGGTCGTGTACCGGCTCGCCCGTGCACGACCCACGGACGGGCGAGATCCTGGGCGTGGTGGACATCAGTGGATCCGCAGCTTCGGTTCATCCCACCACCGTCGCGCTGGTGCGCACCGCGGTTCGCCTCGCGGAGGCGACGCTGTGGCGCGAGCACGCAGCTTCGCTCGAGCGCCTGCGCTCGCGCGCGGCGCCGTTGTTCGCGGCAGGCACAGGTCCGGCATTGGTGGTCGACGAGTTCGGCTGGGTAGCCGGCGCCAGCGGGATTGCCGCGCCCGACCGTGTGGCAGCACCCAGTGCGGGAAAGCCCGTCATCGTGCCAGGTCTGGGGATGTGTCTGCCTGAGCCGCTCGGAGACGGCTGGCTGTTGCGCACCGGCGTCGGCGGGCCGTTGATCGAGCTGGAGCTGGCCCTCGGCGCATCGCCGCAGGTGACGGTGCGTGGTGACGCCAACTGGACGCGCGCGCTTTCGCCGCGTCACGCCCAGATCTTGCGGGCACTGGCAGCCGTCGGTTCGGCAGGTGTGGATGCCGCAGGCCTGAGCGAAGTGCTCTTCGGTGATCGCGAGCATGTCGTGGCAGTGCGCGCCGAGGTGTCCAGACTGAGGAAACACCTCGGCGCAGTCCTGCAGACTCAGCCGTACCGCTTTGCCGAGGGCGTGCGAGTTGTGGTGATCTAGCGCGCCGCGCTGATTCCGGCACGACGTCCGAAGAAGCTGCCGTCGCCGAGACTTGTCCCGCTGGCGTAACCGCCCGCACAGACACCGGACGTGCAGCGACCCGCTGCGAAAAGTCCGGGGATCGGCGCACCCGAGACGTGCAGAACCTCGGAATCGACGGTGGTCTTCAATCCTCCCAGCGTGAATCCGCCTGTGCGGCCACGGAGATCGATTGCCGCGAACGGGCCGACGATCGGCTTCACCCACTCGGACTTCTTGCCGAGCACCGGATCCGAACCTTCAGCCGCGTGCCGGTTGTAGAGGTCGACGGTGGATTGCAGCGATCCGGCGGGCAATCCCATCTCGCCTTCGAGTTCCTCGACGGTCTCCGCCACCCAGCTCGGCTGCGCCCGCAACTGTGCACTGGACGATTCGGCATTCATGCCTTCCTCGTACGCAGCTTCGTCGATCACGAGGAATGCCTGGTTGTCCTGCTGGAACAGCGTTGCCTGGCCGATGCGGCCGGGGTAGGTGTCCTCGGGGATGTATCGCTGACCGCGGCCGTTGACAAGAATGCCGCGCACCATCAACTGTGGGTCGCAGAAGAACGCGACCGCGGTGGCGTCCATGTGTGCGGTGTCGGCGCCGAGTGCCTGACCGATCTGGATTGCGCGGCCGTCGTGCGCCTCGATGGAGGCCGCCGGGTGGCCGAAGATACGCGGTGCGTTCGAGCGCACCATCTCGTTGTTGTACGCGAAGCTGCCCATCGCCAGCACGACGCCCTTGCGTGCGCGAATCGCGACGTCCTTGCCGTAACGCTTGGCGACGACGCCGACAACCCGATCGCCGTCTACCACCAGAGTTTGGACGCGCAGATCGTATTCTGCTCGGACACCGAGCTTCTCGGCCGTCTCGACGAGTGGCTTCATCAGCATGTAGCCGCCGCCCTTCTCGCCGGTGTTCTTCTCGGACATCTGCGGAACGTGTCCGCGGGGCGCGGGATCGACGAGGGTGTTGAACGGCGCGGCGTTCTCGCCTCCCGAGTACATGAGGCCGTCGTCGTACGGCGGTTCCCAGCCGGGCTGACCCCAGAACGATTCCTTGAACGGGACCCCGGCGTCGACGAGCCAGTTGTAGTGATCGACGCTGCCCTCGCAGTACGCGTCGATCTTCGTATCGTCGGTTCCGGGGCCGAGCGCTGCCTTCATGAACGTCTTCATGTTCTCGACCGAGTCCTCGAACCCGCACGCCTTCTGCAACGGCGTTCCACCGCCCAGGTAGATGAATCCACCAGCCAGTGACGCGGCTCCGCCCCAACCGCCCGTCCGCTCCAGGACGAGCACCTCGGCGCCGGCACGAGCTGCTTCGATCGCAGCGGTGACGCCGGCGATGCCGTATCCCGCGACGACGACGTCGGCCTCGTAGTCCCAGGTGGTGATGTCGGCAGCGGAGATCGGTCTGACGGTGGGGTCGGCCATGCGAATAGTCCTCTCGGAAGGCGAAACTGCTGATCACCCCACAGTTGCAGTTTCGACTTCCGCAGATCAGGCATGGTCCCGGTCAACGGGAGGTTTGCAAACTCCTCACCGCGCCCAGAAATGTGTCCAGGTCGGCTTCGTCGACGAAGTAGTGCGGCGATGCGCGAACCACGGCATCGAGCCCGCGGGCATCCATGTCGAGGAGGGTGGACCCGCGACCACTGACGGTGACGGTGATGTTCTGTGCTGCAAGCTGATCCCGAACCAGGTGCTCGGAAATACCGTCGACGGTGAAGGAAACGATGCCGCTCAGATGGGTTCCTCGATCGCGGACTTCGACTCCGGAAATCGCTGCCAGACCTTCCCTCAGCGTGACTGCTCGGGATTCGATCTGCTCCCACGCCGTGTCGGTGCCGATCGAGAGCAGATAGTCGGCGGCGACGCCGAGACCCAGGCGCGCCGCGACACTCGTTTCCCAGAGCTCGAATCGTGTTGCGTCCGGTGCGGGTACGAAGCTGTTCTCGCCGGTCCATTCCGCTCCGTGCAGGTCCATCGCAGCGGGTTCGAGTGCGTCGACGAGTCCGGGGCGGACGTACAGGAATCCGGTTCCGCGTGGCCCGCGGAGCCACTTGCGGCCGGTTGCGCTGAGGGCGTCGACGCCGAGTTCGGTGACGTCGATGGGCAATTGGCCGACGGACTGGCATGCGTCGAGCAGAACGAGCGAGCCGTGGGCCCTCGCGAGTTCGACGACCTCGCGGACGGGGTTGATCAGGCCGCCGTTGGTGGGGACGTGGACGACGGAGACGACGCGAACACGATCGTCGAGCATGTTCTCGAGTGCGTCGAGGTCGATGCGTCCGTACTGATCGCTCGGGATGATCTCGACGTGGGCACCGGTCGAACGCGCCCGCCCCAGTGCAGCGATGGCGTTGCTCGCGTATTCGACTCCGCTGATGAGAATTCGATCACCGGGTCCGAGCGGAACGGCAGCGAGGAAGTCGTTCCACGCGCGGGTCGCGCTGTCCGTCAAAGCGATATCGGTTGCCTGAGCACCGATGACCCGGGCCAGCGAATGGGGAACAGCAGCGAGGGCGCCGCTCTGACGAGCAGCTGCGACGTATCCGCCGACGTCGGCTTCACGTCGCAGGTGCTCGATCATCGTGGCCGGCACCGGCTCGGGCGGGAGCGAGGATCCCGCGCTGTCGAGGAACACCTTGTCAAGGCATCCGGGAGTGTCGCGGCGGATCGTGTCGAGATCGAACATGGCACCTTCCGTTCATGTCGGTGTGGTTCAAACTACCTGTGAACGAAGCTGTCCCGATGGAGCGAAGACTGGGCACGGCCGATGCCGTGGTGATCGGCCTCGGCGCGATGATCGGCGCCGGAGTCTTCGTGGTGTTCGCGCCCGCTGCCGCAGTAGCCGGTACCGGGTTGCTTGTGGGCCTGGCGATTGCAGCGTTCATCGCATTCTGCAACGCGACGTCGTCGGCGCAGCTTGCGGCCAGATACCCCACTTCAGGTGGGACCTACGTCTACGGACGTGAGCAGCTCGGACCCTGGTGGGGGTTTGCCGCCGGCTGGTCGTTCGTGATCGGGAAGACCGCGAGCTGCGCGGCAATGGCTCTGACTTTCGCGACGTATGTTGCGCCTACGGCCTGGCGTGTCCCCGTCGCGGTATTGGTGGTGGCAGCGCTGGTTGCAGTCAACTACCGCGGAGTCACGCGGACGGCGCACATGGCCAGGGTGATCGTCGCCGTGTCGACGACGGCGCTGTGTGTAGCGCTGGTGGTTGCCGTCGTCGGTCCTGGTGCGGTGCGCGAGTTCCCGGATCTCGCATTCGGGTCGTGGTACGGAATTCTGCAATCGGCGGGACTGCTGTTCTTTGCCTTCGCCGGGTACGCCAGGATCGCGACGCTGGGGGAGGAAGTGCGTGATCCGCGTCGAACGATTCCGCGGGCGATCCTGATCGCACTCACCGTCGCCGTCATCCTCTATGCGCTGGTAGCGGTGGTGCTGTTGGTGACGCTGGGACCTGATCGGCTGGCGAATTCGGCGCGACCACTGGCAGATGCGGTGGGCGCAGTCGGGTGGAGTTGGGCCGTTCCCGTAGTGGTGATCGGTGCCGCGGCGGCGTCGGCGGGGGCGCTGCTGGCTCTGATCGCCGGCGTGAGTCGTACGGCGATGGCGATGGCCCGCGAGCGCGATCTGCCAGTGGCCCTCGCTGCAGTCCATCCACGGTTCGGGGTCCCTCACCATGCGGAACTTGTGGTCGGTGCCGTTGTGATCGCCTTGGTCTCGACAACCGATCTTCGTGGGGTGATCGGCTTTTCGTCGTTCGGAGTGCTGCTCTACTACTTCGTCGCGAACGTGAGTGCGTACAGCCAACGCGGTGTGGACCGGATGTATCCGAAGTGGCTGCAAGCGGTCGGCGCGGCTGGTTGTGTCGTTCTGGTGGTCACACTTCCGTGGATCGCGGTTGTTTCCGGCGCAGGTGTGGTTCTGGCCGGTTGTGGGTACCGGTGGATACGACTGAAGAAATTCAACGACACGTAACACCACAAAGGGTGCATCTCGGACGTTGGCGTTCTATCGTCGGTAGCGACCGCGAAGACCGCCCGAAGGGGAAGTCGAATGGTGACAGCAGCGTTGACAGCAGCACAGACCACGCAGGTGGATTCACGTCCTGCGGCCGAGGCCTACGTCGGTGGTGTGTGCTTCAAACAGGGGCCACCCCGTTTGGTCGGAGCTGAGCTCGAATGGCTGACCAGCCAGGTTCCCGGTGGGGAGCGGCCGTCAGCAGCGACTCTGGCAAAGGCACTCGGGCGATACGCGCCCACCAGTATCGACCCGGATTCACCAGCGGTTCCGCTTCCTCGTGGCAGCCTCGTCACCGTAGAACCTGGCGGACAGATCGAACTCTCGTCAGCGCCGCGGACGTCCGCCCGAGAACTGTGTGACTGTCTCGACGAAGACCGTCGTACTCTCGAAACACTCCTCGCGTCGTACTCCATCGAAATCAGTTCTGCCGCGGCCGACGTCGCCCGCCCACCTTCCCGGATTCTCCGGTTGCCACGTTATTGCGCAATGGAATCCCGCTTCGCCGGGATAGGACCGTATGGCACCTTGATGATGTGCAATACAGCAGCAGTGCAGGTCAGTGTCGATGCCGGCGGCAGCCCGGAGTCCATTGCCCAGCGTTGGCGGCTCCTCGGGGACATGGGGCCGGCGCTCATCGCTGCGTTTGCGTGTTCTCCACGCTTGCAAGGGGTTCCGAGAGGGGATTGGGCGTCCCAACGCATGCGGACGTGGCTCGAACTCGATTCCTGGCGAACGGTCGCAGTCCCGGAAGTGCAGGACTACGCCGGCTGGGCGCTCGATGTTCCGCTGATGTGTGTGCGAAACGAGGGCGACGATTGGACGGCTCCGCGGGGTGCCACTTTCGGGGACTGGATAGACGGCGCTTTGGATGCCGAGATCGGACGCCGACCCGTCTGGGCGGACTTGGACTATCACCTGTCCACGCTGTTCCCGCCGGTTCGCGCTGTCGGCCATCTGGAGGTTCGCTACATCGATGCGCAGCCGGGGGATCTGTGGCGAGTACCGGTAGCAGCGATCGACGCGTTGCTGTCCGGGCCTGCCGTGATGCGTGAGGCGAGTGATGCCGCAGCGTCGACGGCCGGGAGATGGCGGGATGCGGCAGAGTACGGTTTGGACGACGTCGAACTGCGTTCGGCGGCAACCTCTCTGATGTCGCTTGCCGCGTCGTACGCGCCGGAGCCGCAGTTTGTCCGTCTTCTCGACGCGGCTGCCGAACGGTGTTGTCGCGCAATCGTGCCCGGTGAGAGCGACACATGACGGGGGAGATCACCAAGGAAGCGGTCGAGGCCGTACTTCTGCGAGCGCGTGAACGGTCGACGCTGCTCACCGACTGCGTCGACGATACCGAATTGGTCGCTCAGCATTCCCCGTTGATGAGTCCACTCGTGTGGGACCTGGCGCATATCGGCAATCAAGAGGAACTCTGGCTGGTGCGAGATGTCGGTGGCCGCGATCCGGTGCGTAGCGACATAGACGAGCTGTACGACGCGTTCAAGCATTCGAGATCGTCGAGACCCACACTTCCCCTGCTCAACCCGGCCGAGGCGCGCGAATACGTACGTACGGTTCGCGGGAAGGTCTGGGATGTGCTCGAAGCCAGCACCTTCGGGCGCACAGAACTCGACATGGACGGTTTTGCCTTCGGGATGATCGCGCAGCACGAGCAGCAACACGCCGAAACCATGCTCGCAACACACCAATTGCGTTCGGGACCCACGGCACTCGTTGCGACTCCCGCTCCGCAAGCGGCCCGCATGCCGGAACTCGACGAGGTCACCATCGCGGCCGGCCCCTTCGTCATGGGGACCGACGACGAACCGTGGGCACTCGACAACGAGCGCACTGCGCATCAGGTCTATCTCACCGACTTCGCGATCGACAGATTCCCGGTCACCAATGGGCAGTTCGTCGAATTCATCGAGGACGGCGGCTATTCCCGACCGGAACTGTGGTCCCGTGACGGTTGGCGGCATCGCGTCGACGCGAAACTCCGTGCACCGCTGTTCTGGGAACGCGACAGTTCGGGTTGGTGGCACGAGACTTTCGGCGTCGAGGCTCCGGTCCCACCGGACAAGCCCGTCGTGCATGTGAGCTTCTACGAAGCCGAGGCCTACGCGAGTTGGGCAGGCAAACGGCTTCCCACCGAGGCGGAATGGGAAAAGGCCGCGCGGTGGGATCCGGAATCCGGAAGATCGCGACGATTCCCGTGGGGGGACGTGTCCGCAGACGAGAATCATGCCAATCTCGGTCAGCGCCATCTCGGTCCCGCCGGCGTCGGCTCGTACCCGGCGGGTGCGTCGGCAGCGGGTGTCGAGCAGTTGATCGGTGACGTGTGGGAGTGGACGTCTTCGGGTTTCCATCCGTATCCGGGTTTCCGGGCCTTCCCGTATCGGGAGTATTCGGAGGTGTTCTTCGGCGGCGACTACAAAGTGTTGCGAGGGGGATCGTTCGGGACCGACAGCGTTGCCTGCCGGGGGACGTTCCGCAACTGGGACCACCCGATCAGGCGCCAAATCTTCTCGGGTTTTCGCTGCGCCAGAACGATTTCGGGTAGATCCTGACATGTGTCGGCACCTCGGGTATCTCGGGCCGCCGCGTTCGGTTCGTGAACTCCTCCACGACGGCGAGAACTCACTGATGCGACAGTCGTGGGCACCTCGCGAGATGCGTGGCGGCGGGACCATCAATGCCGACGGATTCGGCGCGGTGTGGTGGAACGGTGGAAGGCAGGGACGGTACCGCAGTATCTCGCCGATCTGGTCGGACCCGACAGTCGACGAGACGTTGTCCCACATCATTTCCGGATCCGTTCTCGCCGCCGTACGTTCCGCGACGGAGGGGATGGCCGTCGAGATCGGTGCCTGCGCACCGTTCGTCGACGGAACCTACGCTTTCAGCCACAACGGAGCGGTATCCGGTTGGCCTGGCTCACTCGCCGACTTGGCAGCAGAAGTTCCGGCCGTCGAATTGCTGAAGATGCCCGCGCCGACGGATGCTGCCTTGTTGTGGACAGTGCTTCGGCATCGGTTGAAGTCGAGGCCCGCGGAAGCCGCCGTGACGAGCCTGGTTCACGATGTGGCTGCGGCGGCACCGGATTCACGATTGAACCTCCTGTTCGGCGACGGGCAGGAACTGTGGGCCACGGCGTGGGGCCACACGTTGTACACGCGGGTCGACGAGTCGCGGGCACTGATCGTTTCCGAACCGTCCGATCGTTCGCCGGACTGGGAGCAGGTGCCGGACCGGCACATCGTCTGCGCGCGTCCCGGCCATTTGATCATCACCCCGATACCGATGGGAGAACAATGAAAACCCCTACGCTCGAGGTTTATCTGACACCGGCCGAATCGGTCGACGCATTGCGAGCCGAGGCCAGGGAGGGCTTGACCGCTACGCCGAAGTGGCTCTCGCCCAAATGGTTCTACGACGCGCGTGGAAGTGAACTGTTCGAGGAGATCACGGCCTTACCCGAGTATTACCCCACCCGTACCGAACGCGGCCTGCTAGCTCGGTACGCCGACGAGATCGCGGCGTTGACCGAACCCGAGATCCTGATCGAACTGGGTTCAGGTTCCTCTGAGAAGACGCGGTTACTCCTCGACGCGATGACGGCTCGCGGAACTCTGCGAACGTATGTACCACAGGATGTTTCGGTGACTGCCCTCGAAGGTGCGGCGCAGCAAGTCGGTGCCGAGTTTCCCGGAATCGACGTGGTAGGGGTGGTCAGTGACTTCACCGGTTCGCTGCATCATCTACCCGGGGGTGGACGGCGCGCGGTCGCTTTTCTCGGTGGAACTCTCGGCAATCTCATTCCGGCAGAACGCGCCGAGTTCCTCTCGGGCATTGCAGCGGTGCTCGATCCCGGTGAGAACCTGATCCTGGGCGTGGGATTGGTGATCGATCCCGCAGTCCTCGTGCCCGCCTACGACGACGCTGCCGGTGTGACTGCTCAGTTCAATCTCAATGTTCTCTCGGTCCTGAACAAGCAACTGGGAGCGAACTTTCCCTTGGAGGACTTCCGTCACGTCGCGCTCTGGGATGCCGAGAACGAGTGGATCGAGATGCGCCTGGAAGCACTTCGTGAAGTCTCGGTGCACATCGACGACCTGGATCTGGAGATCACCTTCGCAGCGGGCGAGCAGCTGCGCACCGAGATCTCGGCGAAGTTCACCGAGGAGGGGATTGCCGCGGAACTCGCGTCCGCGGGCTTCGGGGTACGGAAGGTGTGGACGGATCAGGATCAGCGCTTCGCGTTGTTGTGCGCGCAGCGGGCGTGAGCGTTCACTAATCGACTCGAAACGCGGGTTTCCGCGTCTGGGAACGACTTCTGTGCGCTCGGTTCCGGCAGCGCAGACCGATTTGTCTGTTTATAGTGAGGCGCAGAACGGTTTCCGACCCGAGGAGAACGCGTGCGTCATCCGAAGCTCGCCGCATTGACCGTGGCCCTGACTGCAGTACTGGTGATGCCGGTAACGCAGAGCGTGGCTCAACCATTCCCCTTCGACCCCGGCAGTTTCGGCAACGGAAGCACCGGATCGTTGGGGAGCGACGACCCGGACATACCCATCGAGGACACCCTCCCGCAGTTGTCGGTCACCACACTGGTCGACGGACTCGACCACCCCTGGGACGTGGTGGCGGCCCCGGACGGTGCAATCCTGACCGGACAACGATCCGGCGGATTCTTCGTTCGCCGAGGCGACAACACGACAGGTCCAGTCGCTGCTGACCTTTCGGATCTCTACGCGCAGTCCGAAACCGGCCTCATGGGTATCGCGCTTGCCCGCGACTTCGCTCAGTCGCGCACCCTCTACACCTGCCAGGGATTCAGCGCTGGGGGAGTCACGGACGTTCGAGTGATCGCGTGGACCGTCGACGCCGGATGGACCGCACTCACGCGAACCGGAACTGTATTGCCAGGAATCCCGGTCTCGTCCGGGCGTCACGGGGGTTGCCGAATTCTTGCGGCGCAGGACGGAACGCTGTTCGTCGGGACGGGTGACACCGCGACGCCGAGCGTCCCCCAGGATCCGAATTCGCTGGGCGGCAAGGTCTTGCACATCAACGCCGACGGAACTCCGGCGGCGGGGAATCCGAATGCTTCCAGCCCGGTCTACACGCTCGGGCACCGCAACGTCCAAGGCTTGGCCGTGCAACCCGGAACCGGCCGGGTGTACTCGGTTGAACAGGGCACAAGCGTCGACGACGAAGTCAACCTGCTTACCCCCGGCGGAAATTACGGCTACCGCCCGGATCGGCTTCCCGGAACGTACGACGAATCCGTGCCGATGACCGATCCCGTGCGAGTGCCGGGAGCGATTGCGGCGGTGTGGCGTTCGGGTAGCTCGACGTTGGCTACCGCCAGCGCTGCCTTCACCGGTGGAGCTGCATGGGGTGCCTGGGACGGTGCGCTCGTAATGGGTGGCCTCAAGAGCAAGGAACTGATCTTCCTCCGCCTGAGTGCCGACGGACGCTCGGTCGACGCGCAGACCTTCGGGTTGGAGAACCAGTTCGGTCGCTTGCGGTCGGTGACCCCGACGCCCGACGGCTCGCTCCTGGTGACCACCGACAACGGCGCCGGCGACAAGGTGCTGCGGGTGACGCCTACGCCCTGATCTTCAGTACCAGGCGATGACCCGGCACGGACCACCCGAACCACCCGCATGCGTCGGCGCTCCCACCATCACCGTGGCGCCGACGGCCGGAAGTGCGGACAGATTTGCGAGGGCTTCGACTGCGTACTTTCCTGAGCCCAAAGCGCTTCGGTGAGCCCCGTGGGTGGTGCTTCGGCCCGCGTCGATGCTGAGGGTGTCCGAGCCCACGGCGACGATGTTGCGCTCGCGGACGAGAAAGTCGATCGCCTCGGGGTTGAATCCCGGTGTGTGTTGCACGCCGAGTGCATCTCGATTCGTGAAGGCGCCACCGGCACCGGCCCGGGTATCCCAACCCGAGTTCATCGCAACCAGGCTGCGGGGAGCGATGGTCCCGTGGAGGGACTCCCAATCGAGGATGTCCTGGCGGGTGAGCAGTGTGTCGGGGTCGACGGAGGCTCGGGCACTGATGTCGACGACCGCAATCGGCACGACGAGGTCGGCGACGGGAATCTTCTCGACGGTGATTCCGTCCGCACTGGCGTGTGCGGGAGCGTCGATGTGAGTACCAGTGTGTTCTTCGAGGCGGAGTTCGTTGAGGTAGAAGTTTCCACCTGACCCGGCGGAGCCGAGCGAGCCCAGAGATCCGGCGGCGTCGGCGATCTTCGCCAGGTTCCTCATCTCGAACGAGCGCGCGCCCGGCCACACCGGGAACTCCGGCGTCAGTACGTGGGTCAGATCGACGATGGTCCGACCCGATGGCGTTGCCGACGCAGTGGGCTGTACAGCGCCGGCCATGACGGTCGCGCCGAGGGCACCGGTGCCCAGCGCCGCGAACATCGATCGACGGCTGATCTTCCTGCCTTCGCGTCCTATCGATTCGTAGACCTCCGACAAGACCTTCGGTGAGCACATCAGAAACTCCAGATCACTGGGATCAACACCGTTGCAACTATCAGGAACCACAACAACATCGGGAGTCCGAGCTTCCAGTAGTCGCCGAACTTGTAACCACCAGGGCCCATCACCATCATGTTCGCGGGAGTGGCTACAGGCGTCAGGAAGGAGGCCGCGGCAGCGACGGTGACCGTCATCAGAAGGGGCAGCACCGAGATGTCGAGTTCGATGGCGACCGAGATCGCGATCGGCGTGATGATCAACGCGGTTGCAGTGTTGCTGATCAGCTGGCCCAGAGTCGCCGTCACGACGAAGAGTCCAGCGACGACGACATACGGGCTTGCCCCACCGACGACGTCGACAAACGCATGCGCGAGCTTTTCGGCCGCGCCGGTCTGCTGGATTGCGGTCGACAGCGGGATCATTCCGCCGACGAGAATCAACGTGGTCCACGAGATGGACCGATGCGCCTGCTCGACGCTGATGACTCGTAGCAGCACCATCGCACATGCCGCGAGGAGTCCGGCTATCGCGGACGGCACCAATCCGAACGTCAGCATCACTACCATCGCCGCAACGACGACGAGAGCGATGACCGCGCGGGTTCCCAACGGGGCTGCCTGCTTACGGATCTGGGCAGGCGCGTCGACCACGAGGACGTTCGGATCGACGGCGGTGTGGGTGTCGAGATCGTCCCAGCTTCCTTGCAGGAGAAGCGTGTCACCGGCCGCCAACTTGACGCCCTTGGGGCCGCAGTCCTCACCGGCGCGCTGGACTGCGAGTATCACCAGATCTCCACTGTCGGTCACCATGCCCGGAAAAGCCCTGTCGCCGATCATTTCCGAGCGCGGCGGGATGATCACTTCGACCACGCCGTCGTGCTTGGTGATCAAGGGCTCTGCGGACGGCGCATCCTTTCCCATGAGCTGATACTGCTTCGCGAGGGTCTTGGCATGCCGGCTCAGGTCAGGCGACATCGACGTCCCCGCACGATGGGGGAGGACGTGAGGACCGAGAAGTACGGCGATCGCAATCGTTCCCAATACGAGCGGCGCACCGACCAAGGTGAAACTGAAGAACCCGAAAGCACCGGCCCCGGATTCCTCGGCGGCTTCGGAAACGATGATGTTGACCGGTGTTCCGGTCAAGGTGAGCATCGATCCGGCATGGGCGGCAAATGCCAACGGCAGAAGCAGTTGTGACGTCGATTTACCGAGACGTACCGCCAAGACGACCACCATCGGTACCAACGCGGCTACGGCCCCGTTGACGCTGATCAATGCGGTCAACGCGGCAACCAGCAACATGATCGCACTCACGAGACGGACTCGGGATTCGCCGACTTTCGCCAGCAGTTTCTCGCCCGCCCACGTGGTGACACCGGTGGCGTCGAGGGCTTCGCTGACGACAAAAAGCGCGGCGATGAACACCACCGTGGGATCGCCGAATCCGGCGAGCGCCTGCTCCATCGTGATCACACCGGTGGCGTACAGCGCCAGGGCAGTGCCGATCGCGATGATGCCGACCGGGATTCGGCCGATCACGAACAGCGCCACGACCAGTGCAAGCACGACGAAAGTGATGGTGATGTCATTCACGATTCGTAAAGGTACCTGCTCAAACAGAACGGCCCCGTCTCGCAAGTGAGACGGGGCCGTGGGACGGACGCGAGGGGAATTAGTTGGAGGCGGCGATGCGGGCCTTCTCGAGAGCGGCCAGCGTGCGAAGAACCGTGGCCTTCTGCTTGTTCAGATCGCTCAGTCGTGCGCGAGCCGGCAACCCTTGTGCGAGTTCGGCGACCTTGATCTGCTCGTCGATCGAACCGAGCTGATCGAGAAGCCCTAGGACGCGCGTCTGGAGCGTGTCGATGTCCACGGTGTCGGTCTTGACCGGAGCGGCAACGCGCGTCGCTGTGCCCGTGCTGGCGGGGCGGGAAGCGCGTGCGGGTGACGTGTCGGCGACAACCGTTGCGGCGCGGGGCCGAATTGCCTTGCGAACAGCGGCCGCATCAGGAAGGACGTCCATACGGATCTCGTTCAGGACTCGGCGTGCCTCGCGTGCGTTGACGCGGTACTCGCGCTCTTCGTCGTCGTCGGACTGCAGCGTGCCGCCGAGCGGGCGCAGACCGTACATGCCGAGGAAGCGCTTGGCGTCGTCGATGATGCCTTCGTTTTCACGGCATTTTCCGCAGCGGGGTTCGTTGCGGAACATGTCCACGGAGTTGTCGTCTCCGCACCAGACACAAGATCCTGGGCGCCACCGCCGGATCGTCGGAACTGATGAATTCAGGGAATGAGATTCGGGCCGGGATTCCAGGGTTTGCGCGTCGATCACGACGAGCCACACTAGGCGAAGATTGCGGCGCGGTGAACACCGCCCCAACATCGACCTGGGTTTCTCGACGGGAGCGTGATCAAGATCATGTCAATCGTCGCATTCGGTGGTATTCGTGTGTCCCACAGGTGGTTTCATGATGACCGGGTGGTCTGTTTCTGAGAGGTTCACGAAGACGACGACGGGCGCGTACCGGTGACCGTGAAGTCACAGGTACGCGCCCGTAGTGCGGCGTGAGACTAGGCGCTGCCGTTGAACAGCGAAGTCACAGAACCGTTCTCGAAAACTTCCTTGATGGTGCGAGCGAGCAGCGGTGCGATGGACAGCACCGTCAGCGTCGGGAACTTCTTCGACTCGTCGATCGGAAGTGTGTTGGTGACAACAACTTCCTTCGCGCCACACGTCGACAGACGCTCGGCCGCAGGGTCGGAGAGGACGCCGTGGGTTGCAGCGATGACGACGTCACCTGCACCGGCCTCCTTGAGCACCTTGACCGCGCCGGCGATGGTTCCGCCGGTGTCGATCATGTCGTCGATCAGGATGCAGGTGCGACCTTCGACCTCACCGACGACGCGGTTGGACTTGACCTGGTTGGGTACCAACGGGTCGCGCGTCTTGTGAATGAATGCCAGCGGTGCTCCGCCGAGCGAGTCGGCCCACTTCTCGGCGACACGAACGCGGCCCGAGTCGGGGGACACCACCGTGATGTTCTCGAGGTTGTAGCCCGCGCGAATGTGGTTGGCCAACTGGCTGTGTGCGTGCATGTGATCGACGGGGCCGTCGAAAAAGCCCTGGATCTGATCGGTATGCAGGTCGACCGTGATTATGCGATCGGCGCCGGCGGTCTTGAGCAGGTCGGCAATCAGGCGAGCGGAGATCGGCTCGCGTCCGCGATGCTTCTTGTCCTGGCGGGCGTACGGGTAGAACGGAAGAACGGCGGTGATGCGCTTTGCCGATCCACGCTTGAGAGCGTCGATCATGATGAGCTGCTCCATCACCCACGTGTTCAGCGGTGCCGGATGACTCTGCAGGACGAACGCATCGGAGCCGCGAACCGACTCTTCGAATCGAACGAAGATCTCACCGTTCGCGAAGTCGCGCGCGGTCTGCGGGGTGACGCGGATGTCGAGTTCCTTCGCCACCTGCTCCGCCAACTCGGGATGTGCGCGACCCGAGAACAACATCAGGTTCTTCTGGTTGTCGATCCAATTCGCAGTCACTGGTTCATGCCGTCCTTTTGTACTTGCCGGTCGATCTGGTGGTGATCTGTGCTGTCTGTTGTGCAGGGCTGTCAGGTTGTTGCAGGGCCGTCAGGTTGTGCAGCTGCTGCAGCGGCATCGGCCGCGGGTGTGCCGGGACGATTCTTCTGGACCCAGCCCTCGATGTTGCGCTGCACCCCACCCGAGACGGCGAGCGCCCCGGGCGGTACGTCGTTCTTCAAGACTGTGCCCGCACCCGTGTATGCGCCGTCTCCCACGACGAGAGGGGCGACGAACATGGTGTCGGAGCCTGTTCGGACATGCGACCCCACCACAGTACGGCTCTTGTTCACCCCGTCGTAATTGACGAAGACGCTCGAAGCTCCGATATTGCTGTGATGGCCGATGGTGGCGTCGCCGACGTAGGTAAGATGCGGAATCTTCGAATGCTCGCCGATATCCGCGTTCTTGGTTTCCACGTAGGCGCCGATCTTGCTGTGTGCCCCGAGGCGGGTACCAGGCCGGAGATAGGCGAAGGGGCCCACAGTCGCGTCCGCGCCGACAACGGAGTCGGTCCCGTGCGAGCGGACGACTACTGCGCGCTCACCGACGGTCACGTTGTCCAAGGTGGTATCCGGGCCGATCACGGCGTCTTCGCCCACCGAGGTCGTGCCGGTCAACTGAACTCCGGGCAGGAGCGTCACGTCCTGTGCGATGTGCACGTCGCAATCTATCCATGTGCTCGCAGGATCGACGACGGTGACGCCGGCACGCATCCACTTCTCGAGGATCCGACGGTTCATCTCGCGGGCGAGAGTCGAGAGCTGCACGCGATCGTTGGCGCCCGCGACGAGAACCGAATCCGCGATGTGCTGAGCACGAACACGCTTGCCCGCGCGACGGGCGATCATGATCACATCGGTGAGATAGAACTCGTGTTGTGCGTTGTTGGAGTCGAGGGACGCCAGCGCGTCGCGCAGAGTTTCGAAGTCGAAGGCGTAGACCCCTGAATTGACCTCGGTGATCGAGCGCTGCGAATCGGTGGCTTCCTTCTCCTCGACTATGGCGTTCACCTCGCCGTCCGTCGTACGAAGGATTCGCCCGTAGCCGGTGGGGTCGACGGCCGTCGACGTCAACACCGTCACCGCGGCCGCGGGAGCAGCCGTGTGCTGGGCGAGGAGGTCTGCGATGGTCTTTCCGTCGAGCAGAGGCACGTCGGCGGCTGTGACGAGTACGGTCCCGGAGAAGTCGGCCGGCAACCCCTCGAGCCCACAACTGACAGCGTGCCCGGTGCCCTTCTGCTCGTCCTGAACAGCGACGGTGACGGAACGGTCCAGTTCCCCGGCGACTGCGTTCACGGCTTCGGTGACACGCTCACGATCGTGACCGACGACGGTCACCAGGTGCGTGGGATTCAGTGAGGTTGCCGCGTGAAGCGAATGTGCCAGCATGCTGCGTCCGGCGAGAGTGTGGAGGACCTTGGGAGTCTTCGACTTCATTCGTGTACCGGCACCCGCTGCGAGAACGATCACGGCGGTCTGCACTGGTTTGAGCTCCCTCTGTCGATCAAACTGTCGATCAAGACATACATTCCGCTCGGGAAAGCATGTTGTTCACCAGCTCCGCCGCCAGGACTCGAACCTGAACTATCTGAACCAAAATCAGAGGTGCTGCCATTACACCACGGCGGATTGCCACGCATTGCCGAGCCTTGCGGCCGAACGCGCGAAAGAATAATCGCATGCCGACCCGCCGTAGGTCGAACCGCTCCTCCGATCGGGCCCCTGAAGTCCCGATAGGCTGAGCGTCCACAGCAGTAATTTGTGTGTCGGCGAGAGGAAGACAATGGCGACGGTGTCCGGTTCGGGTGGCGGGGATCCAGTTCCCGAACGAGTGACACGGATCCGGATGACCGGTACCCAACGTCGGCAACAGCTGATCGAGATCGGGCGGGCATTGTTCGCCGAACGGGGATACGAAGCGACCTCGATCGAGGAGATCGCCCAGCGCGCGAACGTGTCCAAGCCTGTCGTGTACGAGCACTTCGGCGGCAAGGAGGGGCTGTACGCCGTCGTAGTGGACCGGGAGATGTCGCGACTCCTCGAGATGATCACGTCTTCGCTCTCACAAAATCGCTCGAGAGTTCGAGTCGAGCGGGTTGCGTTGGCTTTGCTCACCTACGTGGAAGAGCACACCGACGGATTTCGGATACTCGTGCGCGATTCGTCCGTTGTCGCGCCCAGTGGGACATATTCGAGCCTCCTCAACGACGCGATCAGTCAGGTGGGCTACCTGTTGGCGGGGGACTTCTCCAGACGCGGTTTCGACCCCGGACTAGCAACGATGTACGCACAGGCGCTTGTCGGCATGGTGTCCACTACGGCTACTTGGTGGCTCGACGAACGGACTCCGTCGAAGGAAGTTGTCGCCGCTCACCTCGTGAATTTGTGTTGGAATGGGCTGACGAATCTGGAAGCCGATCCACAATTGGAGGGTTAACCAGGCGCGCCTGCCGCGCAGAGATGGATCGCGGTCTAAGCTGTGTTCGCTGTATCACGATCGTTTGATGGGCAAATGTCTCATTTGTTTGCAGGGTGGGTTGAATGCCGAACCGTGCCATCCATTTTGACGCTGTGAACGGGTAAGACCAAGAATTCGTTCGATGTGTGGTGATTGGAGGCCGGATCGATGGTGAGGCAAGAGCGGGCAGAAGCCACCCGTGATTCGGTGCTGCGCGGAGCAGCGGGTGTGTTCTTGCGCCTGGGCTATGCCAATGCCAGCTTGAGCGAGATCATCGCCGAGTCGCAGGTGACGAAAGGCGCCCTGTACTTCCATTTCGGGTCCAAGGAAGAACTCGCGCGGGCGGTGATAGACGAGGGTTCGGCACGTTTCGACGCAAAATGTGAGCTCTGGTTGGACCGTCGAACTCCCGCACTCGAGTCACTGATCGGTATTTCGTCGGTCATCGTCGACATCGGTGCGCATGACGCCATGGTTAGAGCGACGTTCCGCTTGTTGGTCGAGATCGGGGACTACCGGGGCTCCGGGCCGGCGACTCTGGACGTGTGGCTCGACATTTACCGTGAACTTGCCAGCCGTGCCGCCGACGAGGGTGATCTGCGTTCGGACGCGGATTCTGCTGACATTGCTCGTTTCCTGTTGGAAGTTGCGTCGGGAGTTCGGCTGATGGCAGCCGCGACCGGGACCGTTCGTGAGCTTTCGGACTCCATGAAGGCATCGTGGAATCTGATACTTCCGATCGTGGTCCCGGAATCGAAAGTGGAGTACTTCAGGCAATTCGCGGCCCGTCGCCTTGCCAGTGATCACTGAAATCACTGGCTCTCCGCACTGCTCCTTTGGTCAATTTGCTGCAAATGTCCTGGTAGGGACATTGTTCTCTTTGTTCTGCATTCGAAACAAACTGAGAGTATGTTTATAGTGTTGATGGGAATCTGGAAGTCCGATCTTGCCGTCAATCTTCGGATTGCGGTATGTTCTATCGGTAGCTGAAGAATTGCTGAGAATGAAGGTTTGTCAGGGCAGGGTGACGGCGTCGGCGCACCGGGCAGCATAGGGGGCTGCCCGGCGTGTACGACCCCAGATGGGGAGTCGACAGATGGGTGACACTGCGCCGACGCCGATGCTCGACATCGGCCCGCGGATCGGCTGTGACGTAGTGAACGTCGTGGATGTCACTCGAAGTATAGAACTCTTCGGGCGGAGGTATCTCGATCGGACCTTCACCCCGCACGAATTGCAGACGTGCGCCGGGCCGGCGCGGGATCAACGATTGGCTGCACGTTTCGCCGCCAAAGAGGCTGTGGTGAAGGTACTGCGGCCTGGTGACGTTCCCGTTCCTTGGAGTTCCATCGAAATCACTCGGGCCGAGTGGGGTGGCTGTGGGGTGACACTGTCCGGTAATGCCGCGGAACTCGCGCGGGCCCAGGATCTGCACGATTTTCAAGTATCTATCTCGCACGAAGCGGACGTGGCCATCGCAATGGTGATCGCAACACGCTCGGGCGCTCGCATCGAAAAGAAGGACGACATCGCTGATGATTGATCAGGCAATTCGGAAAGTGCTCGTCGAGCACGGTCGGCTGGCAGTCGACGTGAGCACGATCGACGGAGAGGCCGATCTTTACGAGTTGGGTTTGACGTCGCACGCGAGCGTGAATGTCATGTTGGCGCTGGAGGATTCGTTCGACATCGAGTTCCCTGACGAGTTGTTGCGGAAGAGTACTTTCGCAAGCGTCAAGGCGATCGAGGGTGCGTTGACGGAGTTGGGTGCTGCATGAACGCTCCGCAATCGCAGTGCTCCACCGGAACGGCCCTCGAGCGGGCCGCACGGTTGGCCGACGAAGTTGCAGCGGTGTGGGCCGACGAAGTCGATGCAGAAGCAAGGTTTCCGCGTGAAGCTGTCGACGCCATGCGAAGCGAACGGCTGCTGTCCGTAGCTGTGCCGAGGGAACTAGGCGGCGAAGGGCTCTCGCTGCAGGAAGTGTCGCAGATCGCCCGTGTGATCGGAACACGCTGTGCAGCAAGCGGAATGATTTTCGCGATGCATCAGACGCAGATATACTCGTTGGTCAAGCACGGCAACACCGAAGCACTACGCGAGTTTGTCGAAGAAACGGTCGACAAGCAATTGCTGTTGGCATCGGCAACCACTGAGCTGGGAATCGGTGGTGACGTCAGCCGGAGTTACTGCGCGGTGGAAGACTTGGGCGGTCACCTGCTGTTGATCAAGAACGCGCCTGTCATTTCGTACGGTGAACACTCCGACGCGATAGTCGTGACGGCTCGGCGAACACCGGAGAGTCAGCCGAACGATCAGGTTCTCGTGGTGTGTCGTACCCCAGACCTGACGCTCGAACGCACCACCGAGTGGAACACACTGGGGCTGAGGGGAACTTGCAGTCTCGGTTACATCCTTCGGGCCACCTCGACGCCGGAGATGGTCGCCGACGTACCGTATTCCGATATCTCCACCCACACGATGCTTCCGGTCTCGCACGTCGTCTGGAGTTCGGTGTGGTTGGGAATTGCCGACGCTGCAGTCGAGAAGGCGCGCAAGTACGTGCGTGCCGCCGCCCGCAAGCAGCCCGGGGTCACTTCCCCCGGAGCGCTGCGGCTCGCCGAAGTTGCCGCTTCGGCACAACAATTCGCCGATCTCGTCGGCGCCTCTGCACGCAGGTACGACCGCGCAGTCCACGCGGAGGAAGGCGTTGCCGATTTCGAGGCGACGGGAGCGGTGGGATTTTCGCTCGCAATGAACAACCTGAAAGTCACAGCGTCGACAGCGGTGGTGGAAATCGTGGGGCAGACAATGTTGATCTGTGGAATCTCGGGATATCGCGAGGACACCGAATTTTCGCTCGGTCGGCACCTTCGTGACGCGCACGGCGCAGCGGTGATGGTGAACAACGATCGAATCATGGCAGGTTCAGCGCACATGGCTATCGGATACCGGGGAACGCTATGACGAACGAGACTGTGACGACCGAGACTGTGACAGGCGAGACCGATCTGGATCGGGCCCGGGCTGCATTTCAACGTGAACTGCTCGTCGAACGACTTCTCGTCGAGACGGAGGTGCCGGGACTCTACGGGCGTTCCGGCGTGTTCGAGGACATCGTCGACGGTATCGACCGAGTGGTGATTGCAGCGGGGCCAGGCGACGCCGCGACTCGGCTGCGGTTCCCGCCGGTGTTCCCGCGGAGCAGTTTCGAGCGCACCGACTACATCGCTTCGTTTCCCAACCTCACCGGCGCCATCAACACCTTCGCCGGTTCCAATCGCGATCACGCGCGACTGCTGGCCGATCGCGCCGAGGGACAATCGTGGGACCGCCACCTCGAGCCGACCGAGACCATGCTCGTGTCCGCAGCGTGCCATCCTGCCTATGCGCGGTACACCGGAGTTCTGCCCGAAGGCGGCGTGCTGCTGGACATCTACGGTTTTTGCTTCCGGCACGAACCGGCCATCGATCCGGCTCGCATGCAAGCGTTTCGGATGCACGAGTTCGTGACGATCGGTGACGCCGCGGCAGCGCGAGCGCATCGCGAGCACTGGATCGAGCGGGGGCTCGAGGTGCTCGGCCGGCTCGAACTCGACGCTACCCCGGTGATCGCCAATGATCCTTTCTTCGGGCGCGCCGGAAAGATGCTTGCAGCCAACCAGCGTGAAGAGAATCTCAAGACGGAACTGACAGTTCGGCTCTACGGAGATCTCGACGAGGGCACGGCGATCGTGTCCTCGAACAACCATCTCGACCATTTCGGTGTCAACTTCGACATCCGAACGGCGGAGGGGGAGGTGGCACACAGCTCGTGCGTCGGCTTCGGGATGGAGCGAATCGCGTTGTCCTTGTTGCGGACTCATGGTCTTGACGTGGCTGCATGGCCAACCTCCGTTCGTGAACGAATGGGCATCTGATGTCACGGCTCATCGACATTTCACCTGATCGCTACCGGCCCCATTCGTTGCACCAGGACGACCGCGTGTGGGCGCAGACCAACTGCTACACGGATCTGTGGATCGAAGTGTTGCATTCGCTGGGGTTGGACCCCGTCCCGGCATTGGCATGTGCCTTCTCGTCGCGGTTCGACGGGACTCAGTGGACGTTCCTCAAGCTCAAGGCCGAGGACATCTACGCGCTGTACGGAATCGAAGTCGCCGAGATGAACGTCTGGCGGGCACCGCTGATCCATGTCGAGGACAACCTCGCGGTTGGGATGCTGTCGACGGTTGAAGTGGACGGATACTGGCTTCCCGACACTCTTGGAACGAGCTATCACGAGGGGCACACCAAGACCACGATCGTGCCCAATCGGATCGATCGCGTTGCCGGCGAGCTCGAGTACTTTCACAACAGCGGGTACTACTTGCTGCGAGGCGACGATTTCTCCGGCGTCTTCGATCTCGATCGTTCCTCACTTCCTTCGTTCGTGCCCTATGTCGAACAGATCAGGTTGAATCCGGTTCACGCGACCAACGCCGGAAACATCGCCGAAGTGGCTCGGCGGAATGTAGCGGTTCGAGCGGTGGGTAATCCCGTGCGAGAGCTGGGACGCAAGGTGATCGAAGACCTCGAATGGGTGCAGGGGGCGGGTATGGATGCCTTTCACCTCTGGTCCTTCGGGCTACTTCGTCAGTGCGGGGCCAGCGCGGAGCTGGCTGCCGACGCCAGCGAGTTCTTGGACACTGCAGGTTTCTCCGGGACAGGCGAAGCTGCGCCAGATTTCCGCAAAGTGGCATCCGGTGCCAAGAGCGTGCAGTTTCAGATGGCGCGTGCCTCCAGGGGTCGCGCGGTGGACCCGCGTGAGCAACTCGACGAGATGGCCGTGTCGTGGAAGAGGGCGATGGAAATCGTTGCCGACACAGTCGGCGTCGACTCGCATCGACACCTGAGGATGGTCTGACAGTGCCTCGTTCGTCAGCAGACCTGCTGGCCGGCGCGATATGGCGATGCGCTGCAACCGAACCCGGATCCATATCTGACCCGGATGCCCTCGAAGCCGTGACCGAGTGGGTCGCAGCGTCCGTGCCTGGAACAGTCGTCGGTGCGTTACGTGTGGCGCAAACGGACGCCGGACGCACAAAGTCCGTTTCGTCGTCGTCTGTTTCAGAATCATCCGTTTCATCGTCGGACTGGTGGTTCGTGACTACCGTGGCCACGACTGGTGAGGGGTCGTGGCTGCTCCAGTTCGACGGTATGACGGCGTTTGCGGATGTCTGGATCGGCGGTGTCCGTGTCGCGTCCACTGAATCCATGTTCGCACCTGGGGAAGTGAGCATTCCGGCCGGAGTCGGCGCTGGTAAACGTGTCCAGGTGGCTGTTCATTTTCATTCTCTCTCCGCGATTTTGAGATCGAGGCGTCCTCGAGGACGTTGGCGCTCGTCGATGGTCCGTGAGCAGGGCCTTCGGTGGATCCGAACCACGATGCTCGGTATGGCTCCCGTGTTCAGTGGTGTGCCGGTACCGGTGGGTCCGTGGCGGGGTATCCGCTTGTTGGACAAGGGGATTGCCGCCGTAGTCTCTGCTGTCAAGCATGCGAGTGTTGACGGCACAACCGGTCGCGTTGCCGTCAGTGCTCGGCTCACCGGATTGCCGGCCTCGCTGGAGTACGTGACCGTGCGTGTCGGCGAACACTCGCGGCAATTGGCTGTATCCGCCGGACCGGATGGATTTCTCGAGGTGTCCGGCGTCGTCGAAGTGCCGGAAGCGAAGTTGTGGTGGCCGCACACTCATGGCACCCCGCGCACTTATCCGGTGACGATGGAAGCGGTCGGAGTCTCCGAGCATCTCGGTTCAGTTGGCTTCCGGACGGTGGAGGTCGACAGATCCGATGGTGGGTTCCGTTTGTATGTCAACGGCATCCGGGTGTACTGCCGTGGTTCGGTGTGGGTGCCGACCGACCCGATCTCGCTTCAAGGCGACGCCGGCACCACTCGCGTCTTGGAACGCCTGGCAGAGGCCGGCCTGAACATGATTCGAATCCCGGGGACGATGGTCTACGAGAGCGACCACTTCTGGGAGGAATGCGCGCGACTGGGCATTCTCGTGTGGCAGGACATGATGTTGGCGACGCTCGATCCGCCCGACACCGACGAATTCTTCGAACTCGTTGCCTCCGAGGTCACCGAGTTCTTGCACAGAGTGCGCGGAAATCCCGCTTTGGCAGTCTTCTGCGGCGGCAGCGAGACCGAACAGCAGCCGACCATGCTGGGCTTGGTCGATCAACACATCCCGCTCATTCATTCGAGACTGCCGGAGTTGATCTCGACGGTGGCACCCGAACTCGAGTACGTGACGTCGTCCCCCTCGGCGCCTCGCGGGGGCGAGCAATTGGCAACGCATGTCGGAAGCGGGGTCGCTCACTACTTCGGGGTGGGTGCCTATCGTCGTCCACTGGCCGACGTACTCAGCGCGCGAGTACGTTTTGCGACCGAATCATTGGCATTTTCGATTCCACCGTCGAATGCCGTGATCGAGAACGAATTCGGTTCACTCGCCGTCGCGGGGCACCACCCGGCATGGAAAGCCGCGGTGCCTAGGGACAACGGATCGTCGTGGGATTTCGAGGATGTTCGGGACCACTACGTCCACGCGCTTTTCGGCGAAGACGCTCGTGAAGTCCGGTGGTCCGACCCGGAACGCTATCTCGACCTGGGGCGAGCAGCTGTATGTGAGGCGTTCGCATCGACGCTCGGATACTGGCGTCGCCCGGACTCTCGGTGCGACGGCGCCTTGACACTCGCACTGCGAGACATGGAGCCCGGACCGGGATGGGGGGTCCTCGATTGGAGCGGCAGCCCCAAAGCTCCGTGGTTCGTGCTCCGTAGGAGCGCCAAACCGATCGCGCTCCTCGTCACGGACGACGGTATGGACGGATTGAGGCTCGACGCGATCAACGAGACCGCCGAACCTGTCGTCGGCGAGATCAGGTTTCGAGCGCACAGTCGGTCAGGTGTCGTCCCGGTCGACGTCGCGCTACCGGTCAAGGTGGAAGCGCATTCAAGTCTGACCTGGTCCGTGGACAGCCTTGTCGGCCGTTTCACCGACCTCACTCACGTGTTTCGGTTCGGGGCGCGGACATACGACGCCGTCACCGTCACACTCGAAGACGAAGACGGCGAGATGGTGGACGAAGTGGTCCACCTCCTGGGTGGCTCGGCGCGGCCTCGCGAGCGATCGGTCGGACTTGTTGCCACAGCGCGCAACGTCGGTGACGAAGAGTGGGTAGTCGACGTCTCGACGGATGCTTCCGCCCAATACGTTGCCCTCGAACTGCAGGGCTTCGAGCCCGAAGACTCCTGGTTCCACCTCGCGCCGAACGGTCGCAGGACTGTACGCCTACGGAGAACCGGTCAGGCGACGAAGGTGATCGGTCGCGTTCGGGCGCTCAACTCGCACGTGAGTGTGGCCGTGGCGCCGCCGATCACTCCGGTCACACAATCCTCGCCGTCCAAGCGGACGTCGAAGAAGACGAGTGCTACGGGAAACTGAACGGATCGGACTGCGCTGCGAGATCGCACACCGATAGAATCGAACCGGCGCACAACTCTGCCTCGGTGGGGATATTGCGCTCGGGCTGTGCGTCCGCAACCCGTCATCACTGTTCAGGAGCGCGTTCGTTGACTTCCTTGTCCTCTGCCCAGACTGCGCTCGCTGGACTCGCCGAGGTCGCCCTCGCAGATGCCGCGTTCACTCCGGTGATCGAATCCATCGGCTCGGCCGCCTTGGACATCGTGGCTCCGAAGCCGGCTCGACCGTTCATCGCCGCTGCACTCGCCGCTCGCACGCCGGTGCTGCTGGTGACGGCCACCGGTCGTGAAGCCGACGATCTCACTTCGGAACTCACCGAGATGCTCGGTGGAGGCGTGGCGCAGTTCCCGTCGTGGGAAACATTGCCGCACGAGCGACTGTCGCCGAGCGCGGATACCGTTGGGCGACGGGTGGAGGTACTGCGCAGACTCGCCAGACCAGACGACGCCTCGTACGGATCGCCACTTCGGGTGATCGTCACCACGGTGCGCTCTCTCGTTCAGCCGATGGCGCCAGGCCTGGGCGAGATAGAACCGATCACGTTGCGCGTCGGCACCGAGATCGATTTCGATTCCGTTCTGGTTCGTCTGGTGGAGATGGCGTACAGCCGCGTCGACATGGTGGGAAAGCGTGGTGAGTTCGCGGTCCGTGGTGGCATTCTCGACCTGTTCTCGCCGACGGCGGATCATCCGGTCCGTATCGAATTCTGGGGTGACGAGGTATCGGAGCTTCGCTACTTCTCAGTTGCCGATCAGCGTTCGCTAGCGGACGTCGACGTCGATTCCGTGATCGCGCCGCCGTGTCGTGAACTGATTTTGACAGCTGATGTTCGTGATCGAGCTGCCGCACTCGCTGCTGAGAACCAGGCTGACGCGTCGTTGGTCGAGATGCTGGACAAGATCTCGGCAGGTATCCCCGTCGAGGGGATGGAAGCTCTGCTCCCGGTTCTCAAACCCGGTGAACTGCAGCTACTTTCCGATGTACTTCCTGAAGGGGCGCACATTCTTCTGTGTGATCCGGAAAAGGTGCGCACCCGCGCCACCGACCTGGTGCGCACCGGCCAGGAATTCTTGGAAGCATCGTGGACGGCGGCGTCGATCGGCGGCGCTGCACCGCTCGACACGTCGATCCTCAACGGCGGAGGAGTCGATCTCGGTGCCTCCGCGTACCGGTCGCTTCGTCATGTTCGCGAATCTGCCGAAGCTGCCGGCCGACCCTGGTGGACAGTCAGCCCGCTGGCGTCGGGAAACGGTGAAGAACTCGAACTCCCGGTGCATGCGGCACCGCAGGTGCGCGGTTCCGACGACCTGTTGGCCGAGCTGTTCGTCAGCCTTCGGGCGCACGTGAGCACGGGCGGTCGCGCGGCGATCGTGGTGGCAGGTGCCGGAACCGCAAGCCGCGTCGTGGAGCGACTCGGTGAAGCCGAAGTGCCCGCCAAGATGCTCGATGCCGGCGCTACCCCCGCCCGTGGACAGGTCGCGGTGCTCCGCGGATCACTGCATGACGGACTGGTACTCGCCGGCGACGACTCGACGCCTGGGATGGTGATCGTCACCGAGTCCGATCTGACCGGCAACCGCGTTGCTGCGGTCGGCGACGGAAAGCGCTTGCCGGCCAAGCGCCGCAATCAGGTTGATCCCCTCGCGCTGTCGGCAGGGGACATGGTCGTGCATGATCAGCACGGTATCGGCCGGTTCGTCGAAATGGTCGAACGCACCATCGGTGGGGCGCGTCGTGAATACCTGGTCATCGAATACGCGCCGAGCAAGCGCGGTCACCCGGGCGATCGTCTGTTCGTCCCGATGGAATCGCTCGATCAACTCTCCCGATACGTCGGTGGGGAGTTGCCGGCGCTGAGCAAGCTCGGTGGATCCGACTGGGCAAACACCAAGCGTAAGGCCCGCAAGGCAGTTCGTGAGATCGCGGGCGAGCTGGTTCAGCTCTACGCAGCGCGTCAGGCTGCTCCCGGGCATGCGTTCGGCCCGGACACACCGTGGCAGAAGGAACTCGAAGACGCATTCGCGTTCACCGAGACGATCGACCAGTTGACCGTTATCAGTGAGGTCAAGGCCGACATGGAGAAGCCGGTTCCGATGGACCGGGTGGTCATCGGTGACGTCGGGTACGGCAAGACGGAGATCGCCGTCCGCGCCGCGTTCAAGGCAGTGCAGGACGGCAAGCAAGTGGCGGTGCTGGTGCCGACGACTCTGCTTGCACAGCAACATCTTCAGACCTTCACCGAACGAATGTCGTCGTTCCCGGTGAAGGTGCGAGGGCTGTCCCGGTTCACCGACGCCAAGGACTCGAAGGAAATCATCGCCGGCATGGCGGAAGGTGAGATCGACATCGTCGTCGGTACTCACAGGTTGCTGCAGACCGGTATTCGCTGGAAGGACCTCGGGCTTGTGATCGTCGACGAGGAACAGCGATTCGGAGTCGAGCACAAGGAACACATCAAGGCGCTACGCACCCACGTCGACGTCCTGACGATGTCGGCTACCCCGATTCCTCGTACTCTCGAGATGAGCATGGCCGGGATCCGTGAAATGTCCACGATCCTCACACCGCCGGAAGAACGTCATCCTATCCTCACGTACGTCGGCGCGTATGCGGACAAGCAGGTTGCCGCGGCCATCCGGCGTGAACTTCTGCGCGACGGTCAGGTCTTCTACGTTCACAACCGTGTCAGCTCGATCGACAAGGCAGCCAAGAAGATCCGCGAACTCGTCCCGGAGGCTCGCGTCGTCGTCGCGCACGGTCAGATGAACGAGGACACTCTCGAAAAGACTGTGCAAGGATTCTGGGAACGCGACTTCGACGTGTTGGTCTGTACCACGATCATCGAAACCGGTCTGGACATCTCGAACGCGAACACACTGATCGTCGAACGCGCGGATTCGCTGGGCCTCTCGCAGTTGCATCAGCTTCGCGGACGCGTCGGGCGTAGTCGTGAACGTGGATACGCCTATTTCCTGTACCCGGCCGAAAAGCCTTTGACGGAAACGGCATACGACCGACTGGCAACGATTTCGCAGAATTCGGACCTCGGCGCGGGTATGGCCGTCGCGATGAAGGACCTCGAAATCCGTGGAGCCGGAAATGTTCTGGGCGCAGAGCAGTCCGGCCACGTCGCGGGGGTCGGGTTCGATCTGTACGTCAGGCTGGTCGGTGAGGCGGTCGAAGCCTTCCGGGCTGCAGCCGACGGCAAACCGATCACAATGGACGAGGGCACGAAGGAAGTCCGGATCGACCTACCGGTGGACGCGCACATCCCGCCCGACTACGTCACCAGTGACAGGCTCAGGTTGGAGGGGTACCGCAAGCTCGCTGCGGCAACTGATTCCGACGGCATCGCTGCCGTAGTCGAAGAACTGGTCGATCGCTACGGCCCACTGCCCGAAGAGGTTCGACGGCTGATCTCGGTGGCCAAGCTTCGACTGCTCTGCCGCGAGTATCAACTGGAGGAAGTCGCCGTCACCGGAACTCAGCTCAAGATCTCGCCTATGTCACTGCCCGATTCCAAACAGATCAGGCTCAAGAGGATCTATCCGAGCGCGCAGTACCGGGCAACGACCGGGCTCGTGCAACTCCCGCTGCCTCGCACCGGCGGAGTCGGCTCGGATCGCCTGCGGGACGTCGAATTGCTCCAGTACATCGCGGACTTCATCCTGGCGATTGACGGGCGCGCCGCCGGTGCCGTCCTGGTCGAGGCGTGAGCACACGGTGAACGAATCGCCCGTCGTCGTACTGCTCGATCCTTTGCGGCCGCATGTCTTTCCGCTGGAGGCGCTCCCGTTCCTGTCCGGCGCGATCGATATCGACCCGGACGTCCCCGACTCGGTACGCGGCGCACTGCCGGCCACGACACCCGGCGCCGCGGTGACTGTGATGATGGACACCGCCGAGCCGAAGATCGCGGCGTTGTCTGCCGCTGGGGTAAAGATGATTCGCGCCGAACCCATTCACGGCGATCGACTGGTGGAAGCGGCGTCGATCATGGACCGGTTGTGGAATCGCGGCGGTTGGGAGTCGACCCAGACGCACGAGAGCCTCTCCGTTTACCTCGTCGAGGAGACCTACGAGGTACTCGACGCGATTCGAAGCGACGACGAGAGCGATCTTCGGGAGGAACTCGGAGACCTGTTGCTTCAGGTGTTGTTCCACTCGCGGATCGCTCAAGCACACGGTGTTTTCGAATTGGACGACGTGGCCGGTGCATTGATCGCGAAACTCGTGCACCGCAGCCCGCACCTGGTCAGTTCCGGGGCGGTCGACATCGCTGAGCAAGAGCGGGCGTGGGACGCTTTGAAGGCTGCCGAGAAGGCTCGCGCGTCATCCATGGACGGCATCGCTCGGTCGCAGCCGCCGTTGCTCCTCGCCGAAAAAGTACTGAGCAGGGCCGCCAAAGCTGGTGTGATCGAAAGCGCCGATGAAGCTGATCTGGAAGCTCTGATCGAGCAGTGCCGACGCGCCGACACTGCACTCCTGGGCGCCCTGGACATGCTGATCGCCGACATTCGGATTCGTGAGGGAAGACGTCTCGAAGACGTGGAGGATTAGCCCACTTTGACGTAATTGCCCGGTAATCACCTGGCAATCGGAAAATAGCTTGGGCTTGGTGAGTGCAGTTGAAACAAACCTAAGGTATGTTTACGTACGAAATGAGCAACACTGGGTCGTTTTCTTGCATGAATTGGCCTTTGATCGGCGGTTATGTAGGGGGGTCCGATGACGGTTCATTTCTGCACTGCGAGCAGCGAGGTACGGCAACCGGCGGGGTGTTGCCGTACCTGGACGCTCGCGGTGGCTACCGATCAGCGATCCCCCAAGCCGTTCGATCCGCTGACGCCGTTCGTATGACAAGAAAGACTGATGGCAAATGAGCGTTCATGCTGAGGTGGAGAGCCGGTCGGCGGTATCGCAGGATTCCGCTCATGTCGGAACAGACTGGCGCCGGGCATACCGGAAGCGGATCGCAGTGAGCGATTCGATCACGGTCCTGTTCGTGATCGCACTCGCTCAGATCGGCAGTATGTGGCCGCATCCCATCGAGTGGCTGACACCACTTAAAGTGATCGCGTCTGCAGCGTTGGGCGGACTGTGGATGATCGCCCTCGCACGGGGGCGTAGCCGTCATCAGGCGATGCTGGGCGAGGGCAGTGACGAGTACGAGAAGGTACTGCTCGCTACCGGCCAGGTCTTCGGAGTAGGCGCATTGGCCGGGATCATTCTGGGCGTGGGAATTGCGCGAAGCTACCTCATGATCGCACTGCCCGTCGGACTCGCTGCGCTGCTTCTCGGACGCTACCTCTGGCGACGCGACATTCGAAAGAAGCGTGCGATCGGGGATTGCCGTAACTCGGTGCTGTTGGTTGGTGGACATGCGTCCGTCGTTGCTACTACGCGTGCCTTCGTGCGGGAATCCTCGGCAGGCTACGACGTTGTGGGAGCGTGCATTCCGCGTCGGGCGACCGCGTTGGACGATCACATCGTTGTCGACGGAGCAGCAGTCCCGGTAATGGGCAACGAGTTCGAGGTAGTCGAGGCGATGCGCGCAAGTGGCGCAGACACCGTCATCGTAACCGGGACCGAAGACCTCGGACAGGTGGGCATTCGCAAACTGATGTGGGACCTCGAAGCCGAGGGCGTCGACATGGTGGTTTCACCGGTCGTGGCCGATGTGTCGAAGGCTCGCTTGATGTTTCGCCCTGCGGCGGGACTCCCGTTGATTCACGTTGCGCGGCCGCGCTACCAGGGCGCGAACCGGCTTGCGCCCGCTGTTTTCGACGCGGTGTTCTCGATGCTGATGATCCTCCTCGTGGCGCCGGTCATGCTCGCCGCTGCCGCTGCAGTCAAGTTCACGTCCAAAGGCCCGGTGTTCTACAAGGCGGAACGCATCGGCCTCAACGGGAAACCGTTCCCCATGTTCAAGTTTCGTACCATGGTGGAAGGCGCCGATCAGCAGGTTGTCGATCTGATGGGGGACAACGAAGGCGCCGGGGGTGTGTTGTTCAAGATGCGTGAGGATCCACGAATCACGTCCGTCGGCAAGATCCTTCGTCGATTGAGTATCGACGAGCTACCGCAGTTCTTCAACGTCATTCGCGGAGAGATGAGCGTTGTCGGCCCGCGGCCGCCATTGCGTCGCGAGGTCGAGATGTACGACGACGAGGTTGCCCGGCGCCTGCTGGTCAAGCCTGGCATCACCGGTCTCTGGCAGGTAAGTGGTCGCAGTGATCTCTCGTGGGAAGAATCTGTTCGACTGGACTCTTCCTACGTGGAGAATTGGTCTATCCTGCAAAATCTTTCGATCATTACTCGTACCGTCTCAGCGGTCGCGAAAAGCGACGGAGCGTACTGACTACGCGGTTGGTGCCGGCGCGGATATCCGCGCCGGGCACCCTCCTGTCAGCTGTCGAGCTCAACAATGCGAGAACAGATTCTTGACGTAGCCGGCAGTTTGGTAAACGTAGTTGAATGCCCACGTCCCGATCGAGAGTTCCGGACGGCTTGCGACCATGACCAGTTCTCCTTGATAACACTGCGAAATGATGTGCCGCGCCCGCGAGATATGAGGAACGAACGTCACGACGATGACAGTCTTCCATCCGTTGGCATTAGCCATTCTCTCGATTTCGAACCCCTCGCCCTCGGTGGTGGACGGTGACGGGACGAAACAGTCGACAGGGAAGTCGAACGTACCCTCGCAGATCGACCGCATCTTCTTGTCGTTGTCGCCGTAAGGATTCGAGAAGATCAGGCGTGGTGCGTAACCGTCTTTCATCAGTTGGATTCCGACCTCCTCGCGTCCGTCGTGTGCTCCGCCGAGGACAACGATAGCGTCAGCACTTCGTGGTGCATCGATCTTGGGTGAGACGAAGACGGGCCAACCCGTTGCCGCACCAAGGGCGAGGAGTGATAGAGGTATGCCCGCAATCTTCAAGGCCGATTTGATCTGTTTGATGGCCCCACAATACCTGGACTCAGGAGACGACGATGACCGGATGGCAACCACTTCGGACGGTGGCGGGGTTGACCGCCTTACGGGATGCCTATGGGCAGAACATGTCTGGACTCGTACCTGAGACCGGTGTGTATCTCGCCGACGACGGTTGGTGGATCGCTCTCACGGGTGCACCCGATCCCAGCTACAACCTTGCATTGGTCCATGGGGGTGATGTGCGGAAAAACACGGTCGCCGTTGTGGAACGAGTGCTCGCAGAGCGACTGCGCACCGTTGTCATGCTCGCCGGGGCGGGTCTGGATGCCGCGACCGTCCTCGCGGATGCAGGGTGGGTGTGCGTAGGTTCGAGTTCGCTGCGCGCGCTACCGAATTCTCCGTCAGCGCCGGATGCCGCGGTGCGGATCCTGGAAGATGGCGACCTGCGTTCAGCACGACAACTTGCGGAGGATGTTTTCGGTATCGATCGCGAATCTGCGACTCTGGTGTATCAGGAGGCGGCCCCCGACCGACCAAGTGAGCGTTCAGTCGTCGGCCTGTTCGAACTCGACACGCTGCAGACCGCAGCGATGCTGTCGTTCGGTAAGCCCATCAGCACTGTGTGGGCGGCCGGAACCAGGGCGCAAGGACAGCGGCGCGGACATGGGTTACGGGTCCTTCGGCAAGTGTCGGCAGCCGCATTCGAGGCTGTCGGCGACGGCGCCGTGTGTGGTCTCGCCAGCGCTGCCGGCAATGCTCTGTACGACGCGAGCGGAGCCGAAATCGTCGAGTACTGGCAGATGTGGTCGCGACCGCGATGGCTACTTGGTAGCTGACATCAGCCGTCAGGTATGTTTGTGTGCGTTCGGCAAACTTTTGGTTTCTTTCAGCTACGCTTCAACGCGCGATCCAATCGGGGGTACTCAAGATGGCAGATTCGAGTACCAGGGATGCGGTGATACGTCGCGAACTCGGCGTTCCGCCCACTTTCGACCTGGTGAGGCATGCACGAAACCTTGCAAGAGTGTTCTTCCCCGCTCTTGTCATCGCATTGCTCGTCGGTGGGATTGTCTACGCTGTGCGGGGAAGCGCGACACCGGTGTATCAATCCGACATCGTCGCGGAGGTTCAGTCTGCCTCTCAGATCGTCGTGACGGACGCGAACCTCGGCCAGTTGGTTGCCCCCTATGTCGCACTGGCCACCGATAGCGATGTGGTTGCCGCCATCCACGACCAGTTGAATAACGGGTGGACGACAGCGGATGTCTCGAGCCACATCTCGGTGACGCCGGGTACTTCTCCGGCATTGGTATTCGTCAAGGCGACTGCCTTCAGTCAGGCTGACGCGGACGCGCTGGCACGAATAGTCGTCGCCACCTTGAGCGACGCGCAGGCGCGACGCAATGCAGACACGCTGGATCGTCGTACCCGAGTTCTCACCGACGACATCGCTCGATTGAACGGGGACTTGGACGCAGCGCGGCGAGAAAGCTTGGACGAATACGAGACGCCCGCCGACGATCCGACTATCAAGGCGGATCTCGACGCGAGGCTGGAGCAGTTGCGCCAGTTGAGATCGACCGTATCCGGTTCCGACCGACTGCAGTTGCTTTCCGCCCCCGCGGGAACGGGTCTGCCGGTTGCGCCGAAGCCACTCGTCGAGTCGGCGGTTGCGTTCTTGGTGGTCCTCATTCTCGCTGCCGAAATCCTCTCTGCCTGCCGGGGTCGATTCAGTTCGCGAGTGACCGACGCGTGGGCACGTCGAACGGCCCGGAAATACGGAGCCTCACTACTCCTGCAGCACTCCGAAGCCGCTGAGTTTCCGCCGAACCTCGCGCTGACGATATGCCAGCGTGCAAGTCTCGGTGATCATGTCCTGGTGCTTTCGGGTGACGGCGTTCCCTCCACATCATGGGATGTTCCTGCGCACGTGCGATCCGGGGTCTCCCGATATTCGCTGAAGTCGGACTGGTGGCGCCGATTTGACTCCAATGGAACCGGGTTTGCCCTGGTTGTTGTCTCCGCACAGCACGCCAACCAACGGGAGATCGTCGAATGCCTCAGGGCTTTGGCCGAAGTCGATGTTGCGCGAACACTGGTACTCGTGGGTCCGTCTGCTCCCGAGCCTCTCCTCGACGTACTTACCCTCGCGGTGCTGCGTCGCAGACGCAGGCCCGCAAGTTCAGTGAAACTGGCGGCCGAGCCGACCAACTCGGCCACGAACTCACAGGCCCCGTCCGACAGCGCCTGGGTGAGTCCGGTGCGCCGCGGCTGAACGAGCCTTCCGTTGCCGTGCCGTACGGAATGGATACTTCCGCCCTGGATTCGAGAAGGGATCGCGCCAGCCTGGTGGATGCGAAAACGGTCAGTATTGCGAAGAAGAACCTGCCGAAGGCTACGCCCAAGCCGAGCGCAGGGGTCGAGATCGAAGAGCCGCAGATCGTGCAGGCTGTTGATGTCGAGGGCGCCGGAGTCGAGGCGTCCGCAGTGGAGATTTCCGGAGCGGAGTCGACCAGCAATGATGCAACTGGTGTCAAGGCGTCCGGGGAAGCCGACGGCATCGACTCCGAAGCCTCGACCGAACGAATTATGTTGACCTCCAAAGATATAGCGGAAATTCGAAAGAGGAGGCAAAGAACTCGCGTGAGCCTTATACGTTCGGATTCAGCAGACGGACAGTCGGAATCCTGAAGGACCGGGCTTTCACTAGATCTTGGGTGTGCTGCACCCTCCAACTGCCTGTTTCACCGCTGCGAGTGCGGGTTTCGGAGTGTAATTGATCGTGACCAGACCGAAGTTCTGTTCGATATCCGAAGTGTTGGTTCCGCGATCACGCATGCTGTAGATGAAAATGCGCTCGATGTAACCGAGCACCTTTGCTTGCGCGAATCCATCCGAGATGATGTTGGCCTGTAATTGCGGGCTGACGGCGGTCGGGCCTGTACCTGTCGGAGCTCCGAATTCGGTTGCCCAGACTTTCTTTCCGCTGTCCCCGTTCTGCACCATCGATTCTCGCATCAGTCGGATCCTGTAGAAAGTGTTCCAATTCTGGGTGGACGAATCCGAAGGTAGCGCAGGCCAACTGTACGGATGGATCGAAAAGACATCGAATGAAGACTTTGCTCCTGCCGCGTACATACCCTTGAGATATGTGACCGGTGAGATGTCGGATCCGTTGTCGACGGCCGGTGCCAAACCGCCGTTGAGAATCTTTGCACCCGGTTGTACCGCACGGATACTTTCAGATGCGGCTTTCAGGAGTGCAGTGTATGTGTTCACATTCGGCTTGGGGCGGAAGAATTGTGTCAGGTTCGGTTCGTTCCAAATCTCCCAAGTGCTGATTCTGTTCGAGTACCGTTGTGCTGCTTGTTGTGCAAACTTGGCAAACGCGGCCGGATCGGATGGATACCCGTGGGTATCGTTGACCCCGGCGACGCGAGCCCAAGCCGGCGTGTACGTAACGATTCCCAAGACGCTCAATCCTTGGAGACGTGCTCGATCGACGACGCGGTCCGTTGCGCTCCAATTCTGTTGGCCCTTGGTTGATTCAACGGCGGACCAATCGACGTCGAACCTGAGCCAGGTCGCGCCGGCATTCTTCATTGCGGTCAGTTCTGCATCGAGATCATTCTGAGAGAGACCGTTGAGTGGGGCGCCCGCGGCGATCCCTAAACCAACGGAACTGCACGTCGAGTTCGGGGTTGGGGTTGTTGTTGGAACTGGACTCGGTGCACACGCGCTCAATGACCCGACAGTCAACAGGGCGCAGGCGAGGGACAATCGAAGTCGACTCACGCCGACCACCTTCTTTCCACAGTGACTCGAAACCGGTGCGGGACAGACAAGTTGGAAGCCGAACTAGATGACCAATCCGACAAATCAAAGAATTGCATGAATTGGGTCACTTGGCACCAGTCTCGAAGTCGGTTCTGCAGTACTTCCGTCCGGTTGGGTGCTACTGCGAAATGCGCCGGTTGGTATTGTCCGATTTTCTCGGTGACTGTGGTCGAAAATGATCAATAGTTCAGAGGCATCCTCCAGTTTCGTTTGCATCTTGCAACACGGCCATTGCGGGCTTCGGTTCGAAGTCGAGATCCAGAAGGCCAAAGTTTTGTTCGCGATCACCGGGATCGGAGCCGCGGTCCTGGAGACTGTAAACGAAGACCTTCTGAACGAACCCGAGGCTACGCGCTTCGTTGAATCCGTCACGCAGTATCTCGGCTTGCATCGACTCGGTCACAGCGTCGAGACCAGTTCCTGTTGGTGCCCCGAATTCGGTCGCCCAAATAGATTTGGTCGAGTCGCCGTTTGCAACCATTGTGTCGTGCATCAGCCGCATTCGATAGAAAGAGTTCCAGTTTCGAGTCAACGGGTCCGAGGGCAGTGCCGGGTAGGTGTACGGATGCATTCCGACAACGTCGAAGTGTTGTCCAGCTCCATATTCGTAGATGTTCGCGAGGAACGTCGTGGGGCTTATGTCAGCGCCGTTGTCAGTTGCGGGGGACAAGCCACCGGAGACAATTGTTGCGCCCGGTTGCACTGCCTCGATTGCTACGCTCGATGCGGCGAGCAGCTTCGAGTAATACTCAGGATCCGGCGTCGGATTGAAGAATGTTTGGAGATTGGGCTCGTTCCAGATCTCCCATGACGAAATGGAATTCGAGTAGCGGGCAGCGGCAAGCGCCGCGAACCTACCGAACGCGTCCGGGTCGGCCGGACGGGTATGCGTGTCAGGACTCGTCGCTGCCGGATCTCTTGCCCAGGCAGGCGTGTAGGTGATGAGACCGAGAATCTCGAGCCCGGAAGATTTCGCGATGTCCACGAGGCGATCGGTTCCGGACCAATCGAAGGTGCCCTCGGTACTTTCGATGGCGGACCAGTCGATGTCGAATCTGACCCAGTGCGAACCCGATGATCGAATAGCTTCCACCGTTCGATCCATTTCGGCGTCACTCATTGCGGTATAGCCGGAACCAAGTGCGATGCCAGTATTGTCTGACGAAGGTTGAACTGCGCAAGGTTCGCCGGTTGCGGTAATCGAAGAATGGACTACCAATCCGACAATCAACAAGACCACTGCGACTGCGGCGACTCGACGTGCCTTAGCCATCGATGAGCTCCTTCAGCAGAGCCGGAAGATTCTTCTGGATGTCATATCGGTCCTCTACCTTCCGCCGGCCGATGCGTGACAATTCGGATCGTGCACTCCCGTCCTCCAACAGTCTCGTTATCTCGGCTGCGAGTTCTACTGAATCAGATGGCTCGACGAGCGATCCGGCGCCGTCCCCCAGCAGCTCGCTGGTGCCGCCGAGATCGGTTCCGACGACTGGCACTCCGATGCTCATTGCTTCGAGTGCCACGAGTGGGCCGGCTTCGGGAGAGGTGCTCGCAGAAATCGCGATGTCCCATCCTTTGATAGTTGCCAGTGAATCGACATATCCGAGAAATGTGACGCGACCCGCCAGATCCGGCTGCTGTGCGCGTTCACGAAGTACTTGTGCGTACATTTCATCGCCCGGGAACGGAAGTCCGGCGATTTCGAGTTGGACGTCTACTGTGCGGGCGATGGCATCCATCAACACCAAGTGGCCTTTCCACGGCGTCAGTGACCCGATGATTCCGACAACTCGGCGTGCCGGTGATCGAACTTCCGTTACCTCAGGGGGAACTACAACACCAAGTCGTGACACCGAGGTGGGAATTCCCAGCGAAAGAACAGGAAGCGATGTCGGTCCGGAGACGGCGACTGCTCGTCGGATCCCGGGTTTTGCAATCCGTACGACGATTCGTTGTTTTGTGCTCGAGAGAGTGTCGTGGACAAGCCACGTTGCACGTTGCGGTACGCGGCCGAGCCTGATCACCGGCAATGCGAACAGTGAGTTGACTATCACGGTCGAGCTGGCCGACTGAGCCCGAGACGCAATGATGCGCCCGGCAATTCGCCAATTCTTTGCAACTTCGAGAATCGCCAGGACGCGTGCCAGACCCCCTTCGCCTCTGAGCGACAGGGTTGGTAGCGTGACCGTTTCGAAGTCGACTGACGCGCGTGCGCGATCCCTCAGCGGCCCTTCCGGACAAGCCAACATTACCGTGAAACCCTGCTCGTGTGCCAAACGCATCAGCTGGAGCATGACCAGTTCGGCGCCGGAGATCTCTCCAGTGTGGCTGACGAAAATGATCGTTCGTGTCATTTTACTTCCCTGTCGGGTTTTACCATTGCGAGTGGCGACTTCCCGCCCGCGAGCGATACAAGTGCATAGATTCCGACTGTCCCAAGTGGAGCGAGAACCGAAACGACTGGCCATGGCACGCCCAACCTTTCGACGCAGATCGTTCCTGCTACTGTGACCACCGCGCAGAGGGCGACGGCCGCTCCGAGCGGGAGCATCGGAAACATTCTGTGAACCGGCAGACTTTGCCGCACTACAACCCAAATTGCAACGAAAAGAAGCAGTTCGGTCGATACGGTCGCAACTGCCGCTCCGTTGAATGACATTCGAGGAATCAACACGATGTTGACCACGATATTGAAGAGTAAGCCGCCCAATGCAATCCACGGATATATTCGATGCCGGCCGCTCGCAACCAGGATCATCAACCCCAACTGGGTGAGCATCGAGAAGCATGCGCCAAGCACCAACAGTCGCGTCGAGGTCCCTGCAATTGCGAACCGCTCTCCGTACAGAAAGGCGAGCACTCCGGTGGCAGCAGGCCAGAACGCGGCGATCGATGCGCTCCCGAGAACTGTCAGGACGATGAATGTTTCGCGGCTTCGTTCGCGGAACACTGCCACGCTGTCGGGCCAATAGGACACGAGAAGTGTTGTTACCGGGGTGACTACGGTGATTGCGACGATTTGCAGAAGGTCCGCGAATTTGTACCCGATGGTGTACAAGCCGACCGAATCGAAAGTATCGAGCTTGCCCAAGAGCAGCACATCCACTTTGGACAGAAGCGTGACCAAAGCGAAGCCGATGCTCAAAGGGATTGCTTCGATCAGCATTTCCCGCCACCTACGAAACTGCGCTCGTGACGACGGCCTAGGCCCGGCGACGCCCTTTCGGACACCGCGCACTTTCACGACGGCCGCGACCACTTCGTTGATAACCGCAGGGATGACGAGAACGAGGAGGATCGGCTGCCACAAAACCGCGACGATGGTCGCGACAAGCTGGGCGAGTTGCCCGACGCCCTCGGCGATCGCGACATACGTCATGCGCAGGCGGCTCTGGTACATGACGGAAAGTGCATGGCTGGGAGTGGCAACGACAACGACCAAACCAGCGACCGCCGTTGCTTCGACCACTTCTGCGGGGTAGCGGAGAATCCAGACATAACCCACCGCGACGATGTATCCGAAAAGACCAAGGGCGACCCGTAGGGATATGAACGCGGTGGTGACCAGCGAAACTTCCCACGGATTGCACTCGACCAACTTCGCGAGCACCACTCGGCCGACGCCGAGATCGGTGACGACGGACAACAATCCGAGCAATCCGAAGATGAGGGAGAACTGACCGAATTCGTCAGGGCTGATCGAACGCGCGATCAGAACCGAGCCGGTCCACCCCATCGCTGCCACTGCGATCCGGCTTCCGAGCATGATCGCAGTGCTTCGGCGTGCATCGTTCGCAGTCAAATCCGGAGCGGCCGGCCCGTGGATTTTCGTCTCTCGCTCGCGACGTTCCTTCTCGAACTTGTCGATAGCGGCCTGGCGCAATTCGGCGAACTCTCGCGGCGATACGGGCTCGGTGCCCGTCGAATTGCGATTCGTCATGAGCAACTCACACGCTCAGCCCTGCAGTGCGGTACGCGTCAACCGTGTATTCGGCTGTTCGGGTCCACGTCGATCGGGCCGCGACACGTGGCGCAGATATACGGAGTGCGGTGTTGACATCGTCGTCCAGGACGACTGAGCGAAGAGCGGCCAACCAGGAAGCCTTGTCGTGCTTGCGGACAAGCACGGCGGCGTTGTCGGCGAATTCGGTCAGTGCTCCGACCGCACTCGCAACCACTGCCGCGCCGCACGCCATGGCTTCGAGTGGCGGCAGACCGAACCCCTCGTAGTGGGAGGAGTAAGCGACAGCAGTTGCGGCGGAATAGAGTGCCGGAAGGTCTTCTGTCGCGACGTAACCCAATCCTCGGGCGGGACGGGGCGCGTCGGGGCCAGTCGAGCCGGAGCCCGCCAGCAGAAAAGGAATCGACAGCTCCGTGCACGCTTCGGCGACCAGAGCGACATCTTTTCGAGGTTCGATCGTTCCGACCTGCAGCACGAATCGCTCCGGTAGTTTCAATCGCCGCCGAACTTCGGTCACTGCAGCTTCGGTGGGGATCGTGGCCCAGGATGCGGGTGCCAGCGGCGTGACAACGGCATGCCGACCGCTCAGTGCGAGTATTCGTTCGGCGGTGAAGTCCGATACTGCAATGACGACGTCGGCCTTGCGTAGCGCCGCGGACAGGAGTCGGCGTTCGCCAGCTGCTCGATATCGACTGAAGGCCCACGGAACGTCGAATACCGACATGTCGTGAAACGTCGAGATCTTCAGGCCGCCTTGCCCGATCGGGAGGTCGACGTCGAGGCTGTGGAACAAGTCGCTGCCCGCGACCGGCACCATCGCCCACGCGGCTCTGCGTGCTCCGGAGGCAACAGGGCGCGTCACGGCGCGCACTCCGGTTGGAATCTCATCGACAGCGTCGATTTGCACTGTTGCGCTGAGGTTCGTCGATTCGCTGATCAGTGGGGAGAGTTCTCGGAGTAGTTCGCGTGCATAGGTTTGGACGCCGCCCCCACCAGGTCGGAGTGCCATGGCTCCGAGAGTGATTCGTGATCGGATATCGCTTCTTTCTCCGAGTGGTGTTGAGTCAGTGCGCATCCCACGGTTCCAATCAGTAGCCAAAAGTAGAGGTCGAGGGGAAATATCTCGAAATATGTCGAGACGACAGAAGCGACCGCGGCCGCGACGATCGAGGCGCTGACACCGAGAGCCAAAGCGCCGTCCGAGCCGGGAAGCACACGCGATGCCCTCAGCGCGGACGCTCCGGAAGATATGAGGACCAGGACAAAAATCCACAAGCCGATCGGTCCGAGCTCGACTGCGACTTTCATGTAGTAGTTGTCGGGCTGATAGGGGATCAGCCCAAGTGTTGTCGCGGCCTTGATCGTCATCGTGTTGAGCATCGGTTGCGCTGCTTCCGCCGCCTTTGCTGCCGCGGATCCTGTTGCGCCCAGACCTTGCCCGAGTGGATGCACGAACAGCGAGCTGATTGTCGACGACCATCCGCTACCGCGTTCTTCGAGACTGTACGACGAGAACAGTGGTTTGACGATTGATGGTGGTGCCAACAGAAGTACAAAGGGAACGGCAGCGGCAGCCGCGCCGAACAACATCAAGATAGACCGATACTTGTATACGGCAATCCAGAGAAGCCCGACAGCCAACCCGATGTAGCTGGCCCGCACAATCGAGACTCCCATGCCTACGACCATGATCGGAGTTGCGGCTAGAAAGATAATGTTGCGCAGCCGTTTCGGATCCGCGAGCGCGACCGAAATACCGACGATCAAACTCAGCATCACGAAGAGACCGAACGCAAACGGACCGGTGAAAGTGCTGAAGCTTCGCAAGATCGAGCCGGTGATTCGAATCTGTTCGGTGTAGCTGTAGCCGAGATCCACCAGGTATGCAGGCCCTACTGCTTGCTGAAGGAGTCCGATGACTGCTGTCAGTATCCCCATACCCATCAGGACGGACACGAGATGATCTCGGTCGTCCCGCGAGAACGGTGCGCGCCAGAGAATGACGGGTATCAAGATGTAGAAGTAGGTGATCTTTATCGATGTCACCCCGGCGATACCGGACAGAAGCAGTGCTGACGCGGAACCGAAAGCTACCCAGGCCGCGGCAGCCGGCCACCAAGGCATCGAGGGGCGCACTACCCGAAGGCGATTGGGGCTGACGAAGGTGCATCCCAACGTGAGCAGGAGCAACCCCTCCTTCCAACCGGCCATCGATGTCCCGCCGGGAATGATCGCCAACAGACCGTGGAGCGGAGCGAACAGTGCAACAAGCAGCAAGCCGCGTTGTGGTCGCTGGTAGATCGCAACGACGATGGGTACTGCGAAGATTGCAGCAACAAACATGAATGATGTGTTCACGCGATGAACCGGTTCGCATTCGCCGTGTCGGCCCGAGGGACCGTCGTAATTCCGAATGCTTTCGCAATCGAAGAAATCGCCTTTGTTTGCACGATATTTCGGAGGTCACGATGGTAGGACGGGTGATCGCCGACCTGTGGCATGATCGCGTCGAACGTTTGTCCTCGGTGAGTCATCCGGGCAACGCCTTCGGGTCCGCGTTGCTGATTGAACCATGCGGCGTCCGCGGGGGAGAGGATGACGGTGGTATCCACCCCACGCTTGCAGAGTGCCTCCAGCATTACCTCAGGAACCTGCGTGATTCCCCTGATTCCCAGAAGCTTCCACGCTGGATAGGGGAGACGGGACTGCAGTACGCCTTTCACCCGTCCGCGGAGGGGAAGTTTCGTGGTTTCGGCACCTGGATCGATTCGAGGAGCCTCCGGCAAGACAGCATCCATCAGGGACTTCTTGCGCCTCACCGACCACAAGATCATGTTTACGAGTATTGTCGATCTCGCACCCATCTGGAGCGCCATGGACGCTGAGGTCCATGCCCCCGAACACAATCCGGTCATCACGAGGTTTCTCGGATCTGCGCCGAGTGCGGCAACGGCAGTGCGTGCGTCCTCGTCTGCCGCGTGTGAATAGACCGACGTCGGATTGTCGGCGTCGATCGGACCCGAGTCGCCGACCCCTCGTCGGTCGAATCGGAGACTCGTGACCGAGAGAGCCGCGGCCTCACGAGCGATGGTCACCCACGAGCGGCCAGGCCCGACTCGATGCTCGATTGCAGTAGTGAAGAACAGTAGTCCGCGCTCGGGAGGCGCATCGGTGGTCGATATGTTGCCTGCCTCGGATTCGGGAGAAGTTGCGGGATGCGTGCGGATCGCGAAGAGCTCCTGAGCGCCGAATCGTTCCAACGTCTCGAACACCTCCTCGCCGACTTCGGTGACCGCGACGCGAGCTGTGGTGGTGATCGCGGGAGTGAACGCGGAGGAACTCGTGGGCGCGTGGCGATCCAACCACTGTGCGATTTCGCTGATGTGTGTGTAGGGGATGTCGACGTAGAAACTGGGAGGCGACGTGAACGCGTCGTGGTTCTCCAAGATCATCATCTCGGGATCAAGAGTTGCTGCGAGCCCGGCGACAGCTCTGCTGTCCAGTACCGAAGACTTCACGGCCAGAAGGGTGCGTGGACGTCCGAGAAATGGTCCGGTGATGCGGAGACGTGACAGTTGGTCGGCGCATTCGGGAGCCAGCACGCCACCCATGATCGACACACGTGAGTCGGCGGGATCGTCCTCTCCGACGCTGATCGCGTAGAACGCACGTTGTTCCCTGAGGTAGTTGCGGCCGGTCAGAATTGGGTCCCACAGGACTATCGAGTTGACGTGTCCGCACTCCTGCAATGCCGACGCTGCCAGGAGGGCACCAACTCTCAGTCCGACGATGCTGACGGATTCCGCGCCCGCTTGTCGGACATAGTCCACAGCGCTGACGATGCTCTTCAGCCAGAGGGTGAGAGCGTCAGGATCGTCTTCGGCACCGGCCGAGTCGCCGACTCCCGCGTACTCGAAACGAAAAGCGGCCATACCCTGTGCCGCGAGTTTTTCGCCGAGAAGTCGCATGCCGCGATAGGTGTCGATGTGCTCCTTGCCCAGCGGGGGACACATGACCACGGCTTCTCGGACAGTTCCTGAAGAGGGCACGTGAACGAATCCGAGCAACGGCCTGTCTGCCGACCCGAACCACGTGGCCAGTTGAGTCTCGATGGTGATCACTCCGGTCAAGATCGGTTGCCTGTATGTTGCTAGTAAACATACCAGTAGTCTGTTTGATGCCGATCCAGCAATCTCTAGGTTTGTGAAGCGCCAAAAAAGCGCATAGGAGTCCGAAAATGTCAGGTGTACTCGTCCATGAATGGATAGAGCGTTCGGGCGGCGCAGAGAAGGTGCTGGACGAGTTCGTCAACTGTTATCCGGACGCTGACCTCTATTGTCTGTGGAACGATGCTCCCGGGCGTTACTCGACAACCGATGTCAACGAAAGTGTGCTCGCTGCAACGCCATTGCGTCGTAGCAAAGCGCTCTCATTGCCTGTCATGCCGTTCACCTGGCGAGGGTTGGAGAACCGCGGCTATGACTTCGCGCTGATCAGCTCCCACGTGTTTGCCCATCACGCAACATTCAGGGAGCAGTCTGCGCGATTCCGGAAATTCGTCTACGTGCACACCCCCGCCAGGTACGTGTGGAATCCCGAACTGGACGAGCGTGGAAACTCGCCACTCGCGAGGCTGGGATCACCCATTCTGCGCAAGATCGACCGCAAAAGAGCGTCGGAGGGAGCCTCGTTCGCAGCGAACAGTGTGTTCGTCAGTCGACGGGTTGAGCGAGCCTGGGGCGTGCAATCACGGGTCATCCACCCTCCGGTGGACGTCGACCGGATCTCCGCCGTCGAGGATTGGCGGTCCCGATTGAGCGAAAACGAAATTCAGCTACTATCCAGTTTGCCCTCGCCATTCGTTCTCGGTGCCTCGAGGTTCATTCCGTACAAGCGTTTGGACTGGGTGATCCGGGCAGCCGAGCGGGCCGGAACGGCTGCTGTCATCGCAGGGTCGGGCCCGGAAGAGGATCGGCTCCGCGCGATGGCTGACTCTGCGTCGGTTCCCGTTCGAATTGTTCGGCGCCCCTCGGATGCGTTGCTTTTTGCGCTGTATCAGCAGGCACTCGCATACGTCTTTCCGGCGATCGAAGACTTCGGAATCATGCCGGTGGAGGCAATGGCTGCGGGTGCGCGCGTGATTACGAACAGCATCGGGGGAGCTTCGGAAACCGTGACACCTGGTGTCGACGGACTCCATTTCCACGACGACAGTTGGGAATCGGTGGCCGAGTGCATCCGAGATGTCGCCGCAGTGGACGTGAATGGTGCACGCTCGTACGAGAAGTACTCCGTGCGCAGATTTCGTTCCGAGATCGCAACCTGGACCGGTGTCCCGGTGTTCGGCTACGCGAACAGCGCGGAGCCCCAGTAGCTCCCGTCGGCGAGACCGCCGGGGCAAGCGAAGACCGCAGAACCGACGTGCTGGATGTATTCGTTCAGCGCATCGTGTCGTGAAAGGTTTTGCTGCATCGGAACAAACTGCTCGACCGGATTCCGGCAGTACGCAACGAAAAACAGTCCCGCGTCCAGGTGGCCGAAGCCATCGGAGCCGTCCGTGAAGTTGTATCCGCGGCGCAAGATCTGAATCCCACCGAGTTCCTCGGCAGAGGCCAGGCGCACGTGTGAATCCTCCGGGATGACGAAGTCGTGTCCCATTTTGGAATCGAGATCGAGCTCGTCGAACTCGTCCTTGCCACCGAGCGGCGCTCCGCTCCGTTTGGAGCGGCCGATGACAGCTTCCTGTTCCTTGAGTACTGCGCGATCCCACTGCTCGATCAGCATGCGGATTCGTCTGGCGACGAGGAATGATCCGCCTGCCATCCAGGCCTGATCGTCAGTGGGATCAACCCAGACGTGCTGGGCGAGTGCGTCCGGATCTTCCGCCTTGATGTTGGCTGTTCCGTCCTTGAACCCGAACAGATTTCGTGGCGTCGCCTGCGTCGTCGAGGTCGAGGATGTTCGTCCGAACCCGAGTTGCGACCATTTGACCGACGCGGTCCCGAACGCGACTCGCGCGAGGTTGCGGATCGCATGGACGGCAACCTGGGGGTCGTTGGCGCACGCTTGGATGGCGATGTCGCCCCCGCTCCGATTCGGGTCGAGGTTGTCCGCCCGGAAGTGGGGGAGATCGAGCAGGGCAGCAGGTTTCTTGTCTGCGAGCCCGAAACGGTCGTCGAAAAGTGACGGTCCGAATCCGATGGTCAGGGTGAGTTGCGACGGCGCGAGATCGAGTGCCTCACCCGTATCGCTCGGTGGTGCATACGGACCGTCGCCGGTCGCTCCGTCTTCGGTTGCTTCCTGACCCGCCGTCATTCGTTCGGCCATCGCCGTCCACGTCTGCAGCAGCGTGATCAGTTCGTCGCGCGACTTCGTCGTCACATCGAAAGCGACGAAGTGCATACGATCCTGGGCCGGCGTCGTGATGCCTGCCTGATGCTCGCCGCGAAAGGCGACCACGTCTGCGTGATCGGCGCCGGAACTCTCGTCGGCGGTCACCCGCCCGATGACGGCACCGGCACCGGCCAGAACGGCGCCGGCCCCCACGGCGCCGAACAGTCGGCGTCGTGAGACTGCGTGCGGTGCTGCGTTTTCCGCAGCGGGTGTGCCTTCTGGTGAATCAGTCATCTACTGTCCCGCGACTACTTCCTGGACCTGGCTGACCTCGGCGGACAGTGCATCGATTTTACGCGAGAGTTCCTGACGCTGCGCCTCGGTGACGGTGTCGTAGTACACGAATCCGTCGCCGACCCGGAACTGCGCCAGCGCAGCGTCGAGGTCGGCGAATCGGTCAGCGATGCGCTGGGCGAGCTCGGGATTACGTTCCTGCAGGATCGGGTTCAGTGCCGCGATCGCCGCTTGCGAGCCGTCGACGTTGGCCTGGAAATCCCACAGGTCGGTGTGCGAGAAGATGTCTTCCTCACCGGTGATCTTGGAAGTCGAGATCTCGTCGAGCAGTCCTTGGGCGTCGCCGGCGATCTTGGTTGGATCGATCGTGTAATCCTCGGCATTCACCTGGTCGGCAAGATACTGAATGTCTTCGAGCAGTTGATCGGCGACCGCGTTGGTATCCGGCTGAAGCCCGGTCACCCACAAATCCTTCTCGAGGCGGTGGAATCCCGTCCAGACCTGACCGGGCTCCAGATCCGCTTCGCGCAGGTCCAGCTTGGGATCGAGTTCGCCGAAGCTCTCGGCTTCGGGTTCGATGCGCTCGTAGTAGGTACGTGCGATCGGGAAGAGTGCCTTCGCCTGGTCGACGTTGCCGGACTGGACGGCGGCGACGAACTGAGCTGCGGTGTCCTGCAGCGCGACGATCTGGCTGCGGATGTAGCGACGGTAACCGTCGGCAGCTTCGGCGAGCTGGCCGCTCTCGTCGGTGGCCGCCTGCGAATCGCCCGTGACGACGAAGTCCTGACGGATGCCGGTTCCGACCATGCCCGGCTTGCACGCGAGTTGATAGGTCGCAGCCTCGGGGAGGGAGACGATCAGCTGCCGGGTAAGGCCGGGGCCGATGTTCTCGACTTCGCCCATCGCTCGATCGCCCTCGGCGAAGACGTAGAACTCGGTGACCTTCGAGCCGTTGTTCGTCACCTGGAACGTCGCACTGCCAGTGGTTCCAGTGGTGGCACTGACGTCACACGAATCGTCGGTGGCCGTGACGACGATGTCGCCGTCGCTCGCGGTCGTCTTCTCGGTGCATGCGGCGAGGGAGAAGGGAAGTACCGCGGCCGTGGCCAGTACGAGGGTGGATTTACGCATGTCGGCAATGCCTCTCAGGATTTTTCGGGAACGTGTGTGTCGTGCGCAGGCGGGGTTGTCGGTTCCGATGGGCTCGACGGAAGGGGACGCAGGAAGAGCGCGAGGACGACTACGAGGTAGACGACCCATGCGACGGCTTGCAGGACGGTCGGGTCCGGGCGGAAGTTGAAGATTCCGGCGAGGACGGTGCCGTACCAGGTCGACGGGTCGTAGCCGGGTGTCAGGTTGAACGCGAGATTCGAACCGCCCGGCAGGACGTTTCCGGTCTGCAGAGCGCGAACACCGTACGAGAGGATTCCGGCGGCTACGACGATGAGGAAGATCGCCGTGTACCGGAAGAAGGTCGTCAGGTTGAGACGGAGGGCGCCGAAGTACATGGCGACGGTCAAGACGGCGGCCAGGAGAATTCCGAGGAGCAGTCCGACCAACGGCCAGGAGCTGCCTGCGGTGTTCTCGGCGTAACCGACCATGAGCAATGCAGTCTCGACGCCTTCACGACCGACCGCGAAGAACGACAGCGACAAGATGGCGACGGGTCCGGCGATCAACGCCTTCTCCATCCCCGCTTTCAGATCTCCGGAAATGTTTTTGGCGGCCGTGCGCATCCACAGGACCATGATCGTGACGATGACGACGGCGATCAGGGAGGCAACGCCCGCGATGATCTCTGCGGTCAGGCCGTCGACCGTCGACGTTCCGTAGTGGATCGCGAAGAAGATGATCGCCACCATCGCGACGGCGATCGCGACGCCGAGCCACACCCATTTCAGTGCGTCCTTGCGCTGCGCCTTCACGAGGTAGGCGGCGAGAATCATCACCACGATGCCCGCTTCGAGGCCTTCGCGCAGACCGATCAGGCCACTGCCGAATAACTGGGTGGCAACTGATGGTGTGCTCGCGGCAGCGAGTACCGACACGGGCACGGGCGACTCCTGACTGAGTGAGTGCAACAGCTTCTGACGAACGCATGAGGCTAGGCCAGCCTTAACTCAGAAGAAGATACTCCATCATCGACGGCGAACCATGCTCTCACCTGTACTTTTGCTGTTCTTTACCAATGGATTCGGGAGTAGTTCACTCGCATGTGGATGATGGAGGGGTGTACCGAACTCCCGCAGCCCGCAGAAGTCCCCGGCGTCTCTCGCGAGCCGTAGCAGCAGTAGCTGCCGGAACAGCTTTGCTGGGCGCAGGCGTCGTGGCTTGCGGATCGAACGAACCGAAAGTAGCCATTCCGGAGGGCATACCCCCAGGTACCGGCTCTCCGACGCCGCCGATCGACATCAATGCTCCCGGCCGCAGTGCTGATCAACTCGCCGACTGGGCAGCGGGATTGTCGGACGACATCGGGATCGGGACGACGGCACTCGAGGCCTACGGGTACGCCGCCGCGGTGATGGCCGAGACGCTTCCCGGCTGCGGAATCGGGTGGACAACTTTGGCCGGTATCGGCAGCGTCGAGAGCCGCCACGGGACCTACGACGGCTCGTCGGTCGACGCGTTCGGCCAGGTTGCTCCGATCATTCGGGGAATCCCTCTCGACGGTGGCCCGGGAGTTGCCGAGATCCCCGACACCGACGGCGGGGCGATGGACGGCGATCCAGTGCACGACCGTGCGATGGGGCCCATGCAGTTCATCCCCGAGACGTGGCTCAAGTGGGGAGTCGACGCCAACGGCGACGGCCGGGTGGACCCCGACAACATCGACGACGCTGCCCTCACGGCCGCCCGCTACCTGTGTGCACGCGGGGGAGACCTCACTTCCGCTGCCGGATGGCAGCAGGCACTGATGGCGTACAACCTCTCGGGCGACTATCTCGCGCTCGTTCGTGATCGTGCGTCGGCGTATTCAGTCGGGGTACGGCCGGACTGACGGTGATCGATCCGCAGGTCGGACCCGTGACCGCGCGTCGATAAAGAAGCCTTCGGCCCGTGCGGTTAGGCTGTGTGCTGGCACTACAGAGGTGCTGGCACTGCAGAGGCCCAGCCGCGATCGTGGTCCTCTTTCGACCGGAGGGGTCGGAGCCCAAGTGTCAAGCACGCAGAGCGTGCCCCAATGCGAAGCCCATTCGAAGGAGAACCACACAGTGGCCAGTATTGAGCAGGTCGGAGCTCGCGAGATCCTTGATTCCCGTGGTAACCCCACGGTTGAGGTCGAGGTTCTGCTCGAAGACGGAAGTTTCGCCAGGGCTGCGGTGCCGTCCGGCGCTTCGACGGGTGAGCACGAAGCCGTCGAACTGCGCGACGGTGGCGCACGCTACGGCGGAAAGGGCGTCGAGAAGGCCGTGGAGGCTGTGCTCGGCGAGATCGCTCCTGCCATCATCGGCATCGACGCAACCGAGCAGCGCACGGTCGACCAGGCGCTGCTCGACGCGGACGGCACCCCGGACAAGTCGCGTCTCGGCGCAAACGCTCTGCTCGGTGCCTCGCTTGCCGTGGCTCGCGCCGCCGCCGAGTCCTCGGGCCTCGAGCTGTTCCGCTACGTCGGTGGCCCCAACGCTCACGTTCTCCCTGTCCCGATGATGAACATCCTCAACGGTGGCGCGCACGCAGACACCGGCGTCGACGTCCAGGAGTTCATGGTTGCTCCCATCGGCGCACCGAGCTTCAAGGAATCGCTGCGCTGGGGCGCCGAGGTCTACCACTCTCTGAAGTCGGTTCTCAAGGAGAAGGGCCTCTCCACCGGTCTCGGCGACGAAGGCGGATTCGCGCCCGACGTCGCAGGCACCAAGGAAGCACTCGACCTCATCACGATCGCCGTGAACAAGACCGGCCTCAAGCTGGGTACCGACGTCGCGCTCGCTCTCGACGTCGCTGCCACCGAGTTCTACACCGACGGCACCGGCTACAAGTTCGAGGGCAAGAACCGTACCGCGGCCGAGATGGCGGCGTTCTACGCCGAGCTCATCGACGCCTACCCGCTCGTTTCCATCGAGGATCCGCTCGACGAAGACGACTGGGACGGCTGGGTCGCACTCACCGATCAGATCGGCAACAAGATCCAGCTCGTCGGCGACGACCTCTTCGTCACCAACCCCGAGCGCCTCGAAGAAGGCATCGTCAAGGGTGCGGCCAACGCACTCCTGGTGAAGGTCAACCAGATCGGCACCCTGACCGAGACCCTCGACGCCGTCGATCTCGCTCACCGCAACGGCTACAAGACGATGATGAGCCACCGTTCCGGCGAGACCGAGGACACCACCATCGCCGACCTCGCGGTTGCCGTCGGCAGCGGCCAGATCAAGACCGGTGCTCCGGCACGCAGCGAGCGCGTTGCCAAGTACAACCAGCTGCTGCGCATCGAGGAAAACCTCGGCGACGCAGCACGTTACGCCGGCGAGGTTGCGTTCCCGCGCTTCGCTTTCGAGGCCTGACGGAAATCTAAGATTCAGTAGTGTCTGCACAGCGCGGTAAGCCACGATCCCCCGGCGGAAGTCCGGGGGGTCGTGGTTCCCGTCGTGGGGACACACCGTCGCGTGCGCGTCGGGACAGTGCCCGACGCCCACGCGTGTCGGAACCTTCGGTAGATCCGGAAGCAGTCGATTCCGCTGTGACAGGCCCCGCGCAACCGGGGGTCTCCGCCGAGAAAGCGTCGGCGCGAGGGTCGAAGTCGGCCCGGGGGAAGAGCGGAACCAACAAGTTCTGGTCTCGGCTTCCGAAGTCGGACAACACCATTTTCGGCTTGTCCACCAGTCGGGCAGTTGTGCTCGCGATGGTTGTGCTCATGCTGGCGCTGACACTGGCAGTGCCGCTCCGTACTTACATCAGCCAGCGTTCGGATGCCGCGCAGGTGGCGGCGGAACGTCAGGTACTCGAGGAAGAACTGCGAAAGCTGCAAGGGCAGAACGCGCGCTTCGACGACCCTGCGTACATCGAAGCTCTTGCACGAGAACGCCTTCGGTACGTCAAACCGGGCGAGACCCCGTTCCAGGTTCAGCTTCCCGGTGACTACAAGGAACCCGAGAAGAAGCAGGAAAAGGAAACACCGCTCACAGGTCCGTGGTATCGCGATCTGTGGCAAACGATTTCGGAACCGCCAGTGGTTCCCGAGACGACGACACCGGCCCCGATGCCGTTGGCGCCGATAGAGCCAGAAGAACAAGGAGTACCCACCGGGTGAGCAACACGTCCGAAAATTCCCCACAGGTTTCACAAGCGGATCTCGACGCCGTTGCCGCTCAATTGGGCCGTGAGCCACGCGGAGTGATCGAGATCGCGTACCGCAGCCCGGACGGTCAGCCGGGCGTGGTCAAGACCGCCCCCAAACTTCCGGACGGAACACCGTTCCCGACGTTGTACTACCTCACGGACCCGCGACTGACTGCCGAAGCGAGCCGTCAGGAATCCGCCGGCGTCATGCGTGAAATGACCGAACGCCTGACCCAGGATCCGGAACTTGCCGCGGCCTATCGACGGGCATACGAGTCGTACCTTGCCGAGCGGGACGCGATCGAATCTCTGGGAACCGACTTTGCCGGCGGTGGGATGCCGGATCGTGTCAAGTGCCTGCACGTGCTGATGGCACATTCGCTTGCCAAGGGACCCGGCGTCAATCCGCTCGGTGACGAGTCCGTCGCGTTGGCCGGTCACGGAAAGCTGCGCGGCACTGCAATTCCCGCGGACTGGCCTGGCATCGACGATGCCGACAACACCGACCGGTGACTCGCCGTGTCGCCGCAGTCGATTGCGGTACCAACTCCGTTCGACTGCTGATCGCCGACGTCGGCGCCGACGGTCGTCTGGTGGATGTCCGGCGCGAGATGCGCGTCGTGCGACTCGGTCAAGGTGTTGATGCGACAGGGACATTCGCGCCCGAGGCCATCGAACGCACCCGGGTCGCGCTGGTCGAGTACGCGTCGATGATCGCCGATGCCGGAGCAACCGCCGTTCGCATGGTCGCCACCTCGGCTACTCGCGACGCTGCGAATCGGGAAGAATTCTTCACGATGACGCGGGACGTGCTCGGCGCGGTGATTCCCGGATCCGGAGCAGAGGTCATCACCGGCGACGAAGAGGCGCGCCTCTCGTTCAGCGGTGCTGTGGGAGAACTCGATCCGTCCGAGGGCCCCTTCGTGGTGGTCGATCTCGGCGGCGGATCCACCGAAGTTGTCCTCGGCGACACGTCGGGCGTCCAGGCTGCGTACTCCACCGACATCGGCTGTGTGCGCGTCACGGAGCGTTGCTTACCGTCGGATCCGCCTACAGCAGAGCAGGTTTCCGAGGCGACGGCTTTCGCGACCGCGAAACTTGCCGAGGCGTTCGAGGCCGTACCCGTCGAGAAGGCGCACACGTGGGTGGGTGTCGCTGGAACCATGACGACGCTGGCCGCGATCGCGCAGGATCTTCCGGAGTACGACGCCGAGAAGGTGCACCTGTCGAGGATTTCGTTCAATCAACTGTTCGACGTGTGCGAGCGTCTCATTGCTATGCCTCGGGTTGATCGTGCTGCCTTCGGCCCGATGCATCCGGGGCGGGTGGACGTCATCGGCGGCGGAGCGATCATCACCACGGTGCTGGCTCAAGCGTTCGAAGCCAAAGCCGGGATCACCGAACTGGTTGTCAGCGAACACGACATACTCGACGGCATCGCGATGTCGGTAGCTCAGACCGACCCGATAGTCTGATCCCTGCCGCACCCGACCCGTCGGGTGCGGCAAGGCCCCCATAGCCCAATTGGCAGAGGCAACGGACTTAAAATCCGTCAAGTGTCGGTTCGAGTCCGACTGGGGGCACCATATCGGTGCAGCTCAACGCACGACATGCAAG
>NZ_JAQGFI010000005.1:101893-478113 GCF_027854095.1 Rhodococcus sp. C-2 | reverse complement strand
CGACACACTGTTGAGTTCTCAAAGAACACGCACACACCATCACCACGACCCTATGGCCGCCGCTCCGGGGCAACTTTCCCAGCCTATCCCAACCTGGCCACCGGCGCAAACCGGAACCCCGTGAAGAAAAACTGGATTGTGTTCGCCAGGCACTTCGTACAACCTCGTGTCACTCACCCTCGCAGGTGGGAGTCGGTGTCCGTGTCGCTCTGACCTGGACAAAGTTACGCGAAGATCAACACAACACCAAATCGCCAGGTCAGAGCACTGCGGTCGGTTAACTTCACGGAACCCAGTACCTCTCGGCCAGTTCTTCGACGATCGGATCGCCTTCCTCGGCCTGCTCCAACGCTTCGAGATCGTCATTGATCGACACCAACCGCGGATCGTCACCCTCAGCTTCCTGAATCGGGTGCCGACCGTCCTCGGCGAGTTGCCTCAGCAACTTTTCCTTGACGCGGGCTTTCAACGAATCAGCCATACCGCCAGCATGTGCCGCGCGGGCCCAGTTGTCGAGGCCTACTCGTCGTCCTTCTTGCCGAAGACACGTCGTGCCGTCGGAATCAGGATGATCAGCGCGCCGAGCAGAACGATGAGCGAAAAAACCTGCAGTGCCATGTCGACCTCTTACCGTCACGCCGGCGCGAGCCAGCTCCCCCACGGGGTGTTTCGAACAACCGTAAATGCAACGAGAACTCCGAGCACCACGATCGTCACAGTCGGCCGAAGCACGATCATGCGATCCCGCGTGCCTTTCCAACGGCGCACTGTCCAACCGATCCACGCGATCACCAACACCGCGATAAGCGGCACGATCAAGGCATTGCTGGACACTGCGGCGCCAATATCCAGATTAGTCAGGTCATTGACCGCACGAAGGCCACCACACGCCGGGCACCACAATCCCGTCAACGCGTACATCGGACAAACGCCGTAACTACCCGCACTGTGGGGATCACGGAAGTGGAGTACCGCGGCGGCCGTCACGGCCACTGCAGCAACACCGACAGGTGCGGCCAGCGAGCGTCGTCGACTTGTGACCGCTTCCAACTCCATGGCACCCACTGTAAGAGACCTCGGCAGCGACTAGCGCGCGCGAACGACTACCGACCGGACCACCATGTCGTGCCAGCACTGGTGCTTCGAGTCCCAGAGCGGCCAGAGATAGTTGAGGAAGCAGGCGCCACCCAGGATCGCCATCATGATCCAACGAAGCAGCGCCATCACCGGGCCGAGAGGCACACCGTCGGACTCCCGAATCACCGAAATTCCCAGCCACTTCTTGCCGAGCGTCTGTCCGGTGTTCCCTTGCCTGAAGACGAGATTCCACACCTCGATCAAGAAGATCGCCAGTATGCCGACGACCATGACGATCACCCCGACCGGATTACCGCCTTCAGCGCTCACGCTGCCGTCGTCGTATGTGGTCACTTCGGATCCGGAGAACGCGATCACTGCTCCGATGCCCGCGAGGATGACGCCGGGGAGCGGAACGACAAAGCCGTCGAGGATTGACGCAAACACCCGAGAGATCCAGCTTGCGTACGGATAGGCGGGCGTCGGCGGCTGATAACCCTGCGGCGGCATCGGCGGCATCTGCCCGTACGGCGGCTGATTCTGCGATGGTTGGCCTGGTCCCCAGTTCTGATCCGGCATCGAGGTCTCTCCTGTTCAGGCACGTGTTCGCCGAACTCAGGATAAACCGCACATACGCAAGAATTGGGAACTAACGACAAGAGCCCCACATCCGGATTTCCGGGTGTGGGGCTCTTGGCTGAGCTGCCTGAGAGAATCGAACTCTCGACCTTTTCATTACGAGTGAAATGCTCTACCGACTGAGCTAAGGCAGCGTGCCTTTCGGCGGTGGCGAGTCTATCTGGTCAACCCCCGGATCGCGAAAACGGGGGTCGGAAAGCGGCTCCGATGGAGGCAACCATCGCATCGAGCGCCCACTGCAACTTGACGTTGAAGTCGACGGCCTCGCGGCATTCGAGCACCGCTTCGATGCACTTGAGCAACCCCTCCGGGGACGTTCGTGCAGCCAACTCGGCGGCCTGCCGAGCCATGTCGGGATGGGTCGCCGTCGACGTCGACCCCAGCGAATAGGAAAGCGCGTCCCGGTACATGCCGGCCAGGTCGATCAGCGTCCGGTCGAGAAGATCGCGGCGGGCCCGGGTGTCGCGCGATTTCTGGCGCGCTTCGAGGTCCTTGATCAGACCAGCCGATCCGCGCAGAGTCCCGGCTGTTCCCTTGCCGGTTCCACCACCACCCAAGGAAACCTTGAGCTCCTCGAGCTCCTGTTCCTTGAGTTCGGCGTAGAACGCCTTGGTGTCAGCCTCGATCGACTTCACCAAGTTCTCTGCGGCCTTGTACGCCGTCGAAGCCCCGATCGCGTCGGCGGCTAGTCGAAGCGAACGCTGACGCTCGTCGCGCGCGCTCTCGTCGGTGGCGAGACGCCGAGCCCGGCCGACATGTCCGCCGCTGATCGATGCGGCGATTCTCGCCCGTTCCGGATCCAGCCCGTCGCGGTCGATCAGTACCTGGGCGATCGATTCGACGGACGGCGTCACCAACGGCATGTGCCTACACCGCGATCGGAGGGTGACAGACATGTCTTCCGGATCGGTCGTCGGCGCGCAGAGCAGGATGACCGTGCGGTCCGGCGGCTCCTCGACAACCTTCAGGAGGGCGTTGGCTGCGCCTTCGGTCAAACGATCGGCATCCTCGACCACGATGACCTGCCACCGCCCCGTCGTCGGCCGACGCGAAGCGATGTTGACTATCTCGCGCATGCCTTTGACGCTGATGCTCAGGCCGTCGGGGATGATCCGTCGTACGTCACCATGGGTTCCACCCATCGTCGTCGTACACGCATGACACTCACCGCACCCTGGTGCACCGTCGGAGGTGCATTGCAGGGCAGCGGCGAAGCAGAGAGCAGCCACCGAACGACCAGAGCCGGGTGGCCCGGTGAAGAGCCACGCGTGGGTCATCTCCGAGCCGCTGGAATCGCCACGAGCCGACAGTGCAGCATCACGCAGGCTCTGCTCGACGTCGTGCTGACCCACCAGCCGACCGAACACACCTCGTTCGGCCACTTCAGTACTCATGCAAAAACCCTAACCGTCGGCACCGACGAAGCCTTACGAGTCTTTCTTCGCCGGAGCCTTCTTGGCGGCGGCCTTCTTTGCCGGGGCCTTCTTTGCGGCTGTTTTCTTGGCAGCGGCCTTCTTGGCCGGAGCCTTCTTGGCTGCTGCCTTCTTCTTGACCGGGCCGCGCGCACGACGATCAGCCAGCAACTCCGACGCCCGAGCATCGGAAATGGATTCGACGTCGTCGTCCTTGCGAAGGCTGGCGTTGGTCTCGCCGTCGGTGACGTACGGACCGAAACGGCCGTCCTTGATCACCATCGGCTTCTCGCTGACCGGATCGACGCCCAACTCACGCAGCGGAGGCGTTGCCGACGCCTGACGCCCACGACGCTTCGGCTCGGCGTAGATCTTGAGGGCCTCGTCGAGCGTGACGGTGAACATCTGCTCTTCGTTGGCGAGCGAGCGTGAGTCCGTGCCCTTCTTCAGGTACGGACCGTAACGGCCGTTCTGCGCGGTGATCTCTTCCTTCGATTCGGGGTCGACACCCACGACGCGCGGAAGCGACAGCAGACGCAGCGCATCTTCCAAGGTGATCGTCGTCAAATCCATGGACTTGAGCAGCGATCCGGTCCGCGGCTTGGGGCCTGCGACCTTCTTGGCAGCCTTCTTCGCAGGCGCCTTCTTGGCCGCGGCCTTCTTCACCGCAGTCTTGGTGCTGCCCGAGCTGATTTCTTCCGGCTCGGGAGCGGTGACGGGAACGATGTCCGGTTCCGGCTCGGCCGGCGGTTCGGGCAGGATCTCGGTCACGTAGGGACCGAAGCGGCCTTCCTTCGCGACGATCTCGTGGCCCGTCAGCGGGTCGACGCCCAGCTTGCGGCCCTCTTGAGGCGTCGAGAACAACTTCTCGGCGTACTCGGGAGTGAGCTCGTCCGGTGGCAGGTCATCGGGAAGATTTGCCCGCTGCGAGATCAGATCGCCTTCGGGATCGTCCGGATTCTGAACCATGCGCTCGAGATACGGCCCGAACCGGCCGACGCGCACGTGAACCTCGCGACCCTCGGCGTCGTCGAACAGTCGGATGGAGTTGACCTCGCGAGCGTCGATCTCCTCGAGATTGACACCGACCATCTTCTTCAGCCCGCCCTCGCGGGCGACCGAACCTTCAGCGCCTGTCTCGCCGCCGAAGTAGAAGCTGCTCAGCCAGTTGCCACGCTGCTCACGGCCACCGGCGATCGCGTCGAGATCGTCTTCCATTCCTGCCGTGAAATCGAAGTCGACCAGCCGGCCGAAGTGCACCTCGAGCAGCCCGATGACGGCAAACGCCACCCAGGACGGAACCAGCGCGCTGCCACGTTTGTAGACGTATCCGCGATCGAGGATGGTCTTGATGATCGACGAGTAGGTCGAAGGACGGCCGATGCCGAGTTCTTCGAGCGTCTTGATCAGGCTGGCTTCTGTGTAGCGAGCGGGCGGGTTGGTGCTGTGCCCGTCCGGATCGAGCTTGGTGGCCGTGACTTCCTGACCCTTGACCAGCACCGGAAGCCTGGATTCGGCGTCGTCGGACTGACCGCCGGCCTCTTCGTCGACGCTCTCGACGTAAGCCTTGAGGAAGCCGGCGAACACGATGGTGCGACCCGAAGCGGAGAACGTGCAGTCCTCGCCGGTGCCTGCCGTGCCGGAGATGCGAAGCGTCAACGTCGTACCGCGGGCGTCGGCCATCTGCGAAGCGACGGTCCGCTGCCAGATCAGTTCGTACAGCTTGAACTCGTCGGAATCGAGCTTGGAGTGCAGCTGACCCGGGGTCTGGAACACGTCGCCGGCGGGGCGGATCGCCTCGTGGGCTTCCTGCGCGTTCTTGACCTTGCGGGTGTACTGACGCGGCGTCGGATGCACGTATTCCGGACCGTACAACTCGGTGGCCTGCGCACGAGCGGCAGCGATCGCCGACTCCGAGAGAGTCGTCGAGTCGGTACGCATGTAGGTGATGTAGCCGTTTTCGTACAGACGCTGTGCGATGCGCATTGCACGCTCGGACGTGAAACGAAGTTTGCGTCCGGCTTCCTGCTGGAGCGTCGACGTCATGAACGGCGGGTAAGGCTTGCGGGTGTACGGCTTGTCCTCGGCGGAGGAAACCGTGAGGTCGACGCCCTGCAATGCTTCCGCGAGACGACGCGCGTACGCCTCGTCGAGCACAGTGACCGCGCTGCCCTTGAGCTTTCCGTCAGCTCCGAAATCACGGCCGGAGGCGACACGCGAACCGTCGACGGAGACCAGGCGAGCACCGAAACTACGCGGGCTGGCCTCTGCACCGGCGTCGAGCGTCGCGGAAATGTCCCAGTACGACGCCGACTTGAACGCCATGCGCTCGCGTTCACGCTGGACGATGACGCGAGTGGCCACCGATTGGACGCGGCCGGCCGAGAGCTTCGGCATGACCTTCTTCCAGAGAACCGGGCTGACCTCGTAACCGTAGAGACGGTCGAGGATGCGGCGGGTTTCCTGAGCATCGACGAGGTCGGTGTCGAGTTCGCGGGTGTCTTCGGCGGCAGCACGGATTGCCGGCTCGGTGATCTCGTGGAAGACCATTCGCCGAACCGGAATCTTGGGCTTGAGAGTCTCGAGGAGATGCCAGGCGATTGCCTCGCCCTCGCGGTCGGGGTCAGTTGCGAGGAAGAGCTCGTCGGCGTCCTTCAACAGAGACTTGAGTTCGGCGACCTTGCCCTTCTTTTCCGGGCTCACGACATAGAGCGGCTCGAAGTCGTGATCGACGTTGACGCCGAGACGGGCCCATGACTCGCCCTTGTACTTGGCCGGAACGTCCGCTGCGCCGCGCGGGAGGTCGCGAATGTGACCGACCGATGCCTCTACGACGTAGTCCTTACCGAGGTAGGGAGCGATTTTGCGCGCCTTGGTCGGTGACTCGACGATCACGAGGCGACGAGGGTTACCGGACGCTCCCTGACCGCTGCCGTTGTCCGCTTTAGCCACCTGCTGCCCGAGCCTTCCTTTGGACGTTCACTGCCGTCGGCAGATCTTCAGAACTAGACGTGTGGAGCAAGTTATACCCCGTGTCTCTCTTTACAGAGTGACATACCCGCAAGACATTCGTGCAGATCAGTACAGTATGGGCTCCGTCGGACACGCGGCATCAGCACTGTCAGACGTGTGGCCAGGCGACCGAGGTGTCGACGTGTTTCGGCGCCTCACCGAGGTATTCGACGAGCTTCGTCAGTCTCTTCTTTCCCGACACACGGAGCCCCGGACCCGGTGTCCGGTTACCCAGTTGAGTCGGCGCGATACCAACCCTCATCAAGGCCTGAGCCAGCGGTGCGTGTGTCTCCTTCGCATGGGGGTCGAGGCCGAACACGAATCGTTCACCGCCTTCTTCGAGTCGGCCGGCGGCGACGGCCCACACTCGGAGTTGGCGAGAATTAGGAACCCACCCGACCGGCACCGCCTTCACTGCTCCCTTGGTCCATTGCACGGACAGCGGAAGGAGTGCGGGCGTCGACTGAGTTCGGACGAGTGGGCTGCCTTCTTCGCTACGCGTCACCTCGGCCCCGAGTCCGCACTGCGCGATCAACTCGGCAACGGCCTGCGCTCTCCAGTCCCGATCCACGACGATCGAGATCCGCGCGCGATCCTCCGAGGTCACGACCTGCCCCGGTCCGGCCAGCATTCCGGCAAGGTCCGTCACGGCAGGTGGAATCGACTCGGCAGAGAAAAAGGACAGTTGGCTCACAGAGTGAAACGTAAGCCACGAAGGTATCGACGGCATAGACGACCGGCCGTGGCCGAACAGCTGCGTGCATTCACCTCGGACAGGGAAAGTACTAACTCAGCCCGAAAAGATTTGTCCCCCACCGCACGGATGCGATGGGGGACAAATACTGTCCGAACTATTCGCTCAGCAAGTGAGCGGAAAAATCAGACCGCGCGAACGCCGGTAGCCTGGGGACCCTTGGTGCCCTGGCCGACCTCGAACTCCACACGCTGGTTCTCCTCGAGGGTACGGAAGCCGTTGCCCTGAATTTCGGAGTAGTGAACGAAGACGTCTGCGGAACCGTCTTCGGGAGCGATGAAGCCGAAGCCCTTTTCAGCGTTGAACCACTTCACAGTGCCCTGTGCCATGCTTTTCCTTCTCTTTCTAACACCGGATTCGGTGAACAGCCCTTACAGTCCACCGGGCCGGTTCCGACCGCTGTACGTCTTTATTTCCCCCTCAGGAAAGGCAGAGCACCGCGCCCGCAACAACGATCCTGCGAGCGTGCACTTTCTCAAGCCTACGAACACAGAAGCTGCGACCGATTGTCAGTCAACCATGTTCTCCGCGTGCACAACAGTCGAAAAGGGAACTAAAAACGTTAAAAGTTCGCTACGAGAAAAACAGCCCACGATCGTGGTTTCCCGCGCGCGCGCCGAGCACCCGGTTCCACCAAGACCGCCGACCGTTGCGTATCATCAAAACTGCAGGTAGCGACAGTTTCCGATTGCCGCCACACCCCAACGCCGAGCCCGGAGAGTCACGTGAACGCACCTTCCCCGACTCCCGCCCCGGGAGGGAAGCCTGGCGAGACCTACGGGCAGATGCTGCTCGATCGGGTCGTCGCCGGGGTCAGTGGAAGCGAAAAACCACTGATGTTCACCGCGCAGTTACCTGCTCGCGTAGCCGAGTTCACCGAATGGCCGGAGTGGGTGCACCCCAGCGTCGTACGTGCGCTCGCCGAGCACAGCGTGCGGTCCCCGTGGATCCACCAGAGTGAGGCCGCCGACCTCGCTTACGCGGGAAAACACGTGGTCGTGGCCACCGGTACGGCGTCGGGTAAGTCACTGGCGTACCAACTCCCGGTGCTGACGGCCATGGCGACCGATCCGCTCGCAACTGCCCTGTACCTCTCCCCCACCAAAGCGCTGGGCTCGGATCAACTGCGAGCAGTGCTGTCCCTCACCGACTTCGACGTTGAACTTCGCAGCACGAACGCCAGTGCGTACGACGGCGACACCTCGCAGGAACTCCGCACTTGGGCACGTGAGAACTCACGCTGGCTCTTCACCAACCCCGACATGATCCACATTTCTCTGCTCAGAACCCATCAGCGATGGGCACACTTCTTCCGCAACCTGAAATACGTGATCATCGACGAATGCCACTCCTACAGGGGAGTCTTCGGATCCAACGTCGCGCTCGTGATCCGGCGATTACGCAGAATTGCAGCCCGTTACGGCGCCGAACCCACCTTCATCCTGGCCAGCGCGACCACAGCAGATCCCGGCGCGGCGGCCTCGCGGCTCATAGGCGCACACTGCACCGAGGTCACGGAAGACGGATCGCCGCACGGCCCACGCACCGTCGCCCTGTGGGAACCACCGCTACTGGAGGCATTGACCGGCGAAAACGGTAGCCCGGTACGACGTCCCGCGGGCGCGGAAGCCGCGCGGATCATGGCCGACCTCATGATCGAAGGCGCCCGCACTCTCACCTTCGTCCGCTCCCGCCGCGGCGCCGAACTGACCGCGATGGCCACCAAACGTCTACTCGCCGAGGTGGACCCGGACCTCGCCGAGCGAGTCGCGTCGTATCGCGCCGGATATCTGGCCGAGGACCGACGCGAACTGGAAGCTGCACTCGCCGACGGCACACTGCTGGGCGCAGCCACCACCAACGCACTGGAGCTCGGCGTCGACATCGCAGGCCTCGACGCCGTTGTCGTGGCAGGCTTCCCGGGGACCGTTGCCTCGTTCTGGCAGCAGGCCGGTCGCTCCGGGCGACGCGGCGAGGGTTCACTCGTCGTGTTGATCGCCCGCGACGATCCACTCGACACCTACCTCGTTCACCATCCGTCAGCGGTACTCGACAAACCCGTCGAGGCGACGGTGACAGATCCCGGAAATCCGTACGTCCTGGGACCACAACTTCTCTGCGCTGCAATGGAACTCCCACTTTCCGATGCCGAGGTGGACGCGTTCGGGGCTCTCGAGGTTCTGACGAGACTGTCCGAGGAAGGCAAGATCCGGCGCCGAAAGCACGGATGGTTCGTCACCGCCGATTCGAACCCCCACGGCTCTTTGGACATTCGCGGCGGCATCGGAACTCAGGTGGCCATTGTCGACGGGGAATCCGGCCGGATGCTGGGCACTGTCGACGCGGGCCGCGCTCCGGCCACAGTTCATCCCGGCGCCGTGCACATCCATCAAGGCGAGACCTACGTCGTCGACGAACTGGACCTCGACGTCGGACTCGCATTGGTACACACCGAGAATCCGGACTGGACCACCTCGGCCCGCGAGACCACCGAAATCACGATCACCGAACAACTCGAGCACAAGAACTACGGCGACATCGCCGTCGCTCTCGTCCAGGTCGAGGTGACACATCAAGTCGTCGGATACCTACGACGGTTGACTTCGGGTGAAGTCCTCGACTCGATCGAACTCGACATGCCCGCACACACTTTGCCCACCAGGGCAGTGATGTACACGGTCACGCCGGAACTCCTCGAATCCATCGGGGTCCCGCCCGAACGGTTCCCCGGATCACTGCATGCCGCCGAACATGCCGCAATCGGCCTGCTGCCACTGGTGGCGATCTGCGACCGCGGAGACATCGGCGGAGTGTCCACCGCGATGCACGCGGACACCGGACTCCCGACCGTCTTCGTCTACGACGGTCATGCCGGCGGCGCCGGGTTCGCCGACCGAGGGCACAGCGAACTGTCCCGATGGCTCACCGCGACGCGCGACGCCATACTGTCCTGCGAGTGCGCTCACGGTTGCCCGTCCTGCGTCTATTCACCCAAGTGCGGCAACGGAAACGACCCACTCGACAAAGACGGCGCGGTCAAGGTTCTGACCGCCGTCATCGACACCATCAGCTGACCGGACCCGCACGCGCGTAAGCCTGCGCATCCCCGATCCCGAAGCCCGACAACAACACCGGTGCGCGTATCTCGACCAATACATCCCACCCCTGCACCTCGCACTCCTCGAGCACCGTACGCATCCGCTCCGCGATCACCGCGGACATCTCACACGCCGACTCGTCGCCGCCGTCCAAGGCGCCCGCACCGCCGAGAGCCGAAAGATCAGCGGCCGACTGAGCCGTGTGCCGAGCCACCACTGCGGAACCGACATGCAGCATCCCACCGGTCACCATCACGATCGCCGCCAGAACGCAGCACGCCAGAACCGTGGCAACACCTTCGTCGTCACGTAGGTTCACCCCTCCTCCACTCCCGACTCCACAGCTGCCACCGCCTCGGAAGAAATGTCGACCAACGGCAGCAACGCACTCTCGGCGCTGACAACGGCAACGGCAAAACCGTCCACGATCTCCACCGAGATCGACGCATCTTCGGGTGCGATCCGGCGGGCCGTGGTGACCGCAGACTCACGATCACCACGTGCCACCAACCGCGCGGCCTCACGAGCGGCGTCGACACACCGAACCTGCATCGACACCGCCAGGACTCCGCCGATACACAGCACGACCACCGTGACGATCGAAGCCAGAGCAATCGCGGCCTCCACCGTCACGGCGCCGTCGTCGGCTTGCCGAATACCTCTCGTGGACAACATCACACAGCTGTCTTGAGAGCCTTGTCGATGATGCCTGTCAGCGCCGAGACAATGGAGTCGCCAGTGACAACCGTGTACAGGACGGCACCGAATGCGGCAGCCGCAATCGTGCCGATCGCATACTCCGCGGTGGACATACCGTCGTCCTCCGTTACCAACAGCGCAAATCTGGCCGACACCGTCCTCAACGTCTTCGAAATCATTTCTCCCCCTTCAATCGAAACCTGTGGCAGCACTTCTGCCGCAGGAGCTTTCACTCGGATCCGGCTCACAGCAGGCCGTTACCGAGCACAGTCGTGGCAAGCCCGATCACCACCGGGACGATGCCCAAGGCGATGAACGCCGGCAGGAAACACAGCCCGAGTGGACCGCTGATCAGCACTCCCGCGCGTTCGGCTGCGGCGGCAGCAAGATCCTCGGCGTCACCTCGACTGCGCTCGGCGAGTTCGGCCATGGACGAGGACAGCGACGAACCCGAACGGGCGGAACGCCGAGCCATTCTGGCGAGCGCCTCGGTATCGGGATCGAGAGCGGCTTCGCTCCACGCGGCGTCGGGATCGGCACCGAGCGCCAGAAGGTCGGCGACGCGACGAAGCGAGTCGGCCATCGGTTTCGGTGCCGTCGACGCCATCGCTGTGATCGCGGCGGAGACGGGAAGCCCCGCTCGTAGGCAGGCCCCGAGAAGGTCGAGACTTGCGGCAACTGCGAGTGGATCCGGCTTGTCCGGGACTGGAACCGAATCTTCTGTTGTTGTGTCCGCGAAGAGAATTTCTGCCGCCCTGGCCGAAGCACCGCGACGAGCGGGAATGATCGCGAACGCCAACGCCATCATCGCCACGGATGCCCAACTCACGACGTGACCTTCGCAGTTATCCGGTCGGTCCAGAGCAGACCAGCTGAGACACAAGCGGTTCCGATCACCAGGAGCACGCCGCCGAGCCCACCTCCGAACAGCACGCGCAGCGGCGAAGCACCCATCAATTGCCCGAGACCGATCCCCAACAGCGGGAGAAAGGCCAACACCGCAGCGGTCGCCCGAGCGCCCGCCAACCCGGCCTCGGTACGCTGACGAAAGCGTCTACGTCCCAACATGTCCGTCCGGACGGCGCCGAGTAGTTCCGCCAGTGCCAGCCCGTGTTGGTCGGCGACCCGCCAGACGGATCCGATGCGGGAGAACTCACGCTCGATGCACGAATCCGGTACCGCGAAGGCCGCTGCGGCAGAACCACCGAGACGCGCCCTAGCCCCAGCGGAACGGAATACGGCACTCACTTCTCCGGTACATTCCTCGCCTGCAACAGAACTGGCCGCTGCAGGATGCGCGCCGACGCTCAGCTCGGCGATCAGCACCTCCAGACCGGAGAGCAGCATCTTCTGTGAGAGATCCCGGGTTTCGGCTGCATTCGCGCGTCGGCCACGGAGGATCAGGGTCCCGGCGAGGACGACAGCCGCACACCCTGCCGGAAGACCTCCGAGGATCCACGCGGCCGAAATCGCGAGAAATGCGGCGACGAACTGCCACGGAATCTGCCGGGAGGACTTGCGGACGCTCGGGGTGTACGTGGCGAGCCGAGCACGTGAATCCCGCACCGGCGCAATCGAGACCGCCAACGCGAAGGCCAAGAGGGAAACCGTCACGTCCCGACCTCTCGATTGCGAAGCCGGAACATCCGCTCGAGCCGCTCACGACCCGAACCGCCGTCCGGCCACGCCTGCATGATTCGTACATACCCGTCCGCACCGCGGTCGATGACACCGATCTGTTCGAGACGCCTCGATCCGTCAGCCAATCTGTGCACGTGCAGGATCACTTGAACTGCCGCGGCAAGTTGACTGTGCAACGCGTGGCGATCCATCCCGCCGAGCGCCGCCAACGCCTCGAGTCTGGCCGGCACCTCTTCGGGAGAATTGGCGTGAACGGTGCCGGCGCCGCCGTCGTGGCCGGTGTTCATCGCCGTGAGCAGATCCGTCACCTCTGCGCCGCGGACCTCACCGACGACGATGCGATCGGGACGCATTCGTAGCGCCTGCCGAACCAGATCGCGCACCGTCACCTCTCCGACGCCCTCGACGTTGGGAGCTCTGGCGACGAGGCGGACGACGTGCGGATGCGGCGGCGCCAGTTCGGCCGCGTCCTCGACACAGACGATTCGCTCGCGCGGGTCGACCGCGCCGAGCATGGCGGACAACAACGTGGTCTTTCCCGCACCGGTCCCGCCGATCACCAGAAAAGCCAAGCGACAAGAAATGATGCGATTGAGGAGCTCCCGCGCGTCCGGTTCCACGGCGCCGTGGGCGGACAGGGCGTCGAGACCCTGGGTCGCGGGCCGCAACACTCGCAGTGACACGCAGGTTCCACCCTGGGCCACGGGTGCGAGTACGGCATGAAGTCGTACCCCGAAGTGCCCGTCGCCGACGCCCCGCAGGCGGCCGTCGACCCACGGTTGGGCGTCGTCGAGGCGTCGACCTGCCGACAGTGCCAACCGCTGCGCCAGTCGACGCACGGCTGCCTCGTCGGTGAACCGGACCCCCGACCTTTCGAGGCCGACCCCGCGGTCCACCCAGACCTGATCCGGCGCGGTCACCAGTACGTCGGCGACCCCGGGTTCGTGCAGTAGAGGTTCGAGCGGCCCCGCGCCTGTCAGTTCCGTCTGGAGCACCCTGACGACCTCCAACAGATCCGTGTCCGCCAGAACGCCGGAGGACTCGGCTCGCACGGCATCGGCAACGGTGGCCGCCGTCGGCTCGGCGACCGACGACGCCGTCAATCGCTCGCGAACTCGGTCGAGCAGTTCGGCCGTGACCAACGCACTCATGCCGCAGCCCTGCGCGGGCGTGCGCCGGATTCGACGGCGTCGAGTACCGCTGTTGCCGCCACACTCAACGGACAACCGCGGGTCAATTCGAGGCCACCACGCTCGAGCATCGGCGCCAGCGATCGGTGGCCGCGCATCACGGCCGTCAGGGGCAGGCCGAGCATGTCTGCCACATCGGCGCCGCGTAGGCCTCCCGGTGCCGGCCCACGCACGACGAGACCGACGTTGGAGTTGTGTCGCACCACCCAGGCTCCGACCTTCTCGGCCGCGACGCATGCGGCCACGGTGGCCGGAACCACCACGAGCACCGAATCCGACATCTCCAACACGGCCTGACCTACCTCGCTGGGATGACGTGGCACGTCGCAGACCACGAGCCCGCCGGAACTGCGACCTGCGTCCAGCACGGCGCGAACGGCGGTCACTGTCGGACCGTCGATCTCCCGGCGACTGCTCGCCAGAACCCTCAGAAACTTTCCCTTCGCCGGCAGTGCATCGCGCAGCGCATCCGGGGACAACCGCCCGCCCTCGACGGTCAGTGCACCCCAACGTAATCCGGGAGCAGTCTCGATACCCAACAGCACGTCGGCGCCGGAACCGAGTGCGTCGACGTCCACCAACAGCGTCGGGACGTGACGTGCCGCCGACGTCAACGCGACTGCCGCAGCAGTTGCCGAGGCTCCGCCGCCGCCACAACCACCCACCACGCTCACGACGGTGCCGTCACCACTGACGTCGACGTGGTCGGCCAGAACTGCGACCAGCGCGTTCTCTTCCTCGGGCAAGGACAGAACGCTGTCGGCTCCGATCGCGGTGGCGCTCTTCCAATCGTCGACGGTCGGTGTGCCGTCGCATACGAGGAACACTCGCGTTCGCTTGGGGGAACGAGCCAGAGCATCTCGCGCCGCCGACGCGTCCAGTACCACCGCCGAGGCCCGGTTCCACTGTTGCCGGGACACGGGATGTTCGGCCTCGTCCAGCCGGCGGTCCACCGCGGCAGCGACGCGTCGCACGCTCGCGAGGATTTTCGCGTCGTCGACGAGAACCAGAATGGGAGCCCCGGTTTCCTGAGAGCTGATCGTCGTGTTCATGACTGCAGAGCCTGAACGAGCACCGGCACCGAAAACAGTGGGCCGAACAACCCTGTGGACAACTGGGAGGTTGGGGAGAAACAGGCCTGAGACAGAGGACGACCCCCGCCAATGGGGGGAGGAGGCGGGGGCCGTCTGAGTTCAGCCCCGGGGGGGTCGGGCTGAACTAGTTCGAACGAATCGAACAGCAACGATCTTACACCCGCCATCGGCGAGAAATGCAAGCCTGAGCTGCACTGAACTGCTGTTTTTCGCCGAAAGAGGACGCTTGCCGAAGAGCACACGAACCGCCTGTCGGACTATCCTCAATCCTGTGACCGACAAGCCTGCGAACGGACTGAATACCGGGCGGACAGCCGCTTTCTTCGATTTGGACAAAACGATCATCGCGAAGTCGAGCACCCTGGCGTTCAGCAAGCCATTCTTCGCACAGGGTCTGATCAATCGACGCTCGGTTCTCAAGAGCAGCTATGCGCAATTCCTGTTTCTACTGTCCGGCGCCGATCACGATCAGATGGAGCGCATGCGCGAGCATCTGACGGCGATGTGTGCGGGCTGGGACGTGGAACAGGTGAAGGCCGTCGTCGCGGAGACTCTGCACGACATCGTCGATCCACTCGTCTTCGCCGAGGCGGCCGATCTGATCGCAGATCACAAGCTGCGTGGACACGACGTCATCGTCGTGTCTGCTTCGGGTGAAGAGATCGTCGCACCGATCGCCCGCGCCCTCGGCGCCACCCATTCCGTCGCGACGTCGATGAGGGAGGAAGACGGCCACTACACCGGCGAGGTGGACTTCTACTGCTACGGCCCCGGCAAGGTCGAAGCCATGGAAAAACTCGCCGCGGAGTACGGTTACGACCTCGCCGCCAGTTACGCCTACTCCGACTCGGTGACGGATTTACCCATGCTCGAGGCTGTCGGACATCCGACCGCAGTCAACCCCGATCGAGCGTTGCGCAAGGAAGCGGCCGTAAACGGTTGGCCCATACTGACTTTCTCGAATCCGGTCTCACTTCGTGCCCGATTGTCGGCCCAGTCCACGACCACGGTGGCTACTACCGCTGCGGTGGGAATCGCAGCTCTGGTGGCCGGCGCCATGACCTTCGGGCTACTGCGCCGGAAACGCTGAAATCCAAGGCCCACAAACAAAAATTGGTACTTGCTGTGAGCCCGGACACAGGGTACAAAGGAGTTACGGAAGAACGGAAGGCCAGGAACGGCTCAGAAGAGAAGGACCGTTTCCCCAACCGAAATTCCTAGCACGGGCACTAGGGCACCCACGCGGAGCACAAGCCACTATAAGGGCAGAAGCGTTGTGGGCCTGCGAGATTCGTTCAATTTGAGCGAGGACCCCGCACAGGTTGCGGGGACGACCTCAGAAAGTGCGATCCCTCGCCGAGGCCACCCACACAACCCACCGAGCACGCTTGGTAACGAGTAGTCCGTGCTGACGGGCGGCGAAGTCGATTTATCGGCAGCGCCGCCCGTTCGTTATGTTCCGACAGGCGCAATTTGCCGGGCTATCCGGTGGCGGCGTCGGCAATCGAAGTCGCCTCTCGCGCACCGGCTTCGAGAGCACCGCAGCACAGAATCACCCAACTGCCGACTCCGGCCGGATTTCCCGAAGCAAACCCTGCCGCGCCGTCCGTGTACGCCTGTGGCCGCCGAAGCCAACTGACCTCGGGGACCCCGAGATTGTGCGGATCCAGTCCCGACGAGACCGCAACCAGACGCGAGGCCGCGCGGGCGACGATGCCGTCAGCGGTGCCGAACGGGCTCAGCGCCAAGAGTTCTCCGTGTACGACGGCCGCCAGAACAGGTGCCGGTGCACTGGTTCCGCCTGTAACGAGTTGGGCGAGAGCGTCCAACCGCTCCCCCACTCCGCGATCCGACCGTGGCCGCCCCAGTTGATCTGCGTCCTCGACGAGATCCGCCGCGGCCAACAGGTGCAGCCGGGCCAGAGCCTGAAGTGGGGCGCGCTTCCACGTCGACTCCATGAGCGGAAGGCTGTCGCCGTCGAGAGCCTGAGCCACGCGCAGAGCACCCGCGAGAATCGGATCACCGGCCATGCCCTCGGTCGGCAATTCGGTGGTGCCACCGGCGAGCGATGCGGAAGCGCGCGCGGCACGAACCGCGGCTTCGGCGGCAGTGGTGGGCCAACCGCGACGGTTGGTCTTGTGCCGATGAACCTCACCCAGAGCATCGCGCGCATGATCGGCGGCGGCGCGTACGCCTGGAAGATCGACGAGGGGCTGCAAGGGGTCCGTCACGATCAACGACGGTACCCTTGCAGCCCCTCTGCGGACTTGCCTACCTACCTGTTGCGTCAGCTTCCCAGCTTGATGGACCCACCGGGAATCGCGTCGAGCAACTTGCGGGTGTAGTCCTGTTGCGGATTACCGAACACGTCGTCGATCGGTGCCGATTCGACGATCGAGCCACGCGACATCACCAACACGTTGTCCGCGATCTGACGAACCACGGCCAGGTCGTGCGTGATGAAGAGGTACGTCAACCCGAACTCTGCCTGCAGGTCGTTGAGCAGGGTCAAGATCTGATCCTGCACGAGCACGTCGAGAGCGGAGACCGCCTCGTCGCAGATCACGACCTCCGGTTGCAGTGCCAACGCTCGCGCAATTGCGACGCGCTGACGCTGTCCGCCGGAGAGCTCGTTCGGGAACCGTCGCATGACCGACTGGGGCAGACCGACCTTGTCGAGAAGTTCGCGGACGCGAGCCTCCCGTTCGGCTTTGGTCCCGACCTTGTGGGTACGCAGCGGCTCTTCGATCGTGCGGTAGATCGAGTACATCGGGTCGAGCGTGCCGTAAGGGTTCTGGAAGATCGGCTGCACTCGACGACGGAACGCAAATGTTTCCTTCGCACCGAGTTTCGACACGTCCTGACCGTCGAAGACCACGTTGCCTGCAGTGGGCTCGAGCAGACCGAGGACCATCTGCGCGACCGTCGACTTACCGGAACCCGATTCACCGACGATCGCCGTCGTGGTTCCGCGGCGGACCTTGAAGGACACGTCGTTCACGGCTGTGAAGTCGGTGGTCTTGCGGAAACCCTTGCGCAGCTTGAACACCTTGGTCAGATGATCGACGACAAGAACGTCGTCGGTCGCCTTGCCGAAGGACTCTGCCGCAGTTTCCTCGGCCTTGACTGCTTCGGCGACCTCTTCCGCCTGTTCTCGAATCTCGGCGCGCACCACCGACGAGCTGAGTCGCTTCGACGCCAACGACGGCGCAGCAGCGACCAGCTTCTGCGTGTACGGATGCTGTGGACGCTTCAGAATCTCCAGTGCCGGACCGGATTCGACGATACGACCCTTGCTCATCACGATCAGATGCTCGGCGCGCTCGGCGGCCAGGCCCAGATCGTGAGTGATGAGAAGAACGGCGGTGCCGAGTTCCGTAGTCAGACCGTCGAGGTGGTCGAGGATCTGACGCTGGACGGTGACGTCGAGCGCCGACGTCGGCTCGTCCGCGATCAGGAGCTTCGGACGAGCGGACAACCCGATCGCGATGAGTGCGCGCTGACGCATACCGCCCGAGAACTCGTGCGGGTACTGCCCCAACCGGCTCTCGGCTTCGGCGAGTCCTGCCTCCTCGAGCAGTTCGGCGGCCCTAACCTTGGCTGCCTTGCCCTTGGCGATCCCGTTGGCGGCCAGTGCTTCCTCGATCTGGAAGCCCACTTTCCACACGGGATTCAGATTCGACATCGGGTCCTGCGGAACCAAACCGATCTGGCTTCCCCGGATGTGGACGAAGTCCTTCTCCGAGACCTTCGAGATGTCCTTGCCGTCGAAGATGATCTCGCCTGCCGTCACCTTGCCGGTGCCGGGAAGCAGATTGATGATCGAGTGGGCGGTGGTGGACTTACCCGAACCCGATTCGCCGACGATCGCGACCGTCTGACCCGGGTAGACGGTCAGGCTGACGCCTCGAACTGCCGGAACCGGACCGGAATTGGACTGGAAAGACACCTCGAGATCACGAATCTCGAGCAACGGAGTTTCCTCCGAGGTGAGAGTTTCCTTGGTGGTCATCGTGCTCACCGCTTCCGCGACTTGGGATCGAGGGCGTCGCGCAGAGCGTCACCCATCATGATGAATCCGAGAACGGTGATCGCCAAAGCCGTTGCCGGGTAGAACAGAATGGTCGAACCCTGACGCAGCGTCACCTGAGCGTTGCTGATGTCGCCGCCCCACGAAACCTCGGTGGACGGAAGACCGATACCGAGGAAGGACAGCGTCGCCTCGGCAACGATGTACGTACCGAGCGAGATGGTGGCGACCACGATGATGGGCGCCAACGAGTTCGGGATGACGTGGCGGATCAGTGTCTTGAGCTTCGAGACACCCAACGCTTCCGAGGCCATGACGTAATCGTTGTTCTTCGCCGAGATCACCGCGCCTCGAGCGATTCTTGCCATCTGCGGCCAGCCGAAGAGCGCCAGCACGCCGACGACGGTCCAGATGGTGCGATCGGTGAACAGCTGCATCAGGACGATGGCAGCCAGGATCAGCGGGATGCCGAAGAAGATGTCGGCGACGCGGGAGAGAATCGAATCGGTCCAGCCGCCGTAGAACCCGGACAGTGCACCGAAGATCACGCCGATCACCAGCACCGACGCAGTGACACCGACGCCCACGAGTACGGATGCGCGAGCACCGTAGATGGTGCGCGAGTACACGTCACAGCCCTGGCGGTCGAAACCGAACCAGTGCCCTGAGGTCGGCCCCTGCATGCTGTAGGTCAGGTCGCAGAACCGCGGATCGGTGCTCGTGAACAAGCTCGGAAACGCTGCGATGACGATGACCGCGAGGATGATGATCGTCGAGATGATGAACAGGGGGCGCTTGCGTAGGTCGCGCCACGCATCGGTCCACATGCTGGTCGGCGCCTGATCGAGTTTGACGGCGTCCGTCTCCCCCGGTGCCGCAACTTCGGGCGGTGCCACGAAATGACTTTGCCGGACGGCGCGTCCGGTCTTCACGGTCTCAGACATAGCGGATCCTCGGATCGAGCGCGGCGTACAAGAGGTCGACGAGCAGATTTGCGATCAGGTAGATCACGATGAGAATGGTGACGAACGAAACCACCGTCGGCGCTTCACCTCTGGTCACGGCCTGGTAGATCGTGCCGCCGACGCCGTTGATGTTGAAGATGCCCTCGGTGACGATGGCGCCGCCCATCAACGTTGCGAGGTCGGCGCCCAGGAACGTGACCACGGGGATCAGCGAGTTGCGCAACACGTGCACGCGAACCACTCGTCCACGGGAAAGTCCCTTGGCGGTGGCAGTGCGCACGTAGTCGGCACTCAGGTTCTCCGCCACGGACGTTCGGGTCAGTCGCAGGACGTAGGCGAACGAGACCGAACCCAGAACCAGGGCGGGGAGCAGGAGATTGGTGAAGCTGGTGTTGCCACCGACCGTCGGCGGGACGATGCCCCATTTGACGCCGATGAAGAACTGAGCCAGGAAGCCGATCACGAAGATCGGGATGGCGATGAGAACGAGGCTGAACAGCAGGACGGTGCTGTCGAAGAATCCGCCCTTACGCAGGCCGGCGATGAGGCCGAAGCCGACACCGAAGACGGTCTCGACGATCAGTGCCATGAAGGCAAGTTTCATCGTGATCGGAAATGCCTGTGCCAGAACTTCACTGACAGGTCGTCCGGAGAACGACGTGCCGAAGTCCAGCGTGAAGATGCCCTTCAGGTACAGCAGGTACTGCTGATAGAAGGGGAGATCGAGGTGGTAGCGCTCCCGAAGCTGTGCTGCCACAGCCGGACTGAGCGCCTTGTCGCCCGCCAACGCGGCAATCGGATCACCGGGAAGCAGGAAGACCATGGCGTAGATCAGAAGAGTGGCCCCGAGAAAAACCGGGATCATTTGAAGCACTCGGCGACCGATGTACCAGAGCATCGGATCACCTCCTTGTCGATGATCGTGTACGTCAGCGGACAGTCCGGTGTGAACACGAGTTCGGGACGGCAGGCAGGGCGCCTGCCGCCCCGAACTCACGTTTCAGATGCGGATCGTTCTACGCGTCAGTTCTTTTCGATGTCTTCGTAGACCGGAATGCCGTTCCAGCTGATGGTCACGTTGGAAACGTTCTCCGACCATCCACTGGCTGCGTTGCGGTACCACGTCGGAATTGCAGGCAGGTCCTTGAGCAGCACTTCCTGAGCCTGATCGAGCAGTTCCTGAGCCTTCGCCTTGTCCGTCTGGCCGGCCGATTCGCGCAGGAGGCGGTCGAACTCGGGGTTGGAGTACTCACCGTCGTTGGAGCTGCCGCCGGTCTGGTAGTTCTGCGCCAGGAAGCCGTACTGCTGCGGGTAGTCACCCTGCCAGCCGGAGCGGAACGCGCTCTGGATGGTGCGGTCGGTGGCTTCGGTGCGGATCTGCGCAAAGGTGGCGTACTGCTTGCCCTTTGCGTCGATGCCGAGCGTGTTGCGGATGCTGTTCGCCGTGGCGTCGACCCATTCCTGGTGTCCGCCGTCGGAGTTGTATCCGATCTCGAAGCTGCCGGACCACGGAGCGATGGCGTCGGCCTTGGCCCAAGCGGCCTTGGCTGCCTCGGGGTCGAACTTCAGGTTGCCGTTACCGGTCAGCGAGTCGTTCCAACCCTCGATTGCGGGGCTGGTGAAGTCGAGTGCAGGCGTCCTGGTCTTGTTGAAGATCTGCTGGGTGATCTGATCGCGGTTGATCGCCATCGAGATCGCCTGACGGCGGAGCATGCCCTCTTCACCACTGAAGTGCGCCAGGCGCCCCGGAATCGTGAACGTCTCGATGGTTGCCGACGGCTGGTTGACCGTGCGACCGGCAAGATCCGACTCGAAGGTCGTGACCGCGCTCGGCGGGACCTGGTCGAGAACGTCGACGTTGTTGGCGAGGAGATCCGTGTACGCCGTGTCGAGGCTGTTGTACATGATGAAGTCGACGCCGGCGTTCTTCGGCTTGCGGTTGCCGTTGTAGTCCGGGTTCACGACCGTGTCGATGCGGACGTTGTGCTGCCACGCGCCGGCGCCGTCGAGCTTGTACGGGCCGTTGCCGACCGGGTTCTCGCCGAATGCGGTCATGTCCTTGAACGCGACCTCGGGCAGCGGGTAGTACGCCGTGAAACCGAGGCGATCGGGGAACGCCGACTCGGGCTGCTTGAGTTCGATGGTGAAGGTGGAGTCGTCCACAACCTTCAGACCCGACATCGTCTGAGCCGTCGGAACCTCGGCGGCAACTTCGTCGTAGCCCTTGATCGGATCGAAGAACGATGCCTGGATCTGAGCGTTGGTGGAGAGGGCTCCGAAGTTCCACGCGTCGACGAACGACTTCGCGGTGACGGGGGTGCCGTCTGTGAAGGTCCAACCGTCCTTGAGCTTGACGGTGAAGTTTTGACCGTCGGTGCTCTCGATGGACTCGGCAACCTCGTTCTCCGTGCCACCGTCGGCGGTGTACGAAACGAGACCGGCGAACAGGGAGTCGAGGACGCGGCCGCCCTGGTTCTCACTCGTGTTCGTGGGAATCAACGGGTTCTGGGGCTCGCCCGCCCAGGCGTTGACGACACCGCTGGACGATCCGCCCGACGAATCGCCGGACGAACATGCCGTGATCAGCACTGCCGTCATTCCGAGCGCGACCGCGCCGGTCGCTATGCGTGAGATACGCAAAGGAATTCCTTCCACATCTAAGTGACCCCGAGCATGCTCGCGGCCTGCCGACAGCCGTAACTGCCGGCGTCGTGTCGCCTACAACTGAAAGTGAACGTGACTTCGAGTTGTGGTCGAATAATGGTTTGACAATAGACACATCCGACGCGGGGCGCGCATCGCACCCATTGTCCGCAATTCCGAGGGAAATCTGTCCACGCCCATTCACTCGTCGGCGGAAGCGACCACCCGTCGCATCAATTCGACCGATCGTCGCAGGACAACGGGTTGCAACGTGATGCAACGGTGCGTTTACGCGAGCTTGTGACTACCCTCACACGGAGTCAGAAAAGTGTCGATCAAAGTGGAAAGAAGGCCGTCAGCCATGACAAGCGCAGCCGAAACAGACGTCCCCCAGGCATATCCGCCGAGCGCAGAGTTCGCTGCGGCCGCCAACGCGGGACCGGAGTTGCAGGCTGCCGCAGATACCGACCGCCTCGCTTTCTGGGCGAATCAGGCTGAGCGCCTTCACTGGCACGAGAAATGGACCGACGTCCTCGACTGGACCGACGCCCCCGTCGCCAAGTGGTTCGTCGGCGGAAAACTCAACGTCGCCTACAACTGCGTCGACCGCCACGTCCTCGCCGGCAACGGCGACCGCGTCGCCATCCACTTCGAAGGCGAACCAGGCGATTCCCGCGACCTGACCTACAACGACCTCCTCGCCGAAGTCAGCCGCGCCGCAAACACTTTCACCGACCTCGGCCTCGTCGCCGGTGACCGCGTCGCGATCTACATGCCGATGATCCCCGAAGCGATCGTCACCATGCTCGCCTGCGCCCGCCTCGGCCTGACCCACTCGGTCGTCTTCGCCGGATTCTCCGCCACCGCCCTACGCTCACGCATCGACGACGCCCAAGCCAAACTCGTCGTCACCGTCGACGGGCAGTGGCGACGCGGCGCAGCAGCACCCATCAAAACAGCGGTCGACGAATCCGTCGCCGGCGCCGAATCCGTCCAGAACGTGTTGGTGGTCAACCGGACCGGCATCGACGTCGACTGGACCGACGGCCGCGACCTGTGGTGGCACGAAACCGTCGCACAGGCTTCACCCGAGCACGAGGCGCAGGCCTTCGACGCCGAACATCCCCTGTTCATTCTCTACACCTCCGGCACCACCGGAAAGCCCAAGGGCATCATCCACACCTCCGGCGGCTACCTCACCCAGGCCTCGTACACCCACCACAACGTCTTCGATCACAAAGCGGGACAAGACGTCTACTGGTGCACCGCCGACATCGGCTGGGTCACCGGACACTCCTACATCGTCTACGGACCCCTCTCGAACGGCGTCACCCAGGTCGTCTACGAAGGCACCCCCAACTCCCCGAACGAGCACCGCCACTTCGACATCATCGAGAAGTACGGCGTCTCCATCTACTACACCGCACCCACCCTCGTGCGGACGTTCATGAAGTGGGGCCGCGAGATCCCCGACGCCCATGACCTGTCCTCGATCCGCCTCCTCGGATCTGTGGGCGAGCCCATCAACCCCGAAGCGTGGCGCTGGTTCCGAGAGGTCATCGGCGGCAACAAAGCCCCCATCGTCGACACCTGGTGGCAGACCGAGACCGGCGCGATCATGATCTCCCCACTCCCCGGTATCACCGCCACCAAACCCGGATCCGCGATGGCCCCACTGCCCGGTATCTCCGCGAAGATCGTCGACGACGACGCCAAGCCCCTCGGCCCCGGCGGCAACGGCTACCTCGTCCTCGACGAGCCGTGGCCGGCGATGCTGCGCGGCATCTGGGGCGACATGGACCGCTACCGCGACACCTACTGGTCCCGCTACGCCGAAGAAGGCTGGTACTTCGCCGGTGACGGCGCCAAGTACGACGACGACGGCGCACTCTGGGTCCTCGGCCGCGTCGACGACGTCATGAACGTCTCCGGTCACCGCATCTCCACCTCCGAAGTGGAATCAGCACTGGTGAACCATCACGGAGTCGCCGAAGCCGCCGTCGTCGGTGCCGCGGACGAGACCACCGGACAGGGCATCGTCGCGTTCGTCATCCTCCGTGAAGGCGTCGAGAACACCGGCGACGTCCTCATCGCCGAACTCAAGGCTCAGGTCTCCACCGACATCAGCCCCATCGCCAAACCGCGTCAGATCACGATCGTGCCGGAACTACCGAAGACCCGGTCCGGCAAGATCATGCGCCGCCTCCTGCGCGACGTCGCCGAAGGCCGCGACCTCGGAGACACCTCAACCCTGGTCGACCCCAAGGTATTCGACGCAATCCGCGGCAAGTAGGGCCTTCGGCCCCTGTGCGCCTTTTTGGTAGTCCCCACTACCGGAAAGGCACACAGGGGCGAAGCCCCTCTCGCAACTTCACTTCCTCTTTCGGCGTCAGCCAGGACTCCTCGGCTACGCGGATGTCTGCGGCAACCCGTTTGTGCAAGGACTTTCCGCGCGAGGAGAGAAACACGCGTACCTTCCGGCGATCGTCCTCACCGACCTCGCGATAGATGAGCGCAAGCGAGACCAACTTGTCCGCAACTCGCGTCAGCGTCGGAGCCGGTGTTCCCGTTCGATCGCGCAGCTCAGCCATCGTCAGCCCCTCGGTCGACGCCAGGGCTTCGAGCGTCATCCAGTGATCGAGAGTGAGATTCTCTGCCGCCAGCGCTTTCTCCGCTGCTGCCGCGGCCATTCGAGCTGCTCGGACCAGCGCGGTCGTCAGCGAAGCATCAAGAATTCCGGAGTCACTTTTTCCCACTGATCGCTCCCCCGCTGTTGCGCAGTTCACACTTCTCGGGCAATACTTTCAAATGAAATGATAGTAACCCAGGCCAGGCCGCTGACTCCCGATTCCGGCGGCGACGCATGATCGCTACCGGCGCGCTCGAACGCGCGCGCAGCGCGGTGTGGCGCCTGGGCATGGTGGTTCCCCTCCAGGGACCGGCCGGACTGTTCGGTCCGTCGTGTGAGGCGATCAGCGAATTGGCCGCCCGCGACCTCAACAACTCCGGCGGCGTGCTGGGACGCGAAGTCCAGATCGAAGTGATCGACGGCGGCGCTTCGCCGGGCGTCGTCGCAGCCCGCGTGCAACAGCTACTCGACGCAGGTGACATCGACGCCGTCAGCGGTTGGCACATCTCCTCGGTCCGGCACGCACTCGCACCGGTGGCCGCAGGCCGTATTCCGTACTCGTACACCTCGCTCTACGAGGGCGGCGAGGTCCGACCAGGGATCTACTGTTCAGGCGAAACACCACGACAGCAGATCGCGCCGGCACTGAAGTGGCTGCGCGACAACGTCGGAGCGCGCAAGTGGTTCGTCGTCGGCGACGACTACATCTGGCCGCACAGCTCGCTCGGGGCCGTGAGGCAATTCGCCACCGAACTCGACCTCACCCTGGTCGGCGGTTCGTTTGTCGATCTGGGGCGCGGCAACATGAAGCAGTTGGTCGAGACCGTCTCGAGCTCCGGTTGCGACGGCGTGATCATGCTCCTCGTCGGACAGGACGCCGTCGACTTCAACCGAGCCTTCGCCCGCCGAGGCCTTGACGAGTCGATGATCCGGTTCAGCCCGTTGATGGAAGAGAACATGCTGCTCGCGAGCGGGCCGAGGGCAACCCGCAACCTGTTTGCCTCCGCCGCGTACTTCCGTTCGATGGTCGACGGCAACTCCATGGATCTTCTCGGGCGCTACATCGCACTGCACGGCGCGCACGCTCCGGCGCTGAACAATGCCGCCGAGTCGTGTTATGAAGGGATACATACCCTTTCGGCCCTGGTGCGGCGCGCCGACAGCACACATCCGCGCGACCTGGACGCCGTCGTCGAAGGTGCCGCGTACGACGGGCCTCGCGGAACCGTCGAGTTTCGTGATCGTGTTGCACGGCAGAAGATTCAGCTCGCCGTCGCCGACGGACTCGACTTCTCGATCATCGCAACGCTCTGAGATTTTCCCTGAGATCTCCCTCTTGACTTCTGTGGCGCGCATCACTTAGTTTCATTTGGAATCATTTCATTTGAAAGTAACCGTCCCGAAGTAACCGTCCCGAAGTAACCGGAGGTGCCCGATGGGCAGTGTTGGTTTGCTTTACGTGGGAGCCGTCCTCTTCGTCAACGGACTGATGCTGCTCGGCACAGTTCCCGTTCGATCCGCCTCGGTCCTCAACCTCTTCGTCGGCGCACTTCAATGCGTCGTCCCCACCGTCATGTTGATTCAGGCTCAGGGAGATTCGAGTGCCGTCCTGGCGGCCTCAGGGCTCTATCTGTTCGGATTCACCTATCTCTACGTGGGCATCAGCAATCTCGCCGGCTTCGAGCCGGAAGGAATCGGGTGGTTCTCGCTGTTCGTCGCGTGCGCCGCGCTCGTGTACTCCTTCCTCTCTTTCACAGTGAGCAACGACCCCGTCTTCGGAGTCATCTGGCTCGCATGGGCAGCGCTGTGGACGCTGTTCTTCCTGGTACTCGGGCTCGGCCGCGAGAATCTCAGTCGCTTCACCGGCTGGGCGGCGGTCCTTCTGAGCCAGCCCACGTGCACGGTCCCCGCATTTCTGATCCTGACCGACAACTTCCACACCACACCCGCCGTCGCGGCCGGTTGGGCCGGAGCGCTTCTGGTTCTCCTGGGCCTGGCCAAGATCCTCGCTGCACCCAAAACCGCAGTACCCCAATCCCGTCCAGTCTTCAACTGATCGACACAACCAAGGAGTGAAAGACAATGCGACACGGTGACATCTCCTCGAGCAACGACACGGTCGGCGTAGCAGTAGTCAACTACAAGATGCCCCGCCTGCACGATCGCGACGGCGTCCTCGAGAACGCGCGCAAGATCGCCGACATGATGATCGGCATGAAGACCGGCCTCCCCGGAATGGATCTGGTGGTCTTCCCCGAATACTCCACGCAGGGAATCATGTACAACGAAGAGGAGATGTACGCGACAGCAGCCACCATCCCGGGCGACGAGACCGCGATCTTCTCCGCAGCGTGCCGCGAAGCCGACACGTGGGGAATCTTCTCCATCACCGGCGAACAGCACGAAGACCACCCGAACAAGCCCCCGTACAACACGTTGATCCTCATCGACAACAAGGGCGAGATCGTTCAGAGGTACCGAAAGATCCTGCCCTGGTGCCCCATCGAAGGGTGGTACCCGGGAGACACGACGTATGTCACCGAAGGCCCGAAGGGGCTGAAGATCTCGCTCATCATCTGCGACGACGGCAACTACCCGGAGATCTGGCGCGACTGCGCGATGAAGGGTGCAGAACTGATCGTCCGTTGCCAGGGATACATGTACCCCGCCAAGGACCAGCAGGTGATGATGTCCAAGGCAATGGCCTGGGCCAACAATTGTTATGTGGCAGTTGCCAATGCGGCCGGATTCGACGGCGTCTACTCCTACTTCGGACACTCCGCGATCATCGGATTCGACGGCCGGACGCTGGGTGAAACCGGCGAAGAAGAATACGGAATCCAGTACGCGCAGCTTTCCGTCTCAGCCATTCGCGACGCACGCGAGAACGATCAGTCCCAGAACCACATCTTCAAACTCCTCCATCGCGGCTACTCCGGTGTCCACGCAGCAGGTGACGGAGACAAGGGCGTCGCGGACTGCCCGTTCGAGTTTTACAAGCTGTGGGTCACCGACGCCCAGAAGGCTCAGGAACGCGTCGAGGCCATCACCCGAGACACAGTGGGTGTAGCGGATTGTCGCGTCGGAAACCTGCCGGTCGAGAAGACAATCGAAGCGTAAGGATCTCACTGTGCCTTATATCACCGACATGCTCCATGACCGGAACAGTGCAGCAGCACCACCGCCGGCCGAGGAACGAACCGAACCCGTACCGGTCGGGGCCTTCGACGCTCGCAAGCTCTCGAAAGCCCTGAGTTCCAAGATCGTCGGACAACAGGCCGCCGTCGACGCAGTGGTTCGTGCGATTTCGATCGCGCATGTCGGTGCCACGGATCCGACGCGTCCGCTCGCCAACATCCTTCTCGTTGGCCCGACCGGCGTCGGCAAGACGGAATTGGTGCGGCGCGTGGCCGCAGAACTACGGTCAGGACCCGATGATCTGTGCCGCATCGACATGAATGCTCTTGCGCAAGAGCATTATGCGGCGTCGTTCTCCGGGGCTCCACCTGGATATGCCGGTAGCAAGGAGTCCTTCACGCTGTTCGACAAGAACACCGTCGAGGGCGATCCGTACACCCCCGGAATCGTCCTGTTCGACGAAGTGGAGAAGGCCGACCCCACCGTGCTGCGTGCGCTCCTGCAGGTCCTCGACAACGGCGAACTCCGGTTGGCGAACGGTCAGCAGAAGATCTCGTTCCGCAACAGCTACGTGTTCCTGACCTCGAATCTCGGCTCTGCTGCGGTGGCAGAACGTCGGCGATCTCACCTGCGGCAGCTCGCCGATCGCGTCCGGATCGATCGACCGCGCCATGGTCATCATCTGGTGCAACGCGCGTTGGAGAAGTTCTTCGACCCCGAATTCTTCAACCGCATCGACGAAACCGTGATCCTCGACGAGTTCGACGAACAGACCGCGGAACAAGTGACCCGTCTCGAGATCGAACTGATCACGACTCGGTTGGCCAGGAGAGGCATCGACGTCGAGGTGGAGGACAGCGCCGTCGCCCTGTTGCAACGGCGCGGGTTCGACCCGGTGTACGGAGCACGTGGCCTGCGCCGGACCATCCGGAACGTCTTGGCCGACCCGGTGGCCGCCGCCGTTCTCGACCTTCGGCCGGTCGGGACGCAGCCACTCGCCTTGCAGGCGCGGGCAGTTGGTGATCAGATACAGGTAAAGAAAGTCCCATGAGTGCTCGCTCACGTTGCGGATCGAATCCGCAACGTGGGCGACACATTTCAAACATGTCCGCGTAACGCCACCTCCCTAGGTTGGGTGCCTGCACCACAAAGTGCACATGCACAGGCACCCAGGGGAAGTGACGTCATGACAGCAGTGAACGAGCAGGTGTCCGCCGGCGCACCGGACAGGGCAGATCTCGGTGAGAACGCCGCACTGAAGGAGACTCTGGAGGACTACACCCTCCGATTTGCGCCACGCAGCTACCGCAAATGGGGAACCGGCGTCGTCGCGACCTCCGCGCTCGGCGGAATCGCGTATCTCGCAGACTTCTCGATCGGCGCCAACATCGGCATCTCGTACGGCACCGGTAACGCACTTCTGGGCATCGCCGTGTTTGCCGTCGTCATCATGGCGACCGGCTTCCCACTCGCCTACTATGCCGCGCGATACAATATCGACCTCGATTTGATCACTCGCGGAAGCGGTTTCGGCTACTACGGCTCGGTGGTCACCAACGTCATCTTCGCGACGTTCACCTTCATCTTCTTCGCGCTCGAAGGTTCCATCATGGCCCAGGGTTTGAAACTGGGGCTCGGGATCCCACTCTCGATCGGCTACGCGGTCTCGACCCTGATGGTCATTCCACTGGTCATCTACGGAATGAAGGCTCTGGCAAAGCTCCAAGTGTGGACGACGCCTCTGTGGCTCGTCATGATGGTGCTGCCGTTCCTGTATCTGCTGTTCAAGCACCCTGATTCGGTGAGCGCGTTCTTCGCCTTCGGCGGTGAGGACGGCGCAAACGGCAAGGGCGTCAACTTCGGATCGGTGATGCTGGCTGCGGGTGTCTGCTTGTCGCTGATCGCACAGATCGCCGAGCAGATCGACTACCTACGCTTCATGCCGCCCAAGACGCCGGAAAACACCCGCCGTTGGTGGGCTGCAGTAATTCTCGCCGGCCCCGGCTGGGTGATCTTCGGCGCATTCAAGCAGATCGTCGGACTGTTCCTCGCCGTGTACATCATCGCGAACGTCGTCGACGGATCCTCGATCGCCAACCAGCCCGTGCACCAGTTCCTCGAGATCTACCAGGACATGATGCCTCACTGGCTGGCCATGACGCTGGCCGTGATCCTCGTGGTCATCAGCCAGGTCAAGATCAACGTCACCAACGCGTACTCCGGCTCACTGGCCTGGACCAACTCGTACACCCGCGTCACCAAGACCTACCCCGGACGCATGGTCTTCGTTCTGGTCAACCTGGCGATCGCACTGATCTTGATGGAAGCCAACATGTTCGACTTCCTCAACACGATCCTGGGCTTCTACGCCAACTGCGGTATCGCCTGGGTCGTGGTCGTCGCCTCGGACATCGCGATCAACAAGTACTGGTTGAAGCTCTCCCCGAAAGTCCCCGAGTTCCGACGCGGGATGCTCTACGACGTCAACCCCGTCGGCTTCGTGTCGATGCTGCTGGCCGCGGGCATTTCGATCCTGGTGTTCTTCGGTGCTTTCGGTTCGGCGATCAAGCCGTTCTCCCCGATCGTCGCAATCGTCATCGCACTGGTGATGCCGCCGATCCTGGCCGTCGCCACCAAGGGAAAGTACTACCTACGACGCACCGACGACGGCATCGATCTGCCGATGTTCGACGAGTACGGGAACCCCTCCGGTGAAACGCTTCTGTGCTGCGTCAGCGGAATCGAATTCGAGCGTCCCGACATGCTCGCGTCGAACGTGCCCGGCCCGAACGGCGAGAAGCAGTACATCAGCTCCCTGGCCTTGAGCACCGACAAGACCGGTGAGCATGTCCTGCCTGCTCAGCTTCCCTGACAACTGCTGTGCGCCTTTATTAACCGCCGGGGGTTAATAAAGGCGCACAGCAGGGTTATGCCCCTACATCGTCGAGCGACTCACCCTTCGTCTCACGCATGACCAGCAGCGCGACAAAAGTCAGCGTCGCCGCTACGAGAAGATAGATGCCGACCCAACCGACGCCGTAGTTCTTCGCGAGGTAGACGGCGATGAACGGCGCCACCGCTGCGCCCAGAATACTGGCCGTGTTGTACGCGATTCCCGAGCCCGTGTAGCGGACGTTGGTCGGGAAGAGTTCCGGGAGAACGGCACTCATCGGTCCGAAGGTCAGGCCCATGAGCAGCATGCCCACGATGAGGAACGCCAACATACGACCGTCGTTCATTCCGTCCGGTTCGAGGAACACGCCGAAGGTCAAGCCGAACACCATGATCAGGCCGGTGATGATCAGCAGTGTGATACGACGCCCGTAGCGGTCGGCGAGCCAACCCGAGACCGGCACGGCAGCAGCGAAGAAAACGACTGCGATGAGCTGCAGGACAAGGAAATCGGTGTACTTGAAGCCTGCGCCGGTTCCGCCGTCGGCCGCCGTCTTGCCGGTTCCGTGGCTGAGAACCCAGGTGGTCATGATGTAGAAGAGCGTGTACGTCGCGAGCATCACGAACGTACCGATGATCAGCTGACGCCAACTGGTCTTGAACACCTCGGCCACCGGGGTCTTGACCTTCTCGCCGCGCTCGACTGCACGCGCGAACACCGGGGTTTCCTCGAGCTTGAGCCGGACGTACAGGCCGATCATCACCATGATTGCGCTGAGCAGGAACGGAATTCGCCATCCCCAACTCAGGAAGGCACCCTCGAGGTCCGGGCTGGAATTGTCGTGGTTCATGAACAGCGTGATGATCAGGAACAGTCCGTTGGCCATGAAGAAGCCGATGGGCGCACCGAGTTGCGGCCACATCGCCGCCCAGGCCCGCTTGCCTTCCTTGGCTGTCTCGGTCGCGAGCAGCGCCGCACCCGACCATTCGCCGCCGAGCCCGAGACCCTGGCAGAAACGCATGAGCGCCAACAACGCCGGGGCCAGCAGTCCGATCTGGTGATAGGTCGGCAGTAGTCCGATGAGGAAGGTCGCTATGCCCATCGTCAGCAACGAGCCGACCAGAGTTGCCTTGCGTCCGACGCGGTCACCGAAGTGCCCGAAGAGAATCGAACCGAGGGGACGGGCGACGAACGCGAGTCCGAACGTCGCCAACGACGCGAGAAGCGCGGTGGTGTCGTTGCCCTTCGGGAAGAACAGGTGCGGGAACACCGATACTGCCGCTGTTGCATAGATGTAGAAGTCGTAGAACTCGATGGACGTACCCACCATGCTGGCGACCACGATTCGGCTGCGCGGCACTCCGGCGACGGTATCTGCGTCGCCGCCCTCCGGCTTGGGTGGATTCTCACTGACTGACGTGCTCAAAACATGCTCCTGCGCCGTTATACGAAAGATGTCCAATTGGTGGGATAGTGTCCCAATCAGTAGGAATTGAACACCCGCGGGGTTTTCCGACGCAAATTCGGTTCGCGAATTCGGCTCAGCGGGCAATCCGCGATAAAATTCCGTAAAGGTGAGCCGGGAAGTCTGGTCGGCACGTGCATTCGATGCGTCACAACGTCGATCACGTTCATGTCTGTTGCATCCGAATTCGGTTGCACGAACAAAGGTCGTCCCCACGCGTGATCTCCACCCTGCGTTCCGAACTGTCCCGCTATCTCCGCACCGAAACGGTGGGCGGATCGATCCTCCTGATCGCTGCCGCCCTCGCTCTGATCTGGGTGAACTCTCCTTTCGGTGAGAGCTACATCGCACTACGTGACTTCCAGATCGGTCCGTCCGCACTCCATCTCGACCTCAGCTTGGGCACGTGGGCGCAGGACGGACTGCTTGCCGTCTTCTTCTTCGTTGCCGGCCTCGAACTCAAACGTGAACTGGTGGTCGGCGAACTCGCGGACCGCAAAGCCGCGATGCTCCCGATCATCGCGGCGTGCGGCGGCGTCCTGGTCCCCGCGATCATCGCGGCGTCCATCGGTTTCGGCACGCCCGGCATGGACAAGGGCTGGGCCATTCCCGTCGCGACGGACATCGCTTTTGCCCTCGGCGTGCTCGCGCTGACCGGCTCGAAGATCCCGGCGAGCGCCCGAGTTTTCCTGCTCAGCCTGGCCGTCGTCGACGATCTGCTCGCGATCATCCTCATCGCCGTACTGTTCACCGGTTCCCTCGCGATGTTGTGGCTGCTGACCGCGGCCGCAGCCCTGGCTGCCTACGCCTACGCCCAACACAAACGCATCACGACGCCGTTCCTCTACGTCCCGCTGGCACTACTGACCTGGTACGCGATGCACGAAGCGGGGATACACGCCACACTCGCGGGCGTCGCGCTCGGCTTACTCACCCGGGTGAGGCGCGATCCGGACGAGGAGTACGCGCCCGGTAGCCGTCTCGAGCACCGCATTCAGCCCTACTCTGCAGGCTTCTGTGTCCCCGTCTTCGCACTGTTCGCCTCCGGTGTTCCGATCAACGCGGCGGTACTCGGCGACATTTTCACCGACCCAGTCGGGCAATCGGTCGTCGTCGGTCTTCTGGTCGGCAAAACCGTCGGAATCTTCGGAATTTCCCTGCTCGCGATCAAATTGGGGATAGCAACCAAACCCAAGACACTGGAATTGAGAGACATGTTTGCCCTCTCAGTTCTCGGTGGCATCGGGTTCACCGTTAGCCTGCTTGTAGCAGACCTCGCATTGGACGGGGTCGGCGATGGTAGCGAGGCCGAGATAGCGAAGGCCGCAGTTCTCGTGACATCGTTGGTGGCATCGCTGATCGGATCAGCGCTGCTGTGGCGACGTGGACGAGTTCATGCGGCTCGAGACGACGCTTCCACCGCCATTGCCACGGACGCGAGAGAACTACCTGGAGAGGTCGACAAGTGAGCTTGACCAACGGAGAGAGCCAGCGCTTCACCGGAGATGGAGTACCGAACACGGTCTCTTCCATCCCTCTCACCGATGTGGACGCCCGCACGCCGGGCGAGGCCACCATCGGGGCCCTCGTCAAGGACGCGACCGCACAGGTCTCCACCCTCGTGCGCGCCGAGGTCGAACTTGCCAAGGCCGAGGTGACGGGCGAGGTCAAGAAGGGTCTGCAGGGCAGCGTCTTCTTCATCCTGGCCTTCACGGTTCTGCTGTTCAGCTCGTTCTTCTTCTTTTTCTTCCTGGCCGAGATGCTCGACACCTGGGTGCCGCGCTGGCTGGCGTTCCTCATCGTCTTCCTGATCATGGTGGTGACCACCGCGATTCTGGCGCTGCTCGGTTATCTGCGCGTGCGCAAGCTGAGGGCTCCGGAGAAGACGATCGAATCGCTCAAGCAGGCCAAGAACGTCATCCCCGGCAGCAGCCATGACGACGCAAAGCCGTCGGTCGATTTCAACGCGCGCCGGTAGCGAGTCTGATCGAAAGTGGCAGCCCCAGATCCATCCACCGTCAGGTTCGACGGCCCCTGGATTCACCGGGACATTCACGCCAACGGCATCCGGTTTCACGTCGTCGAGGTAGGCGACGCGGAGCCGGATGCTCCGTTGGTGGTCCTGTTGCACGGATTCGCCGATTTCTGGTGGTCCTGGCGCCATCAGTTGACGGCACTGTCCGAGCAGGGATTCCGCGTCGTCGCCATGGATCTTCGTGGGTACGGCGATTCCGACAAGCCCCCTCGCGGCTACGACGGTTGGACGCTCGCCGGTGACGTAGCCGGCCTCATTCGTGCGATGGGTTACGGCAAGGCCACGCTGATCGGTCATGCCGACGGCGGGTTGGTGTGCTGGGCGACCGCGCTCCTGCATCCACGCCTGGTGCGGTCGATCGCGTTGATCTCGTCGCCACACCCGATGGCACTCAAGAAAGCAGTCGTGCGCGACCCATATCAGCGCCGCGCGCTTTTGCCCTCGTTCCTGGCCTATCAGGTACCGCTACGCCCGGAACGTCGGTTGACGGCCGACAACGGCGCCGAGGTGGAGCGTCTGGTTCGCTCGCGGTCCGGCCCCACCTGGCCGCAGCAACCCGAGTTCGCGGACGTGATGACCAAGATGCGGGCCGCGATCCGGATCCCGGGCGTCGCGCATTCCACGCTGGAGTACCAGCGCTGGGCCTTCCGCAGCCAGCTCCGGCCCGAGGGTCGTCGTTTCATGCGTTTGATGGATCAGGTTCTTCGCATTCCGATCGTCCAGATTCACGGCGAACTCGACCCGTACGTGCTCACCCGTACCGTGCGACGCGACAAGCACTGGGCTCCCGGCGAAAAACTGCGCACCATTGCCGGAGTTGGTCACTACGCGCATCAGGAAGCCCCCGAGCGCGTCAACCGCGAACTCGAGGACTTCCTCCTTACGGAGAAGTGACCGCTACAGAATGCAGGCGCCTGTCGGCACCGGCGTCGACGCCGAGGCAGCCGCGTTCAACTGGCGCGATACTTCCTGGGCGGTGAGGACGAATCCGGTGTCGCTGTCGTCGACGGCAGCACCGAACACGACGCCGAGGACGCGCCCCTGATCGTCGACCATCGGCCCACCAGAGTTGCCCTGCCGGATGGATCCGCGGACGGTGTAGACCTCACGTTGAGTGGTTCCGGCCTTGTAGATGTCCGGTCCGTTCAGGTTCAGGACCTCACGAACGCGGGCTGCGCTGGCCGTGTACGGACCGCCGCCGGGGTAACCGAGCACCAACGCGTTGTCGCCGGTCCGAGCCTGCTCCGGAGCAAACGGCAGCACCGGTGCGTCCAGTCCGGGAACCGCCAGAATCGCGATGTCGACGGCGGAGTCGAAGAGAACCACCTGCGCGGGCAGCGCGCCCTCCATGGTGTCCACCGTGATGCTCTCGGTTCCGGCAACCACGTGGGCGTTGGTCATGACGCGTTCGGGGGCGACGATGAATCCGGATCCCTCGAGCGCGCGCTGGCAACTCGGTGCGACGCCGTTGATGCGTAGAACACTCGGACGCAACTGCGCCGCCAACGGACTGGCCAGAACGCTCGCGTCGGGTGCTTCGACCTCGGTGATGGGCGTACGCCCGAACGGGCCGATGACGTCCGGCAGACCGGAGGTGTCGAGCAACGCCGAAAACTCCGTCGGGATGCGGCGCAGCCACTGCGGCGCCAGTTCGTCCACGCTGGCGAGAACATCCGAACCACGAACAGCGGCGGCAATATTCGGCTGCGACGAAGAAGTGAGCGGAATCGCGAGCAACCACGCCGCGACCACGACGGCCACCGCCTGTAGACCCGCACCGATGACGCTGTCGACGGATCGCGCCGTCGGACTGTGCATTCCGCTGCGCGCCGCGCGTCCGAGCACCATGCCGGCGACTTCGCCGATGATGACCAACACCACGATCAGCGAGATGCCCGCGAGGATGCGCAGCTTGCCTTCGGTGACGTGCACGAGCAGGTGCGGCGCCAACAGAATCCCGGCGACGGCGCCGAGGATCACGCCGACGAACGCCAGCGCCGACGCCACCGCGCCCTGACGCCATCCGGACGTGGCCGCGATGAGGGCGACCAGAACGATGGCGATGTCCACCCAACGAGAACCTGTCATCGCGGCACCGCCGAATCCTCGACACCTTCACCGAACTCGGACAGCGCTGTGTCCAGGTCTCTCACGTCCTCGTAGTTCCACGGAATCTCCCAGCCCGACACCGTGAACAGCGCCGCGAGGATTCCTGCTGTGAACCCCCAGACCAGCATGCCGTCGGCGCGGAACGCCGGGCCCTGGTATCCGAGGGGATGGCGAACCTGAAACCGGTTGTCGGGGTCGAGCAACGTGCGCAGCGGCACCCTGGCCACCCGTCCGACCTCGCCCTCGTCCTGAATGCCCACCGTCGTCGGCTGCTCCCAGTAGCCGAGCACCGGCGTCACGTCGAAACCCGACGGCGGGATGAAGATCTCCGGCAGCACGGTGAGCGGCTGAACTCCGCTCGGATCGAGCCCGGTCTCTTCCTGAGCTTCACGCAGCGCGGTGCCGACGGGGCCGTCGTCGCCCGGATCGGCGGCACCGCCCGGGAATGCGACCTGTCCGCTGTGCTGACGCATCGTCGACGCCCGTTGGGTCAGCAGGACGTCTGCGCCCTCCGGCAAGCCGCCGACGGCGAGAGGGTCTGCCTCACGCGGTCCGCCGAAGAGCACGAGCACCGCGGCCGGACGCGTCACGGTGCCGCGCGGCGCGCGACGCTCGAGGACTGGGTTGATCCGATGGGGATCGGTGGGCTGGGTGCTGGCGACAGCGCGCAACCACTCGGGAACCGGTGTGCTCATACGACGACTCCCAGATATTGCGCCGCAGCGGCGGCGATCTCGTCCGCACTGCGGAAGGGTTGGGGCAAGACCTTGGCGACTGTTCCATCCGCGCGCACGAGCACCGACACCGGCAGCACCGGCGGTGCGCCCACTGCGATCCGTACCTTGCCGTCACTGTCCTGGACGCCGGGCAAACGCACCGAGTAGTCGATGAGTCGCGTCAAAGCGTTCTCCTGATTCGGATCCGAATGCACGGTCAGCACGTTGATGCTGCCGTCGGCGCGCTCCGCGAATTCCTGAAGGTACGGAAGCTCTTCGGCGCATGGCGCGCACCAGTACGCCCACAGATTGAGCAGAGTCGGCTTTCCGCTCACCGCTGCGGCAAGGTCGACGGGCGCTCCGTCGGAGACGCAGTCGAGGGTGATTCCGGCGAGAGCCGAGCCGGCAGGCGCTTCGCCGGTCGGAGTCGGGCAGGAGGCCAGAGCCGCCTGGCTACGGAGTTGATCGAGCGATTCCGACGACGGAGTGAACGTCGGCGGCTGATACGCGGACGAGGACGGGCCCGTCGAGGTGGGCGTCGTGTCGTCTCCTCCGCGCGGCCAGATCGCCACGACGAGAGCCGCGACGACCACGAGCGCAGCGAGAGACCATCTTCCGGCACTTGTCATCGGCGATCACAACCCTGCCAGGGCGAGCAGATGATCGGTCTCGGGGCCTTTCACCAGGGCCGCGGCCTCGGTTTTGTCGGTCGGGCCGAGCCCGTACGACGGGCAGTCCTTGGCCAGAACACACACACCGCATGCGGGCTTGCGCGCGTGGCAGACCCGTCGGCCGTGAAAGATCACGCGATGCGAGAGCAGAGTCCATTCCTTACGTTCGATCAGTGCCCCGACGGCGTGTTCCACCTTGACGGCATCTTCTTCCTCGGTCCACTTCCACCGACGCACGAGCCGACCGAAGTGGGTGTCGACGGTGATTCCCGGAATGTCGAAGGCATTGCCCAGCACGACGTTCGCGGTCTTGCGTCCGATGCCTGGGAGTTTCACCAGATCTTCGAGCTTGTTCGGGACCTGCCCGTCGTGGCGTTCGAGTAGCGCCTGACCGAGTCCGATCAGCGACGTCGTCTTGTTCCGGTAGAAGCCGGTGGAGCGGATGTACTCCTCGAGTTCGGTCCGATCGGCTTCCGCGTATGCCTTTGCGTCGGGATAACGGGCGAAGAGTGCCGGCGTGACCATGTTGACGCGGACGTCGGTGCATTGCGCCGACAGGATTGTCGCCACTGCCAGTTCCAACGGAGTCGTGAAGTCGAGTTCGCAGTACACGTGTGGGAAAGCCACAGCGAGCTCACGATTCATCCGACGCGCCCGGCGTACCAATCCGAGGTGTGATTCTTCCTTCCGCGCACCCCCCGAACGCGGTTTCTTCCGCTGCTCTGAACTGCCTGTCGGGGTGGTCTGCACTCAGACAACTGTACGGATACGACATGAGTGGAGACTCCGTCGTGTCGATTCTGAGACCTTCGACGTGTTTACTTCCCCCTATGCAAGGACTCGCAGTAATTCTCTTTCCGCTACTGCTTATGCTCTTTGCCCTGGCGATGGAACGAGTCGAAGGGCGATTGCGTCGGCTCTCGGTCCAAGAGCATGAAGTAGAAGACTTCCTCGACCAGGCAAGTCACGACGACGTCGCCCGCCTGGCAAGCGATGGGTTTCCCCAAGCGTTCGCCCGCTTCCACCGGAAGCGTAAGGGCCGTCAGTCGGAGGCTCCCGAGAGCGCCAGCCTGGGCGAAATCCGGACACAACGGGCAAGTTGACGGCCATACAAAGTAGTCACCGCAGCGGATTCCGGAAGAATTTTCGGCTCTTACGTGGCATCAATCACTCGTCGCGAGCTAACGGGACGTAGACTTCGATGCCGTACCTGTTGCATTGAACACAGATTGCATTGGACACAGTGTCTCACTCATGAGGGCTGAGCCTGTGTACGACGGTTTGTGCGCAGCGAGGGTACAAAGATAGATAGCGCAAAAATGACACCACAAACGAACAAATCCCAACAAGGAGCGCACGTGGACGACGTCCTGGCAAGAGCCGGCATCTTCCAAGGAGTCGAGCCCTCAGCGGTAGCGGCGCTGACAAAGCAGCTGCAGCCCGTCGACTTCCCCCGTGGACATGTCATCTTCAACGAAGGTGAACCCGGTGACCGCCTGTACATCATCGTGTCCGGCAAGGTGAAGATCGGTCGACGCTCACCCGACGGTCGCGAGAACCTGCTGACGATCATGGGCCCGTCCGACATGTTCGGCGAACTGTCCATCTTCGACCCCGGCCCCCGCACCTCGACGGCTACGACCGTCACCGAGGTTCGCGCCGTGAGCATGGACCGCGACGCTCTCAAGGCATGGATCCAGCAGCGCCCCGAGATCGCCGAGCAGCTTCTGCGCGTTCTCGCCCGCCGTCTGCGTCGTACCAACAACACCCTGGCCGACCTGATCTTCACGGACGTTCCCGGCCGTGTCGCCAAGGCGCTCCTGCAGCTCGCGCAGCGCTTCGGCACTCAGGAAGGTGGCGCCCTGCGCGTCACTCACGACCTCACGCAGGAAGAGATCGCCCAGCTCGTCGGCGCTTCCCGCGAGACCGTCAACAAGGCGCTCGCTGATTTCGCACACCGCGGATGGCTTCGCCTCGAAGGCAAGAGCGTCCTGATCTCGGATTCCGAGCGCCTCGCTCGTCGCGCGCGCTAGCTCTTCCTGTTCGACTCTTTCGGCCGCTCCCGCTTCGGTGGGGGCGGCCGAAGTCGTTCACTGGACTCTTGCTGTACCTATCGGTAAAGTCTGTACCGATAGGTACATATCTGATCGAGAGGCCCCGCAATGACCGTCCGAGCACCGATTCCGCCCTTCACTCACGAAACTGCCGTCCAAAAGGTCCGCCTCGCCGAGGACGGATGGAACTCACGCGATCCGCACAAGGTGTCGCTGGCCTACACGCCGGACAGTTGGTGGCGTAATCGGTCGACGTTCGTCACCGGCCGATCCGAGATCGTCGAACTTCTGACCGAGAAGTGGACCCGCGAACTGGACTACCGGTTGATCAAAGAGTTGTGGGCACACAGCGACGACCGCATCGCAGTGCGATTCGCGTACGAGTGGCACGATCACGACGGGCAGTGGTTCCGCTCCTACGGCAACGAGAACTGGGAATTCGACGCCGACGGACTCATGCACCACCGTCATGCCAGCATCAACGACGTTTCCATCGAGGAGTCCGAGCGAAAGTTCTTCTGGGATCCGACCGGACCACGCCCGCACGATCATCCGGGCCTGAGCGAGTTGGGTCTGTGATGAAAGGATGAATCCATGGCCAGACAGGTAGCTGAACGCTCGGACACGATTCCCGCTCTCGCGAACGTGTTTCGAACCTACGGGTTCGACGGAGCAAGCCTGGCCGTCATCACCGAACACACCGGTTTGGGCAAAGGCAGTCTCTACAACTTCTTTCCGCGCGGGAAGGAAGAGATGGCCGAGGCCGTACTCGACGAGGTCGACGGATGGTTTCGCAGCGAGGTCTTCGAACCTCTTCGAGCAGAATCGGTTCCACCGAGGCAGCGCGTCCAGAGCATGTTCGCTACCGCGGGCGACTACTTTCGGTCAGGGCAACGCATTTGCCTGTTCGGCGCATTTGCACTCGGTGAAGAGCGAAACCGCTTCGGCGCCAGGGTCCGAACATACTTCGACGAATGGACAGCGGCTCTCGAGGCGGCACTCGTCGGTGCCGAAGATTCCATCGGACTCGCCGAAGAAGCCGTGGCCGGGATCCAAGGGGCGATCGTGATGTCCCGGGCACTGGACGACGGTTCCGTATACAGCCGAGTGACGACGCGACTCGAAGATCGACTGGTACAGGCACTCACGCCGTAACGCATACCGCACGACCACAAAGGCATTTGTGCCGCGGCATCCACCTGGCATGCTCGAAAAAGCATGCACAAGAAGAAAGGAACCCATGCCCTCGTTCGAGACGGTGATCGCATCCACCCCTTCGGGGAAGGTCCGCGGCCGAAAGCGTGACGGTTCCTACTACTTCGGTGCGATCCCCTACGCCAGCGCACCGCGCTTCGAGAAGCCTCGACCGGTGGAACCGTTCTCCGACGTCTTCGACGCCACAGCGCTTGGAACGGTCTTCCCCCAACCACCTTCACGACTCGAACGCATCATGGGGCCACCGCTCCCCGAACCGGAGCACAGCGAGGACAGCTTCACCGTCACCGTCACAACCCCGTCGCTGACCGGTCATCGCCCGGTGATGGTGTGGCTTCACGGTGGCGGGTACTCCAGTGGCGGCGGCTCACTCCCCTGGTACGACGGCGGCGCTTTGTCAGCCGAGGGCGACGTCGTCGTGGTGTCGGTCAACTATCGCGTCGGCGTGCTCGGATACCTCCTCCTCGACGGCGTCAGCCAAGGCAATCTCGGGGTACACGATCAGATCGCGGCGCTCGAGTGGGTGCGCGAGAACATCGAGGCATTCGGCGGCGACCCAGACTCGGTCACCGTATTCGGGCAGTCGGCCGGCGCCCATTCCATTGTGAATCTGTTGAGCAGTAACAACTCTCGAACCCTGTTCCATCGAGCAATTCTGCAGAGCACCCCACGGCCGGACCTCAACTTCACGCAGGCTGCCGCGATCGAGAACGGGGAGACGTTTGCCCGACTGCTCGACGGAGATCCTCGGACCGCGCCGCTCTCCCACATTCTCGACGCATTCCGCGGCACGGCTGTCGAGTTCAGCCGGCGGTCCCCCAATGTCGTGCAACCGCCCTTCGCGCCGATCTCCGAACTGGAACCGGTGATCCGAACTTTCGAAACAGCGCCTGACGTCATCGTGGGATACACCCGAGAGGAGGGATCTGCTTTCGTGCGCGACGTAGCGGGAGTACCCGATCCCGAACACGTCGCCGAAAAGGCACTGACACAGAACATGTTTGCCGAACCGGCAATGGAGCTGGCCGAGACCTTCACAGCGGCCGGCGCGTCGGTGTACACGTACCGCTTCGACTGGGCACCGACGGACGACGTCTTCGGAGCAACTCACTGCATAGAACTACCCTTCGTGTTGGGAACCGAGCAGTCCTGGCAGGGCTCACCGATGCTGGGCAGCAGCGACTGGCAGAGCATCGACGCACTGGGCCGTCGGATACGCCGGCACTGGACGTCGTTTGCGCACACGGGAAGTCCGGACAGCAGCGAAACCTGGGAGAAGTACACCTCGTCCCAATCGATCGGAATCACCTTCTCCTGAGCAACTTCGGGCGCCTACCCACCCGGAGAAATCCCGTCTAGGATTGCTCCATGGACATGCCCAAGCTCCTCGACGGGCGACTCAAACTCCGCCATCTCCTGCTCGTCGACGCATTGAGCCGTCAGGGCAGTGTGGTCGGCGCCGCTGCCGCACTTCACATCACGCAACCTGTCGCGACTCGGAGTCTGCACGACATCGAGTCCATTCTCGGCGTCTCGCTCTTCGACCGCGGCCCTCGCGGCATCACCCCGACCATTTTCGGCGAGGCCTTCACAACTCATGCACGGGCCGTGATCGCGCAGCTGACCGAAGCCGGGCGACACGTCGTCGAACTTGCCGACGCCAATCGCGGAACCGTCATCGTGGGAACACATCTCGCCGGATCCAACGTGCTGCTTCCCGGCGCTATCGCGCGCCTGAAGGTTCACCACCCGTTGCTCACCGTCGTCGTGCGCGAAGGTACGCCAGAGCAGTTGCTCACCGATCTGGAAGCGGGCCGAATCGACCTGATCGTCGGCCGGCTCACCTCACCTACCGATGACACCGCGACAAGACGGAACCTCTACGCCGAATCCGTCGAACTCGTCACCCGCGTAGATCACCCGCTCGCTCACCGCGAGGACGTCCAACTCGAAGAACTACGCGGCTTCCCCTGGATCCTTCCCGGGGTCGAGACAGTGCTCCGCCGCGAACTCGAGGAGTTCTTCGCCCGCAACGGCTTGCCGTTGCCCGAAAATCGGGTCGAGGCAACCTCTTTCCTCACCGTGCGTCAGCTACTGGTCGAGACCGACATGATCGCGGTACTACCGAGCCTCATCCCCCGCGACGACGCGCGCTTGACCACCCTGTCCATCACGCTCGATCCGATCGGGCACAGCGTCGGCATCACCTCGTCGGCGACTCGCACGTCGAGTCCGTCCGCGCAGGCCCTGATCGCGACGCTGGAGTCCTTTGCAACTGAGCTCATGCGACCGTGAAACGCCGATCGGCCCGTTCCCTCCAGAGGGAACGGGCCGATGTCGGATCGACCAGGACTCAGGCGTTTTCGGAGACGCGAATCTCCTCGTGCTCCAAGCCCCGCGACGAATCGGGGACAATCTTGAACAGGGCGATGGCGCCGACCAGGCTGATCGTGCACACCCCGGCGAGATACCAGGTCACACCGACCGAAGATCCGGTGGCGTCGAGCAGAGCCGTGGCGATCATCGGTGCCAGTCCACCGCCGAGAATCGCACCGCTCTGGAGGATCAGAGACGAGCCGGAATAGCGGACCTTGGCCGGGAAAGTGTCGGCGATGATGCTGCCCTGGACACAATGTGTGACCGGAACGATCAGGCCCATGCCCAGGAACGCGATGACGGCGACCATTTTGTTCTCGGTGTTGAGGAGCGGGAAGAACACGATGCACCACAACAGGATTGCAGCTGATCCGCCGATGAACATGTGCCGACGCCCGTACTTGTCGGCGATCTTTGTCCAGAACGGGATGGAAAGGAACCACAGGACTGCTGCCGCGGTCACGCTGAGCACCAGGAATTGCTTGTCGTAACCCAGATGTTGCGTTCCGTACGACAGGGTGAACACCATGAAGGCGTACGCCACGGCGGAGTTCGCCAAGCACGCGGCAAGCGTGAGAGACAAACGGGGGAAGCCGACCTTGAGCGACTCACGCAGCGGGAAGCGGACTATTTCGCCCTTCTCCATGATCCCGGCGAATGACGGCGACTCGGTGACGCGCAGGCGAATCACCAGACCGATCGCCACCAGAACGAAGCTGAGCAGGAACGGGATTCGCCAACCCCACGAAGCGAATGCCGAGTCCGACATCACGGCGTTGGTCGTCAGGAAGATGCCGTTGGCGAGAACCAGTCCGGCGGGTGTGCCCATCTGAGGGAAACCTGCATAGAGATTCTTCTGCCCCGCCGGCGCGTGCTCCATCGACATGAGTGTCGCGCCGGCGCCTTCACCGCCCAGACCGATGCCCTGAACGACGCGCATTGCCACCAGGAGGACGGGCGCCCAGAAACCGATGGAGTCGTAGTTCGGGATGAGGCCGATGAGTGTGGACCCGATGCCCATCATCACCAATGAGACCACGAGCGTGGCCTTGCGCCCGATCCGGTCACCGAAGTGCCCGAACACGAGTCCACCCACCGGCCGTGCAATGAACCCGACGGCGAAGGTGCTGAAGGCAGCCAGCGTGCCGGCCGTGGGGCTCAGGCTCGGGAAGAATTGTTTGTTGAAGATCAACGCGGCGGCTGTGCCGTAGAGGAAGAAGTCGTACCATTCGAGAGTTGTGCCGGCCAGGGTTGCCATGGCAACTCGGCTACGGGCCGCTTTCTCCGGCAACGGCTTTCCGTCGCTCGTAGTGCTGTTGGATATCTTGTCTGACATCGCGGAACCTATCGATTGGATGGGGCAGGCGGACGATGAAGTCTGTAGTCACCGACCCCGTCTTCGGGATTGTCGGTATCACGAGCGTCGTCGATCGTTGTGTTTGGAATTGTGCTCGCTCGAGACATGACTCACAAATGCCGAATTCACCGTCCGCCATACCGGAAAAGGTATAGCCGGGGCCTCAGACGAGACCCAGGAAGCGTTCGGCATTCCCCCGCGAAATCAGTTGGCGCGCAGTATCGTCCAAGGACTCACTCTTGCGAACCACCTCACCGACCGGACGCTCCCCCAAGGGGTACGGGTAATCACTACCCACCATCACACGGTCCACCCCCACCGTGTCCACCAACAGTCGCAGCGCACGCTCGTCGAAGACGACGGAATCCACGTAGAACCTTCCCAGGTAGTGCGAAGGCGGGAACTGCGACGTACCGATGATGTCGTTGCGGCCGTGCCAGGCGTTTTCCATCCGTCCCAACCAGAACGCGAAAGATCCACCACCGTGCGCAAATCCGATCTTGAGACGATCGTCGATCTTGTCGAACACCCCACCGAGAATCAGTGCGAGTATCGACAGGTGCGTTTCGGCCGGCATCGCAGTGAGCCACTGCGCCATCCAGCGATCGAGGCGCGGAGAGTTGGCCATGTCCCACGGGTGCACGAATACCGGCACGTCCAGCGACGCGCAGTACTGCAGGAACGTCACCACGCCCTCGCTGTCGAGGTCCAGATCGCCGACATGATTGCCGATCTCGACACCGCGGTGCCCGTTCGCGATGCACCGCTCCAACTCACGGCACGCTGCGTCGGTGTCTTGCAGAGGCACCTGGCAGAACGGAATCAACCGATCCTTCGCCGGCTCCACGATCTCGAGTGCGAGGTCGTTGAAGATCCGTGCAATGCGACTTGCCTGCTCACCGCTCCGGCCGTAGTTGAAGAACGCCGGAGTAGGTGAGACGACCTGCGTCTGCACGCCGTCGGCATCCATGTCCCGAAGCCGCACCTCGGCGTCCCAGGCATCGGATTGGATGCGACGGAACTCCTTGGTGCCCATCATGATCATTGCTTCGGTTTCCGACTCGACCTTCAGCCACGGCGCTTGCGGCCCCGCGTCTTCGGTCAGATCCGGCCACCCGTTGGGCACGTAGTGGGTGTGGATGTCGATCAGGTTGCTCATAGCTCAGCCCTTGCCGGGATGGAGCGTGCCGCACTTGTCACACGTGCGGGCTTCTTCGCTCTCGTAGAACTTGACGAACACCGGCGGAAGGTCGGCCACGATGTCGCGCACCTGAAGTTCGACCTCGTGAATCTTGTGATCACATTCGAGGCAGTACCACTGGAACTTCTCGAGCGTGCCTTCCTTGCGGACGCGTTCGATGACCAGGCCGATCGAGCCCGCGGTGGGACGCTGCGGCGAATGCGGAATGTCTCCTGGCAGCAACCAAGTTTCACCCTCGCGAATGTCGACGCGCTGAGGACCGTCTTCGGTCATGACATTGACGTGGATGTCGCCTTCGAGCTGGTAGAACCACTCCTCGTACGGATCGAGGTGGTAGTCGGTCCGCTGGTTGGGGCCGCCGACGACCTGCACGATGAAATCGTCTCCGAGCGCCATCGTCTGATTGTTGACGGGCGGCTGCAGGAGGTGGCGGTTGTCGTCGATCCACTTCTTGAAGTCGATGACGGGAGGAATCGTGGTCATGATGCATTCTCCGTATCTTCGGACGCCGAGCGTCGGGAGGCGGGCACGTACGCCACGCCGGAAATTTCGATGAGCAGGTGAGGGTGGGGCAGCTGGTGAACAGCCACAGTCGTTCTCGTCGGACCGTTTTCGTCGAACAGTTCGGCGTACACCTCGTTGTATCCGCCGAAGTCGTTCATCGACACCAGGTAGGAGGTGACCTGAACCAGATCACTCAGTTCTCCGCCCACTTCGGCGAGAATCGCCGTGATGTTCTCGATGACGGCACGCGTCTGCGCCCGAATGTCGAGCGCCGTGGTCCCCATCTCGTCGACCTCGACGCCGACAAACGTGTTGTCGGGTCGACGCGAACTGGTCCCGGAGACATAGACGAAATCGCCGACCACCTTGACGTGGGGGAACTTTCCGCGCGGCTTCGCCAGCTTCTCGATGACCTGCGCCCCACTCATCGCTTCACACCTTTCACCGTGACGGTTCCGAGTCCGTCGATCGTGCACTGTGCGACGCCCTCGTCGAGTCGCACAGCTGCTGTGGCGGCACCGGCCAGAATTACCTGCCCGGCGCGCAACGGGATTCGGCGTCGACGAGCGATGTCGAGCAGTGCATGCAGAGCTCGCACCGGATCGCCGAGAATGGCCGACGTGGAACCGACTACCGTCTCGCCGCCGACTTCCATACGTACGGAACGGTCTTCGACGTTCTGTAGCGGCAGCCACCTCCCGATCACGTACCCGGCAGCGCTGGTGTTGTCAGCGACGACGTCGGTGTAGGTGAAGCGGAAGTCGCGGTACCGCGAGTCGATGATCTCCATTGCGGGAGCCAGTGCGTCGACGCAGGTTTCGATGTCGACGTTCGGATCGTCGAGATCGACGTCCTTCGACAAGCGGTATGCCACTTCGGGTTCGATCTTGGGATGAATGAACGTCCTCAGGTCGACTTCGCCGCCGTTGCTCACGCACATCGCGTCGGTCAACTGACCGACGATCACTTCGGAGACACCCATCTGCGCCATCTTCGCTTTGCTCGTGAAGCCGAGCTTGATGCCCACAATCGATTCACCACGGCTGGTGCGCCGTTCGAGGAGTTCGTTCTGGATCCGGTAGGCCTGGTCGATGTCGATGGTGTGTTCGTCGGCGAGGCTCGGCGTGTCGGTGCGCGTCTGCGCAGCGTCGTCGAGGCGACGCGCGAGCGCGGATACGGTGTCTTCGGGGGCTGTCATCACGCCTCGCTCATTTCTGGAAAACTTTTGCGGTTTCGATGTTCACAGTTGCACACATACATTCGTCGGTTCGGTGTAGAAGTGCAGCGAGGACTCGCCGCCCTCACGTCCGATGCCGGACAGGCCCATACCGCCGAAGGGAGATCGCAGTTCGCGGGTGAACCACGTGTTGACCCAGGAGATTCCGACGTTCATCTTCTGCGCGACGCGGTGTCCGCGGCGCAGGTCGTTGGTCCACACGGAGGCAGCGAGGCCGTACTCGGTGTCGTTTGCCAGGGCGATCGCCTCGGCTTCGGTCTCGAACGGAATGAGTGCTGCGACGGGTCCGAAGATCTCCTCGCGCACGACGCGATCCTTGTTGGTCAAGCCTGTCCACAGGGTGGGTTCGATCCAGGATCCGCCCGACAGTTCCTGTCCGAGGTCCGGAATACCGCCGCCGGTCAGCACTTTCGCGCCTTCCTGCTCGGCGATCTCGAAGTAGTCGAGAACCTTCTTCCGATGCGCCTGCGAAATGAGCGGTCCGGTCGTCGTTGCATCGAGCGTCGGGTCGCCCAGACGCAATCCTGCTGCCCGCTCGACGAGTCCACCGGCGATGTCGTCGAAAATACTGCGGTGCACGTACACCCGCTCGGTGCACAGGCAGACCTGGCCGGTATTGGTGAACACCGATTTGGTCAGGCCCGTCAGAGCTTCGTCGATGTCGACGTCGTCGAAGACGATCGCGGCGTTCTTGCCGCCGAGTTCGAACGAGACCGGACGGACTCGCGGCGCAACGGTTTTCATGACATGCGAACCGGTTGCCGAAGAACCGGTGAAGGTGACACCGTCGATGCCGGGGTGCGTGGTGAGGAACTCGCCGGCGGAGTTCGCACCGAACCCGTGGACGACGTTGTAGACGCCGGCAGGCAGGCCGACCTCTTCGAGCACCTCGGCCAGCAACGACGCAGTCGCCGGGGTTTCCTCGGAGGGCTTGACCACCACGGAGTTTCCGCACGCGAGCGCGGGCGCAACCTTCCAGGTCAGGAGAAGCAGCGGCAGGTTCCACGGAACGATCACGGCGACGACGCCGAGCGGCTTGCGGATCGCGTAGTTCAGCGCCTGCTTGCCGCCCGCGAGGTCCGTGACAAACGATTCCTGTCCCGCCGCGGCGACGATGTCGGCGAAGGTGCGGAAGTTCGTCAGGGCGCGCGCGACGTCGAGTTCGCGTGCCTGCGTGATCGGCTTGCCGGTGTCCGCCATCTCTGCGGCGACGAACTCTTCGAATCGCTCCTCGATCCGGTCGGCAGCGCGTCGCAGCAGAGCCGTCCGCTCTCGAACCGGCGTATCGGCCCAACCGTTGTCCAGAGCACGTCTGGCAGAGGTCACGGCCCGATCGACCAGGGCCTTGTCGGCCTCGTGGACCCGGGCGAGAACACGGCCCGTTGCTGGGTCGACCTGATCGAAGCTCGACGACTCGTCGGGTTCGACATAGGAGCCGTCCACGTAATTGCGGATCCATCCGTCGCATTGTGAGGTCATGGACTAACTATTGGCCCGTGACCCATATCAAACAAATGCAAAAACTGCCGCCAGCTATACCTCGATCGGCATAGATGGCGGCAGTTCGGCCACACAACTCAGCTCTGCATGTCGGCGCCGAGCGCCTCAGCGTCGCAGATACGCCAACTGCACGTTGACGGATTTCTCCGCGACCGGCCACAACTTCGGGTCCACGTCGGAGTAGACGTGTTCGACTACGTCGCGCACCGAGGCCGACTCGCCCAACGTCGACAGAGCAGCCCGCACCTGATCCAGACGCTCCTCGCGGTGGGCGAGGTACTGCTGCGAAATCGCCTGCAGATCGGGTAGGTCCGGACCGTGCCCGGGAAGAACCGTCAGTCCTTCGCCGAGTGCGGCCAGCGATCGCAGCGAGGTGAGGTAGTCCCCCAGATCGCCGTCGGAGTCGTCGAGAACTGCCGTGCCGCGGCCGAGAATGGTGTCGCCCGTCAGCACGCTCGCATCGTTCTCGATGACTATCGACACCGAATCCGCGGTATGGCCCGGCGTCGCGAGGATCCGCAACTTCAGGCCCGCTACCTCGATCACTTCACCGTCGACAAGCGCCGAAGCGCCCCCGCGAAGAAAAGTTGGGTCGACGGAACGCACTGGAGCCGAAGTCAATTCGTGGAAACGGTCCACCCCGCCGGTGTGGTCGTAGTGCCGGTGCGTGATCAAGGTCAGCGCTACCGGACCGATACCAGCGACACGTTGCAGGTGTTCCTCGTCGTTGTCGCCTGGATCGACGACAACACACTCGACGCTGCCCGGAGCGTGCAGAATCCAAGTGTTCGTACCGTCCAGCGTCATCATGCCCGGGTTGTTCTCGAGCAAGACCGAAGCGATGTCGGTGACGCGGCGAAGCTGCGCGTAGGCGGGATGGACAGTCGACATCAGCGAACTTCGACGATCAGTTCCACCTCGACCGGAGAGCCGAGGGGAAGTTCTGCCACGCCGACTGCCGAACGGGCGTGGATACCGGCGTCGCCGAGCACCTCACCGAGGAACTCGGATGCGCCGTTGATCACGCCGGGCTGACCGGTGAATCCTTCGGCGGATGCCACGAAGCCGACAACCTTGACGACACGAACGACGTTGTCGATGCCGACCAGGGCGTCGATGGCAGCGAGAGCGTTGAGCGCGCAGGTGCGAGCCGCGGCCTTGGCGTCCTCATCCGACACGCCCGCGCCGAGCTTGCCGGTCAGCGCCAGTTTTCCGTCGACGAACGGGAGCTGACCCGACGTGTACACGTGGTTGCCGCTGCGAACCGCGGGAACGTACGCAGCGACGGGTGCCGCGACGGCGGGAAGTGCAATGCCCAGTTCGGCGAGACGCTCCGACCAGGTCTGTGTTGCCTCTGCCATGTGATTCAGCCCTTCGGACGCTTCATGTACGCGACGTGCTGCTCGCCCGACGCGCTCGGCAGGACGGCGACGAGTTCCCAGCCGTCGACACCCCAGTTGTCGAGAATTGCCTTCGGATTGTGGACCAGCAACGGAGTCACGGTGTATTCCCAGGAAGTTATTTCGCTCATGCGGTGAGCCTATCCCGCGTACATCTTCGGCCCCAGACTTATAGGCTCGCGGTGTGGTTGCATCCCAAGATGAGCTGAGCAGGACCTGGCCCGAGTCTGCGACGAAGGCCCGCCTGCACTTTGTGTCAGGTAAAGGCGGAACCGGTAAGTCCACGGTTGCCGCCGCGTTGGCGCTCGCGTTGGCCGAAGGCGGCAAGCGCGTTCTCCTCGTGGAGGTCGAGGGCCGCCAGGGAATCGCGCAGCTCTTCGACGTGCCACCGCTTCCACCGCAGGAGACCAAGGTCGCGGCCGCCGAAGGTGGCGGTGAAGTGATGGCTCTGGCCGTCGACATCGAGACCGCGTTCCTCGAATACCTCGAAATGTTCTACAACCTCGGCTTCGCCGGCCGGGCGATGCGTAAGTTCGGCGCCATCGAATTCGCCACCACAATCGCTCCAGGCCTTCGCGACGTTCTGCTCACCGGCAAGATCAAGGAGTGCGTCATCCGCACCGATCGAACCGGCAAACGCGTGTACGACGCCGTTGTCGTCGATGCTCCCCCGACCGGGCGGATCGGCAGCTTCCTCGACGTCACCAAGGCGATGGCCGACCTCGCCAAGGGCGGCCCGGTGCATTCGCAGAGTGAAGGCGTCGTTCGGCTGCTGCACTCGCCGGAGACCGTCGTACATCTTGTTGCGCTTCTCGAAGCGCTGCCCGTTCAGGAAACCGCCGACGCCGCCGCAGAACTGGCGCGTGACGACCTCAACCTCGGTGCCATCATCGTCAACCGCGCCAGCCCGAGGTTCTTGCCCGAAGACCAACTCTCCGGTGCTGCAGCCGGCAACATCGATGCAGCTTCGATCCGGTCGACGCTCTCCGATGTCGGCATCGATCTGTCCGACGACGACTTCGCCGGCCTGCTCACCGAGACGATCGAGCACGCGTCGGTGCTCGAAGCTCAAGAATCCAGTGCGGAGAAGCTCCGCGAGATCGACGGCGCGCGGGTGCAACTTCCCGCACTCGCCGACGGCGTCGATCTCGGTGGGCTCTACGAGCTGGCCGAATACCTCACGGAACAGGGCGTGTGATGACCGAGACCACCGAGAACGTGACGGTCGGCAGTTCCAGGACCGGCCGACGCGCAGCTCCTGCCCTCGATATTTCGGCGATCATCAAGGACCCGACGGCCCGGATCGTGGTGTGTTGCGGCGCAGGTGGCGTCGGCAAGACCACGACGGCTGCGTCGCTGGCGTTGCGGGCAGCCGAAGAGGGCCGACGCGTAGTCGTCCTCACCATCGATCCGGCCCGTCGCCTCGCACAGGCCTTGGGTGTGGCCGAACTCGACAACACTCCGCAGCCGGTGAAGCTGGGTCCCGAGGCCACGGGCGAACTCCACGCGATGATGCTGAACATGCGTCGGACTTTCGACGAGATGGTCATCGAGCATTCGAGCCCTGAGAAGGCCGAGCAGATCCTGGCGAATCCCTTTTACCAAACCGTTGCCACATCGTTCTCCGGAACGCAGGAGTACATGGCGATGGAGAAGTTGGGGCAGCTGGCGTCGAACGACGCGTGGGATCTGGTGATCGTCGATACCCCGCCGTCGCGCAATGCGCTCGACTTCCTCGACGCTCCACAGAGGCTCGGAACATTCCTCGACGGACGGATGATCCGGCTGCTCTCGGCACCCGGCCGTGGCCTGACCAGGCTCGTGGCCGGCGCGATGGGATTGGCCCTGAAGGGTGTCTCGACCATCGTGGGAAGCCAAATGCTTTCGGATGCATCGGCATTCGTGCAGTCGCTCGACTCGATGTTCGGCGGTTTCCGTGAACGCGCCACGAAGACCTACGAGTTGCTGCGTCAGCCGGGGACTCATTTCCTGGTGATCGCAGCGGCCGAGCCCGACGCTCTCCGTGAGGCGGCGTTCTTCGTCGATCGCCTTGCGGGTGACTCGATGCCGTTGGCCGGTCTGGTTCTCAACCGCACTCACCCGACGTTGACGGCTCTGCCTGCCGATCATGCGGTGACCGCCGCCGACAAACTGGAAGCGAAGGAAAATGCGACCGAGGCCGAGGCCCTCACCGCAGCCGTTCTCCGCATCCATGCCCATCGGGCAGTGATCGCGAAGCGAGAAATCGCCTTGCTGAGTCGATTCACCGCAGCTCACCCGAGGGTGCCGCTGATCGGTGTTCCGTCGCTACCGTTCGAGGTCTCGGACCTCGAGGCGCTGCGCGCGGTGGGAGATCAGCTCACTCGTAAGGGCTGATCCCCCGATCGACCTGGATCAGACTGCTGAGTGATGCTGGCGCTGGTCTTCGAAGAACTCGGACCAGGAGTCGACGTCGGGGTGCTGCTTGAGCAGTGCACGGCGCTGACGTTCGGTCATTCCGCCCCACACACCGAACTCGACACGGTTGTCGAGAGCATCTGCTCCGCACTGCATGAGAACCGGGCAGTGACGGCAGATGGTGGCTGCCTTGCGCTGTGCGGCGCCACGAACAAAAAGTTGGTCGGGATCGACCTCGCGGCATCGCGCCTGAGTTACCCAGGCAATTCGTGCCTCGGCCTGCTCGATGTCCAAACGGCTACTCGGGGTGGCTGTGTACATTCTGGGTCCCCTCTACAAAGTCTGACCGTCGCCATGAGGCGAGCAGCGCACCATCTCAGCCGTCTCGCGGTAGCACGTGAAAGCTGAGACACATTCGTGATCGAGTGTTACGTCGATCACACTGATCACAATTTAGGTAAAGAACGCCCCTAACGCAAGACGGTCGGGAGCATTTTTTGGTACGGCAGTACAAAGCGCGTGTTCAGGAGGTTTTGAACACCCGCAAAACACTGAAACCGGTTCCAATGGGTGGGCACACGTACTCTGTAGATCGTGTCGATTGCAAAAACAGTGGCGAAGCTCGCCGGAAGCTCCGCATTGGCGGGTGTCCTGGTCGCAGGGGTGATGTTCCCGGTGGCCGGCGGATTCGGATTCGCGTCCAATCGCGCTGCCGATACCGTCGACAACGTCTCGGCCGAACTGGTCGAAGGCACGGTCCCCGCGGTGTCCACCATGGTCGATGCGGCAGGCAATCCCATTGCCTGGCTGTACGACCAACGACGCTTCGAAGTCCCGAGCGAGAAGATCTCCAACAACATGAAGTTGGCGATCGTCTCCATCGAGGACCGCCGGTTCCCCGACCACAAGGGCGTCGACTGGCAGGGAACGCTGCGCGCCTTCCTCACCAACACGACGACCGGTGAAGTGCAGCAGGGCGCGTCGACACTCGATCAGCAGTATGTGAAGAACTACCAACTGTTGGTCGTGGCCAAGACGGATGCCGAGCGCCGCGCTGCCATCGAGACCACCCCGGCCCGAAAGATCCGCGAGATCCGGATGGCGCTGACGCTGGACAAGGAACTCACGAAAGACGAGATCCTCACCCGGTACCTCAACCTCGTACCTTTCGGCAACGGATCCTTCGGCATTCAGGACGCGGCTCAGACCTACTTCGGCGTCGACGCCGCAGATCTGACCGTTCCGCAGTCCGCGATGCTGGCCGGCATGGTTCAGTCCAGCTCCGCGCTGAACCCGTACACGAACGTCGAGGGCGTGACCGAGCGTCGTAACACCGTGCTCGACACCATGATCACGAACATTCCGGATCGTGCCGACGAGTTCCGTGCGGCCAAGGAAGAGCCCCTCGGCGTCCTCGAAACCCCCAACAACTTGCCGCGCGGCTGCATCGCTGCAGGCGATCGCGGATTCTTCTGTGATTACGCACTGAAGTACCTCTCGGATGCCGGAATCACCCGCGACCAGATCAACGAGGGTGGTTACCTCATCAAGACCACTCTCGATCCGCAGGTCCAGGCGTCCACCAAGGCCGGACTGAACGCGAACGCGAGCGCCAACCTCGACGGCATCGCGAACGTGATGAACGTGATCAGGCCGGGCCAGGATTCACACAAGGTCATCGCGATGGCCAGCAGTCGCACGTACGGACTCAATGCCGACGCCGACGAAACCGTCCAGGCGCAGCCGTACTCCCTTGCCGGTGACGGTGCGGGTTCCGTCTTCAAGATCTTCACGACCGCTGCGGCGATGGAGAAGGGCCTCGGCATCAACGCGACCCTCGACGTGCCCAAGCGCTTCGAAGCCAAGGGCATGGGTAGCGGTGGTGCGGCAGGCTGCCCGGTCTCGACGTACTGCGTGGAGAACGCCGGCAACTATCCGCCGACGCTGTCCGTGACCGACGCCCTGGCACAGTCCCCAAACACCGCTTTCGTCAAGCTCATCGAGGCGACCGGCGTCACGCCGACCGTCGACATGGCTGTCCGTCTCGGCATGCGCTCGTACGCCGATCCCAACACCTCGGGCTTCGACGAGCGCAGCATGGCCGACTTCCAGAAGGAACAAAACCTCGGTTCGTTCACCCTCGGCCCCACCTGGATCAACCCGCTCGAACTCTCCAACGTCGCGGCCACTCTCGCCTCGCACGGCAAGTGGTGCCCGCCGAGTCCCATCGATTCGGTCTTCGACCGCTACGGCAAGCCGGTGGCCGTCACCGAGCAGGGCTGTGAGCAGGTCGTCGAGCCCGGCTTGGCAGACACACTCGCCAACGCCATGAGCCGTGACGACGTCGGCGCCGGTACGTCTGCCGGTGCCGCGAGCAGCGCCGGATGGAGCCTGCCGATGTCGGGCAAGACGGGTACCACCGAGACCCACAAGTCCTCGGCGTTCCTCGGTTTCACCAACAACCTCGCTGCGGCCGTCTACATCTTCGGCGACTCCCCGACACCCGGCGAGATCTGCTCGAGCCCGCTACGCCCCTGCTACAGCGGCAACCTGTACGGCGGTACCGAACCGGCGAGATCCTGGTTCGCGGCAATGAACCCGGTCGCCAACAACTTCGGGCCCACCTCGCTGCCTCCGATCGACGAGAAGTACGCACGGGGATCACAGAACGGCCAGGTTCCCGAGGTTGTCGGCCTGAGCCAGTCGGCGGCGACGTCGAGGTTGCAGGCGTCCGGCTTCACGGTCAATTCCGTGACCACGGCGTCCGGAGCACGCGCGGGAACGGTCACCGGAGTTTCGCCGTCCGGGTCCGCGATCCCGGGTTCGACCGTCACGATCTACATCAGTGACGGGTCCGTAAGGGCTCCGGCAGCACCCGCATCCCCGGCAGCTCCAGCAGCTCCGGCACCGGGCGCGACTCCCCCGGATGCGACTCCGCCGGGAGGCGAACCCGCACCGCCTGCGGGGACCCCACCGAACTGACGGCCCTGAAAACTGACGGCTCTGAAAACAAGAACGGCCGCGATCTCCGAGTGACTCGGAGTTCGCGGCCGTTTTCGGTTTCCGGTGGCGCGCTTCTACAAGCGGGACTTCACTGCTGCAGAGATACGGGCGCCATCGGCCTTGCCCTTGGCCAGCGCGCTGGCGGCCTTGATGACCTGGCCCATCTGACGCATACCCGGACGCTCACCGAGCTCCTCGGACACCTGAGCGAGGGCGGTGTCGACGACGTCGACGAGTTCGGCGTCGGTCAACGGCGTCGGCAGGTACTCGTCGATGATCTGAGCTTCGGCGCGCTCTTTCGCGGCAAGTTCACCGCGGCCGTTCTCGGTGTAGATCTCGGCCGATTCGCCGCGCTTCTTCGATTCCTTTGCAAGGACTTTGATGATTTCTTCGTCGGTGAGGACCCGTGCTTCCTTACCTGCAACCTCTTCGGTCTGGATGGCTGCCATGAGCATCCGAAGGGTGGCTGTACGTAGCGGATCCTTCGCCTTCATGGATGCAACCATGTCGGTTCGGAGGGTGGCTTTGAGCGATGGTGTCGTGTCGGACATGGTGGAAACGCTACGCGCTCGGCGTTTCGAGCGTGCCGATAGTTACCTCCGCCCGGACACAATTCTCTGTGGAATAGCTGTAAAAGGCGGCGAGAGCGACGCAGAAGAACGCCACACCCGTATCCTTGAGAGGTGTCTTCCCAGTTCCGCACCAATCTGACCCGCACCGCACTTGGTGCCGCGGGCGCCGCTGCACTAGGGATCGGGTACGCATCCGGCATCGAACGCAATGCATTTGCACTGCGTGAGGTGACGATGCCAGTCCTGGCGCCCGGTTCGTCGTCGCTGCGGGTCCTCCATCTCAGCGACCTGCACATGATGCCGAACCAACGGTTGAAACAGAATTGGTTGCGTGAGCTCGAAGGCCTCGACCCCGACCTCGTAATCAACACCGGCGACAACTTGTCGCATCAGCGCAGCGTCCCGGCAGTGGTCCAGGCGCTCGGCGATCTGTTGGCTCGGCCGGGTCTGTTCGTCTTCGGCAGCAACGACTACTTCGCTCCGAAACCGAAGAATCCACTGAGCTACATCTTCAACAAGGACAAGCGCATCACCGGCGATCCCCTCCCCTGGGGCGATCTGCGGGCCGCGTTCACCGAACGTGGATGGCTCGACATGACCCACGTGCGCCGCGAACTCGAAGTGGCCGGTATTCGCATTGCTGCCGCCGGCGTCGACGATCCGCACCTGAAGCGCGATCGCTACGACACCGTCGCCGGAACACCGAATCCCGTCGCCCAGCTCAAGCTCGGCCTGACGCACTCACCCGAACCTCGAGTTCTCGACCGGTTCGCCGACGACGGCTACGACCTGGTGCTCGCCGGCCACACGCACGGTGGTCAGCTGTGCCTTCCGTTCTACGGCGCGCTGGTCACCAACTGCCAGATCGACCGATCCCGGGTCAAGGGACCGTCGAAGTGGGGCGCGCACACCCAGCTGCACGTCTCAGCGGGCATCGGCACTTCGCCGTGGGCTCCGGCACGCTTCTGCTGCCGCCCCGAGGCAACTCTGCTGACTTTGGTTCCGGCGACCAGGCGCGAACCGGAGCATGTCTCCGCACACAGTTCCGCAGAGTCTCCAGCGTCGGTTCTACGCAACTGACCTGCGGATTTAATGTCAGTCGACTCGGTAATGTAAGCTAACCGAGGTTCGACACGGGGTGTGGCGCAGCTTGGTAGCGCGCTTCGTTCGGGACGAAGAGGTCGTGGGTTCAAATCCCGCCACCCCGACAGAACTAGAAGGCCCTTGACCTGCCGATACGGTGGTCAAGGGCCTTCTTTTTTGTGTCCATGCAACAGGATATGCAATAGCGACCTACTGAACGAGTGCAGCGAACCTGTCCGCAGCCTCGCGTTGCATCGTCGGACTCACGTGCGAGTAGATGTCCATCGTCGTGGTGATGGTCGAGTGCCCCAGACGCTCCTGCACCACCTTCGGGTGTTCCCCCGACTCCAGCAGCAGCGAGGCGTGCGTGTGCCGCAGCCCCTTCAGCGTCATGTGAGGCAGTACGTCCTCTCCGAGCGCTGCCTTGGCCCACCCCATCCGCAACCCCCACGCCTTCGTGATGGCTTTGGGTTGTCGGCTGGTGCCGTCGAGGTTCCCGAACACGTACCCGGTACCACCTGCCAGCGACAGGGCTACGGCTCCACGCTTGGCCCGGTAGCTCTTCAGTACGTCGAGGGTGTTCTTGTCGAGGTTGACGACTCGTGCGCCACCTGTCTTGGTGAGTTTGACGGTGCCTCGGGCGGTGGTGTCGAGTGCGCGTCGGATGGACACCCTGCCGGATGCCTGGTCGATGTCGGCCCAGCGGAGGGCAAGTGCTTCGGATCTGCGCATGCCGGTGTAGGCGATGAGGTGCCATAGCGGGTAGTAGTCGTCTTCGAGTTCGTTTCGGTTCCACGCGAGGAAGGCTGCGAGCTGCTCTCTGGTCCACGTGAGCATCTCGGGTTTGGCTGCTTTGATTTGGCGGCCTGTGGGGGCTTTGACGATGCCTGCTTTGCGGGCTGGGTTGACTGCGATGTATCCGTCGTCTTTGGCGGCGTCGAACATGGCTCCGATGAGTACGTGCACTTTGTTGACGGTGTTCGCGGACAGCGGTTCACCGACATGGCCGGCGTCTTTGCGGCCTTCGGTGCGGAGATATTTGTAGTGGGCTGCGAGGCGGGTTGCTGTCACTTTGTCGAGTGTCAGATCGCCGAGTTTGGGTTTGACGTGGTTTTTGGCGAGGCGTTTGTATCCGGCGATGGTGGATGCTTCGAGCTGGAGTCCGGCGATCCATTGGTCGGCGTAGGCCGCGATGGTGGGTGCGGTGCGGACAAACTTGATTCGGTTCTTGAGTTGGTTTTTGGCGTCGGTGAGTGCGTTGTCGGCGTCTTCGGCTGTTGCGAATCCTGCTTTGCCGGTTTGCCGGTCTCCGTTGTCGGGTTGTTCGGGGTCGATGGGTACCCAGAGTTGGTAGCGCCATCGGGTGCCGGCTTTGGTGGTGTAGCTGGTGATGCTGCCTTTGCCTGCCCGCCGGCTACGCCTCGCCATTGTCTGGCCTCATTCCGAGTCGAGCGAAATACCGTTCGCGTTCCCACTTCGCGATGTCATCAGGGGCCTTCGTCGAGATCATGTAGGCGATGTCGACCCCGAGCAGACGGGCGATCAATTCGGCTTCGTCGAGAGTGATCTTTCGCTTCCCCTTCTCAAGGCGCGCCACCGCAGAAGCATCTATCTTGATGCCTGCCTGGGTCATCTGCTCAGCAATACCAGCCTGCGTCATTGAGCTCTTCACTGATTCGTCCGCGGTCTGCTCGCTCAACATCATTCGCCGGGCCTTCATCCACATTCCGAATCGGATGCTGGGACTCGGGTTGAACCACTCCCGCAGCTGGTACTTCTCGATCCACGGCCCTCCGCCGGGGTCCGTTGGCCCGTACGTACCGGGCAAGGACAGATCTTGATTCTCTGATTCTGAAGTCATTTGACGATCCCCTTGTTGGTGATTTTCGCCTGCGCTTGTGGGTTCAGCCTACGGGAGGTATGTTGATTATGTCCATTGGTGAATATCACCAGTAACTGCGTTAGTCACATTTCAGGAGAGCAGGGAATGGGAGCACCAAGTCCAACACCAACGTTGTCGATCGACGACATCAAGAACATGACGACAGTTGCAATCACGCGTACGACCGTTGCATCAGCGCTCGGGATAGATCCGCGCACGGTCACGACTGCAATTGAGAACGGGAGCATCCCGAGCGTGACGCTTGGGCGTCGAGTGCTCATCCCCCGTCTGCCATTTCTCGCGCTCTTCGGCGCAAATGACTGAAGGCCTCATCGTGAACCCAGCGGGTGCGACCGCTGGCGACGAGACCTTCACCCGAACAATCCCCCAACAGGAGACTCAGATGCCCACCAGCGTAACCGAAATCATCATCGACCGCGCAAACGAGCAGTTCGGCGACACGAATCCGCCCGCTTGGTACAACGGCCCCCACCGTGAATTCGAGTCAGAGTGTGCAGGAACGGCGATGCGTCCGTTCGAGCGCTACTACGACACTCCCGTTGGCGAAGTCCACTTGTTCCGGTGCGACGAAGCGGCCAAAGGGCAGATGACTCTCGGTGAGAGCACCGTGTACGTGGAAGCAACCGACGACTACCTGTCGGCGGCTGATGCGTTGGCATTCGGCACCGCGGTTGTCATGGCCGCTACTCGTCTCGCAGCGGCAGAAGGTGGAGCGTCGGTCGATGACGTGCACACCCTCATCGACCAGCTACAGGACGTTGTGCGCGAGATGGCACGACGGGCCGAGGTGGACGAATGATCACCGAGCAGCTGCGCCGACGCCGCGCAACGTGCCACCGAATGGAGCGCCTCGACTGCGGGTGCATTGATCCATGGACGTGCAGATGTCACGAAAAGGAAAGCAGCAGAACAGATCCCGAACTCGTGAAAGTTGTTGCCGAGCACCTGCTCGCTGCGACGGGCGGGCCGGGGATTGGACATGACGCGGATGCAGGGCGAGCCCTGTGGCGTCGGGGTGGGCGTGATGCCCACCTCGCGGAACTCATCAACAGGTGCGGAGGCATCAACATATGACAGCTGTGAATTCACCTGCGGAGGTGATTGCGATCAGTCAGCGGCACGCCGTACCCGAACCGCATGTACTCGACGGGATGGTGAATGGCGCTTGGCTTGATGAGCAACACTTTCCACCGTTGCAGTGGAGCGTGCAGGGCATCGTCCCGGAAGGTTTCGGGTTGATCGTTGCGCCACCGAAGGCCGGCAAATCGTGGTTCGTTGCTGGTATCGGACTGGCTTGCGCGGCTGGTGGTCTCGCCCTCGGGAAGATCCCGGTCACCCGGCGCCCAGTTCTGTACATGGCGCTGGAGGACGGGCATCGACGACTACAGGGCCGGTTCCGGCAGATCCTCGGTGAGGGGGTGCCGATCCCGAAGGACATTCATCTGATTGTTCGTGCTCGCCCGCTGGAGGTGGTGTCGATGATCTCCGAGTTTCTGGAGCGCCATGGGTCCAAAGCGCCTCTGATCATTTTGGACACGCTCGGGAAGGTGAAGCCTCCCAAGCGTGCCGGGGAGGATGCGTACACCGCTGACTATGCGATCGGTACGAAGCTGAAAGACCTCGTTGATGCGGTGGCGGGGTCGAGTCTGTTGGTGGTGCACCACACCCGCAAGGCGGAGTCCGACGACTTCGTGGATGCAGTGTCCGGTACGCAGGGCATCGCGGGATCCGCGGACTTCATTCTGGTGTTGGCACGCAAACGTAAGTCTGATGATGCGGTGCTCGCTGTGACGGGCCGGGATGTGCCCGAGAACGAGTACGCCCTCACAACGTCGGACGGTCGGTGGTCACTCGACGGTATGGACCTGACGGACGCGGCTGCCACCGTAGAGAACAGGCAGCAGAAAACGGTGTTGAGTGATCGGTCGATGGAGATTCTGCGGTTCGTTGAGGGCAGGGATCAGACAACGCCGAGTGAACTCGCAGCCCACATCGATATCGATTCCAAGATGGCGGGCACGCTTCTAGGCCGACTGGCGGACGCCGGTCGCATCACGAAGGTGAGCCGAGGTGTCTATGGAAAGTGTGTGGAAAGTGTGGGAACTGTTGAAAGTGAGGTAGATCCCCAGCTCGACATCGACTCACCCACCTCTGAAGACTCCACCAATTCCACACTTTCCACGGTTTCCACACCAGGAGAACACCTATGAAGCCCGTCGTCCTTGAATTCTCCGAGCGAACCAACGACATCTTGGCGTTCGTCAACTCCCGCCCGGAAACCACCGCGAAAGACGTCGAGTCGGCATTAGAGGGAATCAACAACAACGATGCGGGTACGTACTTACGCCGGCTTCGCAAGTACGGGTTGATCAGCAAACGCTACAGAGGTATCTACACACCAGGAGAATCATGACCGTCTACACCTCCGCAACTGCCATGCTCGCGGCTGTCACCGCAAAGATGATCGCGGCCGACGACATCGATCCCGACGACTACGACCTCCCCTCAATCGTCGACGACTGCTTCAACTACTCCGACGCCGCGCAGGGATTCGTCCAAACAGCATCCGATGCCGAGTTCTGGCTTTCCGTCGACCGCCATGCATATGCCTAGGACAACCACATGACAGAAGCCAGTGAGTCGATGGCGCTCGCAGCCAGTCTCATCGCCCTCGCCATGGAAGGACGCGCCGTGGACATCCACATGATGCTCACGTTGATGTCCGACGCCGAACGCACCGGAGTCCTACTCTCTGCCATCGCCTTCGGCGCATCCGCCCAGGAACGCATGGACGAAGCACACGGTCTCGACATCACCGAATCACCTGAATTCCTGCGCAATGCAGCACTCAAACTCACAGCCCCAGAGGAGAAAAACTGATGCCCAACGAAATCGCTACCGGCGACCTGCTCGGCTTGGCGCGAGTGCAGGCACGACGCCGGCTCAAGTCACTCGCCAACGTCGCAGTGAAATTCGAGCCCCAACAGCTCACCCTCCTGAACTCGCTTCTCGACGAGTTTGCCCGCAAGTCCAGCTCGATTCGCAACGAGGAGAACAACAATGACTGACACCGCACCCGAGACCGTCGACTCCCTGCCCGCGTGGGCACAAAAGGTGATCGGAGACCTCCGCAGTGAGGCCGCCACCAACCGCAAAGCGGCCACCGACGCGCAGACCGAACGGGACACCTACCGCGACGAACTAGCCGGCATCGCAACAAAGACTGCACTTGACGGACTGACAGGAATCCTCGCGGACCCCGAAGACCTTGCGCGCTACGTCGATACCACCGCCCTGCGCGGTGACGACGGCAAGCCCGATCCCGGTAAGTACGAACAGGCCGCACGAGACCTCGCCACCGAACGCCCACACCTCGGCATCCCCCCGAAGCCTGCGGGCAGATCCGGCGGCGAAGTATCCGGCGGGCGAACCGAGCTAGCACGGCCCACCGACACGGCGACACAAATCGCTTCCGGCACCGCGGACTTCGTGAGCCTGGTGCAGGGAACCAACTAGCCCGCACAACCTCCGAGACCGGCACCCGTCGTGGTGCCGGTCTCGAACTAGTTGCACAGATGCAAGTAATTCGACTACTGTCACTGTGACGGATCGGCCTGGCGCTGAAATGTCACACCCCAGGTGTACGGGCGCGCAAACTTTGGAATCTCCGAAGTTTCGCGTCACACCTCCGAGGTCCGGCACCTCAAACGTACGACTGCTAGAGCTCGACGCTCGCGGTCAATTCCCTTGGCGTACAACGCTATTCCCTTGCCGGGCACTCGCACACGATCCCGGCCCTGACATACCAGGAGCCACACATGGCACTCTCCACCGCAGGCGCTGGATCGGTTCTCTCCGCAGAGCAGATCACCAACATCGTCACCGTCCCCCTTCAGAAGGCATCCGTCTTCCTCGCATCCGGCCCCACCATCATCGACAGCCACGGCCCGGTGAGGATACCGACTTACACAGGCTCGACTTCCCCGTCCTGGCACGGTGAGAACGAACTCATCGACGAGGTGGAACCCACCTTCTCCGAGGTGCTGCTGTTGGATCCGAAGATCGAATCCATCAAGTCGCTGCACCGCTACTCCAACGAGCTTGCCCGTCAATCGATTGTCGAGACCATCGGCGCGATCCAGTCCCGGATGATTACCGACGTCGCTGGCAAGATCGACGACACGTTCATCGCGGGTACCGGTGCCGGCGGCACCCAGCCGAAGGGCATCCTGAACTACACCGGCACACAGGAAATCCTCACTGTCGGTGTTCCCACGATCGACAAGCTGCACGACGCGGAAGGTCTCGCGCTCGGCGCCGAAATCGACCCGACTCGCCTGCGCTGGTTCATGCACTCCCGAGACTTCGTGAACATCCGCAAGATCAAGGACAGCGCCGGCCGCTACCTCGTGCAGCCCGATGTCACCCAGTCCGGCGCCTACATGCTTCTCGGCCATCCTGTCGTTGTCACCAACCGCATCCCCGTCAACGGTGGCACCGGCACCAACGAGTCCAGCATCGTCCTCGCTGACATGTCCATGATCACCGTTGCCCGCGACATGTCGCCGACAGTCGTACTTTTGGACCAGACCTTCGGTGACTACGACCAGCAGGCTATCCGTGTCGTCTGCCGCTACGACGCTGCTCCCGTCAACCCCAAGGGCATCGTCGTCCTGCGCGGCGTGAAGCTCACGGCGTAGTCATGGCAGGCGCACCCATCCGGCGCGCCCGCAAGAACTCGGGCACGAAGGTCGTCACTGCCTTCGTGCCCGAGTTTCCCGGGCAAGAGTTCGAAGGCCAACGCCCACCCTTCGAGAAAAACAACACCCTGTCGCTCAAGCACGGCGCGCACTCCGAACGCGCCCTCGCACCCATCGCCGAAGCATGGGTCAAGACAGCACTCGAACAGGCGCCCTACCTCCGAGATCCCAGCTATGAGCCAGCACTGTTGGCGTGGGCACGCTTCGAAGCCAAGTGCGATCTGCTGCACGACTGGATCGACAACAACAGCCTCATCGACGGCAACGGACACGCAACCCCCGCCGCGAAACTCCTGCCCACCTACGAGGGCAGAGCCGCAGCACTCCGAGCAACTCTCGGCATGGACCCCATCAGCCGCGCCAAACTCCAACGCGACGCAGCAGCAACACAAGTCGACCTAGCCGCACTCATGGCAGAAGAAGGCCCCAATGCCTAAAACTCTCAACCGAGAAACAGTCCGAGCCGCCAAAGCTGACATCGAAATCTTCGCCCGCGACCTCGTCGGCGCCCCACTCTTCGACTACCAACTCGACGCAGCCCGAAACCCCAGTGACATAACGGTTTTGAACGCAGGCAGGCAGGTCGGAAAATCCACCCTCATGGCAATGTGCGCGCTCCACCGCGCATTCGCCCAACCCGGGTCCATGGTGCTCATCCTCTCTGCCGGAGAATCAGCGGCCAAAACCATGCTCTCCCGAGTCGCCGAACTCATGCGCGGAACCATCCTCGAAGCGTCAACCGTCGAAGACCTCAAAGACCGGATTGTCCTCACCACCGGATCCACAATCCGCTGCCTCCCAGCCTCCGAACGCGCCGTACGAGGCGAAAGCGTGGACCTCTTAATTCTCGACGAGGCAGCGAAACAGCCAGCCGATATGTGGTCAGCAGCGGCTTGGACCACCGTCGCCCGCCCCGGCAGCCGCGTCATCATGGCCTCCACACCATGGTCACAAAACCACTGGTTCCACCGCGCCTACATCGCCGGCCAAGCCAAACGAGACGGCTACTACTCCTACCACTGGCCCAGCACCACCAGCCCCCTCATGAACACCGAACGGCTCGAACAACTCCGAGCCACCATGACCACCCACCAATACAACGCCGAAGTACTCGCCGAATGGTCCGAGGATGTCGGGGCTTACTTCTCAACCGCAGAACTCGACGCCTGCGTCGCGGACTACACCCTCACCCCACCAGACAAGGCGTACGGGCAGCTCGCCGTAGCCGGCCTCGACTGGGGCCGAGTCCACGACGCGCAAGCCGTCACACTCCTCGCAGCCCTCGACGACGACGAACTCAACAAAGCCACCCACCCCGAAGAAACCATCTACTACATTCCCTGGCTCGAAAACCACTTCAACATGCGCTACTCAGACTTCCAACAACGCATCCTCGACATCGCCAAAGGCTACGAACTACGCCACATCGTGTCCGAACTCAATGGCCCCGGCAACCCCGCCACCGAACAACTCTCCGACCTCCTCCGCCGCAACCGACACGTCACCAAAGGTCAGTCCTGGATCGCCGGAGTCAACACCACCAACCGAGGCAAACAGAACGCCTTCGGGATGCTCAAACTCCTCGTTCAGCAGGGCCGTATCGTCTTGCCCCGAGAACCCGACCTGCTCAGTCAGTTGCACTCCCTGACCTACGAACGCACCGACAGCGGACAAATGCGCATCGCCGTACCCGATATAGCCGGACATGACGACGCCGCCATGTCCCTCGCTCAGTGCATGTCCACAATCGGCAACAACACCCTCTACCGAGAAGACAACCCCCGCCCCCGCAAAGACACCATCCTCACCACCCCCGGAGGGACACGCATCCACCAAACCCCCCGCGCCCTCAACAACTGGTACGCCTTCGGCAGAGCACGCGTCCACGACCGCTACAACAAGTGGTAACCCACACAACCCACTGCCGCGCCTGCTCGTACCTCACAGCCTTGCCAACCAATAGCCCCAACCTATAAATATCCAATCAACTGGATAATTATGCAAACAACCAAGCTCACCATCCGCCCACTATGTTCGGACGATGACACCCCCACCATGGCTGCCAGAAGGCGAATACGGACACATCCGATTCATGGCCGAGCAGAAGATCCGCGACTACGAACGCCGAGGCACCGGACGACACGGCGTGACCGAGTACCTCATCCACGCCACAGCCCTACGCAATGTCTGGGACAAACACATCACCCAAACCCAGCAGAACAATGACCCATGCCTCGAATGCAACCAACCATGGCCGTGCAGCTCTATCGCAGCGATCTTCGCACCAGACTGAACGCGTGCCGGCCTGTCCCGATTAGTCGGTTTGTTTGACAGTTCCCCGCGTGTGTGAGACCTCATGCAACAGCTCATGCAATACCGCTATTGCATCGACGTGTATCAGGATGCTGCTTTGACTGTGAGATGCCGAGGTTGAGTGCAGGTCAGAGGTTGTTTCCTGCCCTCGCTTGAACCTAGATGTTTGTGTGGTGTCAGGAGTTCAAATCCCGCCACCCCGACAGTGAAGAACAGAAATCGAGGCCCTTCCGCTTACGCGGGAGGGCCTCGATTTCGTTGACGATAAGGTGAAGCCGTGGCATCCGAACCAGACTTCGCGCACAACGACATGGCGAGCCGTAGCCGACGTGAGAAAGCTGTCGGTCTTGCCAAGTTCGCCTGGGATCGCGATATCAGTAGTGCAGAGTTGCTCGACATGCCCGACGATCGGCTGCGCAAGCTTGCGCGGGCGGCGGGCGCCAATCCGCCAAGCACGCGGGAGACCTGGACGATCGCGGCCGGACTGCTCGACGAGAAAGCCGTGTGGGCAGCAGCCAACCCAGACCGTCCCGAAGCTCGGCGTGAGCATCCGGACGAGAAGATCATGTGGGTGAAGAAGCCGATCGAGCCCTGGCTGTGACAGCCGAATTGAGTGCAGCTGTGACAGCCGAATTGAGCGCAGCTGTGACAGCCGAATTCAGCGGAGCTGTGAACCGGTGATCGGGCAGGTCGATGAAGTAGTTGTGGATTGCTCCGCACCAGCCCAGTTGGCGATCTTCTGGGCCGGAATCCTCGGTGGGCAGCCGGTGGAGCGGAGCGCGGAGTGGGCGTTTGTCGACCCTCCAGGATGGACTCGCCTCGCCTTCCAACGTGTACCGGAATCCAAGCTGACGAAGAATCGTCTACACATCGACGTCAGTGTGGATGACGTCGTCGCTGCGACCGAAGCTGCCGAGCGCCTCGGCGCAACTCGGGTCGGCACTGTCCAGGAGGACCCGGCCGGCACCTTTCAGGTGCTGCTGGATCCCGAGGGAAACGAGTGGTGCGTCGTCCGAAGTGCCGGAAGGTGATTTACGCTCCCGCTACGGTTTCGCGAGCCCAACGGTAGTCGGCCTTACCGCTGGGCGAGCGGAGGATGCTTGGTACGAGCACGATCGAGCGGGGGATCTTGTACCCGGCGACGTGGGTGCGGCAATGCTCCGACAATGATTCCGTCGCAACATCTTCGAATCCCGGTCGAACCTGCACCACCGCGGCGACCTTCTCACCGAATCGAGTGTCGGGCGCACCCGCCACCAAAGCGTCGAAAACTGCCGGGTGAGTTTTGAGTGCCTGCTCCACTTCTTCGGGGTAGACCTTCTCGCCGCCGGAGTTGATGCACATCGAACCGCGCCCGAGCAGCACGATGGTTCCGTCGGCTTCCATCGTGCCCATGTCCCCGAGTACCGCCAGACGAACCCCGTCGACGACGGGAAAAGTTGCAGCAGTCTTGGCCGGGTCGCCGAAGTAGGCAACAGGAACATGGCCGGCCCGGGCGATGAAACCGACTGTGTCCGAGCCTGGTTCGATGCGACGGAATTCGTCGTCCACAAGAATCATGTTGGGGTTGGATCGAATTCGCTTGGAACCGTCCTCACCGAATTCGACGACGCCGTCGTTGCCGGATTCCGAAGCACCGAATGCATCCTTGATCACCAACCCCGGTAGTCGGGTTGTCAGTTCTGCTTTCAGGTTCGGGGAGAACAACGCGCCACCCGACCCGATCAGTTGGAGAGTCGAAAGGTCGTAGCGCCCTTCGCTTGCGGTGATGGCGTCGGCGATCGGCCGAGCAATTGCGTCGCCGACGACGGTGATTCCGGTGATCTTCTCGGCCTCGACCAGTCGCAACACTTCCATCGGATCGAAGCTGCGGGTCAGCACTCGGGGCGCTCCCATGAGGAATGCCGTGAGCAGTGAATAGATTGCGGCTCCATGCATGAGCGGCGGGATGAGTAGCAGCACAGTTGGATTGGTGTTCGCTACAGCTGCATCCACAACCTCTTCGAGACTCCGACGCGGCGGCCCGCTGAGGTTCGCTCCGGACAGCGCGGCGAAGAAGAAGTCCTCGTGCCGCCACACCACACCCTTGGGCATTCCGGTTGTGCCGCCGGTGTAGATGATGAAATGGTCGTCGTTGCTGCGAGGGCCGAAGTCGCGGGTATCAGTCTGCGCGGCAAGGGCGTTCTCGTAGTCTTCGCCGACGATCAGCACGTGGGTGATCTCCGGACACTGCGGAACCACGGCCAATGCCGTCGGCGCGAATTCCTCTTCGACCAGCAGTGCCACCATTTGAGAGTTGGTGTAGATGTACAGGAGTTCTGCATCGGTATAGCGGAAGTTGACGTTGATCGGTACCGCTCTGATCTTCAAGCAAGCCAGGAGCGCTTCGACGTACTCGACGCAGTTACGCATGTGAATACCGACGTGCTGCCCAGGCTCGACGCCCACCGACTGCAGGTGATGAGCGAGTCGGTTCGATCGCAGTTCGAGTTCGGCGTAGCTCAATCGCACGTCTTCCAGAATCAAGGGAACTCGATCGGGGATCGCATCGGCAACGGCCTCGAACAGATCGGCAATGTTCAGGGTCATCGAAATCCTCACTACACGCGTCTTCGCTTACCAGTACAGGTCTTTCGCGAAGCTAACACGTTGGTCGCACCCTGTAGTCCGAATTGCGTAGCGGTCCCGCTGAGCGAGACCTGACGCGCCGCTCACCTGGCGTCAACGGTGCGGATACCTCCCTGACCAAGCCCGATAACCGAAAGGTAGGGTAGCCTAATGCACTCACGCACCACTCTCCGGAGCCGCACGTCGGTCCGGGTCGCCATGGTTGCCTTGGCGACTGTTTTTGCCGCTACGGCCTGCGGCTCTTCCGACGCCGGCGGCAACGCAAACGGCAACACCGATGTCGCGACCGGCGGCAAGCTGTTCAGCACCGCCGACACGGAAACCGCGAAGCTCGGCAGCGATGCCGCGCCAGGCGAGTTCCCTCGCACCATCACCCATGCCCTGGGCGAGACCACCCTCGAGGCCAAGCCGACCCGCGTCGTCGTCCTCGACAGCGGTGAACTCGACGAGGTTCTCTCGCTCGGGATCACCCCGGTCGGCATCGCCAGCCCGGAAAGCGCCGCCGGTCAGCCGTCGTACCTGGCGGACAAGTTGGTCGGTGTCCCCGATGTCGGCACGACCAACAACCTCAACCTCGAGGCGATCACCGCACTGCAGCCCGATCTGATCCTCGGCAGCAAGCTGCGCCAGGACAAGCTTTACCCGCAACTCGCGGCAATCGCTCCGACGGTCTTCAGCATCCGCCCCGGCTTTCCGTGGAAGGAGAACTTCCTCCTTGCCGGTGACGCACTCGGCGAGGAGACCAAGGCTGAGCAGGTTCTCAACGACTACCAAGAGCACGCCGACAAGGTACGTGAGTCGATCGACGGCTCCCCGACCGTTTCACTGGTTCGTTTCATGTCCGGGAAGCTGCGCCTGTACGGCAATCTGTCGTTCATCGGCGTCATCTTGAAGGACGTCGGCCTGCCCCGCCCGGCGATCCAGGACATCGACGAACTGGCCGTCGAGGTCAGCCCGGAAACGATCACCGAGGCGGAGGGTGACCGAATCTTCTACTCCAGCTACGGAAATCCCGCCGACACGGGCCAGACCACGGTTGTTGCCGGACCGCTGTGGGCCAGCATGGACGCAGTCAAGGAAGGACGCGCCACCGAGGTGAGCGACGAGACCTGGTTCCTGGGCCTCGGCCCGACAGGTGCCGGCCTGGTTCTCGACGACCTGCAAGCCAAGCTCGGCAAGTAGCCGTCACCGGCACAAAGAACGCCGCCCGACTCTCCGGAGTCGAGCGGCGTTTTTTGTTCAGCGGTTGTCCTGCTCGAGGTGTTCGTTCATCGTCGAGTGAAGGTCGACGAGAAATTCCTCGAATCGACTGAGCAGTTCGGGCGGGTACTTCGCCATCATGGCGTCGAGTCGCTCGGCAAGGGGCCCGAAGAACTCGTCCGCCAGGTCCTGCACATGCGCACTGCTGTGCAGCGTGACCACTCGCCGGTCGGCATTCTCTCGGGTCCGGACGATATGTCCCGCCTTCTCCAGGCGGTTGAGCAACGCGGTGGTTGCACCCGACGTCAGCGAGATCCGCTCTCCGAGGCGGGCGGGTGAGAGCGGCGTCCCCTTCTCCTCGGCAGCGGTGATTTCCATCAAGGCAGTCGCGTCGGTGGAATGCAGGCCGAGCCACGACGCGAATCGATGGCTGAATTCGGTGAACGTGCCACCGTACGCGCGGAATTCGTCCATCAGCCGCTCCCGCTCCACGGAGATGTCGCGCGGTGCCTCCACCTCGGTGATCCCACCTTTCCTGTGCCAGACGGCGGCCGGTCGAGCCCAGCGCGCACGTTGACAACTTACCGCCTCAAATATACCTTCATTGTAAAGTTACTTCACAATGGAGGTTTATTCGTGAACATCTCACCCACCACCCGCAAGTGGTTGGGCCTGATCGCCATTGCACTCGGCGTGGCACTGATCGTCGTCGACACCACGATCGTCAACGTCATAGTTCCCTCGATCATCGAAGATCTCGGGATCAATTCCGTTCAGGCTCAATGGATCCAAGAGTCCTACGCAATCGTGTTCGCGGCACTTCTGCTATTGGTCGGCAGAGTTGCCGATCTGGTCGGCGCTCGTCGCATCTTCATTGCCGGTGTCATCGTGTTCGGCGCGACGAGCCTGCTGGCCGGACTGGCGCCGAACGGCGGTCTGCTCATCCTGGCGCGCTTCCTGCAGGGCGCCGGCGCGGCCATGATCCTGCCCACGTCACTGTCGCTTCTGAACGCGATGTTCACCGGAAAGGCGCGCGGCCAGGCCTTCGCGGTCTGGGGCTCCACCATCGGCGCTGCATCCGCCCTCGGCCCATTGCTCGGCGGCTGGCTTGCCGAACATGCCTCATGGCGTTGGGCATTCGGGATCAACATTCCGCTTGCTGCGCTCATTCTGATCGGCGCAGTGCTGTTCATCGCGCCCTCACCCCGCACCGCTGGGCGCGTCGACGCCACCGGAGCGGCACTGTCCATCGCCGGCCTGGGCCTGCTGGCCTTCGGACTCGTCGAGGGACGAACGTACGGGTGGCTGACGACGAAGGAACCCTTCGATCTGTTCGGTCTTTCATGGTCCAGCGGCCCGTCGCCGGTTCTGGTGGCGCTGGTTCTCGCCGTTCTGTCGCTCGGTGCGTTCGCTTACCGTCAAACCATGCTCACCCGCAGCGACGATCCGTCGCGGGCACTGATGGACGTACGGTTGTTCTCCATCTCGTCGTTCCGCAACGGCAACATCGCGACGCTGATCATCGGACTCGGCGAGTTCGGAATCGTTGCGGTGCTTCCTCTCTGGCTCCAGTTCACGCTCGGATACAGCGCACTCCAGGCAGGGCTCGCACTGGTTCCCATTGCCATCGGCAGCTTTGTCGCCAGTGGTGCGAGCTTCGGGCTGGCATCGAAGGTCTCGCCGTTGGGCTTGGTCCGTATCGGCCTGGCTCTCGAAGCGCTCGGTCTCGCCGGTCTCGGATTCATCGCTGCGACAGACAGCGCCTGGTGGACTATCGCCGCAGTGCTGTTCTTCTACGGAATCGGCGTCGGTTTTGCGACTGCCCAGGTGACCAACGTCGTGCTCGAGGAGATTCCCGAGCAGAGCGCCGGTCAAGGCTCCGGCATTCAGAGCGCGTTCCGCCAACTCGGATCCGCACTGGGCATCGCTGTCCTCACCACGGTCTTCTTCAGCACTCTCAATTCGACGCTGAACAACGACCTCACCGGATCCGGTGTCGACCAAGCTCAGGCTGATCAGTTGACGCGGGCAGTCACCGACAGCGCAGGCGCCGCCATCGACTCGCTGGCCGGTTCACCGAACACTGCCTTCGTCGCCGACGCTGCCCAATCTGCGATGACTCACGGCATCACACTCGGCGGATACCTTGCGGCCGGATTTGTCGTGGTGGGCCTGATCGCCACGGCGCTCATCCCGAACAAGCCGGCCCCGTCAAACGAGGAGGAAACGAAAGCAGCAGCCGACGCCGCCTGACGGTCGGATCGGTGCAGTACGGTGCCGGTATGCGATTGCCCTGGTCACGGTCAGCACAGTCACGGTCAGCACCGGTGCTCAGTGAGGCCGACATCGTCGCCGTACGTGAGCAAGCACGCGAACTGGTAGTCCCAGGTTTCGCTACGTTCGACGAAATCTGCGAAGCCGCCCGAGACTGTGTCGAGGGCGGCTTCGAGAACGACGAACTCGGCAGACAGATCGACGCAGTAGTGCGTGAGGTCTGGGACCGAAGAGTCGAGGAGCAGACCCAGTGGACGGCTCCCGGAGACTTCGAGCGCCTCTCCGCAGCCTTCGCCGAACTCGAACGCAACGGCATCGTGGCCCGGATGAACTTCACCTGCTGCATGCAGTGCGGCACTACCGAAATCGACGACGAACGCACGCCGTCCGAACCCGACGAGAACGGGTATCCCTTTGCTCAGTGGGCGTACACGTTCTTCCACATGCAAGATGCGGAGCGTCTCGGCGACGAGCCGTCCGATCTCTACTTGTCCTACAGTGCGTTTCGTCCGGCCCACGATCTCGATCCCGCGCTGGTCGCCGCTGCCTTCGGTGGCGACGAAACCGCCAAGGCACACATGATCGCGCATACCGATCAGACCGTCGGGCGCCAGGTAGCCGACGCACTCCGAACTCAGGGGCTGAGCGTCGATTGGAACGGTGACAACAATCAGCGTATCCGTGTCACCGACGTATGTTGGCGCAAACCGCTTCCGCAGTAGGAGATTCAGCTGGGTGGCAATACGCGGTCGAGGAACGTATTGCTGAATACGCGGTGCGGGTCGTGCTCGTCGAGAGTGGCGAGAGCGAAGTCCCAATTCCCGTCGCCACCGGCACGAAAGGTGGCAGGCACTGTGCTGGTGAGGAATTCGTCGTCCTGGTACGCCGCCTGATCGGTGAATGCCCACCCCTTGGACCACTCCGGACGGAAGGTCGCGTAATCGCCGGAGTAGTTCGCGACCATCCACCGTTCCATTTCGCGAAGGAACGCAGGCAATCCCGCGGTGCCGGGAATCGAGACCACGTTCATCCAGATCGCTGTGTCCCAGTCCTGACGATCCGCCCGCGGCCGCACCGCTGACAGGTCCGGCACTCCGGCGCTGTCGACCAACACCTCGCCGTCATCGTCGACACCGCAGAGACGCACTTCGAACGGCATGTTGACGGGATACTGCCCCAACGACGCGTAGTGCGTCATTCGTTCGTTCAGCCAACTCGTCATCTCGTGGACCACTCGGCCGATGTTGGACCGCTTGGTGATCACGGCCCCGCCCCCGGCTACGACGCGCAAGGTCGTGTGCCGGAGGTAGAACAGAACGTCTTTCGACCAACCCCAGAGATCGTCGGTGTCGGTCAGCACCAATCCTGCTGCTACAGCGCCGAACTGAGAGGCGCCGAACAGCGGTGTCGCAGCTTGGAGACCCTGTGCCACCATCCCCAACGGGGTGGTGACTTCTTCGGGAATCGCGTCGGAGAAGAAGTAGTTGTACGGCCCGCTCACCTCTCGGGACTCCGGCGGTTTGACCGGGGTCGGTGTCCAGACCTTGAGCCACGGTGTTTGCGTGAACGGGAACCAGATCGCTTCCACCCGTCCGGATTTCTCGACGAAACTCTCGTAGGTACGCCCTGGCGACCCGGGAGCAGCAAAGAGTTCTTGCCACGGAATGTCGGTGAAACTCTGGCACCGCAGCCGATAATTCTCCCCGGCTTGCAGCGTCACGGAGGTGACGAAGGTTCGACCCAGATGGGTCAGGAAGGCGGTGCTCTCGACGTCCGATCGGTGAAATGTCTTCAGTGCGTACCGATTGATGCCTTCGTCCCACGCCACCACTGTGATCTCGGTGATCAGGTTGCTCAGCGAACCATACGATTGACCAGGGGTGATCGTCTCCCCCACAGCCGGATAGGTTGCCCCGTGGGCACCGATCGCCAGCGCGCCGGCAATGGACAGCTCACCGATCGCCGGAGAGTTGGCCCAGCCGAGCCCTTCTCGCTCGAGCGCTGTCAGAATCGCTTCGATACTGGCGCCAGCGCCCGCCGTGGCTGTTGCGGGTGTGCCGTGCTGCACCACAACCGAATTCAGTTTGGCCATCGTATCGACCAGCAGAACTCGATCCGAAGGTGCGCCGGGCACCACCGTCAACGGACTCCACCCGTGCATCGTTCCCTTCGCACGCACTGTGTACCCGTTGTCGAACGCCCAGTTGGCGAGGGTGACGACGTCATCGCTGTGACGTGCCGTGGCCGTCCACACGCTGTCGAGCATGATTTCTCGCGACCAGTTCGCGTACGCCTGCTGTGACAACGGAATGTCCGACGGAAATCCGGGCGGTGGCGCGATGGTCGATGCCGAACCCCAGGGAACTGCTCCAGCCGGCGCCCAGGAAATGCCCGCGAGAGCAGCTGCGCCGGCACTCGCTGCGAGAAATCCGCGCCGGCTCACACCGTCTTCGCTCGAGCTGTGCTCTGCCATGCGCTCTGCTTGATGCACCACTGCTCACTCCGTCAGCCGACTCGGTTCATGTCAGGGACGAACGTAGAACAAATATGATTACGATGCCAGTGGTTCCGTAATAAAAGTTTTCCGAAGCTCACTGCACCATCGGAGCGAAGACCGCGTAGATCGCTTCCGGGGCACCGTCGAACGCACTGATGATCAACCAGGCAGTCAGAACCGTCAACGCCGGCCCGATCAGGATCTTCTCGAGGTTCCCACCTGCACGGATGGACAGGAATGACGGCAGCCGTTGTTCCCACCATCGTTTGCCGCCGAGCGGAATCAGGGGCGCGAGAAACGGCACCCCTTCCTTGGTGATCGCATCGCCGAGACAGTGCGTGGCGCAACCCAGTGCCACCGCAACACCTAGCCCCGTGGATCCAGCCTCACTCGGATACCACTGCCAGGTGAGGGCAGAGAGCACCAACGCAACGGCGGAGACCGCGAGCCAACCCTTCTCCTTGGCCAATTCACCCGCCAATCCACGGATGGCCAACCCGAGGCAGAAGAACAGGGTGATGATGATGGCTGGCTTCCCGAACTGAACAACCAGCGCCGAGACCCCGGCACCCAACCCGGCGGCGAACAGCGCGGTGTGCGTGAGCGTCCGATGCCCACCACGACGCTTGCCGTCCTTCTTGCCTTTGGTGATGCGGTAGAAGGTCACCGAAATTGCGTCGATGCCTTTGGCCAGAGCCTTGCTGAGCGGACCGAATGATCGCGAAACCGTCGACTGACCGGTATCGAGGTCGGGAAGCAAGGCGGCTCCGGCGCACACCCCGGCAAAGGTCAAAGTTTCCGCAGTGGATGTGGGCCCTCCCCAGTCGAGAGGCAACAACTCCGCAACCACCAACCCCACAGCAGCACCGGACATCGCGTGGGTGGGGCCCATGACCATGAAACACAACACCTTTCGAAACGCGCCCCGCATCAGGCCGTACCGCACCTCTGCAAGACACCACACACATGACGCCGTCGGCGACGGCCCCGGCATGCTCGCCGAGACCGCCCCGAACGTAGCAAGTGCTACCGACAGGCTTGACCAACCTCCAGACCCAGTTGAGTACGGCCGTACCGTTCCAGGTCAAAGCGGTTCATGCGGAGCTTTTTTCGCTCGTCAGCCCGCGGCAACCGTGCATGACAGGGCAACGCCCTCCTCCAGCGGAGCGACACCGGCCATGTCGAGCACCTCTGCCGGAACACCTTCGGTCGTCGGAGCCCACTCGACGGTCGGCAACGCCGGCACCCCTTCACGCGCAACGAATGTCGCAGCTTCGCTCGGCACTTCGATAGTGACTGCGGCCGCACCGGCCTCCTCCGCGCGCACAACCTTGCCCTCGTCGATGAGCTTCTGCAGCTCCTCGTCGGAAATCGGCGCCGCGACACCACACGCTACTTCGGGAGCCACACCCAACTCGGCTGGAGCGGTCGCGATCGATCGAACCGCCACCGGCGACCCGTCGGAGATCGGGTTGGAAGCCCAGGCGATTCCCGGCGCCACTGCCATACCGAGGACCGCCACGGACGCCACCACCACACCGGTCCGGCGGGCCCGCTTGCCGTTCACTTTCAATCGCGTCATCGTAGTTCTCCTTGATCGAACGTTCTCGAGTTCTCGGCGCGGTCGCATCCGAGAAACCCGAGGTTATGAAGCCAACACTGCAGATCTGTTGTCGGTTTCTTAGGAGTTGATGAGAATGCGACGGCCCTCGCTCCGAGCGAGGCCCCAGGCCTTGATCCGATGGCACCATGGCTGGGGTGAGTACACGCGAGCGCATCCTGATCGTTGACGACGACGCGAAGGTTCTGAATTCGCTCGAACGTGGACTCCGATTGTCGGGCTTCGACACGGCAACTGCCGTCGACGGACGATCGGCCTTGTCATCGGTGAACAAGCAATGCCCGGCCGCGCTCGTTCTCGACGTCAACATGCCCGGCCTCGACGGCGTCGGGGTGGTGACCGCCCTGCGCGCGATCGGCAACGAGGTTCCGATCTGCGTACTCAGCGCCCGAAGTTCCGTGGGTGATCGCATCGCGGGGCTGGAGGCGGGCGCCGACGACTACCTCACCAAGCCCTTCGAGTTGGCCGAGCTCGTCGCCAGACTCCGCGCATTACTTCGACGCACGACGCGAGCCACCCCGTCGGTCGACCATCCGATCACGGTGGGACCGCTGACGGTCGATCTCCGTGGCCATCGAGCGCACATCGACGGTAGGCGAATCGAACTCACCAAAAGAGAATTCGACCTGTTGTCGGTACTCGCCGAGCACGCCGGTGTCGTACTCAGTCGCGCACAACTCCTGCGACTCGTCTGGGGTTACGACTTCGCCGCCGACACCAATGTCGTCGACGTCTTTGTCACCTACCTACGCAAGAAACTCGAAGTCGACGGAGCGCCCCGCGTGATCCACACAGTGCGTGGGGTGGGCTTCGTCCTGAGGGCCGAACGATGAAGCGGCCGCTGTCACTTCAGACTCGCGTAGCCATCGCCTCGGGCCTGGCCGCCGGAATCGTGATTGCCGCGATCGGAATTGCGTTCGCGGTCTTTCTGCGTGTCAACGGATCCGAACAACTCGAACGCACTCTCGATTCCGTCACCCTGGGCGTCGCGGCGAGTGCGCCGAGCCCGCTATTCATCGAAACACCAACTGCAACAACAGAACCATCCGTGGTCAGCCCCGGATTCAACGCCGCGACCGTCAGCGCCTTGGCTACCACCGATGTTCGCAGTCGTGATGTTCTGGTGCCCGGCGACAGCGGCGCCGCACTGGCCGTCAGCATCCCCGAAGACCCACTGACCCAGGCAATCCGTGAGCAGCAGTTCCAAGTGGCCGCTGCAGCAGTGGTCGCCATCCTTGCCGCGGCCGGGCTCGGTTGGTTCCTCACCGGCCGAGCCGTCCGGCCACTACAGCAATTGACCGAGACCACCAGTTCGATCGGCAACAACCTCGACGTCGACGGACTCTCGCGCCGGGCACCGTCGGTACGTGGAACGCGAGAAGCCGAAGAACTGTCGGAGGCAATCCACAGCATGCTCAGTCGCATCGAAAGCGATCGAAGCCGCACCGAGGAGGCGTTGGAGTCGGCACGCGATTTCGCTCGCGTCTCCGCCCACGAACTGCGCACACCTCTCACGTCGATGCGTACCGATCTCGAAGTTCTCGCAACACTCGATCTCACGGAAAGCCAACGGCGCGAACTGTCCGGCGAATTGTTGGAAGCGCAGCGCCAGATCGAGCGCACCCTGACCGACCTCGAGACTCTAGCCCTGGGTGACGTGGCCGATCCCGAGGATTGTGCCGACGTCGATCTCGTCGAGGTTGCCGATCGCGCCGTCGCTGACGCCGGCCGTCTGCACCCGCAGGTCGACGTTCGTTTGAAAGCACCGGAAGAACTTTCGGTTCAGGCCTTTCCCGCGGGTATCCGTCTGGTGCTGACCAACGCCGTCACCAATTCCGTTCGGCACGGCAATGCCGACGAAGTCGAGATCACCGTCCGATCAGGGGCTGCGACGGGTTCGGCGACGGTTTTCGTCGACGACAACGGCACCGTGATCGCGCCTTCGGAACGCGAAGCTATGTTCGAGAGATTCGTTCGTGGTACCGGTGCGGGCGACGCCGGAAGCGGTTTGGGACTGGCCCTCGTCGCGCAGCAGGCGAGGCTGCACGGCGGTAGCGCGCGACTCGACAAGAGCCCACTCGGCGGAACTCGATTGATCTTCTCGATCAACCCAATTCGACGTGCAGAGCCTCGAGCAGCGGCTTGGCCGCCTCGTCGAAGAATCGGTCTTGGGTATCTCCACCGATCTGTACCAGTGCCACATCGGTGAATCCGGCGTCGGTGTATGCCTTGACCGCTTCGACGATCACATCGAGATCGGGACCACACGGAATGCTTTCAGCTACATCCTCTTTGCGCACGAACTGAGTCGCACCCGAGAAGCTCGCCGGCGTCGGCAGTTCGGAGTTCACGGACCACCCTCCGCCGAACCACCGGAACTGCTGATGAGCTCGTGCAATTGCCGTGTCGCGATCAGGGTCCCACGAGATCGGAATCTGACCGATGGTCCGGCCTGCGGGAGCCAATCCGTATGCTCGGCCGTGCACGTGCTTCCACAAGTGCACTAGCTCCGAATCCGGTTGCACGGCAATCAGATCGTCGGCCATCGGACCGAAACGCTCGACGGACTTGTCTCCGGACATGGCCAGCGCCAGCGGAACCGGGTTCTCGGGGAGATCCCAGATCCTGGCGGACTGGACGTCGAAGTACTCCCCCTTCCAGCTCACCAGATCTCCGGCGAGCAGTGCGCGAATGATGCTCACCGCCTCCTGCAGCATGTCCTGGCGGGTGTCGATGGACGGCCAACCCTCGCCGACCACATGCTCGTTCAGGCTCTCGCCACTTCCCAATCCCAGGGTGAAGCGTCCGTCCGCGAGGATCTGGATCGTCGCAGCTTTCTGAGCGACGACGGCGGGGTGGTACCTCACGGTCGGACAAGTCACGTACGTCATCAAACCGACTCGCTCGGTGGCGTGGGCGACTGCCCCCAGCACCGACCAGGCGTAGGGTGCATGCCCCTGCTCGGTCAGCCACGGCGAGTAGTGATCACTCATCACTTCGAAGTCGAAGCCGACTTCTTCGGCCCGAACTGCATGGCGAACCAGTTCTTTCGGACCTGCCTGCTCCGTCATCAAGGTGTAGCCGAATCGTGCCATCACTGATCAACTCCCGGTATCTAGGCCTGAAACGAGTTCGGAAATCACACTGCCGTCGAGGTGGTCGAGGAGGTCGCGGGCGTCGTCGTACACGGCAGTCGCACCCGCACCTTCGAGTTCGTCGGTCGACATGCCACCACTGCGCACTCCCACAGCCACAACGCCCGCCCATGTCGCCGCCTTCATGTCCCAGACGGCATCCCCGACCATGACCGCATTGCCCGCGTCGACACCTGCCTTCGCGAGCGCGACCTCGATCAGGTCCGGATCAGGTTTGGCCTCGTCGACGGATTCCGAAGAGGTGGCGGCGTAGATCATTTCGTCGATGTCGAGCGTCCGGCGTAGCAACTTCAGTTCGTCGTCCGGCGCCGAGGTAGCGAGCACCACATGCAGTCCGAGCGAGTGAACTCGGCGGATCAACTCGCGCGCTCCCGGCAGTACTCGGAGACGGTCGGCCGACTGCCGGTAGTACGTGGTGTGAAGTTCTTTGGCTCGCGGTCCGCACCCGTCGATGTCTTCGCCGAGCAAGGACTCCAGTAGTTGGTCTCCGTCCATGCCGATGCTGCGGTGTACCCGCCACGCGTCGACCGGGCGACCTACCTCGAAGAAAGCTCGCGACCACGCTTCTACGTGCAGATAGTTGGAATCGACGAGCGTTCCGTCGATGTCGAAGAGAACCGCACCTATTGCCATGGGAATTGACTGCCCAACACCTCGGTTCGCGAAACTTGTGCCCCGAGCATTCTCAGCTCGAGAAGCGGATCATGGAGAGTGCGAACAGCAGAAGTGCACGTCGAACAGGGGTGTCGTCATGGAGTCAGTCGTTGTATTCCTTCTCGCATGCTTCGTCTATTGGTTTGCGCTTCTGTAGTTGGGTAGACGGAAACGGACCGCTGCCGGGAAGTGATTTCCCTTGCAGCGGTCCGCATTCGGTAGACCTAAGCGATGCTCATGTCAGCGGGTCACTGACCTGCGCGTACACCTTCTTCGACGCGCTTGCCCAAATCTGCGTCGACGTTCTTCCAGTACTCGAAGACACGCAACAGAACTTCCTCACTGACGCCGGCAAGGGCGTGGCCGACGATGTTGCTCACCAGGCGCTCACGAGCTGCGTCGTCGAGAACTTCACGGACCAGCGTTCCGGCCTGCGTGAAGTCGCCGTCCTCGGCGTGCTCGATGTATCCGGCGCGCACTGCCTTGCCGTCGAACGCCCACAGTCCTTCGTCACCGGCAACCGACGGATCGGCATGCGGTCCGCCGTACGAGTTCGGTGCGTACACCGGCGTCGACGGGGAATTGAAGCTGTAACGCATGGCGCCCTCCTTGGAGTAGGAGTTCACCTCGTTCTTCGGGGCATTGACCGGCAGGTCGGCGTAGTTGGTGCCGATGCGGTAACGATGTGCGTCGGCGTAGGAGAAGACGCGGCCGAGAAGCATCTTGTCCGGGCTGAATCCGATGCCGGGCACCACGTTCGACGGCTCGAACGAAGCCTGCTCGATCTGCGCGAAGAAGTTCTCCGGATTGCGGTTCAGCGTCCACTTGCCGACCTCGATCAGTGGGTAGTCCTTCTGGGACCAGACCTTGGTGAGGTCGAACGGGTTGAAGCGGTAGCCTTCGGCCTCGTCGACCGGCATGATCTGAACCTTGAGTGTCCAGCTCGGGAAATTACCGGCCTCGATGGCGTTGTACAGATCCGCGCGGTGGTAGTCGGGATCGCTACCGGCGAGGCTGTCTGCTTCGGCCTGCGTCAGGAACTCGATGCCCTGATCGGTCTTGAAGTGGTACTTCACCCAGAAGCGTTCACCCGCAGCGTTGACCCACTGGTAGGTGTGCGATCCGAAGCCGTCCATGTTGCGCCAGGTCTTCGGGATACCGCGGTCACCCATCAGCCAGGTCACCTGGTGAGCGGTCTCGGGACGCAGAGTCCAGAAGTCCCACTGCATGTCGTGGTCACGAAGACCGGAGCCGGGCAGTCGCTTCTGCGAACGAATGAAGTCGGGGAACTTGATGGCGTCCTTGATGAAGAACACCGGGGTGTTGTTGCCGACGAGGTCGTAGTTTCCCTCTTCGGTGTAGAACTTCATCGCAAAACCGCGCGGATCGCGCCAGGTGTCCGGGCTGCCCTGCTCACCGGCGACGGTGGAGAAGCGGACGAGTGACTCGGTCTTCTTACCCGGCTGCAGGAACGCGGCCTTGGTGTACTTGCTGACGTCGTGTGTGATGACGAGTTCACCGAAAGCGCCGCCGCCCTTGGCGTGGACGATGCGCTCCGGGACACGCTCGCGGTTGAACTGCGCGAGCTTCTCGATCAGGTAGTGGTCGTGAAGGAGCACCGGCCCCTGAATACCCGCGGTCAGCGATTCGTCATCACTTGCGACCGCGATACCGAAATTGTTGGTGGTGGGCTTGGTCATGGCGAAGCCTCCTAGCGTTGTGGGCTGGGCGTCAGAGGAGCGGGGCTGCATCCGAGTCGAGCGCATGGGCTGCATGCGAGGTGGCTGACTCGGAGGTTCTGGACGCATCAATTCGATTCTGCGAGACCGCGTCCGACTCGGTGTCGGATTCGGCAGAATTCTTCAGGCAATCTTCGCAACGGCCCCAGAACACGACCTCGGCTTCGTCGATTTCGAAGCCGTGATTATCGGAAGGTTCGAGGCAGGGAGCTTGGCCGACAACACAATCGACGTCGACGACCTTGCCGCAGCCGCGACAGACGAGGTGATGGTGGTTGTCACCAGTCCTCGTCTCGAACCGTGCGGGCGAACCCGCCGGCTCGATGCGTCGCAGCAATCCTGCGTTCACGCATGCCTTCAGCACGTCGTAAACGGCCTGTGTGGATACCGATCCGAGCTGCTGCCGCACGAGTGCTGCAACAGAATCGGCGTCTGAATGCGGTTGGGCTGTAACCGCATCCAGCACGGCGAGGCGCGGAGCAGTGACCCTCAACCCGACGGCGCGCAATTGCGCTCGGGGGTCGAAGTCATGCTCTCCGTCTCGCATGTTTCCCAGTATGCCGCTTTTCTGGAATTAGTCAAGAAAAGGATTGCCTAAGTTGAATCGAGACCGGTGTCACATATCAAGGACGGGAACAAATCCGGGGAGACCGCCGTTGAACACCCTGTCGGCGTCCGAACAAGCCCCGGGCCCCACCCCTTTTGTCGCTGCGAGCGACCACCCGCCGAGAGGCGCCTGTGGGACGTCGACACCTGACTTTCACACCACACGACCAAGGCCGCCCGGTCACTGACGGGCGGCCTTGGTCGCTTTTCGCAGGTCAAACCCCCGTTACCGACGCCTGGCCGCTCCCGTAGTCATTTTTCCGCCCAGAATCACGACGCCGTGATGGGTGCCCGCAGCCAACCAGTCCGGCAGGGTCTGCCCCTCTGCCTCGACGCTCACGCGCGCGTATCGGAACGATCCCGTCAGCCTTGCCGACGCGATCGCCAGACCTCCACCGGACTCCGGCTGCGCAAATCCCAACGCCCCGGCAATCGGCAGACGCGGCCCGAGCATCCGCGTATCCGAACGCACCCGCCATCCGTCGCCGGTTGCAGTGAATTTCTGCTGCACGTCTCCGTCGAACTCGGCCAGAACCTTGGGTAGTTGCCAGTGGACTCGCCCACCGTGCACCGACGGTTCCGAATCCACCGCGATGAAAGGGACCGCCATCCGCGGCATAGGCCCGATCCGTTTCCCTGGCGCATGCAAGACCGGACTGGCGAGGATCTCGCGATACGGGCCGACCGGCGAATCGAGGTAGTCCACCATCATGGCCACCGTCATCGGAATCGTTCGACCATCCGGGCCGAGCTCCCGCGCCGCCGACGTACTGCGGTGCCACCACAGTGTCGCGCGAACGCGAGCCGGCCACGGCGGCGGATCACTCACCGGCCAGTCGACGCGGTCACTTGTCGATTCAGGCACGCTCCACATCGGACACCTTCTCAGCTCGAATGGTCAGGGGAAGCCGCAAAGCGCCTGGTGCATGCGTCGGCACCACCGGATCGGACGGCAAAGTCGGATCGATACGTACGTATAGCTCGCCGGTCTTCGGGCGGGCGTCCGCGCCACCCTTGTTCGGCCACATCGCGCACGCTCGTTCCGCCTGCGCAGTGATGGTCAGGGAAGGATTCACTCCGAGATTTGCGCTCACCACCGAACCGTCCATGACGTGCAGTCCCTCGTGACCGTATGCACGCAGATACGGATCGACGACGCCACTCGACGCGCTGTCACCGATCGCGCAGCCACCCAGAAAGTGTGCCGTCATCGGGATGTTCACGATCTCGGCGATGGAACCACCCGGGTCGCCGTCGATCTTCTCGGCGACCTTGCGAATGGCTGTATGACCCTGCGGAATCCACTGAGGAGGTGGATCGCCCGGTCCCGGTCTACTGGTGAGGGAGCGCCCGAATCGTTTGGTGTTCTTGGAAAGTTCGAGGGAGTTGTCGTCGGTCTGCATCACCAGCGCGATGACGGTTCGCTCGGACCAGTTCCGTACCGACAACGACCGCAAGAACGCTCCTGGGTGTCGGGCCGCGACTGCCAGAGTCTTCAGCACCCGGGGAGTTCGCCCACCGCCGTCACTCAGGACGGTCTGCAGAAGTCCTATTGCATTGCTGCCCTTGCCGTATCGCACCGGCTCGATGTGCGTGTGATCATCCGGGTGAAAGGACGACGTGATGGCTACGCCCTGCGTGAAGTTCCGTCGACGCGACTTCGACGTTGCGGCCAGTACGGCTTCGGAATTGGTACGTACGACGGTGCCGAGAGTATCCGACAGGCCCGGCAGGGCACCGGATTCCTTCATACCGAGCAGCAGTCTCGCCGTTCCGTACGTTCCGGCGGCAACCACCACCTGATCGGCGGTGAACCGAACTTCTCGCCGGCGGACGCCGTCCGTTCGCCTCGCGAGCAGGCGGTAACCACCGCTTGCCGCCGGCCGAAGGTCGGTGACGGTCGTGAGCGGATGAACCCTGGCGCCCGCTTGCTCGGCGAGATGGAGGTAGTTCTTGACCAGCGTGTTCTTCGCACCGACTCGGCAACCGGTCATACATCCCCCGCATTCCGTGCAACCTGTGCGTTCGGGTCCTTTTCCGCCGAAGAACGGGTCCGGCACGGAAACTCCTGCCTCCCCGAAGAAAACCCCGACGGGGGTGGACGTGAAGGTCTCCCCCACGCCCATCTCTTCGGCTACGTCCTTCATCACCGCATCGGCAGGAGTGAAGGACGGATTGGTGCGAACACCCAACATCCGTTTGGCCTGGTCGTAGTACGGCGCCAGTTCGTCGTGCCAGTCAGTGATGTGCGCCCACTGACGGTCTTCGAAGAACCGATTGGGTGGCTGATACAACGTGTTGGCGTAGTTCAACGACCCACCTCCGACGCCGGCCCCCGCCATCACGAGCACATCCGGAAGAAGATGGATGCGCTGAACCCCATAACATCCGATCCACGGCGCCCACAGGTACTTTCGAAGTCTCCAACTGGTTTCAGGCAACTCGTCGTCGGCAAACCGTCGACCGGCTTCGAGCACCCCGACGCGGTAGCCCTTCTCCGTCAGGCGAAGAGCGGCGACACTGCCACCGAATCCCGAACCGATAACCACCACGTCGTAGTGCGTCGCGGTCATGCCTCGACGCTTTCGATCTTGCGAGCGGAGTAGTTCTCCCGATCGAAATGCTCCAGCAGCGAACGGAATTTGAAAGTGAACGTCGGCCACTGCACCGAGTTGCGCCCCTCCGGATCGATGTACCAACTCGAGCATCCGCCCTTGTTCCACACCGTGTGCTGCAACTCGTGCTGAATTCCCTTGTTGTAGTGCACCTGCACCGTCTCGTTCACGTCGAGGGCATCGATCCGCTCTCGCTTCATGGTGTTCAAGGCGTCGTTGACGTACTCGGCCTGGGACTCGAGCATGTACACGATCGAACTGTGTCCGAGGTTGGTGTTCGGACCGTACATGAGGAACAGATTCGGGAACCCGCTGACCGCAGTACCCTTGTACGCGTTGGGACTACCGTTCCAATGTGCGGCCAGCGTCTCGCCACGTTTTCCGGTGATCAGATGCGCAACAGGCGGTTCCGTCGGCGTGAACCCCGTGGCGAAGATGATGGTGTCGACCTTGTGCTCGACTCCGCGTCCGTCGACCACTCCGTTTTCGGTGACCGAGACGAGCCCACTGTCGACCAGACTCACGTCCGCGCGGTCAAGGGTGCGCAACCAGTCGTTGGACAGAAGCATGCGCTTGCAACCGATCGTGAAATCGGGAGTCAGTTTCCGGCGCAACTCCGGATCTTTCACCTGTCTGCGCAGATGAAGGCGCGCGGCCGCCTCGAAGGCAGGCAGCACCCACGTCGCGTGCGACATCGCGGCACCGAGTAGCTCACGGAAGCCGTAAACCCACCCTCGAATCACCTTCTGTGTAGCGGGAATCCGCGAGTACACGGCCTTCTGTGCAGCAGGCAGGGTGCGATCCATCCGAGGGATCACCCAGGCCGGAGTTCGCTGGAACACGGTGACATGGGCAGCAGGGTCGGCAATTTCGGGAACGAACTGAACCGCCGACGCCCCCGTTCCGATCACGGCTACGCGCTCACCACGCAGTTCGTGTTCGTGGTTCCACGTCGCCGAATGGAAAGTGGTCCCGGAGAATTGGTCGAGACCGGGAAAATCCGGGATCTTGGGCGTCGACAACGCTCCGGTCGCGGCGACCAGAGCTTTGGCCGTCAACGACCCTCGAGATGTCCGAATACGCCACAGCGCCGCATCCTCATCCCACACAGCAGCTTCGAGTTCGCAGTTCAGGACTACGCGTTCCACGATGCCGGTGTCTGCGGCTACCTTCTTCAGATAGTTGTAGATCTCGGGTTGACGAGCAAAGGTATGACTCCAATCGGCGCTCGGCGCAAAAGAATACGAGTACAACGCCGTCGGCACGTCACAGGCACAGCCTGGATAGGTGTTGTCGCGCCAAGTGCCGCCGATGTCAGCTCCACGCTCGATCAACACGACGTCTGCAGCGCGATTGTCGCGAAGCATTCTGGCCGCCAAGCCCATACCGGCAAATCCGGCACCGACGATCAGCGTTTCGACATGTTCGGGAAGCTTCACTTCTTCTCCACTCGGGATTGCCAGGCCGGCAACAGTCGCGCTCTGAGCGCGTCGTCGGCTTCGGATGTACGAAACAGGGCTGAGACGGCAAGCCCACGAACGAGTTCGATGGTGAGTTCGACCGACTCGGAATCGAACCGATCACCGAACAACTCGGCGCTGCCGAACTCGAGCGCCTCACTCACCTTGCGTTCGAGGGGCACCGTCGCCGCATGCAGAACGGGATCGGTCCGCGCCGCGACCCACAATTCGAGGGCGGCATAGAACAGCGGCCCGGAGAACGCGTCCGACAGGACCTCGAGGCCTCGACCACGATCCACTTCAGCGGTGAGGATTTCTTCCAGCCGCTTGTCGACCAGATACTCGACGGCCGCGACGACCAGCGATTCCTTGGTCGGAAAATGATGCAGTTGCGTACCCCGCGAGACGCCTGCGCGGCGGGCGATCTCTTGCGTGCTGGTCCGCGCGTAGCCCAGCTCGACCAACGATTCGACGGCGGCGTCGAGGAGGCGCCCACGCATCGCCGCTGTACGTTCGGCCTGGGTACGGCTTACTTTCGCATCGGAAGTGGTCTCGGTCACAAGACAACTGTAGAGCGGAAACGTAAAACAGTCCAGGCTGACTTCAAATCTTGACACGTAACATACCGGTCAGTCAGCTCTGCCTGATAACGTCCTCGCATCGAGCGGAGGGAAACAATCGCTATGCCAGAGCAAACAGCATTTCCACACCGCCGTGTCGGGTTGGTGGAAGACCACGAGTCGGTAGCAATCGGCGTGTCCGTGATGCTCGAGGACGAGCCGGACCTCGAATTGGTGTGCATCGCGACCACTGTGTCCGAGATGCTCGCTCAGAACGTCGCCTTGGATCTGGCAATCCTCGACCTCCGGCTGGCCGACGGTTCATCGCCCAAGAGCAATGTCGAGCAACTGCGGGCCGCCGGGCTCGAGACATTGATCTTCACCGGGGCGGAAAACCCGTACCTCGTTCGCTCGGCCGCCCGTGCCGGCGTACTGGGTGTTGTACGCAAGTCCGAACCGACTGCCGTCGTGGTTGATGCGATACGCGCCGCCGCGTCGGGAAGGCAGGTGGTGACGACAGAGTGGGCTGCCGCAATCGACGGGGATCCAGGTCTCGACGAAGTGGGTCTGAGCCCTCGACAACTCGAGGTCCTCGAACTTTACGCATCCGGAGAGAAGGCGGATCGAGTTGCGCGACTCACCGGTTTGGCGCCGCAGACGGTTAACGACTACCTCCAGCGCATCAGGCAGAAATATGCGGCTGTCGGACGACCCGCACCGACAAAAACGGATTTGTACAAACGCGCGGTCGAAGACGGGGTGTTACCAATTCCTGAACGGCCTACTTCCGGAAAAAAGCTGACTTTGACTAACAATGAGGTTCGGCAACAATAACTCTCACAGCGCTGCCCCTGAAAATATGGGCAGAGGAATTGATGTCTGGGAAAAATTTCCCTCTTCGAATTACATTCATCTGACAAGAAGACGGCACTGTCGGGGGTCTGTCATTCCGCTACAGAGAAGTAAGGACGAAACTCATGACAGTCACTGTGGAAAACTGCATGGCACAGGATCCCGTCGGACCGCACCTTTCGGAGCGCGAAATCGAGGTTCTCAGGGAATGGCTACTGAGTGATTCGAAGTCACGCGTTGCTCAAAACCTCTACATCAGCGTGGGAACGGTGGGGACCCACCTGTCGCGGATTCGCGAGAAGTATGCCGACGTTGGAAGGAACGCACCGACGAAATGCGAATTACTCGTGCGAGCGATACAAGATCAGATAGTGACGATCGACGAACTCTGATCGACAGAGTTGCTTTCGACAAAACAGCCAGTGCTTCTGACGAAATTCTGAGGCTCTTCGGCCGTTTCATCGGCGCCGGCTATGTCTGCTATCTGATATTGCTTGCCCCTGCGATTGCAGAAGCCACCACGATGTCTGCGTCGTGGTGGACTCCACTGGCGGTGGTCGCGACTTTCGGTAGTGGGCTGGCGCTGGGAGCATCGACGTTCCACGCCGACACCCGATGGGTGAAACGAACTGCGAGCGCAAATGCGGTTCTCTACGTCGTGGTCATCCTCCTGTGGTGGCCGGCGTGGAATGGTGACCACGTCACAGATTTCACCTTGTGGATTTCCAATTTCCCCGGCGTCGCCAGCCTTGCTGCCGCTGCAGCTTGGCGACCGGCCGCTGCCGTCGTGCACCTTTTCGTAGTGGCAGCACTCGCACAGTTGACCAATCACATAATCCGGACGAGTCCCACGACGCACCTGTTGGTTCCCGACCTCGCCTTCGCCTGGACATTCTGCGCGGTTTTCGTAGCAGCGGCCGTCATGGCCTTGCGAACCGGACGAGTACTGGATGCGACCATCGCCACCACTCATGCCGCTGCCGCCGGCGCCGCCGCGGCCGACGCCAAATCCGTCGAACGCGAGAGATTCGACGCACTCATCCACGACACCGTGATGTCGACTCTGCTCGCTGCTTCGAGAAACGATGCCGATCCCTCGGTCGTCGCTCAGGCGCGAAGGACGGTGGCAAGACTCGACGAACTGCGCTCCGGAACCGACCACGAGACGAGTTTCGACTTCGACGGAATCCTCGCTCAGTTACGTTCAGCCGCTTCGGAAGTGGACGAAAACATCACGTTCGAGACCGCCCTCTCCGACGGGTCTGATCCGAGCGGATACGCACCCGACTCGATTCGTGCGATGGCCGGTGCGATGGCCGAGGCACTGCGCAACAGCGTCAAACACGCCGGAAGCAGTACACGGCGTTCGGTCACGGTCACGGCAACCGCCACCCACCTCGAAGTAGTCGTCACCGACGACGGCGTCGGCTTCGATCCGAGCTCCGTCGAGACGCATCGCCTCGGAATCACTGTCAGCATCCGCGGCAGAATGCGTCAACTCGACGGCGGATCGGCAACCATTCGATCGTCACCCGGCCGCGGCACTTCGGTGACTCTGACGTTGAGCTTGCCCGTAGCGGTGATGACATGACCAGGCCGGACGGACGAGATGTCCGCGATCTTCTCGGCATGCACAGCCGTGCTGCTCGATTCATGGCTGCATGCTTCGCGCTCACCTGCGTGATCTCGGTCGCCTACACATCCTCCGACGTCCGCGCAGTCTGGCCGATGATCTTGGCAATTATCGTGTGCTCGACTGCGGCTTTCACACTCGTACTGAGCAGAGGCGACCCGATGCCGCTGGGGCAGAGCGTTCTGGTGTCTCTGACCGGCGCCGTCACGAGCGGCCTGGTGTTGTCAGTGGTTCCAGTCCCCGTCAACGACATGACTCAACTCTGGATGTTCGGGATGTCGACGGCAGTCTTCACCTTCATGTGCGTTCGTGGGCGTACAGCACTCGCGTGGCTCGGGCTTGGACTCATGGTGTTGGTGACCGCCATCTGGTCCTCCACCACCGGCCAGGGGGCCATGTACGGAGTGTCGTTGACGGTCATCAACGCGGGCCCTGTTCTGATGTCGACCTTCTTCGCATACACCATCCGTCCTCAAGCCAGGGTTATCTACGAACTTCGTGAGCAGTCCACCCAACGAATTGCCTCCGCATCCGCCAGTGCTGCGATTCTCGAGGAACGCGACGCGCAACTCGACAGGCTCGATGTCCTTGCACGCCCGCTCCTCGAACGGGTCGCTTCCGGGGTTCCACTGACAACCACCGAGCGGCAAGAATGCGAACTCCTCGAGGCGCAACTCCGAGATTCGCTGAGGGCGACAGGCTTACAACAAACAGATGTCATCGATGCTGTGCGTGCCGCTCGAAACCGCGGCGTCGAAGTGGTCCTGCTCGACGACCATGGAATGGATGGCGCGAACCCCGACGTGCGCGACCGAATCCACTCGAGCATCGTCCGGGAACTCACCGCGATCACGCGAGGAAAAGTGACCATACGGATCCTTCCACCTCGGCGTACCGCTATGGCCACGATGCTGGTCGACACTGAAGACGTTCGACGAATCGAGTTCGATCACAACGGAATGCAGCTGCTACGGCAGGGGGACCGGGGAGAGCTCGGCACCTCGTCCATGTCCGTCGATTCGACTACAGACAGCGCCGCCGAACCCGAATAGCTTTCGAGGAGAGTGAGATTCACCGGGTCGATCACCAGGAGAAATGAATGATCTTCGAACTTCGTCCAGCGCATGTCGCGCGTGCCCTCGCCGCACTGTGTGCCCTTCCGATTCTGTGGACCTTCGCAGTAGAGGGAATCACCACGACAACGGAATACGACTACAGCACGGGCGAAGTGTCCTCGTCGAGCGACCTGGGCTCTCAGATCGGAAGCGTCGCGATCTGGATCGTCCTCGCGATCGCATTTGCCGCCGGTGCATGGTATCTGGAGAAGCAGCGCATCGGTTGGCCGGCCGCGGCGCACGAGCAGCTGGTCAAACTGCAGCTGGCATCACCCAACCGAGAAGAGTAAAGGTCCCTACCGCTTCCGATCGCCGGCGCGGAGAAGATTACTGGGAACCGTATGGCCCACTATCTCCTCTGCAACGGCAGCGGCACGAATGCTCGCATCCAGGTCGATACCTGTCGCGATGCCCATGTCTTCGAGCATGTAGACCAGTTCCTCCGTCGCGATATTGCCACTGGCACCGGGAGCGAACGGACAACCACCGAGACCTCCGGTGGACGCGTCGAGGTTTCGAACACCGTGCTGCACAGCCGCAAACGCGCACGCAAGACCAGCGCCACGCGTGTTGTGGAAGTGCGCACCCAAGCCGAAGTCACCTACTCTTTCGCCCACAGCGTCGATCAATCGTACGACACGTCCCGGCGTGGCAGTGCCGATGGTATCTGCGATCGAGAACTGATCAGCACCGAACTCCTTGGCCTGCTCCGCAATCCGCAGAACACGATCCGGGTCGGTTGGACCGTCGAACGGACAGTCCCAGGCTGTGGCCACGATGACCTCCACCCGTCCTCCGGCGTCGTGGACGATCCGGACGACCTCTCCGATACGTTCGGTCGCTTGCTCCGTCGTCGACCGAGTGTTGGCCTCGCTGTGGCCATTCGATGCCGACACAACATATTCGACGGTTTTCATTCCTGAGGCGACGGCCCGTTTCGCTCCACCGATTCCGGCGACCAATGCCGAGAACTCGATGCCGGGCCACTGGTGCAGTTCTGCGGCCAACAATTCCGCGTCGGCCAACGCCGGCACAGCGCGCGGTGAGACGAACGACGTCGCCTCGATACGCGAAACACCCGTCGCAGCCAGAGCGTCGACAAGACGAAGTTTCTCGGCCAGCGACACCGGGTCTTCGATCTGCAACCCGTCCCGTGGTCCGACTTCACGAATACTGACTGCTGGAATACCCACGCCAGGTACCGACATGTCAGATCACGCCCTTCATCTTCAGTTCTGCCTGCTCGTCGTCCGAGAGTCCGAGGAGCCCGCCCCACACCGAGGAGTTGTCGTGACCCGGCGCCGACGCTCCCGCGTTGCGCACGGATCCGGGTGTCTCACTGAAGGTAGGCACGACGCCCAGGCCGAGGACGTTTTCACCTATCCGCTCGTCGTAGTGGTCGACGAGCATCCCACGCTCGATCAGCTGCGGGTCCTTGACGACATCTTCAACCGTATTGATCGGCCCGGCAACAACTCCCACTTCGGTGAGGCGTTCCACCAGGCTGGTGGGGTCTTGGAGCGCGACCCAGGCACTGATCAGTTCGTCGAGCTCGTCCTGATGTTTGCCACGCGCAACATGATTGGAGAAGCGGTCGTCATGCGCTAGTTCCGGTCGCCCCATGATGGTGCACAGACGCACGAAGAGCGTGTCCTGATTGGCTGCGATCACCACCCAGTTTCCTTCAGAGGTCTGATAGATGTTGGACGGCGCAATACCCTCCAATCTCGTTCCCGAGGGCTGCCGGATGATCCCGCCCCGATCGTAATCCGGGATCGTGGATTCCTGCACCGCCAGACAGGATTCCGTGAGGGCAACGTCGACCACCTGACCACGGCCGGTCCGCTCTCGTGAGAGCAACGCCGCCAGCACTCCCTGAACGGCGAACATCCCGCCGAGAGAATCTCCGAGCGAAAGGGCAATACGCGGAGGCGCCTGCCCTGGATAACCGTTCAGATGCCGAAATCCGCTGACCGCTTCGGCAACCGAGGCGTAGCCGGCGCTCTTGGCTTGCGGTCCACTCTGCCCGTAGCCGGATACCCTGGCCAACACCAACTTCGGATTGCGCGCACTGAGAACGTCGAATCCCAGGCCCCACTTCTCGAGGGTGCCCGGCCGGAAGTTCTCGACTACCACATCGGCATGTTCGATCAGATTCAGAAACAGGTCTCGTCCCGCGTCGACGCGAAGGTCCAACGTCACACACCGCTTGTTGCGGGCGTGAACCGTCCAGAAGAATCGATGACCGTCCTGCTCGGCCTGACCCCAGGTACGAAGCGGGTCCGGGCGGTCCGCCGATTCGATCTTGATCACGTCGGCGCCCATGTCGCCGAGCAGTTTCCCGGCGAAGGGCCCGGCGATCAAGGTTCCGAGTTCAATCACCCGATATCCGTCCAGGGGCCCGGTGGGCGCACCTTCCGACACAGCTGCCTCCTCTGGGAACTTTTCTCCCCTTGAAGGCTACGTCACCACCCGATATCGCAACATCATGTCGTGGTCTTCGTGATCGAGCATGTGGCAGTGCCAGACGTACCCCTGAAGGTCCCCCATGCCGACTTCTCCGTGTGCCGAGTGATCTGCCATGGAACCTCTCGCGAAAGTTGCATCCGGATCGAAGCCCAACTCGTCGGCCGTCGGAAAGCGCACGATCACGCGGGTAATCGAGTTGGCATCCACGATGACAGTGTCCTTCTCCCCCGTTTCCCACACTTCGGGAGGCCGCAGCGGGGAGGTCACGAATTCCTCGGCCGACGGCGTCCACCGGACTCCCAGGTCAGGTACCGGATACCGCTGCATGAGCGCTGCAGTGTCGATGTTCTGGCGCCCCACAACGCGGAACGCCACCAAGTGCAGATGAATCGGATGCGGTTCTGTGGTGATGTTGATCAAATTCCATTGCTCGATGGTTCCCTGACGCGGCAGTTCGATATCTGAATCAGTGAACCGCAAATTATTGAGCGACATGGTGATCGACGGGTAATCCGAGGGACGCGACAGCTGCATGATCGTGAGATTTCGCACCACATCCGGGGACGCCGGTTCGGCAGCAACGGAATTCAGCTGCTGCGGGATCGAGCCGGTGAATCCCTTTGCGCTGCCCACGTCGAACCGACAGAAGACCGGCATCACCTGCGTGCCGCGTTGCGCCACCGCAAGGGGTACCGGTTCGTCGTTGCGCAATTCCACCGTCGTGCCCGGCTCGAGCATACTGAAGTCGACAAGCAGATCAGCGCGTTCACCCGGACTCAGCCGGACGTGATCCGTCGGCGCAGGAGCGACCAAAAATCCTCCTTCGGAACCGATCACCCAGAACCGCATACGATTTGCGAAGTGCAGATTCCACACCGAATAGGTTGCGGCATTGAGCAGTCGCAATCGGTACAGTCCGCGAGCCACCTCCACTTTCGGCCATACGACGCCGTTCACTACACCCACGTCACCGGGAGTCGCCGGATCCCAGGAACCCTGCGGAGTGAGCCACGTGGAACGGACACTCTGTTGACCGTCGGAGGTGAAGACCTTGTCCTGCAGAATCATCGGAAGCTCGAATTCGCCGGACGGCAAGCCGAGAGAATTCCCGGTGGTGCCTGTATCTGCGTCGTCACGGAGAAAATACATCCCGACCAGCCCGGCGTAGACGTTGAGGCGCGTCATTCCCATGGCGTGATCGTGATACCAAAGATTGCCGGCTGCACGACCATTCGTGTACTCGTGAACCAAACCTTCGCCCGGACGCTGGATCAGCTCCGGATGCCCGTCGAACTTCGGTGCAGTAACTCCTCCGTGCAGGTGAAGCGAGGTGGGGACCTGTGTGCGGTCGAGGTCGCTGACGCCGTGCAGACCCGGATCGACATCCGCGGCAAGCGGATACGCAGAAATGTCATTGGCATATCGGACTGTGACGAGCTGATCGACGTGAGCTTCGATGGTGGGGCCCAGATAATCCATTCCGCCGTAACCCAGCGACGGCGACGACGGTAGGTCCGGATGGAATCGGTGCATCGACGATGCCGCACGAAGCTCCAGGTTTCCACCCGAAATGCCCGGCAGGACAGGAAGGGTCTCCCGAAACGGTTCCAGACGGGGCGACGGAAGTTGGAACGGGCGCAGTGGATCGACATCAGGTGGTCGAGCCGTCGCTGATCCAGCGGACAACGCGCTCAGACCGGCCAGCAGGCCAAGCCCTTGAACAAACGATCGGCGACGGATCTTGTGTGACTCGTCCACTCACGGCCCCCTCACGCTGACGGCATCCGGAGCGGGTTACCCGTGTGCCCGCACGGTCAAACACCGACCACCTTCTCCAACCAAAGCTCGAAAATCGGCGACCTTACCCCACCGCACCGGTCGCCGTACTCGACGACCTCCTCCGTCCCGACGAAACACGTTTGCGGACAACGGATGCACTCTTGCAGCTTTGCGAGAAGCCGAAGATTCGAAAACGCTCTTGACTCGAACGCATGTTCGAGTATAATTTGGGGAGGGGATCGGGGGATTCAATGAGTGTCTTGTTGTCGGACGTGGTGTCTGGTTCTGCGGTGGGGTCCCGTGGACGTCTGTGGCGGTTGACTGCTGCAGAGTTGCGCGCTGCTGCTGTCGAGGCGAGCGCGGAGATTCTGCGCCTGGAAGCCGTTCGAGTGGCGGTGGTGGACGAGTTGTCGTTGCGCCCGGATGATCAGGTGATCGCGAGCCGCGGTGTGGGTGCGTGATTGGCGGGCAACACGATGCTGCAGGTTCGGGACGGGAAGAAGATCGCCGCGTTGGGTGCGGCTTTGCGGCCGTGTCCGGCGGTGGCGGCTCGGTTCGATGGCGGGGATTGCTCGTTCGATCATGCTGTGTTGATCGTGGCGTTCTGTGAGTCACCGCCGAAGGGGATGCCGGAGGAGGCGCTACCGAAGTGCATCGATTTGTTGTTGGCGGCTGCGTCGGGTGTGGAAGCGACGACGACGAAAGTGCGGAACGTGATCGCGACCTTGGAACGGTTGTTCGAATCGGATGAGATCCCGCCCGCCGAGGATGTCGATCTCAACGAGTTGCGGATCGCCTCGACATTGAACGGCCGGGTGGTGGTGCGCGGCGATTTCGACGCCCTCACCGGCGAAATGCTGCTCTCGGCCCTGTCGAATCTGACGATGCCGACCCCGGCACCGGATGGGACGCCGGATGCTCGGTCGGCGGCGAAGCGGACCGCGGACGGGTTCACCGAACTGATCCGCCGCTATCTCGACTGCGCCAAAACAGGCACAGACGGTGGCCAACGCCCGCACGTGAACGTTCACATCAACGCTCGCGATCTGGCGGAGCATCGGGACTGCGCCGCAACACCCTCCATGGCTGATGGTGAAGAGTCTCTGTCGGATCTTGATGTCGGCCACATGCCCTGGCTCGGACCGCTGTCGGTGTCGCAGACCCGACTCCTCGGATGCGACTGCTTCCTCTCCACCGTCCTGCTCGACAGTCACGGCGCGCCCTTGGATGCGCAACCAGGGAAGAGGTTGGTCACCGCCGAACAACGCGTCGCCCTCATCGCCCGAGACAAAGGCTGCGCCTTCCCGGGCTGCACATGCGTACCCGCCTGGACCGATGCGCACCATATCCGGCACTGGGCCAACGGTGGCCCGACGGAGATGAACAACCTGGTCCTGCTGTGCCGTTCACACCACCGACTGATGCACCGAAAATCAGGGTTCGTCGGGAAATGGGAAATCCGAATAGGAGTCGACAACAAACCCTGGTTCATCCCGCCGCCCTCGATCGACCCCGGGCAGCAACCGCGCCCGGCGAACACCACATTCAAAACCTGAGAACGAACCTCAGGCACAACAGAACACGGCCGAGCACCGCATCGAAGGGATCCCCCCGATGCGGTGCCAACAGGCCGTGGCGAACCCGTCAGACGGCCTGCGCAACCTTGGCGGCTCGCGGGAATCGCTCCCGAATCTCCGCTGGCGTGACAACTCTCGGGTCCAGGGGTTGCTCGTCACGCAGGTGGCGCTCCAACACCTTGCCCGTCATCGGCGCAATGACTTTCAGAGCAGTGGTCATGTTCTTCGGTGAACTACCCAACCGGACTGCCGTTCGCACCGCGGGCGCAATTGCTCTGTCCAACAACGCTGGCTGATCGAACCCACCCATCGTTCGCATCCAGCCGGGCAAAGTCGCGATAGTGGCCGGCGCGACCAATCGGCTGAATGTCGCGAACTTCGTCTTCCCCTGCGCTCTCGGTGTTCTCAACAAGTAGTGCATCGCCCGGTTGGCACGCTCGGAGGTACACAATCTGGGCCTGACTTCAGCGAAGTACTCACGTACCTCTTCTCGGGAGCGTGGAACGTCGGAGGTCTTGCATGTCTGTAGTTCGGCAGCGATCACGCATTCTTCCCAGTACCGCTGCTCTTCGACAGCTGAAAGCGGGCCCGGCCCATACATCTCGTAGCACTTGAGCACCGAATGCCAACCCGTCACGTGGATCCAGAGTTGTGACGCCGGATTGTTTGCGCTGTAACGAGTTCCGGTGATCGGTTCAATGCCCGTGGCCTGAGCATGAACTGTCATGAGGTGGTCGGACAAGGCCAATGCCGTCCGCCCGTCGGCAGTGGCGACGGTCAGGAAGTACGCCAAGGTTCGGTCGAGTCGCCCGGCCGGATCGCTGTAAATCCCGCTCATGTCTGCCACTGCGGCAGCCAAGAAGGGGTCGAAGTGCTCGAGCACCACCGACCGCTGGAACCCGATCAGCGCTGTCGGCGCGGCCCAGATCTTCCAACTGGGTGATCCTGGGCCGAAGAAGCCGTAATCCTCACGCGGTCGATTCATCGTCAGTTCAGACATTTCATTCCTCCCCGTTCGTTGACCCTGCACCGTTCATTTCGTAGGCACCAGACAAGGCGACTACTTGCTGCCAGACGTACTCGAATCGCTCCGCCGCGAACGTGGGGCGCCGAATAGATGCGAGTGCCAACCGTTGCTGATCTTCACTGGCGCTGGGTTTTCCGTACAACTCCACCGCTGCAGCACTGAAGTCGCGGACCAGGACATCGAAGATCTGATCCAGCACCCCACCGTTCCGCTGCTCCTCGTCCAATCCCAAGATCTCGGCTTGTTCGAGGATCAACTGGCCGTAGACGACGAGGGTGAAGAGTTCGGTGATCGCAAGGCCGAAGTCCAAGTCGACCTGCTGCGCCGCATCCGGTGCAGCTTCGACTAGAAGGGTCACGAGCGCTTCTGCCTGCTCCACGAACAGTGCAACGTTGGGAACATCCGCAAACTTCGCGTACACCGCTCGCCAGTCGTCGAATCGAACTTTCGACAACCCCCGTGCCGGACCCTGACGGAACAGGAACTCATCGTCGGCTGCGTCGTTGCGCGTCGGAATCGCCGGAAATGACTCGGGGGCAAAGAGGTACGCCGGCATGAACTTGGCGATCAGGGCGAGATTGACGGCGACGGTCCCCTCGAGCTTGGGCAGCCCGTCGACATCCATCTTGGCCACCGCGAGGTAGCTGTCCTTCTCGAAGCCCTTTGCCGCAGCGATGTCGGAGAGCAGTCCGATCACCTTCTGTGCCTCGGTTGTCACCTTCATCTTGGTGACGGGATTGAACAAGAGGTAGCGGCGGTCCTCGGGCGATGCGGTGCGGAAGTAGTCCACCGCACGATCCGAGAAGAGCCTCATCGCCAGCAGGCGCGCGTACGCGTCGACGAATTCACGTCGTACGTGTGGGAACGCCGTGACGGGATTGCCGAACAGGATTCGATTGTGCGCGTGGGTAATCGTCTCGTACAAGGCATGAGTCGACATACCGATTCCGCCGAAGCACAGGTTGAATTTTCCGATGTTCACGGTGTTGAGTGCGGCACTGAATGCTGCCTCGCCGGTATGCAGGATATCCTCTGCCGCAACGGGATAGTCGACGAGTGAGAACTCCGCTACGTACATCTGGGCCGGAACGATGTTCTTCACCACGGTGAATGCCGGATGGTCCGAGTCGGCGTAAAAGAAGACGTACTGATCAGTGCCCTCCACTCCGTCGACACGGCCGAAGACAGAGACCGTGTTGGCGCAGTTGCCATTTCCGATGTAGTACTTCGAACCGCTGGCCAGGTACCCGCCGCTGCCGTTGGACGTCAAGACCATGTCCGTGGAGTAGACGTCCGCGCCATGCTCTTTCTCGGACAGTCCGAATGCCGCAACGCCTCCGGAAGCCAAAGCGGAAGCTGCCCGCGCCCTTGCCGTCTCGTTGTCGCTCTGCCACACCGGCCCGAGACCGAGGATGGTCACCTGCCACGGGTACCAGTAGTTGAGTCCGTAGAAGCCGAGGATCTCGGACAGCGCGGCGATACGACTGGTATCCCAGCGCTTGTCGGAGTCGCCACCACTGTCGCGGGCGGGCGTCAGAAATGTGGCGAACAGGCCTTCCTTTGCCGCGAAGTCGAGGAAGTCGGAGTAGAAGATCTTGTCGTGATAGTCGGCCAGAAGTCGATTCTTTCCACGCGCCTCGAACCAGTCGACGGTCGCGCCCAGCAGTCTCCGCGTGGTCGCGTCGAACTCCGGCCGATCGTACGTGGAGGGATGGAGCAACAGATCATTCGGCACTAAAGAGGTCGACGCTGTCATAGCGGTTGTTCTCCTCGAGATCTCGGCAGAGGCGCCTCACTGAGCACCATTCGAATACAACGCCACCGTAACAATTACAGACGTTGAATACAACGGTTGCGTATTATTCACGAAGAAGTGGCAGGCAGATTAGGGTGAGAGCGGAGGTGATGCACACGATGACCAGGTCACAAGCTGACGCAACGGATACACCGCGGCGCAAGTACGCCCCTCGCATGGCGCCCGAGCAACGTCGCGAGCAGCTCCTCGACGCAGCATTCGAGGTCACCGGCCGCGTTGGCCTGCACAACCTCAGCATGGAATCCGTCGCTGCCGAAGCCGGTGTCGGCAAGCCCGTCCTCTACACGATTTTCGATACCAGGACCGATCTCGTCGCTGCACTGCTGCGCCGCGAGCACGAGCGAGCCATCGCTCAGGTGCTCGAAACCATGCCGACAGATCTGAGCGAACTCGGCCCAGCGGCGTCGTACACCGGGACCGTCGGCGCCTTCGTCGACGCCGTACTGGAGAACCCGACGCGCTGGCGCCTGATTCTGACGTCTGTCGAGAACGCCCCCAGCGAGTATCACGGCTTGTTGAAGCTCTCTCGCGGAGCTGTCTTCGCCCGCGCCGAAGAACTGGCCCGCGCCGGGATTGCCCTCGAGTCGAAGCTCGAAGGCCTTGATCCGGTTCTCCTCGCACACACCATGATGTCGTTCGCCGAAATGCTCGGACGACTGGCCGTCAGTGATCCCGAAACCTATACCCGAGAACGACTTTCCAGTTTTGCCGTGGCTCTCGCACAATCGGTCGGGCGTTAGCGGCCGACTGAAACCTGTCGGTCGGATCTGCTTCAATACACGCATGACATCACCATCGATCGAACCGCTACAGCTTTTCGAAACGTCTCCGGGCAACTGGTCACTGATGCTCACCGACCAGCATTTCGGCAAGGTGGCATCGATATTCGAGCAGGTAGAGGGTTTCGAAGGCTCCGGTTACGACTGGGCGTCGGTCGCCCACGCAGTGGTAGGCCGCGATGCACCGCATCTGGAGGGCCGCTTCGGCACCGATCCCGAAGCGGGCATGTTTGTTGCGTACGGCAGCGACAACGGAGCTCTCGGTGAGCTCGGAGCGCTACTCGCCAAAGCGTATTCGGATGCCGAGTACCTCGGTGGCCTGGTCGCCATTTCCGAACTCGACTAGAGCGCCTGTCGAAACGACACCGGCCCCACACCTAGGTGCGGGGCCGGTACCGAACGAAAGATCTAGCCGACCAACAGCTCGGCAATCTGAATCGTGTTGAGCGCGGCACCCTTACGCAGGTTGTCGCCCGAAACGAAGAGCGCGAGTCCGCGTCCCTCCGGGACACCCGGATCCTGACGGATACGACCGACCAGCGACGCGTTGCCACCGGCAGCGGCCAGCGGCGTCGGAACCTCGACCAGCTCGACGCCCGGAGCGTCGGCGAGGATCTCCTTGGCGCGAGCAACCGAGAGCGGGTTGGCGAACTCTGCGTTGATCGCGAGCGAGTGCCCGGTCACGACGGGAACGCGCACGCAGGTGCCCGAAACCAACAGATCGGGAAGTCCGAGGATCTTGCGGCTCTCGTTGCGGAGCTTCTGATCCTCGTCGGTCTCGCCGCTTCCGTCGTCGACCAGCGAACCTGCGAGAGGCAGGACGTTGAACGCGATGGGGGCGACGTAGTTGTTCGGGGCCGGGAAGTCGACGGCACTGCCGTCGTGAACCAGCTTCTCCGCGTCGCCGACTACGGCGCGCACCTGGCCGAGGAGTTCCTCGACGCCGGCGATGCCGCTACCGGACACGGCCTGGTAGCTGGAGACGATCAGACGCTGCAGACCGGCTTCGTCGTGCAGAACCTTCAGCACCGGCATCGCTGCCATGGTGGTGCAGTTGGGGTTCGCGATAATGCCCTTGACCAGGTTCTTCGTGTCCTGCGGGTTGACCTCGCTGACCACGAGGGGAACCTCGGGATCCTTGCGCCATGCCGAAGAGTTGTCGACAACGGTCGCGCCGGCAGCAGCGAAGCGAGGAGCCTGGGCGCGCGAGAGCGTCGCACCGGCTGAGAACAGGGCGATGTCGATGCCCTTCAGGTCCTCATCCGATGTGGCGGCCGCATCCTCGACGATGATCTCTTCGCCGCGGAAGGGCAGCTTCTTACCGGCGGAGCGTGCAGATGCGAAGAACCGCACCTTGTCCGCGGGGAAGTTCCGCTCTTCGAGCAAAGTGCGCATGACGATGCCGACCTGACCGGTCGCACCGACAACAGCGATAGTCGTCATGAGAAATTACCGTCCCGTTCCAGCGTGTACTACTGCTTCTTCTTCGCCACCGAGCCCGAAAGCGTCGTGGATGACACGTACAGCGTCGTCCAATTCGGTGTCCTTGACCAGCACTGAGATGCGGATCTCAGAGGTCGAGATGAGGTCGATGTTGATGTCTGCCTTGGCCAGCGCCTCGCAGAACGTGGCGGTGACGCCCGGGTGGCTCCGCATTCCGGCGCCGACCAGGGAAACCTTGCCGATGTGGTCGTCGAACAAGATCTGCGTGAAGCCGATGTCTTCCTGACGCTTGGTCAGGATCTCGACGGCGCGGGGGCCGTCGGCCGTCGGAAGCGTGAAGGTGATGTCCGTCTTGTTTGTCTCCACCTTGGAGATGTTCTGCAGCACCATGTCGATGTTGATCTCGGCATCGGAGACTGCGCGGAACACCTTGGCAGCGTGTCCCGGTGTGTCCGGCAATCCGACAACGGTGATCTTGGCTTCGCCGCGATCGTGCGCGACTCCGGTGATCAGGGCCTCTTCCACAGGAATGTCCTCCATCGATCCGGACACGATTGTTCCGGGCTTGGTGGTGTATGACGAACGGACGTGCACAGGCACGTTGTAACGACGGGCGTACTCGACGCACCGGAGCATGAGCACCTTCGCACCACACGCTGCGAGTTCGAGCATTTCCTCGAAGGAAACCGTCTCGAGGCGGTGAGCGTCGGGGACGATGCGCGGATCGGCGGAGAAAACGCCGTCGACGTCGGTGTAGATCTCGCAGACGTCAGCGTTGAGTGCAGCTGCCAACGCCACGGCAGTGGTGTCCGAGCCACCGCGTCCGAGCGTCGTGATGTCCTTGCTGTCCTGGCTGACGCCTTGGAATCCGGCGACCAGAACGATCGAGCCTTCGTCCAGCGCAGTGCGAACACGGCCCGGCGTGACGTCGATGATCTTGGCGTTTCCGTGGCTGCCGGTCGTGATGACTCCGGCTTGTGAGCCCGAGAACGAACGAGCTTCGGCGCCGAGGGAGTGAATTGCCATCGCTACCAAGGAGTTGGAGATGCGCTCACCCGAGGTCAGCAGCATGTCCATTTCACGGGCCGGCGGGGAAGGGCACACCTGCTGAGCCAGATCGAGCAGCTCATCGGTGGTATCGCCCATCGCTGACACCACGACGACGACATCATTGCCGGCCTTCTTGGTCTCGACGATCCGTTCAGCGACTCGTCGGATGCGCTCGGCGGTTGCCACCGAGGATCCGCCGTACTTCTGGACGACGAGAGCCACGCGTTTCTACCTCCAGGTCGAAATTGTTTACAGATACCAGAGGTCGAGCTTACCGAGGTGGTCCTGGGACTTCCCGATGCGTACTGCTGTTCGCCTCAGATCCGCGCGGGATCAGTTGCGAGATCCGCGATCGCATCAACGTCGCAGAACGCGAGCCACCGGCAACGTAACCGACCACCGTGACGGCAACTCCGCAGGCGAGAAGCACGCGGATACTGCTGACCAGCGAAACTGCCAGCGCGTCGTACACCGCGACTGCCGCCTCAGATGACGGTATGTCTGAATTCTGTAAATAGACCCGCCGCACGACGGCCAGCGCCACCAACAGGGCGATCATCGCCACCGCCGTCGCCAGCCCGACCAGGGACAGTGCGCGCATTCTCCTCGGCGCAACTGCGACGGCCGCGATCGCACAGGCCAGCGACACCCACGGCAGCCAGGCCGCTGCCCGGTCGAGAGTGTTCGAGAGGTCCTGGGCCCGCACCAGCTCGTCGGATTGCAGGATCTCGAACTGCGGATCGAACGTCGGAAGACGATCGACGACGGTGAATCCGCGATCGCGGAGGTTCGTCCGCAGTTCTGTCATGATCGGCTCGAGGGACAAGGTGACTGTTCCGCTGTCGTCGGACCGAACGATGCCGTCGGTGGCTCTGCCGGTCACCATCGCAGCAAGTTGCGCGTGCGCCTGACGGTTGGCCGCGGTCCAGAGCGTCGCGAACTGGTCGCTGGAGACCAACGACTGAGCCGCCTCCCGAACAAGTTTCTCGGCTTGTCTCGTCACCACCTGCGGAAACCGGTCCAACCGCTGCGTCAGTTCCTCGGTCAGCCGATCAACGACAGCCGCTTGGACAGCAGGTTCGGAAGCCAACGGGGCAACCGTCTCGACGTAACTGTCGGTGTCGTTCACCTGGGTGTGGACGAACAGCGCGAGCACCGAGCCGGCAGCACCGAGACCAGCGAGAACGATCAGCAGTGAACAGACGATCCAGCGGATCGAGCGCATCACGTGTGCTTGGCGCGCGCCGGTCGAATCTTCGCGGTGATGTGGTGAATGCGGTGATCGTCAGCGGGTATCCGGAAGGTCTCGGTAACCCGAACGGTCATCAGGTTCCGCCCGAACAACCCGGCGTCGAGGAGGTAGTCAGCCGTCAGGTCGTCCCCGTCGACCGTCCACTCCACCTCACGAATGTCGCGGATCACGCGATACTGAGGACCTCCGGAAAGGCTGCGCCGCAAATGATTCCCCGAAAATCCGGTCTTGAGCCCGACCTCGTGGCGTACCGCGTCCGGAGCCAGCGGTACGGAACTGCCATCGTGACTGCGGAGCGCGTCGAGGTACGTGCTCGCCACGGCGATTCGGGGATCCATGGACGACAGTCCACCATTTTCGGGGCCGAAACGGCAGCACAATTCGGCGACAAATTGGACATGAGGGCGAACCCCACCGATTTCTCGCGAAATCCAGGAGTAGAGTGCTGTGCATGCAGCGCGCACTCCTTCTTGGTTGCCGCGACGGGGTCTGATCCAGACTGGCCTCCCGCCGCGGGGTTTTTGTGCGCCGGTCGACCAAGCCTTCCGGACTCATGGTCTTGACCAACAGGTCAACAGGCCGGGTCCACAATCCTGGAGATCACACCCATGTCCCCCGCTGACGCATTCACCACCGGCACTCGCACCATCACCCCGCCCACGAAGCCGGCACCGTCCGACCAGCCTGCGTGGAACACGCAGAAGAACTCGTCGATGCCGACGTTCCGCTACCGCCCGTTCGCCGAAGAGGTCGAGACGGTCACGCTGCCCGACCGCACCTGGCCGGACAAGATCATCGACCGAGCACCCCAGTGGTGTGCCGTTGACCTGCGCGACGGCAACCAGGCGCTGATCGATCCGATGAGCCCGGCGCGCAAGCGTCGTATGTTCGATCTCCTGGTTCGTATGGGCTACAAGGAGATCGAGGTCGGCTTCCCGTCCGCGAGCCAGACGGACTTCGATTTCGTTCGCGAGATCATCGAGGACGGCGCCATCCCGTCCGACGTCACCATCCAGGTGCTGACGCAGTCGCGTCCCGAGCTGATCAAGCGCACGTTCGAGGCCTGTGAAGGTGCCGAGAACGCGATCGTGCACTTCTACAACTCCACCTCGATTCTGCAGCGCCGCGTCGTGTTCCGCGCCGACAAGGACACGATCAAGAAGATCGCCACCGACGCCGCCGAACTGGTCCTCGCCGAGTCGAAGAAGTACCCGGACACGAACTGGCGCTGGGAATACTCGCCCGAGTCCTACACCGGCACCGAGCTCGAGTACGCCAAGGAAGTATGTGACGCCGTCACCGAAACCCTGGGTGCGACGCCGGCCAACCCGGTCATCCTGAACCTGCCCGCCACCGTCGAGATGGCGACACCCAACGTGTATGCCGACTCCATCGAGTGGATGCACCGCAACCTGGCCCGCCGCGATTCGGTCATCCTGTCGCTGCACCCCCACAACGACCGCGGCACGGGTGTCGCTGCAGCCGAGCTGGGCTACCAGGCCGGCGCGGACCGCATCGAAGGCTGCCTGTTCGGCAACGGTGAGCGCACCGGCAACGTCTGCCTGGTCACTCTCGCTCTGAACATGTTCACGCGCGGCGTCGACCCGCAGATCGATTTCTCGAACATCGACGAGATCCGTCGCACGGTCGAGTACTGCAACCAGCTGCCCGTCCACGAGCGTCATCCGTACGGCGGCGACCTGGTCTACACCGCGTTCTCCGGCAGCCACCAGGACGCGATCAACAAGGGCCTCGACGCCATGAAGGTCGACGCCGACAGCCAGAACTCCGACGTCGACGACATTCTCTGGCAGGTCCCCTACCTGCCGATCGACCCGAAGGACGTCGGCCGCAGCTACGAGGCCGTCATCCGTGTGAACTCGCAGTCCGGCAAGGGCGGCGTCGCATACATCATGAAGGCCGATCACGGTCTGGTGCTGCCGCGTCGTCTGCAGGTCGAGTTCTCGCAGTCGGTCCAGAAGATCACCGACGGCGAGGGCGGCGAGGTCTCGCCGAAGGAAATGTGGGATGTCTTCCACGAGGAGTACCTCGCTCCCATCACCCCGCTCGAGCGCATGAAGCAGAAGGTCACCGCGTCCGAGGAGGACGGCGGCACCGATGCGATCACCGCGATCGTCAAGGTGAACGGCAAGGAGCAGGAGATCTCGGGAACCGGCAACGGCCCGCTCGCTGCCTTCGTCGACGCGCTGGGAAGCATCAACTTCGACGTTCGTGTCCTCGACTACTCCGAGCACGCGATGTCCGCCGGTGACGACGCCCAGGCCGCGGCCTACGTCGAGTGCGCCGTGACGGGCCCGGAGGGTCAGAGCACCGTCGTCTGGGGTGTGGGTATCGCCACGTCGATCACGACGGCCTCGCTGCGCGCTGTGGTCTCGGCAGTAAACCGCGCCAGCTGACACTCAGCTCCTGACTCGTGAACAATCCCTGGTCTCACCCGATTTTCGGGTGGGGCCAGGGTCGTTTTCAGAGCACTGAAGATTTTCGGTCGATGTTTTCGATTCGGCATGACATTGGTCCCGAAAGAGTCGGTTAGCGAAGTTAACAAAAAGAATTCACCCATCGAGGATGATGCAGACGCCACGTGCGCGTGAGATAGTCAGCTCAGACAAATCCGACTTGTGAAATGGAGCTCGACAATGGATTCCTTTTGGGACTTCCTCTGGCTGATCATCATCAGCTTCGCGTTCATCGCGTACTTGATCCTGCTCTTCTCGATCATCACCGACCTGTTCCGCGATCACAAGACCTCCGGCTGGGTGAAGGCAATCTGGATCGTCTTCCTGTTCTTCATTCCGCTGCTCACCTCGCTCGTCTACCTGATCGTTCGCAGTGACGGAATGGCACAGCGGTCCCTCGAGGCTGCACAGCAGGTCAAGAACGCACAGGACAGCTACATCCGTGAGGTTGCCGGAAAGTCCCCGGCCGAATCCATCGCAGATGCAAAGGCACTTCTCGACGCCGGCACCATCAGTGAAGAAGAATTCGCAGCACTGAAGGCCAAGGCTCTCGCCTGATACCGGCCCTCACTAAGCGACCCTCACTAAACCGTGAGGATTGCACTACCGAAACGGGAGCGACACTAATCGTGTCGCTCCCGTTTGTGTTCATTCACCAACAGCTGCCCATTCACCGACAGCCGTTCATTCACCAACGGCCCTTCATTCACCAACGGCCCTTCATTCACCGACGGCCTTCATTCACCGACAGCACGCGCGACGTCACGAAAGGCGTCGAGCACGACTCCGATAGCCGGACTGCGGTTGGCGTGTAACCGAGTTGCCAATTCATAAACTCGTGCAGCGCGCACTCCCGCCACCGGTTTCCTCGACACTCCGGGATGCGTGATCGCGTATCGCGGCATCAAAGCCACGCCGTGGCCCGCCGCCACCAGTTCTTCGATGACGCGGAAATCGTTTATCCGATGAGCGACGCGAGGCTGGACGCCGGTTACCGATGCAACCGACAGCAGAACGTCGTCGACCGGAAACCCGCCGCGCACGCTTATCCAGTTCTCGTCGGCCAATTGTTCCAGCCGGACCGAATCCTGCTCGGCGAGTGGATGATCAGGCCGCAGCACCAGATCGATCGGTTCACGCATCAGCGGTTGCACGCTGACCCGGGGAAACGACGTCTCGGCTCCGCGTTCGTCACGGTGGGTGAGGATCACATCGTGATCGGCCAACAGTCCAGGGACGGCGGACGCCGGTTTGTCGACGTCGTAGGCGTCGATGTCCACGTCCGAGTTCTTCAGCGCCGTCAGGACACCGGGCAGCAGGAGCGCCGCGCCGGAGGGAAAGAACGCGACTCGCACCTTTCCCCGCGGCGAGCCTCGGTACGACGCCATCTCGTCCGCCGCCCGGTCTAGCGCCGCCACCACGTCGTCGGCGCGAAGCACCAGCGCTCGACCCGCGTCGGTGAGGCGCAGCGTGCGCCCGTCCGGTTCGAGGAGCGAGACCCCCGCTTCTCGTCCGAGGATCTTGAGTTGTTGCGAGACGGCGGAAGGCGTCATCGAGAGGGCGAGAGCAGTAGCGCCGACGGTTCCTCGGTCGGCGAGCTCGCGGAGGATTCGCAAGCGCGTGGCATCCATACGGTGACGAATATCCATGTAGCAAAACTACATGGATAGTGCATCTATATTCGCTTGTTCTGATGCTTCGTAAGGCTCACGATTAACGCATGACTCCCCGCGACCGTCTCCTCGGCCTGACCGTGATCGTCTTGTGGGGTCTGAACTTCCTGGCCATTCGCGTCGGCCTGGATCATTTCCCGCCGTTCTTCTTCGCAGCGCTGCGGTTTCTGATCATCGCGATTCCGGTGGTCATCTTCGTGCCGCGTCCACAGGTGCCGCTCCGCTGGCTGCTGCTCTACGGATTCGGTTTCGGATTCGGCCAGTTCGTCTTCCTCTTCTGGGCGATGCATTCGGGGATGCCGACGGGCCTTGCATCACTTGTCCTGCAGTCGTCAGCACCGTTCACCGTCCTACTCGGCGCTTTCCTGCTCCGCGAGAAGCTCAGCGTCTGGCAGGTCTCCGGTATCGCCGTCGCCGTTGGCGGGATGTCCTTGATCGGCTGGGACCGCTCGCACCACGCGGCACTGCTGCCCGTCGTCCTCACACTCCTCGGCGGCCTGTCCTGGGCGTTCGGCAATCTCGGCAGCCGCTTGGCTGCGGCAAACACCGTCGGCGAGCCTGCACCGATGCGCTTGATGTTGTGGATGTGTGTCATCCCGCCGTTACCGATGCTCGCTCTGTCAGCCGTGGTCGAAGGCCCCACAGTCGGCTGGCACGCACTCGGCACCGCATTCAGCGCCGACGCCTGGCCGTCGCTGGTCGGGCTGGCCTACATCATTCTGCTCGGCACCATCGCCGGATCCGGGCTCTGGACGATGCTCATGGGCCGCTATCCCGCCGGCATGGTGGCGCCGCTCTCCTTGCTGGTGCCAGTCGTGGGAATCGGCGCGTCCTGGCTGTTCCTGCACGAGGATCCGAGCCCGTTGTCACTGGTCGGGGCGGTCATCGTGATCGCCGGAGCGAGCGCCGCACAGATGAGACGTAAGCCCGCGAACACTGTTTTCTCGGACACACCTGCAGCCTCACCACCGGCGCGACTCGGCGTCTGACGACGCCCTGTGCCAAACTCGGGCCGTGGGAACTGGACTATCGATCACAGCGCGCGGAAAGCTCGCCATGCGAGCTGCCGCAGCAGCATCTTGGGCATCGCAGAAGGCCGGTCGCGGCAAGGGTTCGATGATCGGCGGGCTGATCGCCCTCAAGATCGACCCGACGCTCATGACTCAGCTCGGACGCGGCAAGCGCACCGTCGTGGTCACCGGCACCAACGGCAAGTCGACGACCACACGTATGACCGCCGCAGCGCTCGCGACACTCGGTGACGTCGCCACGCAGGCCGACGGCGCCAACATGGATGCCGGGATCGTGGCCGCCCTGGCCGCGCGTACCGATGCGACGCTGGCGGCACTCGAGGTCGACGAACTGCACGTCCCCCACGTAGCCGACGCCGTGAACCCGGAAGTGATCGTGCTGCTCAACCTCAGCCGCGATCAGCTCGACCGGGTCGGCGAGATCAACATGATCGAGCGGAAGCTGCGCGCCTGCGTCAATGCTCATCCAAATGCGGTGATCGTCGCCAACTGCGACGACGTACTGGTCACCTCCGTGGCATACGACGCCACCAACGTCGTGTGGGTTGCTGCCGGCGGCGGTTGGGCCGGCGATTCCGTCAGCTGCCCGCGCACCGGCGAACCCATCGTGTGGGAGGGAAAGCACTGGCGCAGTACCGGTTCCGACTTCGCGCGGCCCGAGCCGACCTGGTGGCTCGACGACGACAATCTCTACGGCCCCGACGGCCTGAAGATTCCGATGACGTTGACCCTCCCCGGAAAAGCCAACCGCGGCAACGCAGCTCAGGCCGTAGCGGCTGCAGCGGCTTTGGGTGCAGATCCGGTCGGGGCAGTTGCTGCCGCGTCGACGGTTCAAGAAGTCGCGGGTCGATACAGCACCGTCGAGGTCGGACCGCACTCCGTTCACATGCTGCTCGCGAAGAATCCCGCCGGCTGGCAGGAAGCGCTGTCGATGATCGATCCCACGGTGGACGGTCTGGTCATCGCGGTGAACGGTCAGGTGCCGGACGGCGAGGACCTCTCCTGGCTGTGGGACGTGAAGTTCGAGCACTTCGAAGGTGTCAAGGTAGTGGCCGCCGGTGAACGCGGAACAGATCTGGCAGTTCGCCTCACGTACGCGGGCGTCGAGCACACTCTCGACCCGGACCCGTTGCGCGCCATCGCTTCCTGCCCTCCCGGACGTGTGGAGGTACTGGCGAACTACACAGCCTTCCGTGACCTCAACACTGCCATCGCGAAGGAGTCTCGCAATGTCTGACTCGACAGTTCACATCGGTCTGGTACTCCCCGACGTCATGGGCACCTACGGCGACGGCGGCAATGCCCTGATCCTGCGTCAGCGTCTGCGGATGCGCGGCTACGACGCCGAAATCGTGGACATCACCCTCAGCGATCCGGTCCCCGATTCGCTCGACGTGTACACGTTGGGTGGCGCCGAGGATTCCGCTCAGCGCCTCGCCACGCGTCACCTCGCGAAATACCCTGGTCTGCAACGCGCCGCCGAGCGTGGCGCACCGGTTCTGGCGATCTGCGCTGCCATTCAGGTGCTCGGCAACTGGTACGAAACCTCCAGCGGCGAACGCGTCGACGGTGTCTCGATGCTCGACGTCACAACCTCGCCGCAGGAGAAGCGTTCCATCGGCGAAGTCATCACGAAGCCGCTGATCGACGGACTCACCGCGCCCCTCTCAGGTTTCGAGAATCACCGCGGCGGAACAACTCTGGGTAGCTCAGCCTCTGGATTCGCACGTGTCACCCATGGTGTCGGAAACGGCGTCGGCGACGGATTCGAAGGCGTCGTGCAGGGTTCGGTGATCGGGACGTACATGCACGGACCCGCTCTGGCTCGCAACCCCGAACTCGCGGACCTCCTGCTCATGCGCGCCTTGGGTGTGAACGAGCTTGAACCCCTGCATCTGCCCGAGGTCGACAAGCTCCGCAAGGAGCGACTCGCGATTCGCTGAGCCGGTGTCGTCCGTTCGGACGACTGTTGGCCGGCCACGTCAGCTCGTAGCCTCGTTCCATGCGTCTTCGTGTGGCGATCTGTATTGCGGCGACTGCGATCATTGCCGTCGGGTGTTCGACGCAGGGCAGTGGCGGGCCCGAAGAAGCAGGCGGGACCCAGCAGGTAAGTGTCACTGCTGATCCAGCTTCAGAAGTGAGCGCAACGGCGCCTACCGTCATCGTGCTGGATGCCTCGGGGTCGATGAAGCAGGACGACGCTCCCGGTCCTCGAATCGATGCCGCCAAGAACGCGATTCACACTCTCGTCAGTGGCCTCCCAGACGATGCTGCGCTCGGTCTGATCGCGTACGACACCGCCACGGGTAGCAGCGACGCCGAGAAGGTCGCGGGTTGCCGCGACATCAAGACCGTCGTGCCACTCGGACCACTCGATCGAAATGCATTCGCAGCGGGAATCGACGGGTTGTCCGCGTCGGGATACACGCCGATCATGGCTGCGCTTCAACAAGCCGCCGCCGCACTCCCCGCCGATGGTGAGCGCACGATCATCCTCGTCTCCGACGGGGAGGACACCTGCTCGACCGAACCTCCGTGTGAGTCCACCGAAGCGATGCCCCACGATCCTGACCTGACCATCCACACCATCGGATTCAAGCTCGACGCCGCTGCGTCCGCCCAGCTGAAGTGCATCGCCGACGCAACCGGGGGCATGGCGATCGACGCTGCCAACGCGGCGCAACTCACCGCACGGCTGGCGGTTGCCTCGGATCCCGAATCCGCACGGGAGCGACTCTCCACCAGCGGCTTCCGCAACCTTCGGATCGGCATGACGGAGGAGGAAACGCGGAAAGCCGCCGGCGACCTTGCGCCGGTATCGAAGACCGGAACAGTGGTCGTCCAGTGGCAGGACTGCGAATTGACCTTCACCGACGGCGTTCTCGTCGAAATCGCGCCCCGGACCGGCGCTGCCACACTGGACGGACTGACCGTCGGCCAGAAGATGCAGCGTGCCGCCGAACTTTACGGTCCCTTCACTGCCACAACCAATTCCGACGGGGAATCGGTCGCAGTCTTTCCGGCCGACACCGAAGCGGGAACCGGCTATCGCATCACCTTCACACCCGAAGGCAAGAAGGCGGATGAGGGAACGATCACCCGCATAGTCCTCTGCCGATGCTTGCCTGCGACTGCGGGATCATCGGCAGGCGGTACCCCGACCGAGATCGTGAATCTTGTTGCCGTCGACGGTTCCGGCAAACCCAAATCCGGTTGGAGCGTCCAAACGCCGGCCATGAAGATCAGCGAGTGCTACGCAGCATCACAGTCGGCTGTCACGCCGGGAGTCATCACCTGCGGAAGCACCGCAGACGGGGCGGACGCGTGTTGGCCCGGTCCGGAGCCCGATTCGATTCTCTGCCTGCAATTTCCCTGGGGAACAGAACTGATCACCGCTCGGGGTGTCGACGGCGTCGAGGCCTATCCGCCGCCCGCCGACCCGACTCCCTTCGGGCTCGAACTCGAGAACGGTCTTCTCTGCCGCGTCCGACACGGCGGTTCGTGGCCATCTACCGAATCCGACCCCCGTCTGGCGGGCGCCTACTCCTGCCGAGGGCAAGGGGCGGATACCCCCATCGTGTGGGCCGAAAACACCTATCCGATCGATCGTTCCGAAGATCGGTGGACCGTGCTGGTCGGACCGTCGAAGGGACCACTGGAAACCGTCGCCGTCACCAAGGCGATATTCCTTGCCGCCGAATGAGCGCTCAGACGGTTTCGGATTTGCCCTCGGTCAGAATCAGTTCCACGGCCAACAGCGCGGCGCAGGCCAGTCCCGCGACCAGTTCGGGCACCGCGGTGTAGGTACCACCGAGCACGACGACTATCGCGACCGAGAACGGCACGAGGGTGCGTACCGAGGAGTCGTGTAGTCGAATGTGGATGAACCACAAGGCGGCAAGGATGACCGCGACCGGAACGGTGACGGCAGCACCCGTCACCAACGCGCTGCCGTCACCGTGATGAGTCCAGAAGTCGACGCGCGAGGCCAACCCCGCACCGATGGCGGCAGCGGCGGCGAAGATGAAGTAGTGACCGAACCCCCAGACGAAGGGTGAGACGTTGTCACCGCCGATCACTTCGCCTGCATTGCGTTGGAAGTACAACCACCACAGGCTGAAGACAATCAGAATGCCGCCGATCACGACGTAGGTGACCTGCGCTGCCGGATGCTCACCGTCCACGGCGTCCTGAATCGCGATGGTGGTCGAAAGGATCGTCTCGCCCAGAACGATGATGAAGAACAACGAGTACCGCTCCGCGATGTGATGCGGGTGCCACGGCGTCATGCCCGGCTTCTCCGACCAGATCGGTACCGCGAATTCGCACAGAACCAACACCAGGAACGTCGGGACGTAAACGGCGGACGGCACGAAGTAGAAACCGATCCAACCGATCTGGACCAACACGATTCCGAGAGCGTATCGACGCGCCGTGAGCGCATGCTCGGGGTCGTTCCGCGAGACCCTGAGCCATTGGATGACCAGTGCTATTCGCATGATGACGTAGCCGACGATGATCAGCAGGGCGTCGTCGTTGAAGAAGCGGACGATGCCGGCTGCAAGGACCAGCGATCCGAGGATCTGGAATATGGTCAGCAGCCTGGCGATTCCGTCGTCGTTGTCGTACGCCGAGGTGAACCACGTGAAATTCAGCCACGTCCACCAGATCGCGAAGAAAGCCATCGCGAAGTGCCCGACGCCCGAAGCCGCATGCCCTTCGCTGATCGCGTGGTGCAGACCGGTGGCCGCTTGAGCGACCGCCACGACGAAGCAGAGGTCGGTGAGCAGTTCGAGCGGCGTCGCCACCCGGTGCGGCTCGTGCGGGTCCCGCGGAACCAACGGCCTGATGAACGAACTAGTGCGATTCACGAAGGGCAGAGTAGCGCGATGATTGCCGACGCGCTGCCCGTGACTGGAACCTGTCGTCTCAGATATTCACGCCGACGCCCCGATCTGGGCTCGGATCTCCAACTGATCGGCGAGTTCGGCGCCTATCGCCCCCGCGCTCCCCAAAGTGAAGGCGATCTGCCGTCCCCACAGGAAATAGCGGTGAATCGGATAGTCGACATCCGCGCCGATTCCGCCGTGCATGTGCTGGGTCGCGTGCACCACGCGCAAACCGCCGCGCGACGCCCACCATTTGGCGACCAGCGCAGCCGCTTCCGCTTCACTCTCGACTCCGCTGTCCATCAGCCAGGCAGCGCGGTGGGTGGTCAATCTTGTGCTCTCGGTGTCGAGGTACGCGTCGGCGGCCCGGACGGCAACTGCCTGGTTGGTCGAGAGTGGACGTCCGAATTGCACTCGCTCGGAGGTGTATTTCGCCGTCATCGCCAGCGCTTCCTCGCAGACGCCGGTAGCCAGGGCCGCCAGAGCGACCCGCGCACGTCGTAACGTCCAGTCTCGAACCACCGCGCCGTCCGCGGGAAGTGCGTCAGCTGCAGTAACCGCAACCCCGTCGAACTGCACAGCGCTGTTGCTCTCGCGGTTCGTCACCGCAAGCGGTGTACGCACCAGCGCGTCCCGGTCCGTCGGCACGATCATCACGGTGACACTGCCGTCCGGCATCGTCACCGGAACCACCAGTGCGGCAGCGAACTCGGCGGCCGGTACGGAGTCGACGTGGCCCGACAGAACCCAGCCGTCAGGAGCCGGCTCGGCGCGAACTGCCGTCTCGGCGTTGTAGCCGGTGTCGAAGGCGCCGGTGACGATCACCGAGCCGTCGAGCAGTCCCGGAAGCCACGACGCTTTCTGCTCCTTACTGCCGAACTCGGCAATCGGCAGCGCTGCCGTCGAAATCACCGACCAGAGCGGCACCTGGGCGACCCGGCGGCCCTGTTGTTCGAGCACCGCTGCCAGGCCTAGCATTCCGAGTCCCGCTCCCCCGACCTCCTCTGGCAGAGGAATTCCCAGAACGTCGGAATCGGCGAGGAGCTTCCACAGTTCGGCGTCGAAACCGCCGGCGCCCTCCACTTCCCGCAGTCGGTCCACTCCGGACTTCGCCGAGAAGATCGATTCACTCAGATCCCGCACGGCGGACAAGTTGTCGTCGAATTCGAATTCCATGTCAGCTCTTTTCGTTCTGTGCAGCGGGCCGGCGACGCGCAGCAAGCGCCATGCCCAGACATTTTGCGGCGACAATTTCACGCATCACTTCGTTGGTTCCACCGCCGAAGGTGTTGTTCTGTGCGCGTCGACCCAGGTTCTCGACCCGCCCTTCCAGTACCGCTCCGGGTGTGCCGGGGCGCAGTAAGCCCTTGGCGCCCAGCACTTCCTGCAGCATGCCGTACGCACTAACGACGGCTTCGGTACCGAAGATCTTGGCCGCGGCCGAATCCCCGCCGCCCAAGGTGTTGGCGGCGACGTCCGCCACCAGTCGTAGGTTCATCAGGTCGGCAGCACTGAGCAGCGCGTAGACTTCCGCCAATTTCTCACGTACCCAGCCGATGTCGTAGACGTGGCCGTCACCGGCGGGTTCGGTCTTTGCCCATTCGACCACCTCGGCAAAGAGCTCGTTGGCTATACCACCGCGTGCCGCCAGGGCAACACGTTCGTGGTTGAGCTGGTTGGTGATGAGCTTCCACCCTTGATTGAGCTCACCGACGACATTGGTGATCGGCACCCGAACATCTTCGTAATAGGTTGCCGAAGTGCTGATTCCGCCCACGGTGTGAATTTCGGTGACCGAGAACCCCGGCGAATTGGTCGGCACCAGGACCACGGAAATGCCCTGATGCGTAGGCGCGTCGGGATCGGTGCGAACGGCAAGCCAGACCCAGTCGGCAAACACACCGGCGCTGGTGAAGATCTTGTTGCCGTTGATGACAAGCTCGTCACCCTCGATGCGGGCGCGTGTTTCGAGGGCCGCGAGATCGGTGCCCGCATTGGGTTCGGTGTAGCCGATGGCAAAGATCAACTCGCCCGCCAGGATCGGACGCAGGAAGAAGTCCTTCTGAGCTTGCGTCCCGTGCTTGATCAGAGCGGGTCCGACGGTGTTCAGCGTGACCAGCGACAGCGGCGCATTGGCGCGAATCACCTCGTCGTAGAACACGTACAGAGCTTCGGGGTTCTCGCCCCGACCGCCGAATTCCTCCGGCCACCCCAAGCCCAGCCAACCGTCTTTACCCATTCGGCGCAGAATGCGATCGAAGACGGGGCCGCCTTCGGTCTGATCCACGAGAGCACGGCGGTCTTCGTCGTTGATGATCTCCGCGAAGTACGCCCGCAATTCCTTGCGCAGAGTCTTCGACTCCTCCGACAAATCCAAGTACATGGTGAAACTCCTAAGATCTACGAACGCGGCAGGCCGAGTACGCGCTGCGCGATGACGTTGAGTTGAATTTCGACGGTTCCGCCGCCGAACAGAATCGAGGGAAGTCCGATGTGGTCTATCGCGTAATTCGCCGACGGGTCGACAACGGCGGCACGAGGTCCGAGCAGTCGCAACAGATCCCGCGAGCCCTCACGCTGCGCCAGGGCGTTGTACACCTTCGACACGCTGATCTCGGCGCCCGGTTCCTGACCCGCCAGTCGCGCCGACACCCCGCGTAGATTCATCGCGGACAGTGCCAACTCACGAGAGATACTGCGGCCGAGGCCCTCCACTGTGTCTTCGCGAGGGCAGTCGTGGCTCGCGTCGGCGATAACCTGACGGAACAGCCGACTCGAACCGTGGTGCAGCGTGCTGCCCATACTCAGGCGTTCGTTGGACAGCGTTGTCGCAGCAAGCTTCCACCCTTGCCCCGGCTCCGCCACCAGGCAGTCGTCCGGGACGAAGACGTCGTCGAGGAATACCTCGTTGAACTCCGACTTACCGGTGGCTTGTTTCAGCGGACGTACGTCGATACCTTTCGAGGTCATGTCGACCAGGAAGTACGACAGCCCACGATGTTTCGGAGCGTCGGCGTCGGAACGCGCCAGGCATACTCCCCAATCGGCCTCGTGCGCGCCCGAGTTCCACACTTTCTGACCCGACAGGACCCAGCCACCGTCGACCTTGCGCGCTTTCGTGCTCAGACCGGCCAGGTCTGATCCCGCGCCCGGCTCACTGAACAGCTGGCACCAGATGATGTCGGCGCGCAGCGAAGGCTCGACGAACCTGTCCTGCTGCTCGGCGTTGCCGTGTTCGAGAATCGTGGGCAGCACCCATTCCCCGATCACCGTGGACGGTTGAGCCCAACCTCGCATCGCGAATTCGTGTGCGATGACGGCCTGTTCTCTCGGTCCTGCTCCCAGCCCGTACGGCGCCCGATAGTGCGGGGCTACCAGTTTGGCGTCGGCAAATCGGGCGCGTCGAGCGCTCCCCTTGGCCGGCGCCCAACTGGCGCTGGTGGTTCCGTCGTCGGGCAGCAGCGCAACCTCGTCCAGAACCCTGCGAACCTGCTCTCGTAGTTCAGGCAGCATGTCCGGGTCTACAAAGGAGAAATCCCGTTCCGAATCGGCGGACCGGTCTCCCAACGTGTGTGCCCACTTCACCTCGGAACCCGCCACCGCAGCGATACTGATTGCCCGGCGCCAGTACAGATGCGCGTCATGCTCCCAAGTGAATCCGATTCCGCCGAGCAACGTGACACATTCGAGGGCGTTCTCGATGCCGACGGGCAAAGCGGCCAACGCAGCTTGAGCCGAGACAAGTCTCTGCTGATCCTCGCCGTGCTCTTCGGACCGAGCTGCGTCCCACGCTGCGGCACAGGCAATCTCGGAGCGGACCAGCATCATGGCCGCCTTGTGCTGAACTGCCTGGAAGCTTCCGACCGGACGGCCGAACTGCTGCCGGGACTTCACGTAGTCGACCGCGGTGCGTAGCGCCCACCCGGCGATACCGCTCGCCTCCGCAGCCAACACCGTGTTGACGATCAGTTCGACTCGGTGCGCCTGGAGACCCTCGACGATCAGCCCAGCGTCGACCTTGTGATCGGTCAACGTCAGCGTCCCGATCGAGCGTGTCAGATCCACTCCGTCTTCGACCTCCACCGCAGCGGAAGACGACTGCTCGAGCCGGAACCACAACTCGCCGTCTTCGCTGTTCGCTTGCACGAGAACGACATCGGCTCCGGGTAGACCTAGAGCCGGGTCGGCAGAACCGCTCACGGTCCACCCTGCATCGCTGCGAGCCGCGCGCAATCCCACGCCGGTGCAGACTGCTCCGGTTGCGCCGGTGGCCAATTCGATCAGCATTGATTCCGCAGCCGGGCCGGCAGCTTTCGCGAGGATCCCACTGGCGATGACCGTCGGAACGTACGGTCCCGGGTAAAGCGCATCACCCAATTGCTCGACTACCACCGCCAGTTCGGCAAGCCCTGCCCCGTCACCGCCGTACTGCTCCGGCAGGTGCACTGCGTGCAGTCCCTGACGGACCAATCCATCCCACGAGTCCGGCCGATCACCGGCGGCGTACCGCTTGACGTTGCTCCGCGTGTCGGCGATTCCACCGAAGCGGTTCGCGAATGCGGCTACCGCTTCCGCCAGGTCACGGTGATCTTCGAGCAGGGGCAGTGCCATGGCAGGTTCCTCAATCTTCGGTTCTTGTCAGATGCGTTCGAGAATCAGGCAGGTGGTTGCGGCGGACGCGCAGATCGCGATCAGCGCGATGGACTTGTCCCGGCGCTCCAGTTCGTCGATGGCATTGGCCAACAGTCTGATTCCGGTTGCACCGGCCGGGTGGCCCAGCGCGATTGCACCACCGTTGACGTTCAGCAATTCGGGATCGACGCCGTGAACCTGCGCGAACGACATCGGTACCGAAGCAAATGCCTCGTTGACCTCGAACAGATCGATGTCGTCGATCGTCAGACCGGTGCGGCCGAGCACGATGTTTGCCGCGTCCACGGGACCGTCGAGCATGTACTCGATGTCTCCGCCGATGACGCACTGCGCCAATATCTTTGCCCGCGGCCGCACCCCGAACATCCTGGCTCGATCCTCGGACATCAGCAGAGCGGCACTCGCACCGTCCGAGACCTGCGAAGACGTTCCAGCGGTGTGCAATCCGCCCTCTTGAACGGTCCGCAGTTTCGCGAGTCCTTCGAGACTCGATTCGCGCAGACCCTGATCCCGATGAACCGGAGCGTCAGAGCCCGGAGCGACCACATCGATGATGTGCGAGTCGAAGCGTCCTGCCTCCCATGCTGCTGCGGCTCGCTGCTGCGAGCGCAGCCCGAAGGAGTCGAGATCCTCGCGGCTGAAACCGCGCTTGACAGCAATCCGATCGGCTGCGGTGTACTGGTCGACGGTATCGAGTGACCACGACTCCGGACGTGGTGTTCCGAGGCCGGTACCCACCTTGTAGGTGAGTGGTGCCCGCGACATCAGTTCCACACCGCACGCCACACCCACGTCGACTGCACCGATGGCAATCTGCCCGGCAATCAACTGCACCGATTGCTGCGCGGTTCCGCACTGCGCGTCGATCGTGGTGCAGCCCGCTTTCAACGGAAGGCCCGCATGCATCCAGGACGTACGCACGATGTTTCCGAACTGCTCACCGAGAGGCGTCACACAGCCGCCGATGACCTGGTCGACCGCGTCAGGATCCACGCCCACCCGATCCAGCACGCCTTTCTGCGCATAACCCAACAGTTCCGCCGCGTGGACTCCGGACAGCCAACCCTCACGCTTGCCGAACGGCGTTCGTGCTGCGTCCACGATGACGGGCTTCATGCCAACTCCTCGGTTCGTAATGCCGGGTTCTCCGGTAATGCCGTTCCGTCCAGACCACGCACGGTAAGGGACCACTCGTCGATCAGGTCCAAGCTGACGCTCGAGAGCGCGGTGAACTCGGTGTCGCAATCACACAGCGCTGTGACCGCTTCCACCATTTCTTCCATAGATTCGACCTGATCCGGCCGGATAGTCTCACCGACCAGGACCCTGGCGCCCTCACTGAGCACCGCTGCCCGCGGTTGAACCGTGTTGACGCGAACCCCCTGGCCGTAAAGCTCCACGCCCATGCCGTTGCTCATCCTGTTGAGCGCTGCTTTGGACGCGCCGTACACGGTCATGGCAGTTCCCGGTTCGACCCACGTGAACGGCGGGCCATGCCACGGTTTGACGGTGCCACTGGACACGTTCACGATCCAGCCGTATCCGTTTGCCACCATCCCCGGCACCACGGCTTGCATCAGATCGAGCGGTGCATGGACATTTGCCTCGAACATCAACCGTCGCCGCCGCAGTGGGTAATCCGAGAGCGGCTGATAGATCGCCGCTGCCGCGTTGTTCACCAGGATGTCTATAGTCCCGCCAAGCTTCTCGATCGCCAGCGGCACAACGGTGTCGCGCTGCTGCTCGTCCGTCAGATCTGCGACAACTATCTCGACTTTGGTTCCGTACTTGGCAATTCGAGCCGCAGTCTCTTCGAGACTGCCGGGCAGGGTTGCATGCGTGCCGAGCGTCCGAGCCACGAGGGCGACGTCGGCACCCTCGGCTGCCAGTCGCTCCGCGACGCCCGCACCGATTCCGCGACTGGAACCGGTGACAAGCGCTCGGCGGCCGTCAAAGCGCCTCGTCATGCTATTTGAACTTCGAGGCGAAGCGATTGATGCTCTCCGCAATCCGTGCAACTTCGTCTTCACGCAGGCCGTGACTCATGCCGAGTGTCATTCCTCGGGCGAAAACCGCGTCGGCTTCCGGCAATCCTTCGGCCGGCTGACGGAACTCGATGTTGTTCATCATCGGGTGACGAGTGACGTTGCCGCTCCACACAGTTCGTGTGTCGATACCGTCGGCCTCGATGGCTTCCTGCAGGTCGCTGCGCGTGAAGGGGGCGTTCTCCTTGATCATCACCGGGTAACACAGCCACGCCGTGTCGAGACCGTCGAGTTCTACCGGCGTCGTGAAGAATTCGGGGTGGGCGCCGTATGCCGTCGTGAAGGCCGCAAATGTGGCCTTACGCGTCTTGTAGTTCTGTTCCAGCTTGTCGAGCTGCACGACGCCGTAAGCTGCGCCGAGTTCGGAGGGCTCGAAGTTCCACGACATGAGCTCGAAGATGAAGTCGTTGTCGTAGTCGACGCCGTCGAGTTCTTCACGGAAGACTCGGCCGGACTTGGTACTGCCGAACAGGTTCGGCTCGCTACGACGGCCCCAGCGGCGAAGCAGCAAAGCCTTGTCACGGCTGGCTTCGTCGTCGACGCACACCATTCCACCGGTTCCCGCGCACGTGATGATGTGTGCCATCGAGAAACTGGTGACGACGATGTCCGCCCGAGACCCGGTGGGAGTACCGCGGAGCGTGGCGCCGATCGCGTCACACGAATCCTCGATCACCTTGAGTCCATGGCGATCAGCGATATCACGAATGACGTCCCAGTCCGGGCAGTTGCCGGCGAGGTTCGGCATCAGGATGGCACCGGTCTTCTCGGTGACCATTGCCTCGATCTTGGTGACGTCGACGTTGAACGTGTTGGGTTCCACGTCCACGAACACCGGCACCAGACCGGCACGCACGATCGGTGCGATATCGGTGGAGAACGTCAACGGCGACGTGATGATCTCGCTTCCCGCAGGCAGTCCAAGCAGCTCGACTGCCAAGTACAAACCCGAGGATCCCGAGTTGCACATGACGCCGAACTTCTTGCCGGCCAAGGCCGCGATACGTTCTTCCATCTCGAAGACGTTCTTGCCGATGCGCAATCCTTGATGCCCGCTGCGCAAGACGTCGACAACAGCCTGTATTTCTTCCTCGCCGTGGGTGGCCCTGGCGTAGGTGATCCGCTCGCTCATCTTGTTCCTGCTTTCTCGAATAGGCGGCAGATTCAGCGATCTGCCGAGAGGACGAGCGCACTGTGCGGGACGGGAGAGCCGCCGGTCACGAGCACGTTGTCCAGAGTTTTGGTGGGTTGATTGGTGGAGGTGCCGCGGATCAGGCGTACACCTTCGGCAATGCCGTTGACGCCGTGGATGTATCCCTCACCGAGTTGGCCACCGTGGGTGTTGATCGGCAGGCGACCGTCCAGCTCGAGATTCCCGTCGGCGATGAAGTCTTTTGCCTCACCTCGACCGCAGAATCCGTACTCCTCGAGTTGAAGCAGAACCATCGGAGTGAAGGCGTCGTAGAGAATTGCGGCATCGATGTCGTCCGGGCCGATACCGGCCTGGTCCCACAGTTGGCGCGCCACGAGTTCGACTTCCGGCATGCTGTCGATGTCTTCGCGGTAGTAGCTGCTCATCGAAATCTGTTGTGGACCTACACCTTGCGCAGCACCGCTGATGATCGCAGGTTTGTGCGGCAGGTCGCGGGCGCGCTCCGCGCTGACGATGACCAGCGCCTGTCCACCGTCACTTTCCTGGCAGCAGTCGAGCAGACGGATGGGGTCAGCGATCATGCGCGAGTTCTGATGGTCCTCGATAGTGATCGGGCGTTCGTAGAACCAGGCCTTGGGATTGTTCGCCGCATGCTTGCGTGAGAGGACCGAGATCTGGCCGAAGTCGGCGCTGGTTGCCCCGTACTTGTGCATGTACAGCTTGGCGAGGAAGGCTTCCTGCTGCGCCGGGGTCAGAAGCCCGTACGGGTTGATCCAGTTCCGATACTCCTGGTCCGTCGACGCGTTGTACGCAAAAGGTGGCGGGCCGGCGCCGAATCGGTGACCTGATCTTTCGTTGAAGGCACGGTAGACGACCACAACGTCGGCAACTCCGCTGGAGACGGCAAGCGCTGCTTGTTGAACCGGTGCGCAGGCACCGCCGCCGCCGTGTGGAATTCGACTGAAGAACGTCAATTCCGGGATCCCGAGGGCGCGTGCGACCGCAATCTCAGGATTGTTCTCCATGGTGAACAGCGCAAATCCGTTCACCTCTTCTGCCTCGATGTGCGCGTCGTCGAGTGCGGCGATCACAGATTCGCACGCCAACTGCCATTCGCTGCGGCCGGAGTTCTTGGAGAACTCGGTGGCGCCGATTCCGGCGATGGCTGCTTGCCTCGAAAATCCTCGTGTCATGCGATTACCCTTTCCACCGGTTCGAGAGTCACGTCGGCCGTCACGTGTGTTCCACGGGCGTTTTTCCCGAGAACCGTCACGGTGAGCGCCCGGCCGTCTGTGGCGGTGACCTCGCCGGTGAATGTCATGGTGTCTCCGGGAAAGTTCGGAACACCAAGCCGTAGTGATGTTTTGACGATCCGTGATGCCGGGCCGGACCAGTCGGTGATGTAGCGGTCGATGAGCCCGTTGGTGGTGTTGATGCTCATGAAGATGTCGGGAGTTCCGCGATCCTGTGCCTTGCCCGGATCGTGATGCACGTCCTCGAAATCCTGAGAAGAGATCGCAGTGGCGACGATCAGCGTTCGATCCAACGGCAATTCGAGGCTGGGGAGGGCCGAACCCACTTCGCAGTCAATCAGTTTCGTCATTGCACCGAACCCCGTCGCCTCAGTTGCGGCAGCATCTCGCCGTGAGCGTGCTCGGAGAAGGTCACTTCGAGTTCCATGCCGAAGTCGAGTTCCTCGTGATCGATCCCCGCGATGTCGGCAACCAGACGCGTGCCTTCTTCGAGATCGACGAGTCCCACGGCGAGTGGGTACTCGAAAGCAGGATCCTTCGGGTGATGGATGATCGTGAAGCTGTGCAACGTGCATCGCCGCGTGGATTCGACTGTGTCCCAACTGAACGAGCGGCATTCCGGGCACGCGGGTGCGGGTGGGTGGCGCAGCGTCTTGCAATCCGCACACCGTTGGATCTCGAGGCGGCCCTCTTTGGCCGCGGAGAAGAAGAAATCGTTGTCGTCGGTGACGGTCAGTCTCGGAACAGCGGTGTTGCGGGAGCCAGTCTCGCTCATGCGATTACCTCCTGGACTTCGAGTTGAGTATCTGTCTGGGCATCTGGTTTGAACCTGAGCAATCGAAAACGCTCTTCGACCAGCGTCTTTCCGCCCTGGTCGACGTACTTCTTGAACAGAGTGATGAAGCACCCGTGACCGAGAGCCGTCTGTTTGAACGGCGAGATCGCTTCGATGGTGAAATGCGCGGTGACGTGGTCACCGGGGCTCAGCTCCGCGAAATACTCCTGCTCGACGTTGGTCGCGACAACGGAGGTGTATCCGGCCTCGTCCAACAACGCCAGCAGTCGTGAATACGCGAAGTCCTCGGAGGCTCCGTCGGCACGAAGTTGCTGGACCTGCCGATAACGTCGGTAACCCGCCATCACCCAGGTCGAAATCATGGCGGGCGGACAGACGACGTCTCGACGGCCGGTACTGCGGGCGGCCTCTGCGTCGACGTAGATCGGGTTGCGGTCGTCGTGCGCCTCGACCCAGTTGCGGATCATCGCCTCGTTGACGGCGTAGCGGGCGACGCGGGGTGGTTCGGCCTCTGCGCCGATGAAATTCGGAAACTGCGTCTGCAGGCTCTGCACTGAAATCCTCCGTGAACGAAAGTTGAGCAAGCGCTTGATTTTGAAGCTAGCATAGGAATCCGGAAGTGGAAACACGCGATCTCACCGACGAATTGGTTCGAGCCGGAGCTATCGGGCAGGATTGCGCTACGTTCGACGCCGGCAGCCCGGCACCCCCGAAACCCTGCCCTGAGCAGGACCGACAACCAGTGGAGATTTCAGTGGCATCACCAGATCGTCGGGAGAAGATCCTGGAGAGCTCAGCCGAGCTGTTTGCCAGGAAGGGTGTCGCCACCACGACCGTTCGCGAGATCGGCGACGCCGCCGGTGTGTTCTCGGGCAGCCTCTACCACTACTTCAAGTCGAAGAATGCGATAGTTGCCGAGCTCATGCGCGGCTTCATCACCGACATTCAGCTCCGCTTCGATCAGGTGGAGAAGACGGCAAACGACCCCGAGGAAGTCCTGCGCGGCTTGATCCGCGAGACGCTGGTCGTCATCGAACTACACCCGCACCCGACGGCGATCTACCAGAACGATCGGGCTTATCTTCGCGACAACGATCTCCTGCAATCCGTCGACGGGCCTTCCCGCCAAGTCCGCGAGCATTGGATGAAAGCGATTGCCGAAGGCGTCGATCAGGGAATCTTCCGCAAAGACGTGGCACCGGAAATTTTCTATCGATCGGTACGAGACACCTTGTGGTCGACAACGCATTGGCCGGATCGCCAGAAGTACACCACCGACGAGTTCGCGGATCTGATGATCACGCTCTTCCTCTCGGGATTCAGGGTCGCCTGACCAGATCCGGCAAATCCAGATGTTTCGGGGTTCGTCCCTGCGGCAACAGGATCGACACCGCGAACACGACCACCGCGCAGCCCGCGCACACCAGGTAGGCGACGGAGAATCCGGTCCACGACGTGGAGTGTTCCGAACCGCTGATCACGAATGCAGCGAGAATGGTTGCCACCGTCGCACTGCAGATCGTGCTTCCGGACGTCCGCAGAAGTGAGTTCACCCCGTTGGCAGCCGCCAGTCGCTGACGAGGTACGGCAACCAGAATCAGCAGCGAGAGCGTGCTGTACACGATGGCAGTCCCGACCGCTGTGATACCCAGTGCTGCAACCACTCCCCACAGTGGCTTACCGGCAACGGCGTGAATCCCGTACCCGCCGGCGAGGAACACGGCGCCGGTCAACATCGCGGTCCGTGAACCGAAGCGGTCGGTGATACGCACCGCAACCGGTGAGAACAGCACCATCGCGATACTCGCCGGAATCTGGCAGAGCGCTGCCGCGATGATCGACAGGCCGTACCCGGCACCCGGCCCCTTCATCCCCTGCAGCAGTTGTGTCGTGATCAGCGTGTTCCCGAAAAACGCGAACCCGACCAGCAGAGCCGCCAGATGCGGGATCAACACCGCACGTTTCACGAGAGCACGGACGTCGACCAGCGGATTGACGTTGCGCCGCTGTTGAATTACCCAGAGCGCGAACAGCACCGCCGACGCGGCCAGCATGGAGATCACCGCTCCACTGGTCCACCCCCAACTCGACCCCTGAGTGATCGGCACAAGCAGAGCAATCATCGCGGCGCTCAGACCAACCGCCCCGACGCCGTCGAATCTTCCCGACGGATTCGGCTCGGACTCTCGAATGAACAGCACCGCAGCAAGAGTCACGGACAGCCCGATGGCGGTGGTTACCCAGAACAGGACGTGCCAATTCGAGTACTGCGCGATCATCGCAGAAAACGGTATGCCCAAAGCGGTTCCGACGCCGAGCGTCGAACTCATCATGGCCACTGCGCCGTTGACCTTGTTCCGTGGCAATTCGTCTCGCAGCATGGAGATTCCGATGGGGATGACTGCCGACCCGGCCCCCTGCAACGCTCTCGCGAAGATGAGTACAGCGATGTCCGACGACAGCGCACACAACATCGAGCCGAGAGTCATCATCGAGAAAGCAACCAGAAGCATCTTCTTCTTGCCGAACATGTCGGCGAGTCGACCGAAGATGGGAGTGACGACAGCGCCGACCAGCAGCGTGACGGTCACCAGCCAGGACACGGCCGTGCGTCCAGCGCCGGTGAAGTGCGGCAACTCCGGCAGCAGTGGAACGATGACCGTCTGCAGAACAGCCTGGAACACTGCGGCGGCGACAACGATGGGGAACAGGAAGCGGGAGCGCGGCTGCGCGAGTCCCGCGTCGGAGGTGGTGACTGCAGGCGTGCCCGGCGGACGGTCGAGCGTCGTCACCCCACACCGCCTGTTCTCACTAGGTAAATATCCGTTCACCTACATTAGGTGAACGGATATTTACCTAGCAAGAATTGTGACGCCGCTCACCCGTCGAGCAGCTTTTGCACCAGCGGTGCGTACAGCGCAACCACCTCGTCCTGGGTGCCGGTGGCATGGCCGGCCATCATCCGTCGGCGCATGATCGCCACTCCGACCACCATCGACATCGCCAGTTCCGCGCGCAATCTCGTGTCGGGGCCGGACAGGCGAGCGGCGAGGGTGTCAATCATCTGCGTCGAATAGTTCTCGCGCAGCTTGCGGTTGCTCTCTTCACTGACGCCGCTCATGAACAACAAGCTCATGGACAGCGGCTTGTACGACTCCAGCGGCTTGGTGAACAGCGAGACCATGCGCTCGCCGAGCGAGTCGTTCGGGGCGTCGAAGACCGTGACCGCCGCTGCCCGGAAGTCGACCAACTCGTCGTACAACTGCTCTTTGGAACCGAAGTACTTGATGATCAGCGGTGCGCTGACGCCTGCGTCTTCGGCGATGTCCTTGAGCGTGATTTCGCGGTAGGGCCGAGTCGCGAATGCTTTCCCGGCCGACGCGATGATCTGCGCACGCGTCTGCTCGGACGTACGACGCACCTGCTGACCTTGCTCCGTGCCGCTCATCAGGCGTTCCGCGACAATTCACGACGGCCGGACAATGCGCGACCCAGCGTCAACTCGTCTGCGAATTCGAGATCGCCACCCATCGGAAGACCCGAAGCCAACCGAGACACCGTGAGCCCCGGAATGTCTCGCATCATGCGAACGAGATAGGTAGCTGTCGCCTCACCCTCGGTGTTGGGGTCGGTGGCGATGATGACCTCGGACACGTCGACGCCGTCCTCCTGATTTGCGATGCGAGCCAACAACTCCCGGATACGCAACTGGTCAGGCCCGATCCCCGAGAGCGGATTGAGCGCACCGCCGAGCACGTGATAACGACCCTTGAACTCACGGGTGCGCTCGACGGCCTGAACGTCCTTCGGTTCCTCCACGACGCAGATCACCGTGCGATCGCGACGTGCGTCGGCGCAGATGCGGCACCTCTCCTGATCGGAGACAGTTCCGCACACCGTGCAGAACTGAACGCCGTCACGGATGCGCTGCAATGCATTTTTCAAACGGTCGATCTCGGGAGGCTCCACGGAGAGCAGGTGAAAAGCGATGCGTTGAGCGCTCTTCGGCCCGACTCCGGGAAGCTTCCCGAGTTCGTCGATCAGATCCTGAACCGGACCTTCGTACACGCGTTCTCGTTTCTAGAAGCCGGGGAGACCGGGAAGGCCTCCGCCGAGTCCGCCGGCCAACGGGCCGAGCTTCTCAGCAGCGACTTCCTGTGCCTTGCGCGAAGCGTCCTCGATCGCGCCGATCACCAGATCCTGCAGCGTCTCGACATCTTCGGGGTCGACGACCTTGGGATCGATCTGCAGACCGACAACCTCGCCGGTGCCCTTGACCGTGGCGACAACCAGTCCGCCACCGGCCTGACCGGTCACTTCGGCCTGAGCCATTTCCTGCTGCGCCGCCATCAATTGCTGCTGCATCTGCTGAGCCTGAGCCAACAGAGCAGACATGTCGGGTGCTCCACCTGGTTGCACGAGCGGTCCTTTCTACAGAGTTATCCCCACCAGCGTAGTCGGTGCGCGCTACCGTGAGCGGGTGCGCCGGAACCAGTCAGACACCGTAAAACCGTCAAGAGGGTCAAACATGGCATCACGTGTGTTCCGCTCCACTGCCCTGATCGCCATGGTCGGGGCCGGGCTTCTGAGCGCTGCGTGCACGATTCCGACCGAGACTGCCGAGGCCACGACTTCGGTCGAGGTGTCTCCGCTGAGCACTGTCGCCGCTGACGTCCCCGCTGCGCTCACCGGCAAGGTCGTCTTCCTCGATCCCGGGCACAGCGGGGCGAACGACGACAGCATCAACACCCAGGTCCCCACGGGCCGCGGCGGCACCAAGAACTGCCAGACCACCGGCACCAACACCGATGCCGGGTTCCCCGAGCACACCTTCAACTGGGAAGTCGCGAGCCTGGTCAAGAGCGAACTCGAAGGCCAAGGCGCCACAGTGGTCCTGAGTCGACCGGACGACATCAGCGTCGGATCTTGCGTCGACGCACGCGCCGAAGCTGCCAATTCCTCCGGCGCCGACGTAGTGGTGAGCATTCACGCGGACGGCGCAGCAGCCGGAGCCGAGGGCTTCCACGTCTGCTACTCCGCGCCCCCGCTGAACGCGGTGCAGGCCGGCCCGTCCGTCACCTTTGCCGAAACCATGCGCGACTCACTCGTCACAGCCGGACTCACCCCGTCGACCTACATCGGTGACGACGGGCTGGCACCACGCGCCGATCTGACGGGACTCAATCTGTCGCAGCGGCCGTCGATTCTGGTCGAACTCGGCAACATGCGAAATGCCGACGAGGCAGCGCGCATGACGAGCCCGGACGGTCAGCAGGAATATGCGTCCGCCGTCACCAGCGGAGTCACCGCCTTCCTCACAACCCCCTGACCTGTCTTCTGTGGAGAAATTCCACTTGTCCACAGGTATGTCGGCACCGCCGAGGTAGCCCGCTCACCTGGATACGGTTCTGCCATGGGGCCGATACTTCAGGTAGATTTCGCTGCTCTGCAGCAACTTTCAGCTGATCTGTCTCGAATTGCGGATCAGATCTCGGGGATCGATTCCGCCGGACCGATTTTCGAAGCCGCGGCTGCCCTGAATTCGTCCGCTGTCACGGCTGTGTCGACTGGGAATGCCGGCGTCATCGCCGACGCGTACCGGCACCTGGCTACGCAGTTGGGACTCATGGCGTCGGGAACCGCTGCCGCAGCACGTCTGTACGACGCTGCCGAGGGCGAAGTGGTGTCCGAACTGCGCGGAGCCTACTGATGCAGCCCACCGTCTCTCAGCTTCGAACGTGGTCACCGGAGAAATTGCGCACAAGCGCTTCGGAACTGATCGACATCGACCGGCAGATCGAAGTTCTCGGCAATGACGCCGGACGCAGCATCGACGCCGTCCGCGAATTCTGGCAGGGACAAGCGTCGAGCGCAGCCGCAGTGCAGTGGTCTGGCATCTCGCTTTCCTCGTCGCGGCTGTCGGTTGCGGTTCGCGTAGTTGCGGATCTGTATGGCGGAGCGGCCAATACGATCGGTGCGGCGCGAAAATCAGTTCTGGACCTGGTCGAGGAGGCGACTCTCGAACACGGCTTGACGGTGTCAGACAGTGGAGCGGTATCGGCACCTGAGACGAAGCAGCCGTGGAATCTGGCCGACGCCATGCAAGATTCCGAAAACGCCACGGCTGCACAGGTTTTTCAGCAGAAGATCTCCACTGCATTGACGGCACTCGACGACGAAGACAACCGGGCCGCGACTGCTCTGCGTGCGGCATTCCGAGAGATCGGATCACTCCTTGGCAATCAGCCTGATCGCCTCGACCGCACTGTCGTCGACATCCTCGACGGGAGGTCGACACTCCCCGGGACACCCACGGAGCTACACCGACTCTGGGAATTGCTCACGCCCAACGAGAAAGACGCGTTGGCGAGGTGGGATCCGTCCATCGGTAGCCGCGACGGCCTTCCCGCTCTCGACCGGGACTACTACAACCGGCGGTACCTCTCTGCGCTCGAGCAGTTGCCGGATCGAACGGTAGCTGCCGGATACACGGCCGTGCGCGGCGAACTTCGACCGGACACGTTCCTTCTCTCGGTCACGGATGGGCATGCCGTCGTGGCAGTCGGTAATCCCGATGCCGCCGGCAACGTCGCAACACTGGTCCCCGGAACCGGCTCCGGGCTGTCGGGCGTCGGCGGAGACCTGCAACGAACCAAGGCCATGTACGACGCGGCGGTCAGGGCGGCGCCAACGGAAGCCACATCAGTGATCCTGTGGTCCGGATACGACGCTCCCCCAGGCATCCCCGACGCAGCATCGGATCGGTACGCCAACTCCGCAGCGCCGAGGCTCGACGGCTTCCAGGACGGGTTACGAACCTCGCATGACGGTCCGCCTTCGCACAACGTGGTGATCGGTCATTCCTACGGCAGCACCGTGATCGGTGCTGCGACTACCCGTGGCGCTTCTCTCGACGTCGACGAACTGGTTTTTGTCGCAAGCCCCGGCGTCGATGCCGAGCGCGTGAACGAACTGAGCCTGGACGGCGTCGACTCCGCCGAGATGGCTCACCATGTTCATTCGACGACGGCCTTCTGGGATCCGGTCCAATTGATCCCCAAGATCCTCGGAGTCCACGGGTTCGACCCGTCGGATCCGGAATTCGGCGCGCAGGTATTCGCCGGATCCCCCGGGGAGCCTGGGTTCGGAGTTCACAGCGATTACTGGGAAAGCGGAAACCCCGCACTCACCGAATTCGGACGGATCATTACCGGCCCATGAAAGAAGGCGCCGTACCGGTGAAGGTACGACGCCATCTCGGTGATGCAGGATCGGTTAGACGAGTTCGCGCTTGAGGTTGTCCAGGACCTGGGCCTGGATGCGCTGCAGACCCTTCGGAGCGAACGTGCGCTCGAAGAAGCCGCCGATACCGGTGGCACCCTGCCACTGGGTGAGCGTCGTCACCGTCGTTCCGGTGCCGTTGGGGGCAACGGTCCAGGTGGTGACGAGGCTGGAGTTCGCGTCCTTCTCGGTGATGACGTTGCCGTCGACCGTCACTGTCGCCTTGACGTCGCGCGAGCGCTTTTCCGTCGCCTTGAGCGTCCACTGCGCGACGGTTCCGTCACCCTGGCCACCTTCGACGACCTTGTAGTCGAGGTACTGCTCGGACAGGATTCGCGGGCGAACCGTCTCGTAGTCCGAGAGCGCCGCGAGCACCTTGTCGGGTGCTGCTGTGACGACTGTCGAACTCATTGCATTGACCTGACCCATATGCCCTACGTCTCCTTGCTCGACCAACGCGGCTCGATACCGCGAATGACTACCCGAATCCGCACCTCGAACTGCGCAGATATTCCTTTCCATACTGCCTGCTGCGCCCGGGTATCTCGACCATCTACCCATTCCGTGTGAGCTGGTTCACCACTCGGAGCATTTACCGAGTTCGATTGCAACAACTCGATCAAATTCGGGCATTAATACCCCTCCGGATAGCTTGCACACGCAACTACCGATAGCGTCAGGGTGTGACTCTCTCGTTCAATGGGGTAGTTCAGAAGTTAGATCGAATCCGGACAAAGCAAGGCCCGGGTTCCGATGCTGCGCGTGAAATGGGGTTCGAGCAGCACAGAGAAGGCGTCGAACGCCTACTCGCGTCATACCGCGCCATTCCCGCCGATGCTTCTGTACGCCTGGCAAAGAAGACATCCAATCTGTTCCGCGCTCGCGCCAAGACGTCGGCCCCCGGCCTCGACGTCAGCGGTCTGGCAGGTGTCATCGCCGTCGATGCGCAGGCGCGCACAGCCGACGTCGCCGGCATGTGCACGTACGAGGACCTCGTCGACGCGACGCTGCCCTACGGGCTGGCGCCCCTGGTCGTGCCTCAACTCAAGACCATCACCCTGGGCGGTGCGGTGACCGGCCTGGGCATCGAGTCCACCTCGTTCCGTAACGGCCTGCCGCACGAGTCGGTACTCGAAATCGACGTACTGACCGGAAGCGGCGAGATCATCACCGCAACACCGGACGGCGAACACGCCGAACTGTTCTTCGGTTTCCCCAATTCCTACGGCACCCTTGGCTATTCGACGCGATTGAAGATCGCACTCGAACCCGTCAAGAAGTACGTCGCCTTGCGCCACGTGCGCTTCGATTCGTTGAAGAAACTCGAAGAAACGATGGATCGCATCGTCACCGAGCGCGAGTACGACGGGATCGCCGTCGACTATCTCGACGGGGTGGTCTTCACCGATTCCGAGAGCTACCTCACACTCGGCGTGCAAACCGACGAGGAAGGCCCAGTCAGCGATTACACCGACCAGGACATCTTCTACCGGTCGATCCAGCATTCGTCACTCACCCAGCCCAAGACGGATCGCTTGACCATTCGCGACTACCTGTGGCGCTGGGACACCGACTGGTTCTGGTGCTCACGAGCTTTCGGTGCACAGAACCCGAAGATCCGGCGCTTCTGGCCCAAGCAGTACCTGCGCAGCAGCTTCTACTGGAAGCTGATCGCCCTCGACCACAAGTACGACATCGGAGATCGCCTCGAAAAGCGCAAGGGCAAGCCCCCGCGCGAACGCGTCGTCCAGGACGTCGAGGTACCCATCGAACGAACCGCGGACTTCGTCTCGTGGTTCCTCGAGGAAATCCCGATCGAACCACTGTGGTTGTGCCCGTTGCGTCTTCGCGAGCCAAGCCCTGCCGCCGCTTCTGCATCACGGCCGTGGCCCCTCTACCCCCTCGAACCCAAGCGCACCTACGTCAACATCGGCTTCTGGTCTTCGGTGCCGATCGTTCCCGGTGAGCGCGAGGGGGCAGCAAATCGACTGATCGAAGAAAAGGTCAGCGATTTCGACGGACACAAATCGCTCTACTCCGACTCCTACTACTCGAAGGAAGACTTCGAGGAGCTGTACTACGGCGGCGACCGGTACATCGGACTCAAGGAACGCTACGACCCGAAATCCCGTTTATTGGATCTATTCTCTAAGGCGGTGCAACGTAAATGACCACGTTCAAAGACTCCAAAAGCCAGGACAAGCTCTCTATTGCCGAGATTCTCGAGACGCTTTCCGACGGCATGCTGCCGCTTCGATTCACCGCGTACGACGGCAGCACCGCCGGCCCCGAAGATGCCGACTACGGACTGCACCTCAAGTCGACTCGCGGAACCACTTATCTCGCAACGGCGCCCGGCGATCTCGGCATGGCCCGCGCGTACGTCTCCGGCGATCTCGAAGCCGAGGGTGTTCACCCCGGTGATCCGTACGAGATCCTGCGCATCATGGGTGACGAACTCCACCTCAAGCGCCCGTCGGCACTGACACTCGCCAGCATCACCCGCTCACTTGGCTGGGATCTGTTGCGGCCCATCGCCCCGCCGCCCCAGGAACACCTTCCTCGCTGGCGTCGCGTCGCAGAAGGACTGCGTCACTCCAAGACTCGTGACGCCGAAGTCATCCATCACCATTACGACGTCTCCAACACCTTCTACGAGTACGTCCTCGGCCCGTCCATGACGTACACCTGTGCCGCTTACGACAATGCGGAACAGACGCTCGAAGAAGCCCAGGAGAACAAGTACCGCCTGGTGTTCGAGAAGCTCGGACTCCAGAAGGGTGATCGACTTCTCGACATCGGCTGCGGCTGGGGCTCGATGGTCCGCTACGCGGCCAGGCGCGGCGTCAAGGTGATCGGCGTGACTCTCTCTCGCGAGCAAGCGGATTGGGCACAGAAGGCCATCGAGGACGAGGGCCTCGCCGATCTCGCCCAGGTCCGTTTCTCCGACTACCGCGACGTGGCCGAGACCGGATTCGACGCAGTGTCCTCCATCGGCCTGACCGAGCACATCGGCGTCGGAAACTACCCGGCGTACTTCGAGTTCCTCAAGGGCAAGCTGCGTGAGGGTGGGCGTCTGCTCAACCACTGCATCACCCGTCCGGACAACCGAAGCAGCGCCAAGGCAGGCGGATTCATCGACCGGTACGTCTTCCCCGACGGGGAGCTCACCGGTTCGGGTCGCATCATCTCCGAGATCCAGAACGTCGGCCTCGAGGTGCGTCACGAAGAGAACCTTCGCGAGCATTACGCACTGACGCTCGCCGGATGGTGCCAGAATCTCGTCGACAACTGGGACGCCTGCGTCGCCGAGGTCGGCGAAGGAACCGCCCGCGTCTGGGGCCTGTACATGGCCGGCTCACGACTCGGGTTCGAGCGCAATGTCGTTCAGCTGCACCAGGTTCTGGCCGTCAAGCTCGGCCCCAAGGGTGAGGCGCATGTGCCGCTTCGCCCGTGGTGGAAGGCCTAGGGGCAAAGCCCCTGTGCGCCTTTTTGGTAGTCGGCACTACCAAAAAGGCGCACAGGTGCCGCAGGCACCCGACTGCGTCCTCACCCAACCTCCCCGCCGCAAGACCGTCTCCACCTCGTGCGCAACCTGGCACGGGGTCTTCACCACCTCGTCGAATCCGTAGACCAACCGCGGACGACCTGCCAGCTCTGCCGCATTGTCACGGCGGCGATCACGAAATGCCACCTCGGCCATGGAATGCGCCCACCGACCGTCGAGACGCACGATCAGCGGCACACCGAATTCGCTGTAGTCGCAATCCTCGTACAGCGTGCGGCCGTCGACGCGGACCGGAGACTGGCGTCTGGCCGACGGCAACCCGTGCGCCTGCTCCACGTCGACCGCATAGTGGTATTCGAGCGTTGACTGCACCCCGTCTGCCAGGAGGCGTACCGCATCGGAAAGCGCACCCTTGAATCGATGTGGTGTTCGTTCGTCAATCCGACGACGCACATCGTTCAACGGAATTCGCGCATTTGTCACTGTGGTGATGAGTGAAACGTAGGCGCTTCGCGCTGTGGATTCGGCGGTCGCAAGATCAATCGCGGTATCCGCCCGCGACGTTCGAGGTATGACTGACGGCACGCCGATGTATCGGTGGGCTCGGGATCGGTGGACGACTACCCCGGGGTGAACCACGCCACCCACTCTGACAAGTGCACCCGACGTTCGCGCTGGAACTCGGCGGATTGTCGCGGACTGACAGCGAGCCGACTTGCCGTAGGGCACGGTGACATGGACTGGCTTGTCTGCGTCGATGCGACGCATTCCCCATTCCTCAGCTGCAGTGTCGTGGCTCAGAATCGCTTGCGGGCCACCATAAAGCCAAGCGGCGTTCAAGATCATTTCTCTGGTGAGCGGGCCAGCGGTCACTGCATACACGCCTTGTAGAACGCGCTGCCATTCGCCGCGGTCCAGAAAGTTCCGCAGCATCCCTCGGTTGTATCCGAATGACGAGAGTTGCTGTTGCCGTACCAGACCGGATTGCGCATCGAGAATCCGGAGAAACTCGCTTCCACCATGAGACGTAGTCATGGCACCAAGCGTCAGGCCGAACTCCGACAGGACTGACGCGAAATTCGCTGTCGGAGTTCGTCTGTGGATAACTCACAGGCTGGGGATGAACCCCTGTGCGCCTTTTTGGTAGCCGTAACTACCAAAAAGGCGCACGGGGGCTATGCCCCTAGCGAAGCCGGCGGGGTGAACCGCGGGCCGTACTGCGCAGCGAGTTCCTTTGCGCGAGCGACGAAGCCGGCCGTGCCGCCCTCGTAACCGACGATGAACTGGTGAACGCCACCGGTCCAGGCCGGGAATCCGATACCCATGATGGAGCCGATGTTGGCGTCCGCCGTGGTGATCAGGACGTTCTCGTCGAAGCACTTCTGCGTCTCGATCGCCTCGATGAACAGCATGCGGTCGATGAGGTCCTGGATCGGAGCATCGGAGGTTCCGGAGTTGAAGTTCTCGCGGAGTCCGGACCACAGGCCGGTGCGCTTGCCCTCGGCGTAATCGTAGAAGCCGGCTCCACCGAGCTTGCCCTTACGATCGAACTTCTCGACGAGGGTGTTGATGACCTCGCCGGCCGGATCTGCCGGCAGTTCCTTGCCCTCGGCCTTGGCGGCGTCGGCAGATTCCTTGCGGATCTTCTGCATGAGGGTGAGGTTGAGCTCATCCGAAAGCTGAAGCGGCGCAGCCGGGTAACCGGCCTGCATACCGGCCTGCTCGATGGTGGCGGGCTCGACACCCTCGGCGAGCATGCCGATGGCCTCGTTGATGAAGGTTCCGATGACACGCGAGGTGAAGAAGCCACGCGAGTCGTTGACCACGATCGGCGTCTTGCGGATCGCCTGGACGTAGTCGAACACGCGAGCCAGAGTCTCGTCGGAGGTCTTCTCACCGCGGATGATCTCCACCAGCGGCATCTTGTCGACGGGCGAGAAGAAGTGGATGCCGATGAAGTCTTCCTGACGCTTCACGCCGGTGGCGAGACCCGTGATGGGCAGCGTCGAGGTGTTCGAGCCCAGCAGCGCCTTGGGATCGACGATGTCCTCGATCTCCTGGAACACCTTGTGCTTGAGTTCCTGGCTCTCGAAGACTGCTTCGATGACGAAGTCGACGCCGGCGAAATCTGCCGGGTCAGCCGTCGGGGTGATCTTGGCGAGGAGTGCGTCGGACTTCTCCTGCGTGGTCTTGCCGCGCGAGAGCGCCTTGGCCTCAATGCCTTCGGCGTACGCCTTGCCCTTGTTGGCAGCCTCGATGCTGACGTCCTTGAGGACGACGTCGAAGCCGGCCTTCGCGGAGACGTACGCGATGCCCGCGCCCATCATGCCTGCGCCGAGGACGCCGACCTTCTTGATGGTGGACTTCTCGATGCCTGCCGGACGTGAACCGCCGCCGTTGATCGACTGCAGGTCGAAGAAGAACGCCTGGATCATGTTCTTCGCGACGCGGCCGGTCACCAGCGAGGTGAAGTAGCGAGCCTCGATGAGCAGCGCGTTGTCGATGTCGACCTGCGAACCCTCGACGGCTGCGGCCATGATGGCGCGCGGAGCCGGCATCGGAGCGCCCTTGAGCTGCTTACGCAGGTTCGCGGGGAACGCCGGAAGGTTGGCAGCGAATGCCGGCGTGGACGGAGTTCCGCCAGGGATCTTGTAGCCCTTGACATCCCACGGCTGAACGCCGCCTTCGGGGTTGGCCTTGATCCATGCCTTCGCAGCCGGAACCAGTTCTTCTACCGAGCCGACGACCTCGTCGATGAGGCCGACTTCCTTGGCCTGAACGGGTCCACGCTGCTGCCCCTGGAGCAGGACGCCCATGAGCGCGTTCTGCAGGCCGAGCATCCGCACGGTGCGCACGACGCCGCCGCCGCCGGGCAGCAGGCCGAGGGTGACCTCGGGCAGGCCGATCTTGACGCCCTTGACGTCTGCCGCGATGCGGTGGTGGGTCGCGAGAGCGATCTCGAGGCCGCCGCCGAGTGCCGCGCCGTTGATGGCGGCGACGACCGGCTTGCCGAGAGTTTCGAGACGACGCAGGTCTGCCTTGATCTCGACGCTGTGGTTGTAGATCTCCTCGGCCTGCTCGGGGCCGACCTTGATCATGTTCTTGAGGTCGCCACCGGCGAAGAAGGTCTTCTTGCCGGAAGTGATGACGGCACCGGTGATGGAGTCCTTCTCGGCGACCAGACGGTCGACGGTGGCCTTCATCGACGCGATGTACGCGTCGTTCATGGTGTTTGCGCCCTGGTTGGGATCGTTGATGGTGAGCACGACGATGCCGTCGGCGTCCTGGTCCCAGTTGATGATGTTCTGATCAGTCACTTTGCTTGACTCCTGGTAAGCCTCGTTGGAAGGACGGACGCCGCGTCAGACGCGCTCGATGATGGTGGCAACGCCCATACCGCCGCCGATGCACAGGGTGATGAGGGCGCGCTTGCCGCCACGACGCTCGAGCTCGTCGACCATCGTTCCGGTGATCATCGCGCCGGTTGCACCGAGGGGGTGGCCCATGGCGATCGCGCCGCCGTTGACGTTGAGCTTCTCGTCCGGGATGTTCAGGTCCTTCTGGAACTTCAGGACGACGGAAGCGAATGCCTCGTTGATCTCGAAGAGGTCGATGTCGTCGACCGTCAGGCCGGCAGCTGCCAGAACCTTCTTCGACGCCGGCGTCGGGCCGGTGAGCATGATGGTGGAGTCGGCGCCGCTGGTGGCGGTGGCGACGACGCGAGCGCGCGGCGTCAGACCCATGTCCTTGCCGGCCTGCTCGCTACCGACGAGCACGAGGGCAGCGCCGTCGACGATTCCCGAGCTGTTACCGCCGTGGTGAACGTGGTTGATCTTCTCGACCCAGTGGTACTTCTGCAGCGACACGGCGTCGAATCCGCCGATTTCACCGATCACACCGAACGCGGGAGCCAAGCCGGCGAGGTTCTCTGCCGTGGTGCCCGGACGCATGTGCTCGTCGTTGTCGAGGATGGTGATGCCGTTGATGTCCTTGACCGGCACTACCGACTTGGCGAAGTATCCGCCGGTCCACGCCTTGGCGGCGAGGTCCTGCGAGCGCACGGCGTATGCGTCGACGTCGTCACGCGAGAAGCCCTCGATGGTGGCGATGAGGTCTGCGCCGACGCCCTGCGGCACGAAGTAGTTGTCGTAGTTGGTGGCGGGGTCGAGTGCCCACGGTCCACCGTCGGATCCCATCGGAACGCGGGACATCGACTCGACGCCACCGGCGATCACCAGTTCGTCCCAGCCGGACCGAACCTTCTGAGCAGCCATGTTCACGGCCTCGAGGCCGGAAGCGCAGAAACGGTTGAGCTGAACGCCGCCGACGGTGTCGGGCAGTCCCGCATCGTTGACTGCAACGCGGGCGATGTCCATTCCCTGATCGCCAACGGGGGTGACGACGCCCAGGATGAGGTCGGAGATCCGGTCCTCGTCGAGGTCGGGAAAGCGCACGCGCAGTTCCTGGATCAGACCCGTGACCAGCGAGATCGGCTTGACCGAGTGCAACGACCCGGTCTTCTTGCCGCGGCCTCGCGGGGTACGGATGGCTTCATAAATGAATGCCTCTGTGGTCACTGTGAGGTGTTCCTTCCGTGTAATTCGTCGAACCGGTCTGCAGATCGTCCGCGCCGCCTTCGGTGGTGGCGCATGGCCGAGGTACAGACCTCAGCCCTTTCACTGTAGAACGTGTTCCAAATTCATGGGAAGGACCGAAGCGATCCTGCTAGGTGACCGAGGTGATCAGGTGCGCGAACGCCTGCCCGCTTCGGTTCATTTCGGGTGCGCCCCCGGAAGCACTCACGGCACGATGCGATACGGCAACATCATGTCGTGATCTTCGTGATCGAGTAGATGGCAATGCCACACGTATCCCTGGAGTCGACCAGAATCAGCCATATCGTGGCGCCCACCGCCCGTCATCCCACTACCCGTCATCACACCGCTCGGAAGACGATCGAACATCGCGTCGGGATCGAAACCCAGCTCATCCGCGGTGGGGAATCGCACGATGATCCGGGTGACGGTGCCGCCGTCCACCCTGACGGTGTCCTTCATCCCCGCTTCCCACGGCGCCGGCGCGATCATCGGCCCCGCCTCGAACCCGTCGGGCGACGGAGTCCACTTGTTGCCGATCACCGGCTGCGGATGGCGGATCAAGTACTCCAGCGTCCGCATCGGTGTTCTGCCGAGAATCCGGAAATTCACCAAGTGCAGGTGTATCGGATGCGGGTCCGGCGTGGTGTTGACGATGTTCCACTGCTCGACGGTGCCTTGCCGCGGCCTCTCGACCTCCGTGGTGCTGAACGTCAGGTTGTTCAACGTCATCTGAGCCGGTGGATTCCGCAGTTCCAGTTGCTGGCTCACCGTCACCGTGCGAATTACCGTCGGCTGCTCCAACGGGGCGAGAACGTCACGTTGCCGGCGCCCACCGCGCAGTTGCGACGGAACACCACCGGTGAATCCGCGCCTGGCGTCACCGCGGAACCGGCAGAACAGCGGCATAGTCACTTCACCGATGACAGCGGCGGGTAGCGGGGGCGCCTCGTCGTTGCGAAGCTCCACCGTCGAACCCTCCGACAGTCCGGTGAAATCGACGAGGAGGTCGTACCGCTCCCCCGGTGCGCAGCGGAAGGCATTGACCGCGACGGGCGCGTCGAGCATTCCGGCGTCGTTGCCGATGACCCAGAACGTCATCATGTTCGAGAAGTGAAGATTCCACACACTTGCCGACGCCGCATTGACGATGCGGAAGCGGTAAAGGCCCCGAGCCACGGACAGTTCCGGCCACACCTTGCCGTTGACCAAGCCGACGTCGCCCACCGCGCCGCCTTCCCACGATCCTTCCGGGATCAAGATGGTGGATCGGCCGTTCTGGGCGCCTGTCGGCGTGAAGATCTTCTCCTGCAGGATCAACGGGATCTCGAATTCCTCGGCCGGCAACCCCAATGGATTTCCCAGTTCGCCGGTGTCGAATTCATCCCTGATCAGATAGTTGCCGATCAGACCGGCGTAGACGTTGAGCCGGGTGATGCCCATCGCGTGATCGTGATACCAGAGGTGGGCGGCTTCCTGACCGTGCAAAAAGTGATGCATCGCAGCCTGTCCCGGCATCACCAGCAGTTCCGGGTGGCCGTCGCTCTCAGGTGAAGTGACTCCCCCGTGCAAGTGCAACGACGTCGGCGGGTTAGCGCGAAAGTCTGCCTGCATTCCGTGCAGCGTCATATCCATGTCCGCTGCCAACGGATGTCCGGTCGGATCGTTCTCGAACGTCAACATGATCGGCTCGCCGGAATGCGCCTCGACGGTAGGGCCCAGATAACCGCCACCGATCTCTCCGCTGCGGTACGACAGTGCTGGGGACGAGGGAAAATCCCGATGAAAGGCATGTTGCCCCACTTGCGCTGTCAGTGTGATCTCGTTTCCGGAAAGCGTTGACAACGAATGTAGTTCGTCACAGAACGGCTCGAACTCCGGCGAATGAAAAATCAACGGAGACTCGATATCCACACTCCCCGCCGGAGCAGCACCTGCCTTTGCACCCAAAGCAACAGCCGCCGTGCCGACTACCGACCCTTTCAGAACCGATCTTCTGGAAACCCCGATACCCATACATTCCCCTCCCCATCGAAACGGGTTGCGTTCTCCCGCAAGGAAAACGCAACCCGTCTCTCCACTTCGATCTCGGAAAATCCCCCGCCTACTTTCCGTCGATCGCCTCCAGCACCGAATCGATCAGCGACTGTGGAAGTTTCGACGGCGGAGAGATTTCCAGTTCTCCCGGAGCGCCCGGCATCGTCCAGACAGTTCTGTGCCGAGCGATCGCGAGCTTCTCCCGTGATCCGTCCTCATTGACCTTGAAGTACTCGAACTCGAGGTCGATCCCCCTCTCGTAGAGGGCAGAAAGGGACATCGTGACCAGGACGTCGTCGAACGGCATGACCTCGCGCAGATGCTCAACCCTGGTGTGCACACAACGAAGTTCCCCGAGAGCGCCTCTGGCCGCCATGGCCTCACGCTGAGAACGGACCAGGAACTTGTCCCGAACCCTCGACTGCCAGATGTAATAGTTGCCGAAGTAGATGTTGCCCACGACGTTTCCGTCCTGCAACGTCGTCGAGAACACCTCGGATTCGAGCAGGTACGGATTGCGCGGCACCATCGGAGCCGAGCGGATCACGGAACCACGATCGACGTTCTTCGGTTCGGTGGGAACAGCGATGTTCTTCGTCCCCGTCGGAATCGTCATCGGCTCGATGAAATCGTGGAAGTACTGCGGCATCGGCCGTGCCGCCACCACACCGTGGGAGAGGATTTCCACCCACGTCGTCTGCATCGCACTCCACCCGATGTGAGTGCGCGTCTCGCCGTCGACCCGGGACCATTCGACATGCAGATTGGTGGTTGCCCGATCCGGACCGGTGAGTTCGGTGATCCAGATCGTCCCCTCGACAATGTCGTCGGTGTACAGGTTCGCATCGATGAACACCTCGGAGTTGTTGGTCACCATGCCCCAACGACCCGTCGCCATGTCCTCCACGATCTGCTTCGAGATCGGTCCGGTTCCCCTCTCTCGCAAAGCGCCCAACCACAGCGCGAAGCTCGCGAACCCCACTGATCCACCGACGTTGCACGCGTCCCGGAACCCGACGGGGAACCGGATCGACACCGCCGGATAGCCGCTCCGGGCCACCACATGCACGTCGGAGCCGTAGGCCATCGGATCGAACTGCGCGAGAGACTTCGCTGACAACGGTCCGGAGTCGAACTGCGGTGCCGGGTCCTGCGCCGGTTCCTCCGCATCCTCCTCATGAGTCACAAACGCGAGAATCCGCTCCTCGTTGTCCGTCAACAGAGCTGGAAAAGTCAGAACCACCACGCTTCCGTCTGCGCCGCCGCGGAAGGTCACTGCGTCGTCCTCCCTGGCGCCCATCGCCAGAGAAACCGACATCTGCCCCGTGGCCTTTCGGATCGCCTCGGCCGCCGCCCACAGCCTGGTTCCCGCACGATCGAGTGATTCGCCGCCTGCGATCAACTCGTCGAGCAGCGGAATCCGCGCCGAACCCAGAAGCGCCTTCCACTGCACGGCGGTTCGGGAGCGAATCGGTTCGATGTCACACCCCTGAGGCCAGTCGCCGGCCGAACCGAGTGACTTGCTGCCGTCGTGCGAGAGCGAGACATCCACAGAGGGCGGAATATCACCGACGACGACGGGCTTTCCGGTTTCCTGCCATTCGATGGCAAAGGCATTACTCATTTGATCACCACATCCTCATCGAGATGAATGTTCACGGCCGCCTCGGCGATCGGTTTCTCCTGCTCGTGGCGTTCCGACTTGGTCAACTCGTGAATCCCCGGGGTATGCGCGACCACAACCCGCGGGCTCTTCACTCCCAACGCCCGGCTGTGTTGCGCGAGCTTGTCGAGAATGATCTGTGCGTCGCGCGCAGTCGGATCCGCGATTTCCTCAGCCGTAGGACGGCTTTCGTCGTGGGAGAGAATCTGGGAGCGATATCCCTCGAGCTGCATCACCACTCGTCCGTCCTTCACCACCGCCACGTCGGCTTGCATGTGGGTCTCTGTCTGCACCTTGTCGTAGGCGTACGCGGTGAACGAACGAGCCTCGAATCGTCCGTCGTACATGTCGATTCGCGCAATGTTGACCGGAAGGCAGATCTCCCGCGGTACCATGATCTGACCCGATTGGAGCAGGGAGTCGAGGAAGTAGGGATCACCGAGGAGGTGCTGCTTACGGTCGGCTCGCGAAATAGCGCTGAAGAGAATGTGCTCGGAATCGAGGCTCGAGATCTCTTCGAGTCGGCGGAAATCGCCCTCCTGGAACAGCAACCACGAGTAGAGATCGTCCAACGGATCGATGTCGAGCACCGGTCGCGGCAACTCCTTCTCGAACTCCGGCAGTGTTTCGTCCAGCCCGAAGATGAAGTCGGCCGAGAAATGGGGCCGTCCGTACCCGGTCCGTTCGGTGCCGATCGTGACATGCACCCGCGTTCCTGCAGCATCACGATCCTGCTCCACGACGCTTGCCTTGATCTCGACTCTGGTGCCCTCGACCGTGTCGACGACGATCGGTCGATCCAGCTTGATGTCGTCGATGCGGACGCGGCCCAGAGTCACGCGTCCGGTGACATAGGCCGCCGCCTGCGACATCGCCTCGAGCCCGAACACCGTCGGAAGCAGCGCCGATCCCTTCCAGACATGATCGAGGACAAAGGGATCCGCCGAGGTGGACAACGTCGTCCGGGTCACCAGTTCTACCTGCGGCTCGAATGTCACCACTTGGTCGATGTAGCGCGACACCGCCGGCAGAGCCGGTGCTGCCGGCGCCCAGGTGTCGAGACCGCCGAGTCGGCTGGTCACGACGATACGACTCGCCTCGGGTCCGCTGTCGACCAGGCGAAGGAAATGATCCACTCCCGCAGCCGTGGAAATCGGCATGACACCCATCTTCGCGAGGTGGTTGACACTGCCCATGCGGGCGCCCATGCCGGTCTCCCCCCACACGCTGTACGCGAGCGAGAACGTCCGAGTCTTCGGGTGCCCGGCGGCATACCGCACCACCATTTCGTCGAGAAGCTCGTTTCCGTATGCATACCAACTGTTTCCGGGCATACCTGTGAATCCGATGATGGAAGAGAAGCCCACGAACAGCTTCAGGTCACGATCAGCGAGCGCTTCGACGAAGTTGGCTGCGCCCAGGACTTTAGGTGCAACCTCCTTGAAAGCCGCATCGCTGTCGACTCTCTCGAACCGCCGCGGAACATTCGCCCCCGCACCGTGGACAAACCCGGTGATCGGCCCAACCTCGACCTCGATCTGGGCGACGACGCCGGCCACCGCCGCAGCATCCGTGACGTTGCAGCGATAGTAGTGAGCGCTCAAACCGGCAGACGTGAAGTCCGCAAGAGTGGAAGCGATTTCGTCACCCGCTTGTCGCTGAGAGCTTCCGATCAGCACTAGTTCGGCGCCTGTCTTTCGGCCGAGAGCCAGAGCGCATTGCGCCATGATGCCTTTCGCGCCACCGGTCACGACCACTACATCCGAACTCCCCAACCCGCTCTCGCGGACGGTGTAGTCGCTCGAGGCGAGAACCCGCGGTTGCAGTGCCGTGCGTCCCATCTCGGTGTCGTAAGTCGCGAACACATAGGGTGCAACCGAATCCAACTCGGAGACGACGGTGGTTGCCACCACCGCGTCCGCAGTCGAGCCGTCGAATCCTATGACGCGGACATCCAGTTCGGGGCGCTCGTGATGCACCGAAGCGGCAAAAGCCGCCGCACTCGGTACCGGCGCCGGATTGCCCAACTCGACATCGGTGAACTGAATCACTGCCAATGTGGTTCGTGCGCCTCCGCTTTGCTGTGCCGGAACCATCTTGTGCATGTGTTCGATCCCACTGCGCAAGCCGATTTCGGTGACGGAATCATCGGTCACGCGCGGCATTACGGCAACCACGTGCTGCGCATTCGCAGGAGCGCCGTCGGAGAATGTGCGAATGTCGACCTGAGCACCACGCCCTCGTAGTTCGGATTCCAACCTTCCGACCAAACCGGCGTCGTCACCGATGACGACAAACGTCGTGTCCGTGAGGTCTCGGACTCCGTGCAACGCTGTCTCGCTCCGAACCTTTTCCAGGGTGTAATCGCGAACCCAGGTGAAGCTGTCGGCTGATAGACCCTTTGCCTTCACCGGCAGCGCCCGCGCAACCGGCTGCTGCTGCCCCGACTTCTCTTTCGCGGATCGATCGAGCACTTCGATCAGTTCACCCAGGCTGACGTTGACGAGTTCCGCCGGATCCAGATCACCCTGAACACCCAATCGCGTTGCCACAGTTGCTATCGCATCGGCAGCCTTGATCGAGTCCATGTTCAGGTCGTCGAGCAGGTGGAGATCCACATCGAGAGACTCCACCGGAAATCCGGTGTCCTCCGCGATTACCTCGAGCAGTATTCGCGACACGTCCGACTGCACCGAACTCGCTGCTGGAACGGCAGAACCGGAATTCGGTGATGCCGCAAGGATCAGCGATGCTGCTTCTCCGATGGTGGCGTTGGCCAACTCGGCAGGGTCGAGGTCGACAACCTCGAACTGATGCGCAACCTTCGAAATAGCCTCTGCCGCACTGATCGAGTCGAGATTCAGATCATCGAGCAGACGCAGATCCGTCGTGATCGACTCGGCGGGGAATCCCGTCGTATCGGCGAGGATCCTGATCAGCTCACTCTCCACGGACCCAGCGCCCGCGACAGCCGGCTCTTCGACTACCGGAGCCGAAACCGGCGAAGGAGCTTTCGCTGCCACGGATTCGTGGCCGTTGGTGACTGCCCGCGAAGTCGGAGCAGATGGAGAAGACGGAGAAGTCGCTCCACTGCCTACATCAGCACGAATCACGTCGACGAGGAAGGTCCCGCGTCGGCTCAGGTAATCGGCCAGCGCCGCAGCCGGATCCCCGCCGGACGTACCAAGTGCGAGCGGTTCGGGAGCAGAGGTAACCGTCAGCTTCGCCTCGGCCAGGTTCTCGATGAACACCTTCTGATCGGCAGGAACGAATTCGCGCACGAACCGGCCGTCGAAAAGTTCGTTCCATCGGACCTGAGCGCCGTGGACGTACATCGCGGCCAGTGCGACATTGAAGTCCTCGTCGCGTCCGGACTTGGACGCAACGGGGAAGCAGCGCACGCCGTCGGTCCCATTGATCGCCTTGGTGAGCCCGGTCAGCACACGGCCGGGTCCGACCTCGACGAGCAGGTCCACGTCCTGCGAGATTCCACTTACCGTCTTGACCCAGTCGACCGGTGAGACAACCTGTTTGGTGACCAATTCGCGAAGTGCCAGTGGCGTCTGTACGCGTTTCCCTTCGACGCAGGAATACACGGGGCAAGTCAGCGAATCGACTTGCTCGTCAACGGGCGCAGTGGACTTCAGCTCCCGCTCGGCCTCGTTCATCATCTCGGAGTGGAAAGCATTCGACACGGCAAGCGCCTGAGCCGACACTCCGCGCGTCTTCGCGATGGCAACCACATCGTCGACCGCGTCTTTGGTGCCCGAAACCACGGTCTGTGTAGGCGTATTCAGATTCGCGACGGTCGCGTAACCCTTTGTTTCCGCGATGATCGCCTCAGCCGTCGATCGGTCGCAGGTCAGGCTCGCCATCGCGCCGTTTCCACCACCACTGACAGCCATGGCCGCACCCTTCGCCGCAGCCAAGGTGATCAGCGTCTTCTGGTCGTAAGCTCCTGCCGCGTAGAGCGCGGTCAACTCGCCGAGACTGTGGCCGGCGACAGCACTGGGTGTGACACCCAATCGGCGGAGGTACTCGAACCAGAGCAGCGAAGCCAAAGCGACGGCAGGCTGGGTGAACTGCGTCTGGGCGAGATCCCGCTTCCACTTCGCCAATTCCGCAGCGTCAGCGCTCTTGACCGGGTTCCGCAGAATTCGAGGCGTGATCGCCTCCGCTCCAACTCCCTCCAACCAGCCGTCCGCCTCGGTCGCCAGTTCGCGTGCCCACTCGAAGCGCTCGATCAGCACGCGCGCCATCTCTAGTTGTTGGGATCCCTGTCCCGGGAACAGGAATCCGATGTCGTGGTGGACGGCGTTCGAGATCGAGATCTCGTTGCTCACGACCTTCACCTGACCGGATGCAGGAGCGGAGTTCTCGCAGATCACGGCAAGCTGACGCATGCGTTCGGCCAACTGCGCGGGACGTCCGGCCACCACTGCGGCACGGAAGGGCGCGGTCGGCGAGATCACTCGAGAGAGTTTCGCCGAAAAGTCCAGCAGCTCGGCAACACTCAACGGAACCGCCAGATCTGCAACATCCCGCGCTCGGGTCGCCAAGTCCACCGCGGAATCTGCAGAAAGTACGAAAACCTCGGTGTCCTGATACGACGCCATCATCGTGCGGACGTCTTGCGAGGGTGTCAGCTTGCTGGATGGTGCATCAGCCGATTCGATCGCGACGTGGCAGTTGATACCGCCGAAACCCATGGCTTGCGCACCGGCACGCATCTTCTCGGACGGATCTCTGATCTCACCGTTGACGAGCGGAAAGAGTGCCGGCGCTTCGGTTCCGAACGCCGGGTTCGGGTCGGTGCAACCGGCGAGCGGCGGAAGGATTCGTTGATTGACGGCCATGGTCGCCTTGATCAGCGCAAGGATGCCCGACGCCGCCTTCGTGTGCCCGATCAACGACTTCAGTGACGTCATGCCGATGCTACGAGCCTCGACGGGCCCGTCCGTCTGAGCGGCCTGCTGGACGCCGGCCAGTTCGACGGGGTCTCCGACGGGAGTACCAGTTCCGTGTCCTTCGACGAAGGCAACCTCGCTGGCCGCGAATCCCGCTCGCGAGTATGCGCGACGGATCATCTCGGCCTGAGTTTCGGCGCGGGGCTTGGTGATTCCACCCTTGCCATCGGTGGAGATGCCCCAGCCGCGAATCGTCGCGTACACGTAGTCGCCGTCCGCCCTGGCGTCCTCGAGTCGTTTCAAGGCCACGAATCCGCAACCTTCACCCGGGATGAATCCGCTTCGGCTTGCGTCGTACACGTTCATGTCGCCACGGGTCAGTGCACCCAAACGGGCGAATCCCACCAGTTCCAAAGGATCCAAGCTGACGTCGACTCCCCCTGCCAAGACGAAGTCGGCCGCGCCGGACGCCAGCTTTTCGGCTGCAGTCGCCACCGCGAGCATTCCGGACGCGCACGCACCGTCCACGACGTACCCGCCGCCGTTGAAGTCGAGATAATTGCAGATCCGGCCGGCAATCGTATTCGACAACATGCCGGCGAGAGTGTCTTCACTCGGCTCCACCAATGGGCCCTTGTAGACCTCTTCCATCGTCTCGGCGAGAGCATCAGCGACGGAACTGTCCAACTGGCGCGCTTCGGCTGCCACAGCGAGTGCGCGCTTGACATAAGGCCAACGCAAACGCATCGACCACATCCGGGATTCTTCACCGGTGAGGGAGTTGCCGACGATTGCGGCGCTGCGTCCAGTGGGTACCGATCCTCGGCTGTAGCCCGCGTCCGTCAAAGCCCCGAGTGCTGTTTCCAGAGCCAACCAGTGTGTGAGATCTGTCGACTTGAAGGTCCGCTCCGGTATCCGGCGACCGACCCAGTCGAATTCGAAACCATCCATGAACGCGCCGCGATCGGCGTATGTCTTGTCGACGTCGTCAGGGCTCGCGCTCCAGTAGTCGTCGAGGGACATCCGTGACTCCGGAAACTTTCGGAATTGCATCCGACGCGCGAGGACGTTCTCCCAAAATCCTTGCAGATCATGCGCACCGGGGGACCACATGCTCATCCCGACTATCGCAATCGCAGGATTAGTTGAATCTTCAGTCATCTTACACTTCCTATTTTCGCGCGCATCCACGGGAGACTCAATCGACCGAAGACTAACCACGCCCTCATCGGCGTGTAAAACGCAGATTCACCTCAAGGCATAAACAAATAACAAAGATTGTTCGGCGCAATGAACGTGATTCAGCAATTTGACAGCAATCGAGAGTTAGCTGTAACTCGGAGTTACCTATTTGCTTCGTAACCGGTCATGCTCCTGCTTGAACATCCGTACCGGATCCCGGTTTCACGGCCGCCATTTTCTCGCGATCGGCAAATATTCAGTTGAATATGCACCAAAATGCCGCGATGCCGAATATGTGGCCAATTCGCCGAATGTCCCAAATTGGTCGATCCCCGCAAATCAAACATCCGACAACTATCAATCTGAACATTCGTGACACACCGAAATTTAACAGCAGCACTCGAATGCCCATCAGACAACGAGAAATTCCAGATATTCTTCGGCGACCATCGTCCGAATCGACGTTTCGTTACACCGGAACTGAGCGAACGAATGTGCCAGCAAACCAGCCACATACAATTCAGCTTTGCGAGGCCGAGCCGGCGCGCTTTCGAGACGCGCGCGCACAAAGGGAACGGCACTTATAACAATTCGATCACACAGTGGTGCAGCTGGATTCCCACAGCTGTTTCACGCACACGGACCGACTCGGCAACTCAGCTTTCGAGGCGGCGAGCTCCGAGGACGTCCTTGAGGAGTTCCTTTGCAACATCCTCGGGATCACGTCTGGCAGTCGGATCAGCGGGCTCAGCCGCCTCCGCAAACATCTCTTCCTCGTCCTCCGGCGTTGCAGGCGGAGGAGTTGCCTCGTAGTCGACCTCAGGAGCAGGGGCCGGTCCAGGGTCTTCCGGATAGTCGGGGGCCTCGGGCGGCGGAATGTCGTCCGAATCTCCGCGCTGGGGCTGCGGGGCCTTGGGCTGCTGCGCTGCGCGCTCCTGACTGGGCCGCGAGAAGCGGGGCGCAGCGGCAGGGCGGCTCGGAGCTTCCGTCGCCTTGGTTGCGCTCGATACTGTCGGCGCTGTAGGCGCACCTTCTTGATACTCGACCTGCCAAGTGCCACCGAACATTTCGGCAAGGACCTCGCAAATGACCGCCGCGTTGTGTGGTTGCGTCACACGAGCACCCAGGACCGGTGAGCCGTGAGCGATGACAACGACATGTCCACGCACGTCGTGAACCGTCGCAGCGGACAGCATGGCCGGAAGAACCTTGTTTCGTTCACCGACCTTGTTGCGCAAGGTGTTCCACGATTCACGGAGAGTCTCGACTGTGGGGCCTGCCGAGACCGGCGCAGCTTCGGCAACCGCCGGCTCGTCGAACTCGGGCTCGGGCTCGTAGTCGGGTTCCGGCTCGGCAAGCCCGATCAGCTCTTCCGCCTCAACAGAAGCAGTAACCGGTGGTTCAACCACAGGAGCTTCAACTATTGGAGCTTCGGCAACCGGAGCTTCAACCACCGGAGCTTCGGCAACCGGCGGTTCCACGATCTCGACAGTGGGAGTCTCGACGACGGGAACTGCCGCTACCGGAGGTTCGACGACAGGAGCCTCCACAACCGGCGGCGCCGCAGCTGGAGCAGGCGCGGCTGGTTCCGGCCGTGCCTCAGGCTCGGCCTTGCGTTGAGAGGGCCGTTGGAACTTGGAAGCAATCTCCGGTTCGAGCGGCGGCACGGTGGGTGCCGGCGTTGCTGCCGCGCGAGGAGCAGCCGCGACTCCGGCAGCCGGAATACCTTGTTCCAGGCGCTCCAGCCGCTGCAATACAGCTGACTCGGTGTCGGAGGCCGACGGCAGCAGCATTCGCGCGCACATCACTTCGAGCAGCAGCCGCGGCGCCGTCGCACCACGCATTTCGCTGAGTCCGGCATGGACAGTCTCGGCGAAGCGGGTGAGCGTGGCCGGGCCGACTCGTTGAATCTGCTCACGCATCGTGACCAGCTCCGCTTCCGGAGCGTCGACCAATCCTCGTTCGCTGGCGTCGGAAACAGCCTGCATCAAGATGAGATCACGCAGGCGCTCGAGAAGATCGAGCGCGAATCGGCGTGGATCGTGACCGGCGTCCATCACGCGATCGACAGTGCCGAACAACGCGGCCCCGTCACTGGCAGACAGGGCGTCTACTGCTTCGTCGATGAGCGCGACGTCGGTGACTCCGAGAAGAGAGAGCGCGCGCGGATACGTGACACCTTCTTCTCCTGCGCCCGCGAGCAGCTGATCGAGGACACTCAACGAGTCACGAGGGGAACCGCCGCCGGCCTTGATGACCAGTGGATACACCGCAGGCTCGACCGGTACGCCCTCCTGGGCGCAGATCTTTTCCAGGAGTCCGCGCATGGTCGACGGCGCCAACAGGCGGAACGGGTAATGGTGTGTACGCGAACGGATGGTCGGGAGAACCTTTTCCGGTTCCGTCGTCGCAAAGATGAAGATGAGGTGTTCCGGCGGCTCTTCGACGATCTTGAGCAGCGCATTGAAACCCGCCGCCGTCACCATATGTGCCTCGTCGATGATGAAGACGCGGTAGCGAGATGCGGCGGGTGCGTGGAACGCCTTGTCTCGGAGTTCTCGGGTGTCGTCGACGCCACCGTGACTTGCGGCGTCGAGTTCCGTCACATCCAGGTTGCCTGTGCCGCCCGGGCCCAGCGAAACGCACGAGTCGCACACGTTGCACGGCGTCGACGTCGGTCCCTGCTCACAGTTCAGCGAACGCGCCAGGATTCGCGCCGACGACGTCTTTCCGCAGCCGCGCGGGCCGGAAAACAGGTAGGCATGGTTGATGCGTCCGGTGTCGAGGGCCGTGCTGAGCGGTGCGGTGACATGCTCCTGCCCCACCACCTCGGCGAAGGACGCGGGTCGATACTTCCGGTACAGGGCCACGCGCAAAGACTACCGGCGACCCACGACAGGTGGTCCGGTGCGGGTGCAACGCCGACTTCTCCAGAAACATGTTCGCAACACAATCGCAGTGCGGAGGAAACCGCACGCACTCATCGTGGGTTCCGTGCACGCGGGCTGGTCCGCGTGCGTGAGGAGAAAACTGTGCCCGCCACCATCGATGCCGGAGCGACTGCCTGGTTGCTCGTCAGTACTGCACTCGTACTTCTGATGACGCCAGGACTCGCACTGTTCTACGGCGGCATGGTCCGCTCGACGGGCGTACTCAACATGATCATGATGAGTTTCGTCTCGATCGCACTCGTCACGGTTGCGTGGTTGTTCGTGGGCTACAGCCTCGTGTTCGGCGACGATCACGGTGGCATCATCGGCGGACTCGAGCACATCGGCATGGCGGGCATCGACCCGTCGACGGTGCACGGGAATGTCCCGGAAGTGTTGTTCGCAACCTTCCAATTGACGTTCGCAATCCTTACTGCAGCGCTCATCAGTGGTGCGATCGCCGACCGCGCGAAGTTCTCCGCCTGGATGATCTTCGTCCCCATCTGGTCCTTGCTCGTCTATGTCCCCGTCGCTCACTGGGTGTGGAATCCGCAGGGATGGCTCGCCCAGATGGGCGCACTCGACTACGCCGGTGGCCTCGTGGTCGAAATCGTGTCCGGAGCGTCGGGTCTGGCATTGGCACTGGTCCTCGGCCAGCGGATGGGTTTCAAGGCCGAGTCGATGCGTCCGCACAATCTGCCGTTCGTCCTGCTCGGCGTAGGCCTGCTCTGGTTCGGTTGGTTCGGATTCAACGCCGGCTCGGCCCTTGCGGCCGACGGTATGGCCTCGCAGATCTTCCTCAACACACTCGTCGCCGGTTGCACCGGACTACTCGGCTGGCTGTTCGTCGAGCAGAATCGTGACGGACACCCCACGACGTTCGGCGCAGCTTCGGGCGTCGTCGCCGGTTTGGTCGCGATCACCCCGTCGTGCGGAACGGTGAACATGTTCGGTGCGCTCGTCATCGGTCTGATCGCCGGCATCGTCTGCTCGTACGCCGTGGGATGGAAGCACAAGCTCGGCTACGACGACTCCCTCGACGTCGTCGGCGTGCACCTCGTCGGTGGAATCGTCGGCTCGTTGCTGATCGGACTCCTCGCGACGGCCGTGATGACGGGCGGTCCGGAAGGTTTGTTCTTCGGCGGTGGATTCGCGCAGTTGGGCAAGCAGTTCGTCGGCGTCGTCGTGGTCGCGCTCTATGCCTTCGGTGTGACCTACGGTCTCGGGAAGCTCATCGACAAGACCTTCGGCTTCCGCATTTCGCGGGAAGACGAGGCCCGCGGAATCGACGTTGCCCTGCACGCGGAGTCGGCCTACGAGCACGGAGTCCTCGGCCACGGTCCGATCGGCGGACAGAACCCGAGCCCGTTCCTCCAGCGTCAGCGTGAGGAACGGGAGAACCGCGAGCGGGACTGACCGCCCTCACCGGTTCGCGATTTCCTCCATCAGGATCGGAACGCCGACATTGCAGGAATGAATCCCGACGACGGTGGTCAGTTTCAGCACCTCGAGAATCTCCTTCGGGGTCACTCCCATGTCGAGCGCGGCGCGAATATGGCGTCGTACGCCGGGTGCGTACATGTGTGTGCTCGCCGCATCGACGGCTATGCACAGCAACTGGATCACCTGAGGTGACAGCACCCCACTGTTCCAGGGCTGCATTGCTGTCTTCATGTACAGCTCGGTCCACTCGGGATCCAGCTCCGAAAGGCCGTCCCACAACGGATTCCAGCCACCCGAATCCTTCATGGCCTGGGTGACGGGAAATGCTTCATTTGCTCGAACGTCAGTCATCGATCTCCTCAGACCATCGAAAATGCTTGATTCAGTTCACGTTTGAGGATCTTTCCGGTTGCCGTCATCGGCAGCGACGGCACGAACTCGATGCGGCGCGGATATTTGTAGGCGGCCATCTGTTCCCGCGACCATTCCACGAGATCCGATTCGGAGATCTCTTCACTCGGCTCTCGGATCACGAACGCGACAACTTCTTCGCCGAGGCTCGTGTCCGGCACCCCGACGACGGCGACGAGTGAGACGGCTGGGTGAGTGAGCAGAACCTCTTCGATTTCGCGTGGGTAGACGTTGAATCCGCCCCGCACGATCATGTCCTTCGCGCGATCGACGATGTAGTAATTTCCGTCGGTATCGACCCGTGCCAAATCCCCGGTGCGAAACCATCCGTCGCACATGACTTCCGCCGTCGCCTCTGGTCGGTTGAAATAGCCCTTCATGACGTTGTGCCCGCGAATGGCCAACTCTCCCACTTCATCGGGGCCGGCGATCGTGTGCCAAGAGTCGTCGACAAGCCGCGCTTCGACGCCCCAGATCGGCACGCCGATCGAACCGGGCCGGGGGTCACTCTCCGGGGCACTGAACAAGGCCAGCGGAGAGGTCTCGGACAACCCGTACCCTTCGAGGATCTGAACACCGAAGCGTTCCCGGAACTGTGTCAATATTTCCACGGGAAGCGCTGCGCCACCCGAGATCGCGCACCGCATGTTCTGTGCAACGGTCTCGATATCCACCCCGGATTTCACTACCTCGTCCAGCACGCCGAGCAGTCCCCAATACATGGTCGGGACGCCCGCGAAGACCGAGATCTTTTCGTGTTCCATGATCTCGAGTGCCGCGGTCGCATCGAAGCGCGGCATCAACACCAAAGTGGCACCGACGCAGATTCCCGCATTCATGGTCACTGTCTGGCCGAACGAGTGGAACAACGGCAAAGTCAGGAGATAACGCTCATGCATGGACGGAACGCTCTCGAACAACCGGTTGGTCGACAGTGCATTCAAGACCATGTTGCAGTGAGTGAGTTCGGCGCCCTTGGGCTTTCCGGTAGTGCCGCTGGTGTAGAGAATGACCGCGGTGTCCGTCGGTTCACGAACAACCGCGGCTGCAGGCGTTTCCGTGCCGGACACGGATGCCAGTGCTTCGCCTAGAGTCTCGACTCCGAGGATCGACGACGGTGCACCCGGTTCGGCGCTGATCACGATCAGGGCCGAACAGGTCTCGCTCTGCTCGAACCCGGCGATGGCGTACTCGGCGATCGGTAATTCGGGACTTCCCTCGAAACAGAAGTACAGCTTCGCTTCGGAATCAGCCAGGTGATAGGCAATTTCGCGCCCCTTGAGCAGGATGTTCAGAGGAACGACGACGCCACCGGCCTTGAGAATGCCGTAGTAGACGATCGGGAACTCGAGAACGTTCGGGCAGGACAACGCCACCTTGTCACCTGGCTCGACACCCCGCGAGACGAGCAGATGGGCGATGCGATTCGCGTACGCGTCGAACTGCGCATACGTCAGCCTCGCTTCCCCGAGAACCAGCGCATCCCGTTCCGGGTACCGCCGGGCCGAGTCTTCCAGCAGAGCAGCAAGATCAAGCATGACTGTGTTCCTCCTGCGCATCGGAATCCGTGGCATGAGACGAGGCAGCGCGCGACACCGACTCGAGCAGTTCCAACACCAACGATTCCGCCCGCGGCCAATACCCGTATCCGGACGCCGGATTGAGATGTCCGACCTCACCCAGATCCAGCAACCGACTCCCCCATCCTTCAGCCAAACCCACAACTCGGCGATACCCGGCCAGCGGATCGTTCCGACTCGCCGCGACCGTGCTCGGAAACGGCAGACGCTGACGCGGTATCGGTAGCCACCCGTGTCGGTCGAGATCTTCGAGAGACGGATAAGACTCGGGCAGCGGAAGTTCGAGATCCGCCGGCGTGACCAGAAGTGCGCCCGCAACCTCTCGATGATTCGCCCTCGCCCAGTGAGCAACTGTCATGACTCCGGCGCTGTGCCCGACCAGGACCACCGGCCCGCAGACACTTGTCAGCACCTCGTTCAATGCCGCAACCCGCGCATCGCGGCTGAGCTTGTCGGTCTCGAGGGGAGGAACCGTCAGAACGTTGTCGAGCCTGCGCGCGAGGTGAGTCTGCCAATGATCTTCGACATGATCCCGCAGACCGGGAACCATTACTACCGTAGTTGATTCATTCATCATGAGCTCCGAACGTCTGTTACTTCAGTGGCGCCGAGGATCTCGGGCCGATTCTGCAACGTCGCCAGCCGCCTCATCCCGGCGGGATAGGCACGCTTGCCGGCTACCAACGCGAGGGCCGCGACGACATAGACGAAGGGCGAAAGCTGTAGAGCGCCGAGAAGACCCAGGTGATCGGCGAGGATGCCGACAACGAAGGGACCGAGCGCCAGCCCGAGAAGGTTGTTGGCGACGGTGAGCGTTCCCATGGCCGACGCTCGAATCGAGTGATGGGTAAGGTTCGCGACCATAGCTGCCGTCGGCCCCGACGAACCGGCGGAGAAGAATGCACCGATACCGAGCAACACGAGTTGTGCTGTCCCCGTGCCCAACCGGAGCCCGATGCTCAGCGTCACCAACGAGATGGCGCAGTAGACGATGGCGGTGGTCCATTTTCGCGCCGAATCGTCGCGGCTGAATCTATCTGTGATGAAACCGCAGACCACCATCCCGCTTCCGACCAGGAGGACGAACACGGAAGCCGTGACGCCGGCCTTGTCCGGGGCCAGATCGTAGTAACGATTGAAGAAGCTCGGCAACCACGCCAGAAGTACTGCGGCGGTGAACATCTGGAGACCACCACCGATGTAGGCGAACAACACGGCTGGATTGGTGAACAGCGAGGACACCGGCGCACGAAAACCGTCGTGTCTCACCGCTTCCCCGGCGGCATCCGGCGCGGCCTCGACGGCGTAAGCGGTGAGCTTCTTCTCGGTGACGAGGGCACGGAAGAGCGCGACCAGAATCAGACCGAAGATTGCCATGGCGGCAAAAGACCACCGCCAACTGAACTGGACTGCGATGAACCCACCGATTGCCACACCGATGACCGAACCGAACGATCCACCGGCCATGAAGGCACCTGCAAGAGCTGCGTGCACGCGGGGCGCAAACACACTGAGGACCACGGCGATACCCACGCTGCCGTACGCCGCTTCACCGACACCGACCAGGAACCGGGCGCCCAACATCTGTTCGTAGGTCTGAGCGATTGCGCACAGCAACGTCGCGACACTCCACAACACCGCCATCAAGATCAAGCTCTTGACGCGGCCCCAGCGGTCCGCGAGCAGCGACAACGGGAACGTCAACAGCCCGACCATCAATGCCACCACGCTGCTCAGGGAGGCGAGGTGCGAATCGGAGAGATCCCAGTCCGCTTTCAGGATCGGGAAGACTGCACTGAGCACCTGCCTCGACATGTAGTCCGAGAGCAGAAGACCGAAAGCCAGGGCGAAAACGATCCACGGGTATAACTTTCGTCGTCCGCCGATTCCGAGCGCGGTGTCCACACGTGGCGTGGCGGGAGCTTGCAGTCCCATGACTCTCCTAGGAAGTACTCGAGGTAGACGGGGGGATTCGGGGGTACGAACCGTCGCGGTTCGTACCCCCGGAACTGTTGTACGAGAGGGTGCGAACTCAGGCGTGCTGCGTGAATCCCAGCTGGCCGATCCGGCGGTTGGGCGCGTAACCCAGCTTCGCCAACGTCTCGTCGGTGTCGGCATACGTCTCACCGATCCGGTAGATGTCCCGAGCTTCCTTCGCGGTAGCCACCTCGCGGCCCAATTCGCCTGCAATGCGCACCAACTGCTCGATCTGCTGCACCGACGTCATCTTCTCGCCCTTGCGGCCCCAGATGGTGTCCTCGTTGCCGCAGCGAGCGTGCAAGCCCATCGCGATGGCCATCGTGTTCACCGGCAGGACGCTACGCATCAGCGTTTCCAGCGTCAGGCACGCACCGTCGGGAACACGCTGGACGAAGTTCATCATGTTGTACGGGTTGGGTCCGTCGAAGCCGCCGCCGATTGCGACCCACGTGAGGTTGACCGGACCCGTGTAGATGCCGCGTCGGATCAACCGCTCCACCGTTTCGAGCTGCGGAATACTGGACAACTGGAAATGCGGCTGGATTCCGGCGGCCTGCAACCGGCGCAGGTGCTCTGCCACCCACTCCGGACCGGCGGGCACAGTCATTTCCCGATACGTATCGGCCAATTCCGGACGCTGCATCGACGTACCCGCGATGTCGTCGTCGGTCATCAGTTCCATGATGTTCATCTGGCTGGTATTGATCGCGATCGTCACCTGATCGGGAGCCGGCTCCAATTCCGCCAGCATGTGACGCACGTCGTCGGACAACCACTTCGCATCGGCACCTTCCCCCTCCGGGGCAAACGAAATCGACCCGCCGACCTGCAGAATCATCTCGGGAACGGCCTCACGCAAGCGACCGAGAAGCTCGTTGAACTTCGACAGACGCTTCGAGCCCTTGCCGTCGAGTTCACGCACGTGGATGTGGAGAACTGTGGCACCGGCGTTGAAACAGTCGACGGCTTGCTGGACGTGCTCGTCCATCGACAGAGGGAGGTCTTCTGCAAAATCGTCCGGCTCCCACTCCGGTCCGTAGGGAGCAACGGTGATGACAAGCTTGTCCTGGGTTTCGGGGAAAAGTGAATCGTCGTGGAAATGCATAGCGTGACTCCGATCGAGTGAATGAATTTATCTTCGGGGCTGGGAAGAGAGATCAGAACGGTGCGTCGCCGATGATTCCGGCGCGCTCCATCTTTCGAACCGCGGGCCAGTAGTCCTGCACCGCGTAATGCTGTGTCGAACGGTTGTCCCAGATCGCGACGCTGTTTTCGGTCCAACGCCACCGAACCTGGTACTCGGGAATCTGAGCCTGGCTCGCCAGGTAAGTGAGCAGATTCCCGGCGCCGGGGGCGTAATCGATTCCATAGCGGACGTTCTCGGGCGTGTGATAGTTCACGAGGTGTGTGGCGAACGAATTGACGAAGAGAATCTTCTCGCCGGTCTCCGGATGTGTTCGTACCACGGGATGTTCGGCGTCGGGAAAGCGTTCCTTCAGCTGGTGCCGCTGTTCGATCGGCATCCGAGCGCCGAAGGTCGACTCGATACTGTGCCTGGCACGCAGATCCTTGATCTGCTCCTTGACCCGCGCCGGCAGATTCTCGTAGGCGAGTGCCATGTTCACCCAAATCGTGTCGCCGCCGACAGGAGGTGTTTCCACACAACGCAATACACATCCCATGGGCGGGTTAACGCGCCAGGTGGCGTCGCAGTGATATGCATTCTCGAAATGCTCCGGCGGGCTGTCCAGATCCTTGTAGATGCGGACCAGGCCCGGGTGGTCGGGGTCGCTGCCCAGAGCCGGATGATCCTCGAGTTCACCGAATCGCTGGGCAAGTTCTACGTGCTCGGCTTTGGAGAAGGTCTGGTCGCGAAAGAACAGAACCTTGTGTTCGAGCAACAATGCCTTGATTTCGGCGAAGAGTGCATCATCTCGCGCGACCTCGCCGAGATCCACCCCGGACAACTCTGCCCCGATCGAACAGGTCAATTTCTCGACGCGGATCGTATTCCTCGACGAGGGAAGGTTTTCTGTGAGCGTTGCGGTGTTGGTCATGACAATTCCTCTGGGAAGTGCTGTTTCGGTTCAGACGGAGAAGACGGAGGAACCGATACTGCGACCGGACTCCATGTCGTGGTGCGCACGCACCGCATCTTCGAGGGGGTACCGCTGGTTGATCTCGATCTTGATTCGCCCGGACTCGACGTGTGAGAACAGTTCGCCCGCCAGTTCGGCACGTTCTTCGGGATCCGCGATGTAATCGGCGAGAGCCGGACGTGTGAGGAAGAGTGATCCCTTGACTGCCAACTGCATTGCCTGAATCGGCGGAGTCGGTCCGGACGCCGTTCCGAAGCACACCAGCAGCCCCCGCCTGGCAAGGCAATCGAGAGAGATGTCGAACGTGGAATGCCCGATACTGTCGTAGACAACCGGCACGCCGACGCCCCCGGTGATCTCCTTGACACGCGCGACGACGTCCTCGCGGGTGTAGATGACGACTTCATCGCAACCGTGAGCTCGGGCAACGCTCGCCTTCTCGTCGCTCGACACCGTTCCGATCACATTGATTCCCAACAGTTTTGCCCACTGGGTGAAGATCAGTCCAACCCCGCCCGCCGCAGCATGTAGCAACACGGTGTCTCCCGCTTTCAATGGGTAGATGCGACGTAGAAGGTAGGCGGCAGTCAGTCCTCGCATGGTCATGGCGGCCGCGGTGTCGAAGGCGATGCCGTCGGGTAGCGCGATCAGGTCGGACGACGCCATGATCCGCTCGGTGGCGTACGCACCCAGCGGACTGCCGGTGTAGGTCACACGGTCCCCCACTGCAAAATCGACTACTCCCTCGCCGATCTCTTCGACCACACCCGCGCCCTCGACGCCCATCCCGGCAGGCAATTGCGCAGGATAGAGGCCACTTCGAAAGTAGGTGTCGGCGAAGTTCAACCCCACCGCTTCATGACGAACCCGAACCTCTCCGGCGCCCGGTCGTCCTACCTCGATCTCTTCCCAACGCATGACGGACGGTGTGCCGATCTCGTGGAACCGAATGGCGTTTGCCATCAATGCTCTCCAATTCTGTGGGCGGGCTCGACTCGATTACGGTCGAGCTGTATTCGTACGCAACAACTTCCAGAAGTCGGTGCTCGGCTTCGTGGTCGTGCCGAACTGATGTGAACAAAACTATGTGAGATCCGGCTCACATGCTTAACTTGACGAGACACACAACACAACATTTCGGGACATCGAGTAAAGGGGGACCTATGAAGCCACTCGCCCGCTACGCGTCACTGAACCGATACGTCGACCTGTGCCGAACAGTGGACGTGGACGCTGTGGCCCTCATGAGAAGTGTCGGCCTGAGCCCGGCAAGCCTGGCGAACCCCGACCAATGGGTACCGGCCGCCTCCATCGCATCGCTCCTGGAGCGATCGGCAGCGGAGTCCGGACACGAAGACTTCGGGCTTCTACTCGCCGGCCTGCGTCGACTGTCCAATCTCGGCCCCCTCAGCTTGGTCATCAGGGAAGAGCCAGACGTCAGGAGCGCACTCGACGTATTGATGCGATACGAGCACACGTACAACGAGTCATTACGCATTCGATTGAACGAGGTCAACGGACTCGCCACCCTGCGAATCTCGCTCGAGGTCGGCGAACCGGTCGACACCAGACAGAGCGTCGAACTCGCAGTCGGCGCGACACTGCAGATCCTGCGGAGTTTCCTGGGTTCTCGATGGCAACCGGTCAGCGTGGGATTCACGCACAATGCCCCGAAAGACACGAGCACGCATCGGCGAATCCTCGGCGAGACGGTGGAATTCGATCACGAGTTCACCGGTATCGTTTTCTTCGCCGCCGACCTGGATGCGGCTAACCAACTTTCCGACGAGTTACTCCGGCCGTACGCTCGCCAGTTCCTCGACTCGCTTCCCGCCTCGGAAACCTCCGATACCCTCAGCCGCACCAAGGAATTGATCGAAGTTCTGCTTCCGACCGGCCGCTGCTCTGTCGAGCAGGTGGCACGCAGTCTCGGATTCGACCGGCGGACACTGCACCGTCATCTCGCCGAATCCGGAGATACGTTCACGGCCGTTCTCAATTCGGTTCGAAGCTCCCTCGCGGAACGATTTGTCTCCAACCCTCGCTATTCGTTGACCGAAGTGGCTGTGCACCTCGGGTTTTCGACGCAGGGTAGTTTCTCGCGCTGGTTTCGCACTCAGTTCTCGATGAGCCCGAGCGCGTGGCGGACTCAGCGCTCGATCAGCTGACCAGCACGACTCCGACGTAGGCGATCGTTGCCACCCACACAGTGGAAATCGCGGCCAGCACGAATGGCCGGGCGCCAACTCCACGAATGACGCTCAACCGCACCCCCAGCCCGAGTGCGAACATCGCGGCCGCCAACAGCGCCGTCTGCACCGTCTTCGCCAGCCCCAGAAGCTCATCCGGCAAGATGCCCGTGGAGCGCAAGCCCGTACAGCCGATGAACGCCACGACGAAAAACGGAACCAACGGAGGACGCTTGGTGGCGGTGCTGTCGACCATCCTGCGTTGCCGGATACTCAGAAACGCCATGACCGGCGCCAACATCAACACGCGCGCAAGTTTCACCACGGTCGCGACACCCAACGCGGTGGCGCCGAGAGCGCTGCCGGCAGCCACCACTTGCGCCACTTCGTGGATCGACCCACCGGCCCACATGCCTGCACCGACCTCGTTCATACCGAAAGCGTTGGCCAACAGTGGGATTGTCGGAATCATCAGAGTTCCGAAGATCACCACCAACGCAACAGCGGTGAGCAACTCTTCCTCTCGCGCATTCACCACACCGTCCGCAGCAGCCACGGCGGCAGCGCCACAGATCGAGAAGCCGCAGGCAATCAGAATTCTCTGCGACCAACTCAATCCGAGAAGTTTTCCGGCATACATGGTCCCGGCGATACCGAGGAACACAATCGCCACCACAACGGCGATCACTCCCCAGCCCAAACCGACGATGTCGGAGAACATCAATTGCAGCCCGAGCAGAGCGATACCCACCCGAAGTAGCCGTTTCGCCGAGAATGCCAGGCCAGGTTGGAATTTCGCCGGCAAAGAGACGGTATTCGCCAACACCGCACCCGCCACGATCGCAATCAGCAACGGACTCACGGCGGAGGTGAACTGACCGGCTATCAGCGCGACCGTGGCCCCCAAGGCGCACAACGCAACTCCGGGCACCAATGCAGCCACACTGGACCACCGTCGTACTTCTGACGAAGGGGCGACTGCGGGTTTCTCGGCCACGGACTTCACATCACGGTTCACTCATCCAGCGTCCTTGAGCCACCATCGCTCCGGTAGGGCGATTTCTACCATCACGGCATATCAAATCGATATGAACGTGAAGTTCGGTATAGCCTGTTTGCATGACCAGACGGTGGCCCGACCTCACCACTCTCGAGCTACTCATCGGCATCGATGATCACGGAAGTCTCAGTGCGGCAAGCCGTTCAGCAAACATTGCGCAGCCGAATGCCAGCCGCGCCGTCAAAGCCCTCGAGCGGCAGCTCGGGATGCCACTCATACACCGAAGGTCGACGGGGGCGGCTTTGACTCCGCAGGGGACCGTCATCGTCCACTGGGCGCGCCGCGTCCTCGCCAACTCGAGGCAGCTTCTCGACGTCGCCGAAGGGATGCGGACCGAACGATCCGCGGAATTGACCGTGTGTGCCAGCATGACCGTCGCCGAACATCTGATTCCGGCCTGGCTCGGTATCTTTCGGTCACTACATCCTGGTGTCACCGTCCACCTTCAGGTCTACAACTCGACCCGCGTCCTCGAGGCTGTCGAGGTGGGAATGTGCGACCTCGGATTCGTCGAGTCACCGACCGTTCCGAAGAGCCTGTCCAGCGTCACCGTCGCGCGTGACTCGCTGGTCGTGGTCGTTCATCCGGATCATCCATGGGCGCGTCGACGAAAGCCGCTGACCGTCGCCGAACTGGCAGCGACGCCGCTGCTGGTGCGCGAGCCCGGATCGGGAACCAGAACGACTCTCGACCTGGCGTTACACGAATACGAGCGCGGTGCACCGTTGTTGGAACTGGGTAGTTCGGCCGCGATTCGAACCAGCGTGCTCGGTGGCGTCGGCCCGGCTGTACTGAGCACGCTGGCCGTCGAGGACCAGGTGAAGCAGGGAGAACTTCGGGTGGTAGCCGTCGAAGGCTTGGAACTCGACCGATCCCTGCGCGCAGTGTGGCGCCCGCCGCGTCAGCTCGAGGGTCCCGCAGGCGACCTGATGAAAGTAGTGCGTGCCAGCGGGTCCCGGAAATCCTGAAAGCGACTTACTTCTTGTCGGCCTTCGCTGCTGCCTTTGCGGCCTTCTTGAACTCGCGGACCTCGAGCAAAGACTGTTCGTCGACCACGTCTGCAATCGAGCGCCTCGAACCTTCGAGCCCGTAGTCGCCGGCCGCTTGGCGCCAACCTTTCGGCTCGACGCCGATCTGTTTTCCGAGCAACGCCAGGAAGATCCGGGCTTTCTGATCCCCGTAACCGGGTAGGGCTTTGAGCCGCTTCAGTACTTCCTTGCCGTCGGGATTTCCCGAAGTCCAGATCGCCGCGGTGTCGCCGTCGTAGTTCTCGACGATGAACTGGCACATGAGCTGGATACGCTCGCCCATCGACTTGGGGAATCGGTGCACAGCCGGAGGCTCGGCGCAGACGGCGATGAACTCGTCGGTGTCCATGTCGGCGATACGCCTGACGTCGATACCGCTGAGCCGATCCGCCAGCTTCTTCGGACCGAGGAAGGCCGTTTCCATCGGAACCTGTTGATCGAGAAGCATTCCGATCAACAACGCCAACGGGTCCTCGGCCAGGAGGGCATCAGCTTCGGGGTCACCGACAAGGTTCAGTTGAAGTGCCATGAGTCCGATACTGCCACGTCAGGCGGCAGTTGTGACCGGCGCCGACGCATCCGGGGCCGGAATCTTCCACTTCTTCCAGCCGAACAGAACCAACGTCGAGACCGCGGCAAGCGTGAAGACCCAGAGGTAGACGCCGACGGTCGGAATCCGCAGATACTCGGGCGGCACGAACATGAACAGGCCCATTCCGATGAAGCGATCCGTACCCGGAATGACCGACGGGTCCCACCAGGTGTGAGACCAGTTCAAGACCGGGAGCAGGAAAACGAACGGCGCCACCCACGCCCAGCGCTTCTTCGACACCATCGCGTAGTGCGCGGCGAGGACGACCAGCGGGACGAACCACACCCAGTGATGGCCCCACGAGAACGGCGAGACAGTGGTCGCAGTCAACCCCGTCATGGTGAGGCCGAGCAATTTCTGGCCGTGCCGGTGAGCAATCCACGCGGCACCGAGTCCGAGGCATACCGCCAGCGCACTGAAGACTAGGACCAGGACCCGCGACGGCGTCGGAGTGTGAGTGAGCTGAGCGATCAGACCGGACACGGACTGGTTGCTCGGAGCATCCGTCGGTCCGACGCGTTCGCTGTCGACAAGAGTGCCGGTCCAGTACTTGTACGCATCGTTATAGATCACGACGAAGCCGATCGCAACGGTCGCAACGAACGTCACGACGGCCGTCACCAACGCACGCCATTGACGAGTGATGAAGAGGTACGCCCAGAAGAAGGCCGGAGTGAGCTTCACGCCGGCGGCGATGCCTGCCCCGATTCCTCGGAGCCGACTCTTCTCGTCCCGACCGAGGTCCCACACGATCAAGAGCAGCAGGAAGATGTTGATCTGCCCGAGCCAGAGCGTCGTACGTATCGGTTCCATGAACAGAAAGATCGTCGTCGCCAACGCACTCACGGCGTACGCCTTCACGTCGAGCCGATAACCGAGATACTTCCAGCACAACACGATCACTGCGAACAACGCAGCGATGTTCAAACCCGTCCACACGACAATCGCCTGTTTGAACGAGAGCACCGCCCACACCGTGAACAGCAAAGCCGCAAACGGGGTGTACGTGAACATCATCCCGTCCAGGACTGGCCCGTCGTACAACGGAAGGCCCTGAACCACAACGCTGCCGCCGTGGCGGTAGACGTCGAGATCGAGGAAATTTTCGAAGATGCCCCAGTACCGCGTATTCATCGGCACGGCGAAAAGAACCATCAGCACGGACGCGACTGCCAGAACACCGAGTACAGAGAATCCGAGAACACCGACACGGAGGGTGCGTCGCGGTATGTCAGCTTCGATGACCGACTCTGATTTCGCGGTGTGCGCCTCGAAAGAAGGCCCATCCGAAGCGTTGATCGCGCCCGTCACTACAACCTCCGGGATTTACACCCTATGTCGGGAATTGATGCTCCGAACGGTACAAGACGAGACCGAAAAGTACCGACCGGGCACGCCGCTTCGAGAACTCAGATCTCGGAGAGACGCGATTCGGTAGCTGCGAGCAGGACACACGTAGCCACGCCGTCCATGGCAACTTCGAGTTCAGCCTTGGACGGGAAGCTCGGGGCCAACCGGATGTTCCGGTCGTCCGGATCCGTGCTGTACGGGAAAGCCGATCCGGCAGCGGTGAGCGCGATACCCGCGTTCTTCGCCAGTTCGATGACCCGCTTGGCCGTGCCGTCGACCACGTCGAGGCTGATGAAGTATCCGCCCTTCGGCTCGGTCCAAGACGCGACCTTCGATGCACCGAGACGATCCTCGAGGATCCGCAGTACGAGCTCGAACTTGGGCGCGAGGAACGCGCGATGCTTCTCCATGTGCGCACGAACGCCGTCGGCATTGCCGAAGAAACGCAGGTGGCGAAGCTGATTGACCTTGTCCGGTCCGATGCTCTTCTTGCCCAGGAACTTCTGGTACCAGGCAAGGTTTTCCGCAGAGCTACCGAAGAAGCTCACACCGGCGCCGGCGAAAGTGATCTTGGACGTCGACGCGAACACGAGCGGACGGTTGGGGTGTCCGGCCTCCGCTGCCATCGAGAGAATGTCGTAGGAAGGCGCAGTCTCGCCGACAAGCGGATGTACGGCGTACGCGTTGTCCCAGTACAGGCGGAAGTCGGGCGCGGCCGTCGGCATCGACGCGAGCGTACGGACAATTTCTTCGGAGTACACGGCACCGGTGGGGTTCGCGTAAACCGGAACCGCCCACATGCCCTTGATCTGCGGATCTGACGCAACAAGTTCGGCGATCTTGACGACATCCGGGCCGTCGTGGTTCATCGGCACCGCGATCATCTCGATGCCGAGGGACTCGGTGATCGCGAAGTGGCGGTCGTAGCCCGGTGCGGGGCAGAGAAACTTGATCTTCTCTTCCTGTGCCCACGGCCGGACCGAATCCGGAGTGCCGTGCAGCAGTGAGAACACGACGTTGTCGTGCATGATCTCGAGGCTCGCGTTGTTTCCGGCGAGAAGGTTCGCAACGGGGATACCCAGCAGCTCACCGAAGATGGCGCGCAGTTCCGGCAGACCGGTGAGTCCGCCGTAGTTACGGCAGTCGGTGCCGCTTCCGTCACGGAAATCACCGTCGCCGGGCAGCGTCAGCAGCTCTGCGGAAAGGTCGAGTTGTTCCGGGGAAGGCTTACCGCGGGTCAGATCGAGTGCGAGCTTCTGCGCCTGGAGCTGCGCGTACTTCGCGCTCTGGCTCTCATGCTCGGAGGTGAGTTCTTCATGGCTCATCAACCCGATCTGGGTTTGGATAGGCATCCGGAGCGGCCTTTCACCGACGAGGCGGGGTCGGGTATGTGAAAAAATAGAGGACCCCGCGCACCCGGCAGAGCCCGTTGACCCTTGCTGCCTTCCGGCCCTGGGGGAGTTCACAGGATGCGCGCCGCGCGGGATCCAATGAACAGTGTAGACGGCTTTCGCCGGCCGCTGCACACCACCTACCGGGGCCGAGATGCAAACCTCGAGTTCCACCGGTTCTTCGCAGGTCAGGTACCCGTTTAACGCTTCGCGCCCGCAATTGGGTATGCTGCTCCACGGAGGATTCGCCTAGTGGCCTATGGCGCTCGCCTGGAACGCGGGTTGGGTTAACGCCCTCAGGGGTTCAAATCCCCTATCCTCCGCCAAAGGAACCCCTGTGAACTGCTGAGAAGCGGTTCACAGGGGTTCTTTTCTGTCCTCATGCAACGAGTAATGCAACAGGGTCTCGGTTCAGCTCGATGTTCTGCGAGCTCAGACGGTCTGCCGACTCGTGGTGGTTTCGATCCCGCAGCGCGCCGAATCGGAATGCTGCTGCGTGACTTCGAGTGGCCCGCCGATGGCCTGAACCCGATTCGGGAAGCTATGGCCACATCTGCTCCTGCAGCCCGCGTTGGTCATGAAATGACACCCGCGCCGCAAGTCTTATTTATCCAAATCCCATTCTGGATAAGATAGGCATGGAAAGCAAGGCGGCAATATAGCGTGGATACAGGGAGAGACCAGATGGCGTACAGGACGTTGAAATCGATCTTTCACCAACGAGATCGTGCTGGTGCCGATGCTGAGGAGCGAGCGCGACGCGATTCTCCCGCCGCCGTCCACTGGGACCTACTGATCGGCGAACACTCGACGTTCGCACTGATGACACCCGAAGTCGCAGCGCTGATCGAACGGATCATGAGCTTCGAGCCGAAGATCCGGGCTGAGTGGAACGGGCTGCCGGCCCTCGCGCGCACCCACTACCTGCATCGCATGGTGATCGACGAGATCCAGGCAACGAACGAGATCGAACAGGTCCGCTCAACCCGGAAGGAGATCAGCGAGGCAATCGAGATGGTGTGGGCGGAGCAACCCCTCGCGAACAAGCGGTTCGCCGAGATGGTGCGGCTCTATCTCAATATCGGCAACGACCAGGCCGAGAGTCCACAGACGCTCGACGACATCCGAGACGTCTACGACGCGGTAACTCGGGGCGAGATTCGCGACGAGGACGCCCCCGATGGGAAGCGGTTCCGGCAAGGGCCAGTATCGATCACGTCAGGAATCAAGGTCGTGCACACCGGTGTGGTACCCGAGTCAGCGATCGACGACGCGCTGACCCTCATGCTGAGCCAGGGGGGCGACGACTCGATTCCACGACTGATCAGGGCAGTGGTCGCGCACTTCATCTTCGAGTACACGCACCCGTTCTACGACGGCAACGGCCGAACCGGACGCTACCTTCTCGCGCTGGACCTTCGACAGGTGTTGGCTCCGTATGCGAGCCTGGCATTGTCGGCGACCGTCGCCGACAACAAGGATCGTTACTACAAAGCATTCTCTGACGCGGAGAATCCATTGAACCGCGGAGATCTGACGCCCTACCTGATCGATATGCTGGAGATCATCGCCGAGGCGCAACATCGACTGCTGCTCGACCTCTCCGAGAGGCGGCATAAGATCGACACACTCGAGGCGCGTATCCGCGTTCTGGTGGAGGATGAGGAATTTCCGCTGAACTTGGGACTCGATCGCGAGTCGACGCCGCCGGTTGATAGCAACCACATCGGCGCAGTCCTGTTCACCCTGGGTCAGGCCCACTGCTTCGAGGCGAACCGCGCCATCAAGTTGAACACCCTGGTCGAGGTGGTGGGTCGATCCAGCCAGTTCGCCCGCCCGCGACTTCAGCGCCTGGACGATGCCGGGATCATTGAGACGGTTACGAAGAGACCGCTGCGCTTCCGGCTCACGGCACGGGGGGTATCGCTCCTCGATCTGGATGGGGCGTGATTTTCGCCAGGTCGCAGATGGGCTAGGTGGCGATTGGGCGCACGATCGACGTTTCCATTCCCACTCGCGAATGGAGTGCAGTGGCCGCAACATTTGTGGTCTTCGTCGGCGCACTGGTTCTGCCGCCGGGTACCGCACGGCGATTGGTTGCAGCGAGCTGGGCCGTCCACCCGATTTTCGACCTACTTCACGAGCGTGGTCCAGAATCACGTCTGCCGGATTGGTACCCCGCAATTTGCGCGGGATACGACCTCGGAGCCGCTGGACTTCTTGCTGCCGAACCACGCAATTTCGTTTGACAGACTCACAAACCCGAGGACAGACTTTCCGTCCAACCCAACCATCGGGAGTACGCGTGATTGCCGGCCAGACCAATCTGCTCGCAGATTGCAGCAGTTGCTTCGGTCTGTGCTGCGTCGCACTCCCCTTTTCCAAGTCCTCCGACTTCGCGACCAACAAGAATGCCGGCGACCCCTGCAAGAACCTGCAGCAGGATTTCCGTTGCGGCATTCACACCGGATTGCGAAAGAAGGGCTTCACCGGTTGCACCGTCTACGACTGTTTCGGTGCGGGACAGAAGGTTTCACAGCAGACCTACGACGGCGTCAGCTGGCGTGATGCCCCGGAGACCGCGTCAGACATGTTCGAAACCTTCCCTGTCATACGCCAGTTGCACGAACTGCTCTGGTATCTCGCCGAAGCCCGCTCGCTGAAGCAAACCCACTCGATACGAAAGGAACTCGACGCTGCACTCGTAGAGACGGAAAGCCTGACCAACGGCACACCTTCGCAGATTCGAGCCGTCGACGTCTCAGCACACCGAGCGGCAGTCAACACACTGCTCTTGCAGACGAGTAACCTTGTGCGCTCACCGATCTCAACCAAGAAGGGTCGAAAACTCGACCACCGCGGCGCAGACCTCATCGGCGCCAAATTTCGTGGTTCCGATCTACGTGGGGCCAACTTTCGCGGGAGTTACCTGATCGGTGCAGACCTCCGCGACTGCGAACTCGATCGAGCCGATCTGATCGGTGCAGACTTACGCGGCACCGACATTCGCGGCACAAAACTCCGCGGCAGTATCTTTCTCACGCAGTTCCAGATCAACGCGGCGATCGGCGATTCGGCTACCACGCTGCCCGATTCACTGACCCGCCCCAGCCACTGGGCCTGAACCCGACTGTCAACTCCGTCGTCTGTCGGCGACTGTCAACTCCGTCGACGGAGAACGACCTTGTTAGCTTCCGGATCGACAGACACCCACGGCGGGTCACCGTCCGTTCCGTCCTCACGATGCATCAATGCGCTCTGACGCTGTTCGAATTCATGATGCTTGGACCCCTGAAACAGGGCAGCAACCTCTTCGAAGCCCGCGGCCGAGACCGGACGAGTCGTACGTCCCCGAGTCCACGGCAGTGCCCGGCCGCCGGTGAGCCGGTTCCAGAGAGTCTCGGCGAAAGCGAACAGGACCAGCAGCACGAGCAAGCCTGGCAGCGTCAACGCGAACAGAGTGCCCATGAAAGAAGTCTAGCGACGAACGCCCCCGGTCCCCTCGACTTCCGATCGGCCGCCCTATGTCTGGTCCCGCGGTCGATGATCTGCCAGAATGCAAGCTGTTACGACTAGTAACACCTTCGGGGGGAGGATTTCACATGAGCTTGATACTTGCAGCTACCGACCGTTCGGAGCTTGCCCAGACACTCGGTACCGAATTAATACATTTCGGGCACCAGATACAGCTCGTCCGCACCGGGCGCCGCCTACTCGATGACCTGGACACCGACAGTTTCGATATCGCCGTGATCGATCTCCTGTTGCCGGACATCGACGGCTACGAGATCGCACGGCAGATCCGCTTGCGCAGTTCGATGCCGATCATGATGCTGGTGGATACCTACGAGGACATCGACGAAGCACCACATCGCGCTGTCTCGGACTTTGTGCTGAACCCGATCGATTCTCACGCGCTCGATCTTCGGGTCACCGCAATCCTTCGTGAAACCGCACATCCCGCCCCCGGCAAACACCAACGTCACGGTGACCTGCTCCTCGATCGACGTGCGATGACGGCGACGATGGGCGGAAAGCTGCTGGTCCTCAGCCGGACAGAATGGCGGGTGCTCCTGGAGCTGTCGACCGAGCCTGGGCGCGTGTACTCACGTGATCACCTGATCCGAAACGTGTGGGGTTCCGACCACGAAAGGACGCGTGTAGTCGATGCAACCATTCTCAGCCTGCGGTCCAAACTCGAATCCGATCCCGCGAAACCGAAGTACATCAAAACCATCAGGGGATTCGGATACCGCTTCGGCCCGGTCGACTGAAGTCGCCTTCGTGTCGGTGCCGCTCGATAAGCTCTTGTCATGGGTTGGTACACACCACAATCGGTCGCCCCGGATCTCTCCGACATCCTGGTGTGTGGCTGGACGGCGTGCGCAGAAGGAGAACACCTCCTCGTGCCCGATGCTTGCATGGACGTGCTGTGGATACGCGGCGTCGGCATACGCGTCTGTGGCCCCGAAACCGCTGCATGGTCATTCACTCTTCCGCCCGGAACACGCTCCGTGGGTGTTCGATTCCGCCCTGGATCGGCATCGCCGATGTTGCGAACCTCGGCGTCCGAGCTTCGGGATTCTCGCGCCGATCTCAGCGATGTAACCGACGCACGCACGGAACGAATACTGTTGAACCGCTTGGAAAATTCCGAAGACCACGAACAGGTCTCCATCCTCGAAAGCGCTGTTCGGAGTTGGGTAAGTTCGAGTTTCCGTCACGATCCGGTGATCAACCACGTTCGCACCGCACTGTCCGAACATTCGTGGAATGTCAGCTCTCTCGCCGACGCGGCGGCACTGACTTCGCGCCAACTCCAACGTCGATGCAACGACGCCTTCGGATACGGCCCGGCAACGCTGCGCTCGATCCTGCGCCTCCAGCGCTTCATGGCGCTCGCTCGCAGTCGACCCGCGCTGGGACTCGCTGAATCCGCAGCGCACTGCGGATTCAGCGATCAGGCCCACTTGACCCGTGAATGCCGCCGAATCTCGTCGCTGACCCCGGCGGCTCTACTCCGCACCCAAGCCCCCGACTGGCACGGGTCGGATACCGTTGTCGCGCTGGCGGAGGGAGACGCGGTCGCGTAATCCCGACCGCGCTCCCCCGCCGTCACTTCTGGCTGAAAAGCGTCCTTGCCGACCACAGCCCACCGAGGGAAAGAACTGCGACCGTCATGTAGTAGTAACTGGGGGCGTCGAGCGAGCCTGTTGTACTGATCAACCAGGTCAAGACCAACGGCGCGATTCCGCCGAGCAAAGTCACTCCGAGGTTGTACGACAATGACATGCCGGTAGCCCGGATCTCTGCCGGGAACAGCGAACTCATCAGGGCGGGCAAGGGACCGAAGGCAAACGCCATGATGACACCCAGGACCGAAACAACCAGGACGAGGGTCAGAGTCGACGGGTGATCGACCATCAATTTGAAGAGCGGCCAGGCCAAGACGATTGCCGCAACGGCGGCCCAGGTCATAACTCTCGCCGGTCCGACCCGGTCTGCAAGATGCCCGATCAACGGCACGGTGATCAAGGTGACCAGTCCGGCGACGATGCCGCCGAGATAGCCGGCCGAGGCGGAAACTCCGAGGTTCTTCACGGCAAACGTCGGCATGTACAAGATGAGGTAGATCGAGATAGTCGCGACGCCCACTACTGCGGCACCGGTCAGCACCCGGCCGAGATGCCTGGTCAGCGTCGTCTTCAGCGGAGCCTTTTCCGGAACGCTCGTCTTGAAATCGTCCGTTTCGTCAAGCTTGGCACGGATGTAGAGTCCGACCGGCCCGACGATGATGCCGAAGAAGAACGGAACGCGCCAGCCCCACGAGTAGAGCGCTTCATGCGAAAGGTGAGTGTTGAGCACGTATCCGAACAGCGATGCCAGGAAAACCGAGGCACCCTGGCTGGCAACTTGCCAGGAAGAGTAGAACGCCTTCTTGTGTGGCGCAGTCTCCACGAGGAAGGTTGTAGCAGTACCGAATTCACCGCCGGCGGAGAATCCTTGAATGAGACGTGAGACAAGGATGACGACGCCGGCCCACGGTCCGATCATCGAGGTCGTCGGCGCCACGGCCATGATGAGCGTGCCGATCATCATCAGCATCATCGTCAACGTCAAGGCGTTCTTGCGCCCGCGACGATCGGCGTAGCTACCGAGAACCATCCCGCCAAGCGGCCGGATGACGTACGAGATCGCGAACGTCGCGAACGTCAGTATCAAACCGAGCGTGTTGTCGCCGCCGGGAAAGAAATTATGGGCGATCACCACTGCGAATGATGCGTAGACGATGACGTCGAACCATTCGAGCGCAGCGCCGAGCGAACTGCTGATCACCGCCTTGCGAGCAGCGGCCAGGCGTTCCGGGGTGACTGTTCCGGAGGTTGGCGTAGTTGCCGTGGACATGGTTTTCCTTAGGGGGTCAGGGTGGGTCAGGCGCGGGCGTGAGCGATGACGTTCCGAACGAACTGCTCGCACTGTGCCAATTGGTCAAGTGTCACGTACTCGTCAGGTGCATGCGCCTGAGTGATGCTTCCCGGCCCACACACGACAGTGGGGATACCGATAGTCGCGAACATCCCGGCCTCGGTGGCGTACGCGACCTTTTCGTCCGAGGCCCGACCACCCCATTGTTCGACCAGTGCGGCCGCCGAAGCATTCGCATCCGTCTCCAGGGGAGGGACCGAGGCCGACACGTGCATCGTCACGGAGGCTGACGGGTTTTCTTCCCGCATCAGGTTCTCGATCCGATTCGTCTCGGCGGCAAAGCGTTCGAGCAAATCTGCGGCGCCAGCTGAGCTGATGCTCCTGAACTCGAAAGTGATGGAGCAATCCTCGGGGACAGTGTTCACTGCGATCCCGCCGGATACGAGATTGACCGAACACGTCGTCCAGGCCACGTCGAATGCGTCGTCGTACGGGCCGGACGCACGGAGTTCGTCGGCCGCGCTTCTGACGAATCGAATCAACTCGGCGCCGTATTCGATCGCGTTGACTCCTTGCGGAGTGAGCGACGAGTGCGCCGAAACACCATGCAGATCAACACGTATGACGTTCATCGACTTGTGTGCGCGAATGACCCGCATCTCCGACGGCTCTCCGACGACGCACACATCAGGGCGCAGGTTCCGGGAAACAACCTCCTCGACCAACCCGGCCGCACCGATGCAGCCGACTTCCTCGTCGTAGGAGAATGCAAAGTGAATCGGCTTCGCCAGCGGCCGAGCAACGATGTCGGGGATCGCAGCGACGACGATCCCGATGAACGACTTCATGTCGCACGTGCCACGTCCGTACAGGCTTCCGTCGCGAACGTCGGGCGTGAAAGGCTCGCTACTCCAGTCTTGATCGTCGACCGGCACTACGTCTGTATGGCCGGAGAACATCACGCCGCCGGCAGTACTTCCGTCAGGAGGAGTGAACGTTGCCAACAAGTTGAGCTTCGTTCCCTCGTCATCGGCAACAAGTACCGGCTCGACCCCATGGCGACGTAGTTCCGCCGCAATGAGATCGATCAACGGTCGATTGCTCACGGCACTCGTCGTATCGATTCCGATGAGGCGTTGCACCCACTCGAGGCTTCTCTCGGTCGGAACAGCGGGCAACGTGGTCGATGACATCTGGTTTCTCCTTTCACAGCGTGAACGCGGTGGGCACTCGCCACCGCGTTCTGCCCTTCGAGCATGAATGAAGTGATCCCAGACACAATGAAGATGCACGATACTTGCACCATGATCGAAGAAACGCAGGATTCCGCCGTACTGGACGACGTCGACCTCGCCCTGATCAATTGCCTGCAACTCGACCCGCGAGCGTCGTGGCGCACGGTTGGCGACGCGCTCAAAGTGGATCCGGTTACCGTGGCTCGCCGCTGGCAGCGGTTACAGGATTCCGGCACCGCTTGGGTCTCTGCCAGGGCAACCGGCCATGGCCGTCCGGAATCGTGTCTGGCTTTTGTCGAAGTCGACTGCACGACTTCGAACGCGTTGACGATTGCAGAACGACTTGCCCGCTGGCCGCACGTACTGAGCGTCGAACACACAAGCGGCCCAGGCGACTTGACACTTCTCGTCGAGGTCAGAGACATGGCTTTCCTGTCGCGCTTCCTGCTTCGGTCGCTCGCGTCGGTACCCGGGATCGTCAGTTCGCGTGCACACCTCGTCACCGAGGTCTTCGCGATCGGAGACGACTGGAAATTGCAGGTACTCGATGCCGCGCAGCGAGCGACGATGACAGACCGGCCTGTGCGATACAAATACGCGCCGACGGATCAGCGCCATCACGGGAAGACGTTCGACGCTGTCGACCGACAATTGATATTGAAGCTGGGCGAGGACGGTCGATCCTCGATTGCCGAGCTCACGGTCGGTACCGGCCTCAGCGAAAGTACGGTCAGGCGGCGACTTGCCGAATTGACGTCGCGCAACCAGATCGTGTTCCGCTGCGACGTGTCTCTGCCACTGTCCGGCTGGCCCCTCGTGACCTGGGTGTGGGGATATGTCGATCCCACGGACCGGTCGACGATTCGTGCCCTGGTGGAGCGAGTGCCGGGAACGCGGGTGTGCATGCGGATATCCGGTGGACGCGCCAACACACTGCTCGCGATCGCCGCACACTCCCTTCGCGAAACTCCCATTACCGAAGTACAACTCGCACAAGAGGCACCGGGCCTGGTGGTGCTGAACAGGTCAGTGGTGCTGCGATCGATGAAGAGGGTGGGCCGACTTCTCGACGACGAGGGCAAGAGTGCCGGGGTTGTACCGATGGACATCTGGGCGGAAGCCCCGGAGATCGAGTGAATGTCCGAAATAATCAATCACGATGCGCTGTGGCGGTGAAGGATTGTTGTCATGACTTCAACAGAGATCTCCCCCGCCCAGCGTTATCGGGATCTGGCCGCCGGATTCACGGCCCGGATCGACGCCGTACCCGCCGACCGCTGGGACGACGATTCCCCCTGCGAGGGCTGGACCGCCCGCGACGTGGTGAGACACGTGCTCGACAGCGAACGAGACATGGTCAAGGTAGTCGGCCTGGAATTGGCACCCGGTCCGTCGGTCGACGACGACCCGTCGGCAGCCTGGGCGGCCGTCCGCGATTCGATGCAGGAAATTCTGGACGATCCGGCAAAGTCCACCCTGGAATACGACGGACACTTCGGCAGGACCAACCTCGGGGCCACGGTCGAAGGGTTCTTGTGTTTCGATCTGGTCATCCACGGTTGGGACCTCGCGGCCGCAACCGGCACCGATACGACGATGCGAGACGCGGACGTGGAGTGGGTGTCGGAGATCGCCGCGGGCCTGGGCGAGTCGATCCGCATGAGCGGTGTGTGCGGCCCGGAAATACAGGTTCCGGACAACGCTGACAAAGCGACGAAACTCCTTGCCTTCCTCGGCCGGAAGGCGTGAAAAAGCACCCCTGACGTGGGCATTACTTCCATACGCATGTAATGTCGCGGTATGCCGGAACGCCGAAAATCCTCCACGAGTCCAGACCTGCTTGCGGCGGCATTGTTCGATGTCGCCGCGGAATCCGGACTGGAAAATGCCAGCGTTCGCGAGGTCGCAAAACGGGCGGGTGTCTCGATCGGCGCAGTGCAACATCATTTCTCGACCAAGGACGAGATGTTCGCATTCGCACTGCGAACACTCGTCGATCGATTGTTGACGCGACTGGCCGAATCGTCCGCCGACGCGGACCCGCATACCGCCCTGTTCCAGGCGCTCTCGCAACTCCTGCCCCTCGACGAGCAACGCACGCGTGAGGCGCATGTGCTCGCCGCGTTTGCCGTGCGCGCCGCAACCAGTGAGTCACTCTCCGAAATCCGCCGGACAACCCTGTTCACAATCCGCACCGGCATCTCGACAGTTCTGATCGGCATCGGAACTCCGGAAGCGGAAACCAGAGCGGCACTTCTGCTTTCAACCGTCAATGGATTGGCACTCGACGCACTCGGATGCCCCGCCATGTATCCGCCGCAGTACCTCGATCACGCTTTGGAAACCCAGATCCGCCTCACCCTGCACGACGCCGAGAACCCGCTCGCCTCCGTCGGGCTCGCCAGCTGACGTGGAAGGAGCAGGGCGTTTCGCGCCGAGTCCGTCCGGCGATCTCCATCTGGGAAACCTCCGGACTGCCCTCCTGGCCTGGCTTTTCGCCCGCACCAGCGGGCGCGACTTCCTCATTCGGGTAGAGGATCTCGACCGTGTCCGCCCCGGCGCGATGGAACGACAACTCGACGATCTGCGCAGGCTCGGCCTCACGTGGGACGGCCCAGCCGTATTGCAGTCACACCGTCTTCCCTTGTACCACAAGGCTATCGACCAATTGCGCGAGCGTGACCTGGCCTATCCCTGCTTCTGCACACGCAAGGAGATCCTGCAGGCACCGTCAGCGCCCCATGCTCCAGACGGCGCCTACCCCGGCACGTGTCGGAACCTTTCGGAGGCCGAACGCGCCGAGAAATCGGCAAGTGGCCGATCTCCCGCGCTGAGGCTACGGGCCGGCATCGACTCGTTCACCGTCCATGACGAACTGTTCGGCGAGGTGACGGGACCAGTCGACGACGTCGTCCTGCTCCGCGGAGACGGGGTGCCCGCTTACAACCTTGCCGTTGTCGTCGACGACGGTGCACAGAACATCGACCAGGTGGTTCGCGGCGACGACCTCCTGACCTCGGCTCCACGTCAGGCATACCTTGCCCAGCTGCTCGACATCGAACCACCGTCGTACGCCCACGTTCCTCTTGCCTTGAACAGTGAAGGCAAGCGACTCGCGAAGCGCGACGGCGCAGTGACTCTGGCAGATCAACTCGAGGCCGGACGCAGTACCGAGCAGGTTCTGACGATGATCGCGTCGAGCATCGGTCTCGCCGAACCCGGCGAGGTTGTCACACCACCCCAATTGGCGGATCGATTCGACTCTCGCAAGATCCCCCGGACCCCGTGGGTTTTCCCGGCGAAGTAAGTGACGTATCAATCGGTGCCTCGTCGGAACAAAACTACGATTGTCCGATATGACAAAGCCGTCCGCAATAGCTATTCGTTGGCAATTCTCGAATAGTGAAGTACGGTCGAGACTGGCGAAGGAAATTCAGGGCGAGTTGTTCCTGCAAAACCACGCCCGGGATCTGAACCTGGAATCCGACCACAGTACCCACTTGCAGCATCCACGCTGACACGCACGTGCGGCACGGGCGACTCAGGACGAAAAGGAATACGCATGGTCCGCGAGCTTCGCGAGGCACTCGACGACCATCAATTCGAGGTGTTGTATCAACCCCAGGTCAATCTGAACTCGTCAGCAATTATCAGCTATGAAGCTCTTTTGCGTTGGCGCCATCCGCTGCGAGGGTTGATCGAACCTCAAGATTTCATGCGCTCCGCCGAATCCTCTGGGCTCATCATTCCCATCGGGCTACAAGCTCTGGAAATTATTTGTGCCCAAACAGCGTCGTGGCCTGAGCACATGATGGTCGCGGTCAACTTTTCGCCTCGCCAACTCGCTACCCCGCACGCCGCTCACGAGATCCTCGGAGCCCTCGACAGTTCACAAACGCCACTGAGCAGAATAATCGTGGAAGTCACCGAGCTCGGCGTCGTAGGCCGGCATGCCGCCGAGACTCTTCACGTCTTGCACAACGAGGGAATTCGAATCGCGCTGGATGATTTCGGGGCGGGCTTCGCGTCTTTCTCCGCATTGTCGGAATTGCCGCTCGATATTCTCAAGATCGACCAATCCTTGACCTGGGCCGTCAGCGCAGCGGGTCGTGCTGGAGACCGTGCCTGCATGGTCATGGAGTCCATCGCCGACATCGCTCGGAAGCTAGGGCTTGATTCGATCGCAGAGGGCGTCGAAACCGCGGAACACGCAGCCAACGTCTTGCGGGCCGGCTGCGACATGGGCCAGGGCTATTACTTCGGCAAGCCACTTCCTGCGTCGTCCGTCGTCACTCCCGTGTGAGCGCTCGCCACTTCAGCACGACGACACTTCAGTACGACGACGATGCACTCGCTATGAGTGCGACCACGAGAATCACGGCAAAAATTGCCAAGAAGGCCGCGCCGACCGCAATTCCGGCTATCGCAAGCCCGCGCCCCTGTTGACCTGTCTGCTTGATCTGATTGAGCGCGACAATTCCCAGAATGATTCCGACGATTCCGCCGAGACTGTAGAAGCAACCACCCGCAAGCGATACAACCAGCGATGCAATTGCGAGACCATTGGTGCCGACCGGCTGCATCGGCGGTGCGTACCCACCCGCGAATTGATTCGGTTGACCGTACGCATTCGGCGGCTGAGCGTACTGAGCCTGTCCGTATTGAGCTTGTCCGTATTGTCCGGGTTGCTGATATTGATTCTGCTGATATTGATTCTGCGGTCCGAAATTTTGCGGCGGCAGGTACGGGTTCGGTTCACCGATTCCGCCCGGCTGGGGGTTATTACCGGGCGGGTTGTACGACGGCGGTGGATAACCCGGGTACTGCTCGTTGGGAGTGGTATATCCGGGAACTTCAGGTGAAGACTGCGTTTCGGACGGGGACACGCCGTACCCCTCAGGAGGCAGGCTCGGAAATTCTCCGTACCCAGGTTTTGCCTGGTAATCGCTCGAAGAATCGTCGTTGTTGCCCCCGGAACTCGTCATACAACGCAGCCTAAACCACAGGTGACCTCCGAATCCAAGTGAGCAGATGTCATCCACATCGCTCTTTGATCCCAGTAGGGTCATATCCACTGTCACACTCGAGCGCGATATTTACGACTGAGGGGAACACATGACAACCGGTGGGTACGACCCCAACCAGAATCCAGAAGGCGGGAAGCAATTCCCACCCCAGGATCCATATGGCCAGCAGGGAACACCTCCTCCCGGAAGTTACCCCCCTCCCGCCGGCCCCCCGCAAGGCGGAAGCTACCCGCCCCCGCAGGGCGGAAACTTCCCGCCCCCTCAGGGTGGCAACTACCCGCCTCCCGGTGGATACCCGCCGCCGCCCCAGGGAGGAAACTTCCCGCCGCCTCCGCAGTTCAACGACCAAGGTGCGTACGGCGGAGGAAACCGGCTGCCTTCGGGTGCCGAAGCCGGTGGACTGGGTATTCGATTCGGCGCTCGCCTTATCGACTACATCATCCTCGGCCTAGTGGTCGGGCTCCTGATCATCTTCGTCGACTCGGGATACTGGATAACAGGCCTGCTGACTGCCCTTCTGACATTCGCATATTTCGTTGGGTTCGAGGTCACACAAGGTTGGACCCCAGGCAAGAAGCTCCTTGGGCTGTCGGTGAAGGCCCCGGGAGGCGCGGGCCTTCCCACTCCGCAGCAGTCCGCAATTCGCAACGCATTCAACCTCTTGTCGATCATTCCGATCATCGGAGGACTTCTCTCGCTCGTTGCGTACATCGTCATCGCGGTCACCATCAACAACAGCCCCACCAAGCAGGGCAAGCATGACGAGCTCGCTGGTGGAACTCAGGTAGTCAAGGGTTAGGTGCGCATATGACAACCGGTGGGCACGACCCCAACCAGAATCCCGAGGACGGAAAGCAATTCCCGCCCCAGGATCCCTACGGCCAGCAGGGAACGCCTCCTCCTGGGAGCTATCCCCCGCCGGCGGGGCCTCCGCAGGGCGGAAGCTACCCGCCGCCTGGTGGATACCCCCCACCTCCTCAAGGTGGCAATTACCCGCCGCCAGGTGGATATCCGCCGCCTCCGCAGGGTGGAAGCTATCCCCCTCCCGGAGGCAACTACCCACCGCCCGGTGGATACCCGCCACCTCCCGGAGGCGGTAACTTCCCACCGCCGCCCGCCAACGACTACGGCGCAGGATTCGGTGGACCGCAGCTTTCTGTGGGTGCGGCAATTACCTACGGCTGGAACAAGTTCAAAGACAACGCATTGGTTTGGATCGGAATCTCGATCATCGCGTTCTTGATCGCCGGACTGATCCAGGGCGCTTTCAACGGCTTCGACTACACCAACACAGAGTTCAGCGCGCTGTCCATTGTGGGTGGATTGGTCACCGCTATCGTCGGCTACATCATCCAAGCCGCATTCCTCCGCGGAGCATTGAGCGAATTGGACGGAATCAAGCCGGCTTTCGGCACCTTCTTCCAATTCACGAACATCGGTGCAGTTGTACTCGGCGGTTTCCTCGTAGCCGTAGCCACTTACGTCGGTTTGGCCCTCTGCATCATTCCCGGCATCATCGCGGCGTTCCTGCTCTACTACACGCTGACCTTCATCGTGGACAAGAACCAGGATGCGATTTCGGGAATCAAATCGAGTTACGCATTGACCTCGTCGAACGTCGGAACGTTGGTCCTGCTGGCGCTCGCTCTGATCGGTATCAACATCATCGGCGCGCTGCTGTGTGGAATCGGTCTTCTGGTGACGGCGCCCGTCGCACTGATCGCCAGCACCTACGCATACCGCGTGCTGACCGGCGGTCATGTAGCTGCCTGATCAGTTCGTTTGCATCACCGAAGGCCCTGCGGTTCCACGTGAAACCGCAGGGCCTTCGGTGTGTTCTGCGCAACTGGACGGTCGCCAACTCGCATCCGAGCGCCTTGTGGTGCTTGGATGACGGACGTGACAGCTCAGGATCAGCAAGACGAATCGACCCACGAAACCAAATTTGCGCACGTCAGCCGGGGTTATTACCCGACGATCGTCGCGCTCTTCACCGCAACGCTGCTGATCTCGAACGTGGCGGCGACCAAGGGGGTCGCCTTCTTTGCGGATTCCGACTTCTCGCTCGGTCCCTTGCAGATTCTGCCCATCATCACCGATGGTGGATTCTTCTTGTTCCCGCTCGCCTACGTCCTCGGTGACGTGCTCAGCGAGGTCTACGGCTTCAAAGCGACCCGACGCGCGATCTACCTGGGCTTCGGCGCACTGATTCTTGCCGCTGCGTGCTTCTGGATTGCAGTGCAACTCCCGTCGGCAGAGTTCTACGAGAACCAGGCCGCCCTCGAAACCGTGGTCGGTGTCATTCCCCGACTCCTGGTCGCAGGCTTGGCCGCCTACCTCGTCGGACAGCTACTGAACTCACTGGTCCTGGTCATGATGAAAAAGCGCATGCAGGAGAAGCATCTGTGGGCGCGGCTGATCGGCTCGACCGTCGTCGGCGAATTCGCCGATACCCTCATCTTCTGTTCCATCGCGGCCGGTGTCATCGGCATCAGCACATGGGAAGACTTCATCAACTACGTGCTGGTCGGCTTCCTGTGGAAGACGCTTGTCGAGGTTCTGGTCATGCCGATCACCTACCGCGTCATCGCATACGTGAAGAAGCGCGAACCGACCTACGCCTGAGGTGCAGGCGTCTTCGCCGCGTAGAACTTTCCGAGCATGTCTGCCTTGAAGTCGTGGAAATACCCACCTTCGATGCTGGCTCGGATATCGTCGACCAACTTCACGGTGAATCGCTCGTTGTGGATGGTGCAAAGCGTCGACGCGAGCATTTCCTTCGCCTTGAAGAGGTGATGGATGTACGCGCGGGTGTAATTGGCGCACGTGTAGCAGTCGCACTCGTCGTCGATAGGCGTGAAGTCACGACGGAATCGGCTGGTGTTGATGTTGAACCTGCCGGAGCGGACGTAAATCGCAGCATTGCGAGCAACACGCGACGGGTTGACGCAGTCGAAAGTGTCCGCGCCGTTCTCGATTGCGACGAAGAAGTCGTCCGGTTCACTGATGCCGAGCATATGACGCGGCTTGTTCTCGGGTAGTTCCTCGTTACACCAACGCACGATCGTTCCGAGGTTCTGCTTCTCGAGGGCGCCGCCGATGCCATAGCCGTCGAAGCCGTATCCGTTCTCGCCTTCGATCGACTCGAGTCCGCGGCAGGCTTGACGACGTAGATCTTCGTATTGCGCGCCTTGAATCACGCCGAAGAGAGCCTGATAGGGCTTGTCAGCGCGTTCGGCGGTGAGCTTCTCGTGTTCATTGATACAGCGGATCGCCCAGGCCTGCGTACGCTCGACCGATCGCTCCTGATAGCCGCGGGTGTTGAGCAACGTGGTGAGCTCGTCGAACGCGAACATGATGTCGGCGCCGAGCTGATGCTGAATCTGCATCGACACCTCGGGGGTGAAGCGATGCTTGCTGCCGTCGAGGTGCGATTTGAACGTCACGCCCTCGTCGTCGACCGTCGCCAGACGCTCTTTGCCCTTTGCGATGACGTCGTCGGACTGCACGCCGACGGCCTCCATCGCGAGCACCTTCTTGAACCCGACGCCAAGAGACATCACCTGGAAGCCGCCGCTGTCGGTGAAGGTGGGGCCGTCCCAGTTCATGAACTTGCCCAGCCCCCCGGCCTCGTCGACGATGTCGGGGCCCGGCTGCAGGTACAGGTGGTACGCATTGGCGAGCAACGACTGCGCACCGAGTTCCTTCATGGACTCGGGCAGCACGGCCTTGACCGTGGCCTTGGTTCCGACAGCCACGAACGACGGCGTCGCGATATCGCCGTGCGGTGTGTGGATGGTTCCGGTTCGTCCGAGCCGGTCCTCGAGCCTGGTCCCAATGGTGAAAATCGACTCGGGACGCTTGTCGACGGAGGGCGCGGGCGGTGTCGGTACTGCAGAAGTCACGGGCTCAATCCTGTCACAGGAGCAAATATCGCCGTGATCACAGCGAAGAAAGTTCCTACGCGATCAGCATCCGACATTGGTCTACTGACCGAACCCGAGCGGTACCGCCGCGTGAGGGTCCCCACCATACTTCCCACTACACATCCCCCGGCTCGACCGGTTTACCCCGCCAACCCGCTGACAGGAGCTCACTTGACGAGACAGACCGGCCAGACCTACAACTTCGTCACCGTCGACGTCACAGACTCGATTGCCACCGTGACTATCGACAAACCTCCAGCCAACGCATTCAACCCCAGCATGATCGCCGAGCTTCTGGAGATACTGCCGGTACTCGCGTCGGACCAGACCGTCCGCGCCATTGTAGTGACGGGCACTGGACGGTTCTTCGTCGCCGGTGCGGACATCACCGTGATGCGCGAGCTGACGGAAGAAACTCAGCGCGCGATGCGCCCGTGGGTCGACGTACAGCGGATCCTCGAGTCGGCTCCCAAACCTGTCGTCGCGAAGATCAACGGGCACGCACTCGGCGGCGGAGCAGAACTGACGTTGGCCTGCGACTTCCGCATCATGGCGCAGTCGGCGACCATCGGCTTCCCCGAGATCGGACTTGGGCTTTTTCCGGGTGCCGGTGGCAGCCAGCGACTTCCACGCCTCATCGGTGCTCACCGAGCCAAAGTGCTCATGATCGAAGGCAAGCGCCTCAGCGCCGAGCATGCACTCGATATCGGCCTGGTCGACACCGTCGTTGCGGACGCCGACCTCGATGCGCATTGCGCTGACCTCGCACGCGAACTCGCGACGAAACCCACTGCCACCATCGGAATGATCAAACGCATTGTCGACGAGGGCATGTCGTTGCCGCTCGATCAAGCGCTGGATCTCGAATTCGAGGCAGTGCTCGACCTGATCAAGACGGACGACGCTGCTGAGGGACTTCAGTCATTCCTCGACAAGCGGTCCCCCACCTTCACGGGACGCTGACAGCTCCCATTTACCGAGAGGCCATCATGCTCAACAAATTTCAGAAGAAATGGGTGGGCGCAGTCGCTTCTCTCGCCGCCCTGACGATCGCCGTCAGCGGATGCACCCGCCCCGCTACCGACAACTCCGCCGAAAGTGGTGGCCTGGTACGGATCGCGGTTGGTGTAGACCCGTCGTACGCCCCGATTTTCCTGGCCGACCACGAGGGCATGTTCGAGGCCGCCGGCCTCGACGTCCAGGTCATCCAGACGGAAGGCGGGGCGGCGGGCGCCCAGAACGTCGTAGCCGGAACTTCGGAACTCTCCGGCAATGCCGACTCGACGGCACTGTCCGTCATGGCCGCCAATCCGAGCCTGCGGGCGCTGGGCGTATTTCAGGAATCCGACCGGTACTTCCAGGTTGTACTGAGGAACGGCGTCGAACCGAAGTCGATCAAGACCATGGGCGTCTTCCCCGGCATCGGTCTCTACTTCACGAACCAGTACCTGGCCAGTCTCGGCATCGACCCCACGACGGTCACACTCGTGAGCACAAGCCCGCCCGAACAGCCTGCTTTGCTGGCGCGCGGTGACATCGACGGCTTCCTGTCCTTCGACCCCTGGGTGACGCAGAGTGTCAATACCGGCGGGCGCGTTGTTGCCACGACCGGCGACTTCGGCGCCAAGTACGCCCAATGGATCATCGCTTCGGACAACTGGTTGTCCGCGAACGAAGAAACCGCAGGCAAGGTGTTCAAGGTGATCTCGGAAGCGTCGGCAATCGTGAACTCGGATCCGGATCGGGCTGCAACCGCAATTGCCGCGTCTATCCAGATGGACCCGGCCGAGGCCGCAGACCGGGTGACCCAAATCGATTTCGGTGGACGCGGATTCACCGAGGACGACGTGGAGCGCGCAAACGAACTTGTTGCATTCTTCCGCGAGCAGGGCAAGATCTCCGCGGACATCGATCCGTCCGCTGTCCTCCTCTCGGGATGGTTCGAGCAGAACGCCGCCTGAGCGGAGAGTGAGAACGGGTCCGGTGGGCAGACCGAAATCATGTCGCCCACCGGGCCGCAGAACTACGTTCGACACCAGTCGGTTCGGCGATATCTTTCGATTGAAACGGAGTAGTTGTGGTGCATCCCCCGGTACGGGTCGTAGAGATTTCCAGTCCGTTTGCGCGATTCGCCGGGCGCATCCTGGTCGGGCTGGGTTTCGAAGTCATTCTGGTAGAACCACCCACCGGTGACCCCAGTCGCACCGAGTCCCAGGGTGATTCGTACTTGCATTGGCACGCGGGCAAGAAGTCCGTTGTCCTCGATATCGACGACAGCAACGATCGCCTCGCTTTCGAAGCACTGCTGCGCAGTGCCGACGTCCTGCTCGACGGCAGCGCGACCGGCGCTCTACGCGACAACCGAGGATCTCTCGTTCACGTACGAGTGACACCCTTCGGCACAACCGGACCGCGAAGTGACTGGAAGGCAACAAATCTGACCGTCGCGGCACTCGGCGGGATGATGGCCCAGGTCGGCGATCCCGAGCACCCTCCACTGCTGCTCCCCGAACTCCAGGCTGAGCAGCTCGCCGGAATCAATGCCGCAATCGGCGTGCTTCTCGGACTGCGTTCGCGATCCAAGGGCCACAACCCGTTGCTGGAGATCAGCGCTCAGGAATGTGTTGCCGCCGCGCTGGAAGCGGGCACTCTTGCCTACATTCACGAGGACCGCGTCCCGCCGCGTCCGGGCCGGGTACATCCGCTCGTTCCGCACGGACTGTTCCAGGCCGCCGACGGTTATGTCGGTGGCGGCCTCGGCGGTAGCCCCCGCATGTGGGACGGCATGTTGGCCTGGCTGATCGACAACGATGCTCAGGACGATCTCGATCAACCGGAGTGGTCCGACGCGGTCTACCGAAAGACGCATCAGGAACACATTTTCGACGTTCTGTCCGCCTTCATCGCGAAGTGGCCGAAGGAAGAATTCGCGGTCAGCGCGCAGTCACGCAAGTTGCCGTGGGCAGCGGTCGACCGGCCCGAAGAACTGCTGCGTAACCCGCAACTCAACGACCGGGACTTCTTCACCGACGTGACCGGAGATCACGGTACCTACCGCGATCTCGGGTTCGGCTTCGCTTTCCCCGAAGGCCGGCGCATCGGAACGCTCGAGGCTGCCCGGTTGGGCCAGCATCAGGAACTCTTGAAGGCCACCTCGCCTGTGGCAGTGAACGAAACCCACGAGTTCAGCGGTGGCAGCACGCCCAGCCTCGAAGGTGTCCGCGTCCTGGATCTCACGTGGGTGTTGGCGGGCCCGTACGGCACCAGAATCCTTGCCGACCACGGTGCCGATGTCATCAAGGTCGAATCGATCGGACGCCCGGACCCGACTCGCTTTGCACCGTTCATGCATCTCTCGCGAGGACCGCACGACAATCCGAACACCAGCGGGTACTTCAACGACGTCAACCGCAACAAGCGCAGCATCACACTCGATACCCGATCCGCAGAGGGCCTTTCGGTACTGCGCGACCTGATCAGGAACTCCGACGTCGTGGTCGAGAATTTCAGCTCGTCGGTCATGGACAAGATGGGGCTCGGCTACGAACAACTCCGGGAGCTCAACCCGGACATCATCTACGTGTCGATGTCCGGGATGGGTCACACCGGTCCTCGCAAGGACTGGGTGTCGTATGCCGACATCGTTTCGGCAAGTACCGGTTTGACCGCACTGACCGGCTGGAACGCCGATGACGTTGTCGGAGTCATCTACGGCCATGGCGACATCGTCGCCGGACTGCAAGCCGGCGTCGCGATGCTGGCAGCCCTCGACTACCGCGACCGGACCGGCCGGGGACAGCACGTAGACCTGTCACAACTCGAAGCCATGGCAGCGCACATGGGTACCAGCGTTCTCCGAGCCGCCCGGTCACAGTCCCCCGATCCGATCGGCAACAGCCATCACGAACTGGCACCACACGGCGTGTACCCGTGCCTCGGCAGCGACCGGTGGTGCTCGATTGCCGTTCGCGATACCACGGAATGGAATGCATTGTGCCGCATCATCGAAGCAGAGAAATGGATCGGCAATCCTGACTTCGCGAGTGCAGAAAGCCGCCAAGCCGATCACGAACGTATCGACGACGCCATCGCCGACTGGACCAGGACTCTGTCACCCGAAACCGTCATGGAACGCTTGCAATCGGCGGGTATCGCGGCCGGCACCGTCCAGGACGGACGCGACCTGGTCGAGAGCGATCCACATCTTCGGGCACGCAGTTTCTATTCGGCACAGGAACATCCCCTCGCCGGAACATTCCTCCACGAAGGCATCCCCGTTCGCCGGAACTCCGAACCCGGCTCGATCCGACGCGCTGCGCCGGTGCTGGGCGCGGACACCGACGACGTCCTCGAGTCGGTGCTCGGATACAGCGACGAACTGATCGCCGGACTTCGCGACCAGTCGATCCTGTCCTGACCGCACTCATATTCAGTACATCCATTCACAGATCGCTACTAGGAGACACAATGCGCGCGGCCCGACTCCATCAGTTCGGCACTTCACCGGTCATCGACGACATCGACATTCCCACACGTGAATCCGGTCAGACGCTCGTGCGCATCGACGCTGCCGCGCTCGGCCATCTCGACATCACCGTCGCGAGCGGAAACTTCGGAGTCAAGCCGAACCTGCCACATATCGGTGGAACAGACGGAGCGGCGACGGTAATCGAATCCGACACCTATGAGCCTGGCACCCGCCTTCTGGTCCGAGGCGGCGGAGTCGGCCTGTTCAAGAACGGTTGCTGGGCTGAGTATCTGGTAGCGGCAGACAAGGCGTTCACACCCTTTGATCCCGCACTGTCGCCGGCCGTCGCCGCAACCTTCTTCCTGCCCAGCACAACCGGCTATGTTGCCGTCAACGACATTGCAGCCGTCGCTCCCGGCGAACGAGTTGTTGTCGCCGGAGCATCCGGCGCTGTCGGATCGATGGCAGCACAGTTCGCTCTGCTTGCCGGAGCGTCCGAGGTAATCGGTGTTGTACCGCGCGAAGATCAGGCTGCCTTGCTTCCGGAGGGTGTGCGTCCCGTCGTCGGGCAAGGCGACGAACTTGCCGGAGTGGTGGGATCCGAGCCTTCCGTCGACGCCGTGATCGACACGCTTGGCGGCGACGGCTTGCCGCACCTTCTGGCGAGTGTTGTCCCCGGTGGCCGGGCTGCCCTGATCGGATATACCTTGGGTAAGAGCCTCACCCTGGACTTACCGAACTGGTTGCTCAGCGATGTCCGGATCCTGCCCGTCAACATGATTCGCAAGACTGCCCGGCAAGCCGAACTGGCACCTGAAATGATCCGGCTGCTCATCGAAGGCAAGATTTCCGTTGCAGTGCAGGAGTTTCCGCTGGATGACATCGCAACGGCACTGCAGTTGATGGGTGAGGGCAAGGTTGCCGGCCGGGCCGTCGTCGTACCCTGAGGGATACAATTACCCATGCACCACGACGCACATGCCATTCCGCGCTCGCTTCCGGATTTGATCCGGAGGCGAGCTTTGGAGCGTCCGGAGCACCCGGCGCTCGTCGTCGACGGGATCACGGTCACCTACCGCGAATTGCGGGATCGTGCAGCGTCGATGGGGGCGGATCTCCATAATCACGGTGTCGGCCGTGGGGAGCGCGTGGCGGCACTGTCCGGCAACAGGATCGAACTGGCAGACCTTGTTCTCGGATGCGCGTGGATCGGTGCGGTTGTCGTCCCACTCAATACGGCCCTCCGAGCCGACAGTGTTGCCAGCGCACTCGAACAGGCTGGTGTACAACGGATCCTGGTTTCACCCGAATACTCAGGCGCTGTAGCCGGATTCGACGGCACCGTGTGGGTCATGGGTGAACAGTGCGTCCCCACTGCCGGTTCGCATCCGGGCTGTGAGCCCGAGACCCTCGATCCGCTCGACCTGGCCGCGATACTCTTCACCTCCGGCACCACCGGTCTGCCCCGAGGCGTCCGATGCCCGCACGCGCAGTTCCTGCAGTGGGGCAAAGGCGTCGGCGCCTCACTCGGGCTCACCGGGGACGATGTGCTGTACAACTGCCTGCCGCTGTTTCACACCAATGCTCTCAATGCCTTTGTTCAGTCCCTTTGGGCCGGGTCTACTTTTTTCCTGGGACAACGCTTTTCGGTCCGCAATCATTGGCGCGAAGTTCGCGAGATCGGCGCAACTGTCGACTACCTGCTGGGTGCGATGGTGGCCATGTTGATGAACGCGGACCCATCGCCGCAAGACCGACAGCACAGCGTCCACGTGGCACTTGCCCCCGCAACGCCGGCTCATCTGATCGAACCGTTTGCCCAGAGATTCGGTGTAGAACTCGTGGACGGATTCGGAAGTACCGAAACCAATCTCGTGATCGGCACACTTCCGGGAGATCGGCGGGCCGGGTACATGGGGCGGGTGATGAGTGGCTACGACGCCGCAGTCGTCAACGACGGTACTGCTGCCGCAGACGGGGAGCCCGGCGAACTGGTGGTCCGCAGCACGATCCCCGGCGCCTGTTCACTGGGCTATCTGGGCGAGGAGATTCCGGCGACGGAGAGTTGGATACAGACCGGTGACAGGGTGATTCGGGAAGCAGACGGCTGGTTCCGATTTGTCGATCGCATCAAAGACGTGATTCGGCGCCGCGGTGAAAATATTTCCGGGGCCGAAGTGGAAACCGTTCTGGCGTTGCATCCGTCGGTCGGTCAGGTTGCCGTCTTCCCGGTACCGTCGGATCTGGCCGAGGACGACGTCATGGCAACTGTAATACTGCGCCCCGGAGTATCTTTCGACCCCATTTCGATTCTGGAGTTCTCCCAGCAACAGCTGCCGTACTTTGCACTTCCCCGGTACATCGACGTCGTGGACACGTTGCCACTCACCGAAACCGGCAAGGTACAGAAAGCAGTGCTACGTGAGAGGGGCGTCGGCCCACACACCTGGGACTGCGAGAAGAGCGTGTTCCGCGCCCGGCGATAGACCGCGCCTCGCTACTTGCCGCAACCGTTGAACGAACACATCACCGGACTGCAGATCGTGCGCAGAGCCAGCGGGTCGCTCGGCGAATGTGTGCACTTCATGGCATGAAGTTTTCGGGTAATTCCGGCGCCGGCAGTGCGCAGGGCCCCGGTGATGCGGCTGACGTTGAGGCGAGCCGTCGGCGCTGTCACAGACAACGCGCCGGCCAGAGTGCGCGGGCCGCTGAACACCGGCACTGCGACGCTCATGTACCCGAGCCGTGTCTCCTCGACCTCCACCGCGAGTTGTTCCTTACGCATCCGCTCGGTTTGCTGGCGCAGCACGCTGACGGACATCGTCGTTCGACTGGTCAAGGCGGTGAAACCCTGCTCGACTACCTCGTCGAAGACCGATTGCGGGGAGAAGGCAAGGATGATCTTGCCGGTGGCGGTGCAGTACAGCGGGAGCCGACCGGCCACCCGCGACTGCTGATTGAGCCCGCGGTGTCCGATGATCTTCTCGATGTAGAGGACGTCGATGCCGTCACGAACCGCAAAGTGAACCGTCTCCTGCGTCGCCAGCAGTAGGTCCTCCATGTACGGCAGCGCCGCGTCGCGCAGAATCCGCTGACGCGGCACCAATTGGCCCAGCTCGAACAATCGCAGGCCGAGCCGGTACTTGGTACCCGCGCGCTCGAGCAATCCCCACTCGACCAGCTCGCCGGCCAACCGGTGAACCGTCGCTTTCGCGACCCCACTGCGCCGGGTGAGCTCCGTCAGAGACAGGTCACTGTGGTCGGTGTCGAAAGCGTCCAAGATCATTCGAGCCTTGCCCAGGACCGAGGACAGTTCACCTGCAGGCTGCGATGCAGCGGTCGTTTCCGACGCGATGGGTAGTACGGATCCGAACCCGACGGATTGTTGTGGAGCGGCCATGAGTGTCCTCCTGAACGATCTGTGACAGCCTGCCGAGACCGAGTGCCACAACGACCGAGATCGGTCGGGGTCCTCGTTAGGTGCAGGTGCTTCGAGACTGACACTATGGTGACGACACGATGAGACGCACGCCACACGGTCCGCTCAGTGAACCCGTCCCGCAGAGTTTACACGGGGCGCCTACCTGCGTAATTCTCCAGAAACATGCGGACGGCGGATGCAATCTGCGGAGCGTGCTCCTCGACGAGTGCGACGGTCCCCGATTCGACGATCTCCGTTTCCACCACTGCCGCACCCGTCAGGTGTGCACGCAACGGCGCAATGTTAGGCATCGAGAAGGGATCCTTCTGCGCGCCGATCAGCAAAACCGGCGCAGTCACCGAACCGACTCTCGCCTCCATGACGTAGCGGGCGCAGGCTTTGTGCCCCTCCGCCGGATCTACCCGGTAGGCAAGCGCGTCTCGGATGAACCTGTCGAGCAGTGCGGTGCCTGGTTCGGGGTAGTAGGGGCGACGCATCTCCCACAGCCTGGTGAGATGGCTACCGTCTGCGGCCCGGTCGACGCAGTCGATCCCACCGGGTCCCGAGTGCCCCTCGCGGTAGTTGCGGTCGGTCCACGGGCACGACGAGAGCACGGCAGCGTGCACCCTCTCGGGGCGTGATGCCGCCATCTCGAGCGCCACTGCCGCACCGGTGTGGTGACCGATGACCGTGACTCGATCGACGCCCAGGGTGTCGAGCAATTCCCACGCGCCTCGCGCATAGGTCTCGATGGTCTGCGGGCCGGGCACCGGAGCACTGTTGCCGTACCCCGGCATGTCCATCGCGACAACGCGGAAGTCTTCGGCAAGGAGTGGAATGAACTCGCGGAACTCGTCCCACGACCGGGGCGCCTGATGAAGCAGGAGAATCGCCTCACCCGAACCTTGCTGCGCGTAATGCAATTGCCCGAAAGACGAATCAACGTATCCGAGTTGCAGGCCGCCAGCCATCAGAACGCCGCAACCATCGGGGTATCGACGCCGACGATGTCGATCTTTGCCGAACCACCCGGATTTCCGACGGGCTCGCTACGGGTAGGCAAGACCTCGAGGAAGAAGCGCTTGTTGTCTTCCTTGAAATCCGGGTCTGCTTTCCGGTCGACGGTGATCGCCTCCACCGGGCAAGCCAATTCGCAAGCGCCGCAATCGATGCATTCGTTCGGGTTGATGTAGAGCTTGCGATCACCCTCGTAGATGCAATCCACGGGGCATTCTTCCATGCACGATCGGTCCGTGTAGTCGATGCATGCTTCACCGATGACAAATGCCATTGCCTAGCTCTCCTGTTCGGTGGAGTGTCCAGGGAAGATTTCTGTTTCCGGATCCAGCACTGCCGCAGCGTTGTTCACCGCAGTCGCGGCCTCGCCGAAACCGACGGCGATCAAGCGGACCTTGCCGGGATAGTCCGTGATGTCCCCGGCGGCATACACACGCGGAACATTCGTCTCCATCCGTGTGTTCACCGCGATGTGGCGATTGTCGATCTCGATTCCCCACTCCATCATCGGACCGAGGTCGGCCGTGAATCCCAATGCAGCGATGACGGATTGAGCGGGCAGCGTGGACGTGCTCTTGTCTTGTTTGTGGGTGATGTCGACCTCGCCGATCCACCCGTTTCCACGTACCGCCGAGACATCGGCGTTGACGAGAACCTGGACACTGCTTTCCTGCACCTTGGCGACTGTGGATTTGTGTGCGCGGAAACGATCTCGCCGGTGAACCAGGGTGACGGACTTGGCAATCGGTTCCAGGTGAACGGCCCAGTCGAACGCGCTGTCGCCGCCACCGACGATGACAACGTCTTTCCCGGTGTGCGCCGACAAATCCGGGACGAAGTAACTCAGCCCCCGATCCATGAACTCCGAACCCTTCGCCAACGGACGCGGGGTGAAGGTTCCGATGCCGCCGGTGATGACAACCGCGCCGGCCACCACGACCTGGCCCGTGCTGGTGGTGATCCGCACCCGGCCGTCGTCGTCATGCGACAGCTCACGAGCCTGCATGCCCAGAAGGTACACCGGATCGAACGGGGCAGCCTGCGCCATCAAACCCTCGATGAGGTTGCGTCCCTTGACCGAAGGGAATCCCGCGATGTCGAGGATCGCCTTCTCCGGGTACATCGCACTGACCTGTCCCCCCGGTTCCGCAAGGGCATCGATCACGGCAACCGAGAGGCCGCGGAAGCCTGCGTAGTACGCGCCGTACAGCCCGGCGGGGCCGGCACCAATGATCAGAATATCGACGCCGATCTCGTTGTCGGTCGCCGTGGAAGACGTTTTGTTCACACTCGATACGGTATTGCGCCGACGGACTCACGCAAATGAAACCGGTCCGCTCAACAGACCTCGGTAACAGTTGCGGGACACCACGAAAAGGGCCCGCCGACCTCTCGGTCGACGGGCCCAATGCTCGCAGGAATTCAGTGCGCGAAGAATTCAGTGCGCGAATACCTCGGGCTCGTCTGCTGCGATCTTCTGGATGATGGTCGAGTACGCAAACCACCCCACCTTCTCGGTGCCGACTGCTTCGTAGGTCTGCGCCGCGATCTTCTCGTGCAGGACAACCGGATCACCGGCGGCTCGCGCCGTCAACTCCGCCTGCATCGACCGCTCCATCGACACATACCACCACACTGCGCTCTCCACGGAAGTTCCGACGGTCAGATGACCGTGGTTGGTGAGGATCACGGCCTTGTTCGATCCGAGGGCATCCGCGATGCGAATCCCCTCCTCTTCGTCCAGCGCCACCCCGTGATACTCCTCGTAGATCGAGTGATCCTCGTGAAAGGCGCACGCGTCTTGAGTGATCGGTGTGAGGCGGGTGTGCAGCGAGGAGAACGCCTTACCGTTCAAACCGTGAGCGTGAACAGCTCCGATGACGTCGGGACGAGCCTCGTGAACCTTGCTGTGGATGACAAACGCTGCTCGGTTGAGCGGTCCGTCTCCGGAAATGACCGCGCCGTCCGACGCCACATGCAGCAATTCCTCCGGCTGAACCTGGGAGAAGTGCCGCCCGAACGGCGCAGTCCAGAAAGTCTCCGGATCTTCTGGGTCTCGGGCGGTGATATGTCCCGAGATTCCCTCGTCCAAGCCGAATTTCGACAAAATCCGATACCCGCCGATGACAGCGGTCTTGCGACGACGCCGCTCACTCTCGATATCGGTGAACTCGGGCGGTCCCGGAATTCCGGCCTGCTCGGCAATGCTCAGCGGGTGATTCATGCTGCGCTCCTGACTATTTGACGCCGTAACGGGCGAGGTACCGCGAGGACAGAATGCGGAGAATCCGGTCGAAGATGAAGCCCATGATGCCCAGGACGATGATGCCGACGAACGTCCAGTCGATCCGGCCGTAGTTTCGAGCCTGCCAGATCATCGAACCGATACCCTGGTCGGCGGCGACGATCTCCGCCGACACGATGGTGAGGAAGCTGTTGCCCATCGCCAGGCGAGCGCCCGTGACGATGCCGGGGATCGACGACGGCAAGACCACCGTCTTCATGATCTGAAGTTTGTTGGCACCAAGATTTGCCGCTGCCTGCAGTTTGTTCTCGCTGATCGCTACAGTCGCGGCAATCGTGCTGACCGTGACGATGAATACCGAGGTGTAGAAGATCAGAACAACCTTCGACGTCTCACCGATGCCGAACCAGACGACGGCGAGAGTGACAAACGCAATAGGCGGAATGAACCGGAAGAACTCGATGTACGGATCGAGGAGCTGTCGCACGATGGAAATGCGGCCCATCAGAATTCCGACGGGAGCACCGATCACGACACCCAGGAACCAGCCGATGAGAATTCGCTGACCCGATGCGGTGATCGACGACCACAGAACGCCGCTCTCCCACAGTTCCTGTGCCGCCGACCATACTTCGGCCGGTGATGCAATGGTGGTCGGCCCGTACCACCACGCCAGGAACGACCAGATGCCCAAACCGATTGCCGCTGAGGCTGCATACATCAGCGTCGCTTTGACAATCTTGGATCGCCGCGCCGACGAACGCTTTTTTGTCTCCGCCACCTTCGCTGTTCTCACACCGGCTGAACCACCGGTCACTACAGCCGTCACAGCTCATCCTCCTCAATACCTTGGTTCCGCAGCGACGCAACCACTTCTGCCCGAATGTCGTCCCGCAGCTTCTCGTAGAGCTCGATCACCTCGGGATCGTTGCGGTCTCGCGGACGAGCCGCATTGACCTCGTAGACGCTCTTGATCCGGGCCCGCGGGCCGGCCGACATCACGATCACACGGTCAGCCAACGTCAGTGCCTCGTCGATATCGTGAGTCACGAATACCACGGTGCAGCGGGTGTGCCGCCAGATACGGTCGAGTTCGGTCTGCAGAACCTGACGAGTCTGAGCGTCCAACGCACCGAACGGCTCGTCCATGAGAACCAACGACGGCTGGTTGGCAAGAACTCGTGCGATCTGAACACGTTGCCGCATACCGCCGGACAGCTGCGAGGGGAACTTCGCACCCGCGTGGGGCAAGCCGACCATCGCGAGGTACTCGGCCGCGATACTCGCCTGCTCGCTGCGGTTCGCTCCACGCATCCTGGGGCCGTAGGCCACGTTCTGGCTCACGGTCATCCATTCGAACAACGCTTCGGAGCTCTGAAACACCATGCCGGCGTGGCGGTTACTGCCGGCGACGACATCTCCGTCGCACACGATCTCGCCGGCGCTGGGTTCCACGAAGCCGGCCATGGACGACAGCAGCGTCGACTTGCCGCAGCCACTCGGACCGAGCAGACAGACGAATTCACCTGGCTGCACGTGCATGTCGATTCCGGCGACGATCTCCGCCGCGCCGAAGCTGATTCCGAGGTCGACCACGTCGATGGCAACACCGGTGTTCTTCTTGCCGGGGCCGGCTGTCCCCGCGCTATTCGTCGAGCTGGTCGTTGACCCACTTGTTGCGATACTCACTGTGCACCATCCTTGTACCAATCCAGAAGCATTGCCGATTCGAGATCCGGCTGGTCGCTGAGAACACCGATCGACTTGTAGAAATCTACGATCGACTGAGCCGACTCGACATCCGCAGCTTCGAGATTCACCACGGCGAAGTCGATCTCGTCCACCGCGGCAATAGTCTGATCCTCGCTGACGTTCACAGCCGCCTTGGTCGCGGACGCTGCCACGCCCGGATCCGACTCGACCTTGCGCGTTGCCTCGTCGAGCACCTTCGCGACGGTTCGCGCTGTCTCTTCGTTGGCCGACAACCACGGAGCCGTCGTGATCGCCCAATGATGATAGAACCAGCCGTAGTCTCCGGTTACTGCCACCACGTGGCCGGTTCCCTGATCCAGGGCGGTGGCCGGCCACGGCTCCCACAGGACAAACCCGTCGATGTCGCCGCGACTGAGCAGTGCGGGCATGTCCGTCGGGGTCGCCGAGATCATCTCGACCGAACCGGGGGCAATGGAATTGGCAGCGAGGTACTTGTCCGTCGAAATCTGGCTGAGACCCGGGACGATGCCCATCTTCTTGATCGCAGCCGGTGAGTCGACACCGTTACGCAGCACGACCTTGATGTAGTCACCCGACGCCTCGTACGAGTACATCGCGCGCAACGACGGATTCTGACGCAACTGGGCGATCGTTGTCGTATCGGAGCTACCGGCGATCTGGACCTGCCCGGTCGAGAGTGCGTCGACGGCCTCGCCACCACGACCGAACTGGACGAGTTCGACGTCCAAACCGGCAGCGTCGAACATGCCTTCCTGATCCGCTACGAAGAACGGAGCGTAGGAAGCATCGATTCCGACTGCGATACGCAGTGGTCCACTTCCGGCAGAATCAGCTGTGCTTTGCGTCGCCGGGCGGCTGCATGCGCCGGTTGCAACGGTCAGCAGCAGCGCAGCCGAAACAAGAGCAGTCCTTCCAAACTTTGACAGCGAGGCCATCTACTCACACCTTTGTTTGTGATCTGTGCCGCAGTTGCGGGTCGTGGAGAGCAAACCTAGCTGTGTGTACCTACACCCGAGAACCAACCGGGTCCACCGTGCGGACCGGGGACAGGAACTTACCTCGGCGAAACACTGCACCTGGAGGAACGTGCGGACCGAAATACTTCGGTAACACGGCCCTCGATCACAATGTCCACCGAATTGTCTGCGAGCGCAGCGCACTGGCGACATTCTGCGCCGTCATCGAATAGATCGACGCACGCGCTCCGGCGCTGCCGCCGGCGACGTGCGGGCTCAGGAGGGTCGAATCGAATCCACGGAGCGGGCTCGAAATCGGTAGTGGTTCAACGTCGAACACATCGAGGGCAGCGCCGCCGACATGCCTGGAACGCAAGGCACGCGCCAATGCCGCGTCGTCGACGACAGCGCCGCGCGCCACATTGACCACGATCGCTCCGGTGGGCAACTGCGCAACTCGATGGGAATTGATCAGTCCCCGAGTTGATTCCGTAAGCGGGACGGCCAGCACCAGGACATCCGCGAGAGGCAGTAACTCGTCGAGTGACACAAACGTCGCAGCCACAGTGTCACGCGGTCTCGAACGCGCGGTGACGTAGACGTCGCAACCGAAGGCGGCAAACAATTCTGCACACCGGCGGCCGATCGAACCGACACCTACGACGCCGACCCGGCGCTGCGCCAGATCGCGGCAATCGCGCGTCAGGATGGATTCCTGTGGCCATCGACCATCGGTAACCTCGTTGTGCGCCCAGAACATGGAGCGGCACAACACACCTGCCGCGAGCACTGCCCACTCCGCAACCGAATTCGCGTTTGCACCGGGAGTATTCGCCACCGGAACTCCGGCGGCGCGCCAGGCTTCGGCATCGATGAAATTGGTTCCGGCACCAGGCTGTTGGACGAGGAGCACATTCCGGCCGAGCTCTGCTTCCTCCTTGCCCAGTGGCAGATCACCACTCCAGTCCCCCACCACGACGTCGCATGTCGGCAACTCCGCACGGAGCGCCCCCGTGGTGCGCTCAGGTAATCGAACTACCTCCGCCTCACCCCTGACGGCGTCACGGATTGCGGTACCGAGTCCGTTGTCGGCGTCGGCCGTCAGCAGAAGTACTTTCTTCACGAGAACTCCTTCGCTGTAAGACGATGACTGTACCTTCGAAAACGCGGAAGCCGGCCTCCCAATCGAGAGACCGGCTCCATTACGCAGCAGCATATTTGGCAGGAACTTCTCAGATAGCTGCCTTCGCGCTGGCTGATGCCTTTGCCAAGAACTCGAGGCTCAGCGGGTTGTACTTCGCTGCCTGCTCGTGCTGCGGCCAGTGACCGCACTCCGAGTAGAGTTCGAGCTGAGCGCCCGGAATATCCTCGGCCATCTTCTTCGCTTCCGGAACATCACCGAACGGATTTTCCTGACCCCAGACCACAAGAGTCGGCGCCTTGATGAGTGCCATTCGATCCGGGCGCAGCAGGTTCCGCTGGCGAACCTCCATCTCCTGCAAGGAAAGGAGGTTGTGGATGTTGGCGACAAAGTCAGGCTGATGGTAGATCCGGTGACGAGCCTGAACCAATTCCTCGGTTGCATCGGCGGGATCATGCATGAGCAACTGCATACGTGCGCGGGTCAATTCGATGTCGTCACTCTGGACGGCCTTCGCGGTCGACGTCTTGATGCGCTCCATGACTACCGGGTTCGCGACTGTTCCGCCTGCTGCCAGCAACTGCAGCGACAGAACACGTTCGGGCTGCTCGCTGGCCAGGTAGGCAGCGACCCAACCACCGAGGCTTTCACCCACCAAGTGCACACGGTCCAGTCCGACCGCGTCGAGGTAGTTCACCAAATGCTCGACGTAGCGCGGAATCTCGTACGGGTAGTCAGGCTTGCCGGTGTAACCATGGCCGAGCATGTCGATCGCGTGAACCCGGTAAGACTCGGCGTGCGGTGCAATATTGCGTGCAAATGCCTCGAGGTGTCCGCTGGTGCCGTGCAGGAAGATCACGGCCTCGTCACCGGATCCTGCCTGCAGAGAGCGCGTGGGCACACCGCCGGCGTCGACGGTCGTCAACTCGAAATCGAGCCCGGCAAGTTCGTTCCAGATTGTCATCAGAGAAACTTCCTTTACTGAAGGTGCAGATTATGTTGTTGCGCTGTCTGTTCCAGCTGGATCGAGAATCGTGACACCCATACCGGTGAGCCACTCGGGAATCGCTTCGTAGGCAAGGCGTTCACCCGGAACGTAGTCGAGCATCGCGGCCATCATGAGCCAGGTCCGCAACTCCTGCGCACCGTTGCCCGCCTCGTCTTCGATCTGCTGCGTCGTGAACTCGGCAAGCTCACTTGCCTTGCCGCTGGCAAACAGATCAAGAATTCGGTCATCGAACTCCGGAGTGATCGCGGCATCGGCTGCGCGGATGATCTGGCGTCGCCGGACGTCGTAGTCGGACCAGTTCTCCCGGCCGTCCAGCCAGGCTTGAACCATGAAATCCTCGTCCTCACCGTGCGGATCCCGCCAGTCCGGCCAGGGCAGACGATGAGACAATCCACCGGACGCGATCACCACGACCCGGGTATCCGCCGGATACGACGCAACGGCATCCCGCAGGGCCTTCGCCACTTCCTCACATCGCTTGAACGTCGGGAGGGGCGGCGCGAATACGTTGACCACCAACGGAACTATCGGAACATCGATTCCGTCGAGAAGGTACTGAATCGCGTGAGACTGACCATGATCGATCTGCAATCGCGCCGAGTAGGCAAGATCGAACCGGCCACCTTCGATCAGCTCGTTTGCAAGGTGCCTGGCGAACTCCACGTCGACCCGTTGCGGCCCCTTGGGTGTTCCTGACTCGCCACTGGAAATGCACTCTCCGACGCCGAGAGTGAACGCCGGAATCAGATCCAGCCAGAAACCGCGAAAGTGGTTGGAGCCGAGAATCAAGACAACATCGGGTTTCGACGCCGCGATCTTCTCCCGGCTCAGATACAGCGCGTCCCGGAAGCGTTCGGCCTCCGCCTTGTGCGTCGTCTCTTCCCAATGGGTGTTCATCAAGGTGCTGTGGGAGGCACCGATACCCAGAACTATCTTCGCCATCAGTCGATTCCTACTTCCTCGAGCGAGCGGGTGACGGTGTCGAGGGCCACTCGGATCAGATACTTCGTAAATCTCTCCGCCGCAGCCAGGTCCACAGTGTTCATCCCCATCGCGAAGTCCACCTCGAACGGTGCGTCGACCACCTTGGGCATACCCACCCGAATCGTCGGGATGCCGCGGCTGCGCAGGATGTTTGCGTCAGTGGCTCCACTCGCGTCGAAGAAGTCCTGATGCGGCTCTCCTTCGGCAGCTTCCCACGCGTGGACTGCGGCGCGGCGCAACCACATTCGAGGGTCGGAACCCTCACCGGGGATGGCAAGAACCTGTTCGACGTCGATCTGCAGATCCAGCGATTGTGCGATCTCCGCAACGACGGCTTTGAGTTCGCGCTTGGCCGCGGTGGGCGTCGTCCGCGGGCTGAGCCGTAGATCAACGGTAAGGCGCACCTGCTCGGGGGTGAACGACGCTGTTCGCTCCCACCCGCCGCGGATGTTGGCAACGATCCCCTGAGGCGCAACCAAACCGTCCTGATGCGCCGCCGAGTACTTCGGGAACCATTCCTCCAACTTGGCGACCACCTCGCCGGCTGCGGTAATCGCGTTGCGGTACGGCAACCGGTGGCGCGAGCCGACGTAGGTGTGCAGACCGTGCACCGTGATCTCGAACCAGGCCAGTCCCACTTCTTCCCAGGAAACCGTCCAGCCGGGCTTGGCGATCAACGCGCAGTCCGCCCACACTCCCTGTTCCAGGAGGAACGAGCAGCCGACGCCCTGGCCGGTGTTGCGTCGGGGGTTTCCGACACCGGGGCGGGCATTGGTCGGCATACCACCGGCGCCGAATCCGAGCACCAGGTCACCGCGGAGCGGAATACCGGCTGCGGCAATTGCTTCGGCCGCCGCGACAATGCAGACGGCGTGGCCTTTGGGGTTCGACGCACCCAATCCGATCACGTAGTTCTCGTCGAACTGGGCGTGCGGCGTCAGATCCGCTCGCAGCTCATTTCCCACCCACGGCAGGTCTTCCGCCGGATCGCCGGTCGTGACGGTGTCGATCGGCGCATACAGCAACAGGTCCGGTCCGGACCCGTCACCGCGGAGCCTTCCCCACGAGTTCGCTTGCCGATCATCGAGATCCATTGTGTGGGCCTCGATGCCCGACGCTGCCAGGACCGCCGTGATGTGGCGGGCCAGCGGTGCTTCGTCACCCGTCGGACTGGGAATGTTGACCACCGAAGTGGCGAGATCCCGCAATCGCGCACGATCGACATGGGCGTAGGCTCGTTCGACCCATTCCCGGCGCTCGTCGCCTAGGCCTGCGAGAGCATCGGCCCTCGCAGTGGTCATGGATTGACCTGATGTACCTGAGTATTGCTGCGCTCGCCGGCCAGCTGCCACAGCTTGGGAACTGCCACTGCAACAGCGGCACCGATAGCGACAGCCGTCAGAATCTTGAACATGTATCTCTCCTATTCGCTGGTGCCGGTGGGAATCTGAGCGTCGGCGACAGGGGCCGAGCGGGGCGTTGGCGTCCGGCGCTCTCGGGTGGGCCTGACCGGCGCCTTGGGGGTGTGCTTGGCCGCGTCGGCGATCTTCTCGGCGTACTCTTCCTCTGCCAGATTTCGCCACGTCGTCAGCGACACGTCCGGTCGGTACAGCTTCTCCGGCGGTGCGTCGGTGACCTCGACCATCCACGCATCCTGACCCGAGAACTGACCGTGGAACAGCCAGCGGATCGCGCCGAGGTACTTGGCGTAGAAGCCCAATTTTGCTGCGCCGGAGACGAAGTTGACCATGAGGCCGACGTACTTGTGGTTGTCTTCGTCCACCGGGACGTAGAACTCGTAGTGAATGAACTTGGGGTACGCGATGCGCAGGACACCCGGCATGGACAGTGAAGCAAAACCGGGGAAGTTCTGAGCTGCGATCACAGGATTGACGTCCAGACCGGCGCCGACGTTTCCGATCTGCGAAATCTGGGTCTCGTCCGGCTTCTTCTTCCACCACCGCTTGTTCGTCCAGGTTCCCACGCCCGGGAATTCCGCCTCCCAGTACACCTCTTCCTGCACGCGGTAGATCCAGCGTCCCTCCGGAACGATGCTCGTGATGTTCCACGTCGGCATCGGCTTGAACAGACGCCACAATGCGGTGCGGTGCAGGTACTTCGCATGTCCCTCGTCGAAACCGTTCTCACATGCGAAGCGCCAGTTGCCTTCTCGGGGCTGAATCCGACCACCGACGATACCCTTGTTCTCCACCAGCTCACGCGGCAACTGGTCGTCGATGGACGGCGCCGGCTCGTTGGCGATCGGGATGTACACCCACACCAGACCGAGTCGCTCCTCGATCGCATAGGTCTGGACGTTCAGCTTGCCGCAGATCTTGGAATCCGGACCGTCGGTGATGACCGCGGCCAGCTTGCCGTCAGTGAGCCGGTACGTCCAGCCGTGGTACGGGCAGCTGACAGTTCCCGGGAACTGCTGATCGCCCTCGGACAACGGAACGCCGCGGTGCGGGCACCGATCGTGCAGGGCATATGCCTTGCCTGCGTCGCGGATGATCGCCAGCTTTTCACCACAGATGGTGAAGCTCTTGGGGTCTTTGGTGATGTGGTTCGACCACGTGACCGGGTACCAGTAACCGCGGTATCCGCTGCCGGCTGCGTTGTAACCCGGCCATGCCGTCCAATCCTGCCGACCGGCCGCTCGTGGCCGCTCGGGCAGCGCGAACGTGGCTTCCGACGCCTCGACACCAGTCATGTGAAGTCCTCTCGACACTGAACGTTTGAATGAAACAGATCTTGGGTGAGATTGCGGTCTACGCCAATGGATTCGGTTCGCTCAGCAGACCCGGACCACCACAGCGGTTCCGACGGCACACAGCACGCCATTGTCCGAATGCTCCCGCAATGCCAAAGTTAGTTGGTCACTGTCGATTTGGGACACTTCACCCGACACCTCGAGTGTGGTTCCGACGGGCGCGGGCGCACGATTCTGCCAGGAGACGGACACAACTCCTTCGTATCCACCGGCAAAGTGTGACGCGGCACGAAAGAACAGCGTGCCCTGCAACTGGGCCATGACCACCGGTGCGGACAACCCCTCCGTCTGCGCATAGGAGGCGTCGTAGTGAATACGGTGCGAATTGTGCGTCGACGCCCCGAATCGAAGGATCCGAACCGGATCGCAGACCAAGGTCACCGATTCGATCGGCGTGCCCACGACTACTGTTTCGGTCATCGGACGATGAACTTCTCGACGACCTCGGCGAATGCGCCGGACTGCGCACCCCGGTAAGTCTTGGTGACCGAGAGCAGCAGAAACTCGTCCGGAGCCCGGCCCTTGGTCGTCACGGTATCGAGTACTCGCCCTACGACGACAGCCTCACCCAGCGGGGCCGGTCGCAAGAAAGTCACACTCTGCCCGCCGGCCATCAAGCGCACGTCGATACCGTCTGTGCCCGGCACTTCGTCACGGAACATGCCGTCTGCTCGATACTCTCGATCGGAGCCACCTTGCGGTCCTCGCAAAAGCGAAGGCAGATACATCGGATGGACGGCAAATGCCGGGTGCTCCGGGTCGAGAAACCGGGGGTCCGTCTCGGCGGTGGCAACCGCAAACGCAACCGACTCCGCCGGACGCACCGTTCCCAACTCTCGCGTTTCCCGCGTACCGATCATCGCCTCCGCGCGATCACGCGCGTGCTCGAGTTCTGTTCTCATGCCAGCACGCTAGGCATTCGGAAGTCTCACAGCCACGAACCGGGTTCGCCTGCCGGACCGCGATACTTCCCATACCGCTCACCTCGAGGTCAGGTATAGCCATGGCTGATCAACCGAAGAGCTTGTACGCCAAAGCAGATGGCGTCACATTCCATTACTACGACCTCGGCGAGGGCGACCCCACGATTTTCCTGCACGGAGGCGGCCCCGGCTGCACTGCGTGGTCCGACTTCGGGCCAGTGGCACCGCTCTTCGCCTCGGATCGACGAGCGATTCTCGTTGATCTGCTGCAATACGGTCGGTCCGACAAGTGCACCATCGCCGGCCCAATGTGGGACTTCCACGCCGCCAAGGTGGTTGCCCTGCTCGACGAACTCGGAATCGAACGCGCAGACTTCGTCTGCAACTCGTGGGGCGGCACCATAGCGCTCAATCTTGCGGCAAAGTACCCGGAACGCGTTCGCTCCCTGGTGATCACGGGCAGCATGCCCGTCTTCTACGGTCCACTCGCGCCGCTCCCCGAGGATGGCCGTCGTGGCCGCAACGCCCGCGACGTCTACTACGGCGGCACCGGCCCCACCCTCGAAAAACTCCGCACCTTGATCACCAGTCTCGAATGGTTCGACGGATCGAAGTTGCCCGCCGAAACCCTCCAGATGCGATACGAGCAAAGTCTCGACCCCGAAGAAATGGCCCTGGCTGCCTCGGCGGACTCACCTCGTGGCGATTGGCAGGATCTCACAGCTGAACTCGGCCAGATCCAGGCGCCGACGCTCTTCGCCTGGGGCATGCACGACGCATTCCTCACCCCGGACTACCCGCTCATGCTTGCGCGGATGATTCCCCATGGCCATCTCTACATCATGGACAAGGCGTCGCATCATCTTCAGGAAGAACGACCATACGACTACTACAGTGTAGTTTCGGGTTTCCTTGACCAACAGCACAACTGAACGAACGGTGATCGCCCCGACGGGCGGTGCACGGATCCGATTGGTACTGCTTCTCGGAATTCTCACCGCCCTCGGGCCGTTCACCGTCGACATGTATCTTCCTGCGCTGCCACAGATCACGCAGGAATTCGGCACGTCGGACACGATGGTTCAGCTGACCCTGACGGGCACACTGCTGGGTCTGGCTTTCGGCCAGTTGCTCATCGGCCCACTGTCCGACATCTACGGACGTCGACGTCCCCTGCTCGTGGGCACAGTAATTCACGTCGGCGCGTCGTTGGCCTGCTTCTTTGCTCCGTCCATCGAAGTCCTCACTGCGCTGCGAACCCTTCAAGGTTTCGGCGCCGCCGCGACAGGCGTGATCGCGATGGCAATCGTTCGTGATCTATTCACCGGACACGATGCGGCAGTTGTACTTTCGCGGCTGATGTTGGTCATGGGCGTAGCGCCCATCCTGGCCCCCTCCATCGGCGGGGCACTGATGTCCGTAACACAGTGGCGCGGAGTCTTTCTCGCTCTCTTCATCCTGGGCATCGCGATGATCGCACTCGCGGCAGTATCGCTGCCGGAAACACTTCCACCCGAGAATCGGTCGGGCAAGGGCATCGGCGCCATCGCGCGAAACTACATTGCGCTCGGCAAGGATGCCCACTTCATGGTGTTGGTGCTCGTGTGCGGTCTCGGCCGCGGCGTTTTGTGGTCGTACATCGCCGCGTCGTCCTACGTGATGCAGGAACAGTTCGGACTGAGCCCCACCGCATACGGATTTGCCTTTGCCGGCGGCGCCGTCGTTCTGATCGGTTCGTCCCAGCTCAACGTCGTGCTTCTCGGCCGGTGGTCGCCGAATTCCATCACGATCTGGGCAATGTGGGGCAGTAGTGCCGTCGGCGCTGCATTTGTTGTTGTTGCCGCCACCAACTCGTGGGGATTCGTCGGGTTTGCCGTCCCCATCCTGCTGATGCTCTGCGCAACGGGTTTTGTCATGCCCAACGCACCGGCGGTTGCACTGTCCCGTCACGGAGAAGCCGCAGGCTCAGCAGCCGCGCTGATCGGATTTGCGCAGTTCGGCGCTGCCGCTGTGGTTGCGCCCATCGTCGGCCTTCTCGGCAACACCAGTCTTGCCGTGGCCATCTCCATGACCGGGGCTTCGGTTCTCGGCGTGATCGCGCTGCTCTGCGTGCGTCGATAAAACGGTTATGCCGAGCGTTCGAGAACCGATACCTTCCGGCTGATCCCTTCGGCCGCCGCGCGCAACGGTTCGGCAAAACGCTCGGTGTCCATTCGATACCGCGGACTCGACACACCGATCGCGGCAACTGCTTCACCAAGTCCACCGAAGATCGGGGCAGCGATACTCGATGTTCCCAGGCGAACCTCCTCGGTCTCGACCGCCAACTGCTGCGAACGAACAGCGTCGAGTTGCCTACGTAACCCGTCTTCCGAGTTCACCGTCCGATCGGTGAACTCGACAAATCCGTTGCCTGTTACCGCTCGAAAAACGGAATCCGGTGAGTACGCGAGTATCGCTTTGCCGGTTGCCGTGGCATACATCGGCAGCCGGCCAGCCACCCGCGACGGCAGGTCCACCCCGTGATGACCGGAGATCTTGTCGATGTACAGAACATCGAGGCCGTCGCGAATCGCGAGGTGAACCGTCTCCCGGGTCGCCGCGTGAAGATCCTGCACATACGTCAAGGACACCTCGCGCAGAATACGTTGACGAGGAACCAACTGCCCCAGTTCGAAGAGCCGTAACCCCAACCTGTACTTGGTTCCGACCCGTTCCAGTAGACCAAGAGACACCAGTTCACCGGCTATTCGATGCACCGTCGCCTTCGCAACACCACTCCGATTCGCAAGTTCGGTCAGCGACAGCGCACCCGAATCCGCATCGAAGGAATCGAGTATCAGGCGCGCTTTCCCCAGCAACGAATGCATCGCCGAGCGCCTCCAGTACACAGAATGTGGTCCACCCAGCGGACCAAGTCTGCTCCAGTCTACTGAGGCATCAGATCTCCGCGCCCACGAATTGGCTGTTGTACAGACGGAAGTACGCGCCGCGGGATTCGAGCAGAGCCTCATGGCTCCCCTGCTCCACGATCCGGCCTTCCTCCATCACCACGATCAGGTTCGCATCACGAATTGTCGAAAGACGGTGCGCGATGACAAAGCTGGTTCGGTCGTTGCGCAGAACCGCGGTGGCGCTCTGGACCAGCAGTTCGGTGCGCGTGTCCACCGAACTGGTCGCCTCGTCGAGGATCAGGATGGACGACTGCGAGATGAAGGCGCGGGCGATAGTGATGAGCTGCTTCTCGCCCGCACTGACGTTGCTGCCTTCCTCGTCGATGACCGTGTCGTAACCCTCAGGCAGAGAGTGCACGAACTTGTCGACGTAGCTCATCTCGGCCGCACGACGAATCTCCTCGTCGGTGGCACCAGGCTTGCCGTAGGCGATGTTCTCGCGGATGGTTCCACCGAACAGCCATGCGTCCTGCAGAACCATGCCGATCCGTGAGCGCAGATCGTCTCGCGTCATGTCGGCGATGTCGATGCCGTCCAAAGTGATTCGGCCCGAATTGAGTTCGTAGAACCGCAGGATGAGGTTGACGAGGGTGGTCTTGCCTGCGCCGGTGGGTCCGACGATCGCAACCATCTGGCCCGGCTCGGCAGTCAGGGACAGGTCCTCGATCAGCGGCTGTTCCGGCTTGTAACTGAAGGTGACGTTCTCGAACTTGACGCGCCCCTTGTCGACCGTGGGCGACTTCGCGCTCTTCGGGTCCTCCGACTGCTCGTCTTGGTCGAGCAGCGCGAAGACCCGCTCGGCCGAAGCGACGCCGGACTGCAGCAGATTGGTCATCGACGCTATCTGCGTGAGCGGCTGGGTGAACTGCCGCGAGTACTGGATGAACGCTTGCACATCGCCGAGCGTCATCGTTCCGGATGCGACGCGCATGCCACCCACCACTGCGATGGCGACGTAGTTGAGGTTGCCCAGGAACATCACGGCCGGCATGACCAGACCGGAAATGAACTGCGCCTTGAAGCTGGACTCGTACAGATCCTCGTTCTGCTTGCGGAAGCGCTCCTCGACCTCCTGCTGGCGACCGAACACCTTGACCAACTCGTGGCCGCTGAATGCTTCCTCGACCTGCGCGTTGATTCCGCCGGTGCTCTTCCACTGCGCCACGAAGTGCTTCTGTGAACGCTTCGCGATAAACGCCGTCACCATGATCGACAGCGGAACAGTTGCCACCGCGATCAAGGCGAGCAGCGGTGAGATCCACAGCATCATCACCAGAATGCCCAGGACGGTCATCACCGACATGACCAACTGGCTGAGCGTCTGCTGCAAGCTCTGCGCGACGTTGTCGATATCATTGGTCACGCGTGAGAGAACATCACCGCGGGCATGGGTATCGAAGTACCGCAAGGGAAGTCGGTGAATCTTCTGCTCGACGTCCTCACGCAGACGACGAACGGTTCGCTGGACCACGATGTTGAGCAGATACGCCTGCAGCCAACTGAACAGCGACGCGCAGACGAACAGCAGCAGCACGATCATCAAGACCTTGCCGACTGCGTCGAAATCGATTCCGGTTCCAGGCACAACTGCCATGCCGGACACCATGTCGGCGAGCTGACCCTGCCCCGAAGCGCGCAATCCTTCGACAGCCTGTTCCTTTGTCGTCCCCGGCTGGAGTTGCTTGCTGACGATGCCGTCGAAGATCAGGTTGGTGGCGTTTCCCAGGATCTTCGGCGCGATCGAGGAAAGTACGACGCTTGCCGTCACCAAAGCGAAGATCAGGACGACGATCGGCTTGTCGGGGCTCAAGCGACCGAGGAGACGTTTGAGCGAAGGGCCGAAGTTCATGGCCTTCTTTGTGGGATCGCCGCCGCCGGGCGGGCCGATGGGAGGCGAGGAAGTCGGTCGATTGCTCATGATGCGTCCTGTACGGCTAGCTGAGAGGCGACGATTTCGCCGTAGGTGGGACAACTGACCACGAGTTCGTCGTGCGTGCCGATCCCCACGATGGCGCCGTCGTCGAGCACGATGATCTGATCGGCTTCCACGATGGTGGAAATACGCTGCGCGACAACGACGATGCAGGCGTCTTGCGTGACCGGCCGGAGCGCCGCACGCAGCCTCGCATCAGTAGTGAGGTCGAGTGCCGAGAAGGAATCGTCGAACAGATAGATCTGTGGCTTACGCACCAACGCTCTGGCGATGGCGAGTCGCTGACGCTGACCGCCCGATACCGTCGTACCGCCTTGTGCCACCGGTGTGTCCAGGCCTTCGGGCATGGCGCGGACGAAGTCGGCAGCTTGGGCGATCTCGAGGCACTCCCACAGCCATTCGTCGGTAGCTTCGGGGTTTCCGTAGCGGAGATTGGTGGCGACAGTGCCGGAGAACAGATACGGCTTCTGCGGGACCAGACCGATCACCGAACAGAGCAGCTCCGTGTCGATGTCGCGGACGTCGACGCCGCCCACCGATACCGATCCGGAGGTGGAGTCGATCAATCGCGGAATCAGGTTGAGCAGAGTGGTCTTTCCCGATCCGGTGCCGCCGATGATCGCCGTCGTCTTGCCGGGTTCGGCACGGAACGTGATGTCGCGCAATACAGGTTCCTCGGCTCCGGGGAACTGGAACTGAGCGCCACGAAGTTCGACGACTCCCGGGTCCTTCAGTTCTCGGACCGGGTTCTCGGGCGGAATCACCGACGAATCCGTGTCGAGCACCTCGGAGATACGTTCGGCGCACACCGACGCACGCGGCAGCATCACCGCCATGAAGGTGGCCATCATGACGGCCATCAGGATCTGCATGATGTAGCTGAGCATCGCGGTGAGCGAGCCGATCTGCATCGAGCCCTCGTTGATCTGATGGCCACCGAACCAGATGACCGCGACGCTGGTGACATTGCTGATCAGCATCACGAGCGGGAACATCAGTGCCATGAGGCGGCCGACGCCGAGTGCAGTCTCCGTCAGCTCACGGTTGGCATCGCCGAAACGCTCTACCTCGTACGGTTCCCGTACAAACGCTCGGACGACACGGATGCCCGTGATCTGTTCGCGAAGAACACGGTTGACGGCGTCGAGGCGGCCCTGCATGACCCTGAATCCGGGGACCATCCGGGCAATCAGGAAACCCATCGAGACTACGAGCAGCGGGACGCTGATCCCCAGGATCCAGGACAGATTCAGGTCCTGGCGCAGAGCCATGATGATGCCGCCGACGCACATGATCGGCGCCATGACGAGGATGGTGCAACTCATCACGACCATCATCTGCACTTGCTGGACGTCGTTGGTGTTGCGGGTGATCAGCGAAGGCGCACCGAAGTGCCCGACCTCTCGGGCCGAAAACGTCCCGACCTGATGCAGCACCGAAGCCCGGAGATCGCGTCCGACGCCCATGGCGACTCGCGCACCGAAGAAGACGGCACCCACCGAGCACAGGATCTGCGTGAGCGTGACCATCAGCATCATCCCGCCGGTGGAGAGGATGTAGCCGGTGTCGCCTTTCGTCACGCCGTTGTCGATGATGTCGGCGTTGAGACTCGGAAGGTAAAGGGCCGCCATAGTCGAAATAAACTGCAGGACGACAACGCCCGTGAGTTCACCCCGGTACGGCGTCAGATAAGTGCGCAGCAGCCTGATCAGCATAGTGAGCGAAGGTTACCAATCCTGGCCGACATGTGCCGCTGGATATTTCGATACACAAAAACTGCTGTGCGCCTTTATTAACCGCGGGGGGTTAATAAAGGCGCACAGCAGAGATCAAGCAGATGCGGACTGAAGCTCCGCTTCCTTTTCTTCACGGAGGGCCTTGCTGAGCTTCTCACCCTCGATGTCGACGTTCGGCAGAATCTTGTCCAGCCACTTCGGCAACCACCACGCCTTGTCGCCGAGCAGTGCCATGACGGACGGGATGATCACCATGCGCACGATGAAGGCGTCGAAGAACACCGCCGCGGCAAGCGCGAAGCCGATCGACTTGATGAACGAGTTCGGTTCCGCGATGAAGGCACCGAACACGGAGATCATGATGACCGCGGCCGCACTGACGACCCGGGCGCCATGGTTGAAGCCGATGGTCACGGCCTCCTTCGCGCTCGCGCCGTGGACGTACTCCTCACGCATACGCGTCACGAGGAACACCTGGTAGTCCATCGCGAGTCCGAACACCACACCGATCAGGAAGATCGGCATGAAACTCACGAGTGGTTGCGGGTTCGAGATGATGCCCAACCAACCGTGCTGGAAGATCGCCACCGTCGCACCGAAGGTCGCGAGCACGCTGAGCAGGAAGCCGAGCGTCGCCGTCAGCGGAACCAGGATCGAACGGAACACCAAGAGCAACAAGATGAATGCAAGGCCGACGACGACGGCCAGGTAGGGCACCAATGCATCCTTCAGCGTGTCCGAGACGTCGCCTTCGAGTGCGGTCTGACCGGTGATGCCGTAGCTGACGCCGATCGAATCGTTGAGTCCGCCTTCGGCTCCACGAAGGCTGGACACCAGATCCATCGTGGCGGGGTCGGTCGGACCACTCTTCGGAGTGATCAGTACCTGCGCGGTGTCACCGGCCTCGTTGACCCCGACGACCTGTGCGTTCTGGACGTCATCGAAGCCCGAGATGGTCGAGACGACCTCCGCAAAGGCCTCCCCGGCGGGAACGCTGGCATCCTTGGCGTCGACAACGGCGATGAGCGGTCCGTTGCGACCGTCACCGAAGCCCTCGTCGATCAGGTCGTATGCCTGACGCGCACTGGTCGCCGGGTCACCGGTGGCCTCCGACGGCAGTGCCAGGCTCAATCCCGTTGCGGGCAGAGCCAATGCGCCCAGAAGCACTACTCCACCGATCAGCGGCACGAGCGGACGACGGACGACGGCACTGATGAAGCGCAGAGCCAACTTCGGCTTGCCCGAATCTTCGTCTTCGGACTCCTCAGCGCGCTTGCTGAGGAAGGGAATCTTGCCGGCAAAAGCCTTGCGTCCGAACATACCCAGGATCGCAGGCAGCAAGGTCAAGGCGATCAGAACCGCGATCAGCACGGTAAAGGCCGCTGCCGCACCCATATCGGAGAGGAACGGGATGCCGACGACGCGCAATGCAACCAGCGCGATGATGACCGTCAAACCAGCGAATACCACTGCGGAACCGGCGGTTCCGACGGCGCGACCTGCTGCTTCGGCACGGTTGTCGGTAAGGGTGAGCTCATGCCTGAACCTGGACATGATGAACAGCGAGTAGTCGATCGCCACGGCCAGACCGATCATGATCGCCAACGTCGGAGTCATCGAACTGAGATCCATGAATCCGGTGGCAACCGTGATTCCGAGGCTGCCGATAGCGATACCGATGATCGCGGTGAGGAGCGGAAGCCCCGCGGCCACAAGCGAACCGAACGTGATGGCCAGAACGACTGCGGCAACGGCGATACCGATCAGCTCGGTGACACCACCGGGCATCTCCGCTTCCTGAGCAGCAGAACCACTGACCTGGACGTTGAGTCCCTCGGCCCGACCGACATCGGCTGCGGAGTTGATCGAATCACGCAACGCCTGATCGAGATCGGCGAAGTCACCGCTGAACGGAACCTCGACGTACCCGACTGTGCCGTCGGCACTGAGCGGCGACAACGCACGCGCGTCGTCCACGGCCTGTGTCTCGGAAGTTCCAGCCGCAGCAGCCTTTTCCTTGAACATCGCAACCATGGAGTCGTTGCCGGTAACCGGATTGACCAACGCCTTCGCGGCCTGTTCCGGAGTGGCAGTCGCCGGGTCCACCTTGGCAGAGTCGGCGACCTTGTCGATGCCACGAATACTCGCGAGCATGTCGTCCATGGCCTTGACGTTCGCCGGATCGGCCAGCGTCGTGCCTGCCGGAGCTTGCACTACGTATCGCGCGCTCAGCGAATCCATAGGATTGGGCGCGTCGGGAAAACGCTCCGCCATTAGGTCTTGCGCCTGCTGCGCCGGGGTTCCCGGAATGGAGAACGAGTCCTTGGTGGGGCCGGACAGAGTCGCTGCCCCGACGCCCATCAGGACCAGGATTATCAGCCAAACGCTGAGGACCGCGCCTTTTCGCCGGTAGGCGAACTTGCCGATCCGATAAAGATAGGTGGCCACGACGGGCTCCTTGCTGTTTCGGTGCGTGTACGTGGACAGGTATTACGTGTGGGGCTCAGAGACGAGACATCTCAGGGACGCGACATCTCAGGGGCAGGCGGCGGCCCGGGCAACCCGGCACGAATCTGCCGAAAAGCGTCGTGAACCAACTCTTCCGGACTGGAAGCCTCCGACTTTCCGCCAGTCCAGACGTCGATCACCGATTTAGCGGCTCCGCCCACCGCTCCCAGGAGGAGCGTCGGGTACAGGTCCTTCTCGGCGTCGGTACCGGTGCGTTCCGCCAATGCCTGAACGACTGCACGGTTGATCCGCTGATGCATGTCTGCGGCATCCCGGTAGAGCGCGGGACTCGAATCCGACAGCAGCCAGATACTTGCCTTCTCACTCCCACTCGGACCTGAGTCGTTCACGATTTCGACCACAAGTTCTTCGAGGACGTCGAGAATTGGTTCGTCCGCGGGCCGTGACGCAAGCGCCTCGATCCACAGGTTCACCGATTCCTCGAAACTGGCGAGCACTGCCTCCTCCTTGCTGGAGAAGTAGTTGTGGAACGTCCTCGTCGACACTCCGGCCTCGGAGGCGATTGCGTCAGCGGTGACGCATTCGATCCCCAGCGCACGAGCGAGCCGTGCTGCCGCGCCGCTGAGTGCGGCACGGGTTGCTGCCTTCTTGCGGTCACGAAGGCCTTGTTCGATGATCACCCCAACACGGTACCGAACTTGCAGAGCTCTGCAACTTTGCAGAGGTCTGCAATATTGTGCGATCGAACACACGGCACGGAAACTCGAGGCGTACCTCACACTCACGCACGGCAAATGCCTGAACAGCGCGACAGAGAGAGTTGCGAGCAACTCCACCGCCTGACGCCCCCTGCCAAGTTGACGCGTGAATCAACATGGCCTGACATACTTTGCGGTGAATTAACCGTAATTTGCTCGGCGAAGGAATCTGATGGACCCGCTCCTGCATACCTGGCCGGTTTCGTCCACGGTGATGCTGTGGGGATCGAAGTCCGGACGAGGCTCCGTACTACGTCTCGTCCGTCTCACCATCGGGTTCTGCTCACTCAATTTCTCGATTGTGGCGTTCCTGTTTCTCCTCAGCGGAGAGGGCCCGGACAGACCGTTTGCGCGCAGTTGGCTCGTCGGCATTGCGGCCGTCAACCTGATCCCTACGATTCTCTGGTTTGTCGGCCGAATCAGAGGTTCACGCATGCTCAAGCTCTACGGACTGTGGGCGGATCTCGGAACTGCCTCGGTTCTCATCACCTTCACCAGCCATAACGCCGCCCTCTTCGGCGCGGCACTCTTTGTCGCCACCGGCGCCTACTTCACCTATTTTCTCGATTACCGCTGGTTGGCCTTCCATCTCGCCTTTGCCACGACATTTGTCATCGCCCTGACGGTGCTCGGCCTGACGAACGGCGACTACTCGACAACCAGCGTGATCGCACGCACGGACGTCGTCCTGTGTGCCGTGATCTTCATTCCGGCCACGATTCAGTTCACCTGGCGGCAATTACTCGCGCGCGCAACGGGATCCAAAGTGGATGCGCTTACCGGCCTGTTGAACCGACGAGGACTGTGGGACATGTCGGAGCGCATCTGGTCGGTCGCGTCGGCAAATCGTGCCGACATTGCTGTTGCCGTCGTCGACATCGACAAGTTCAAGGCGGTGAACGACACGTTCGGCCACGAAGTCGGTGACGCCGTCATCATCCGGACCGGAACGCGCCTGCAGGCGCATGTGAACGGTTTCGGTTACGCCGCGCGCACCGGCGGCGAGGAGTTCACCGTTGTGATGATCGGTACTCCGTACGGACTTCGCAAACGAATCGCGACGCTCCCCAAAGCCGTGGTGAACGCCTCCGACGACCCCCTGGCCACGGTCAGCGTCGGCGCAGCGACGCTACCTTTCATCCCACATCAGGAAGAGTTCGACTACAACGAGTTCTCCCGAGCAATCGTTGCGGCCGATCATCTGATGTACGACGCAAAATCCGCGGGAGGCAACACCGCGAACACTGCTCCTATGGCAGTTCCGCGTCGACGGGCACACTGAAACCGGGCTGTATCAGCGCCGATTCCACGCCTCGGGATCTGCCGTCAGTTCGTGAATGAACTCGGGCAACTCTCCACCTGCAACATCGGTGAGTGTGACATTTTCGAGCACAGCACGGAGGTTGACTCGCACTGCAATCCACACCTCCTTGAGGGGCGTTGCCGGTCCCCCGTAGTCGACGTCTTCCGGTCGCTGACCCCGAATCGAAGCCAGCGGTCCCTCGACAGCTCGTATGACGTCGGCAATCGTGATCTCGTCCGCGGACCGAGCGAGCCAGTATCCCCCGTCCGGGCCTCGACGGCTGTTGACCAAGCCGCCGCGCCGCAGGTCCGAGAGCACCGCTTCCAGGAACTTGTGGGGTATTACCTGGGATTTGGCGAGAAACTCGGCCTTGGCCGGGTCAGGACCAACTGCCGCGAGCTCGACCAGAGTCCGCACGGCGTAGTCCACCTTCGCGGTGATATGCACCGGCAATTCCTACCATCGTTCTATGAATAGTCGCAACAAACCTGCGAGTTCTTCGCCGCAAAGGGTTCCCTGACGTTACATTTTAATGCATGATGTAACGATCAGAGCTAGAGAACAGGACAAATCGCGTGTGGGAAACCCTTCTCGAATCATGGAAGTCACTGCTCGAACCGCTCCATGATCCCGTTACGCTCGCAATCCCCGCGTTTGTCATCTTCCTCGCAATCGAATGGTTCGCGGCCCGTGCGCTCGAAGATCATCCCGACGACGCCGACGGACGCGCACGGCCGGCACAGGGCGGCTACCGAAGCGCCGACGCCAGAACCAGCGTTCTACTCGGACTCGTGTCGATCGCAACGAGCACCTTCTGGAAAGTGCTGGCGCTGATCGGCTATTCCGCAATCTGGGTGTATCTCGCTCCGTGGCACCTCTCGCCGACTGCCTGGTACACCTGGGTGATCCTGCTGCTCGGAATCGACGTCCTCTATTACGCGTATCACCGCATCGCACACCGAGTTCGAGTCATCTGGGCCACACACCAGGCTCACCATTCGAGCGAGTACTTCAATTTCAGCACCGCACTGCGGCAGAAGTGGAACAACAGCGGTGAGATCATCATGTGGTTGCCGTTGCCGTTCCTCGGGATCCCGCCGTGGATGGTGTTCGTCGGCTTCTCCGTCAGCCTCGTCTACCAGTTCTTCGTCCACACCGAACGTGTCGGAAAACTCTGGCGGCCCATCGAATTCATCTTCAACACGCCGTCACACCATCGCGTCCACCACGGCTCCGACGCCGAGTACCTCGACCGCAACTACGCCGGAATCCTCATCATCTGGGACCGGATGTTCGGAACCTTCGCAGCCGAAACCCACCGGCCCACCTACGGACTCACGACGCCGGTCGGAACGTACAACATCTGGAAGCTCCAAACGCGCGAATATGCTGCCATTGCTCGCGATTGGAAGGCGTCGACATCGTGGCGGCAGCGAGCCGGCTACGTGTTCGGCCCGCCCGGCTGGGCGCCGAAAGCCGAGGTCACTTCAGCAGAATCCACAGCCCCGTCGCACTGAGCAGGAGCAGAGCGACCGCGAGAGTTGCTCCCATACCCAAAGCGGGCGTTGCCTTTTCGGCCGAAAACTGGGCCAACCGCCTGGGCCGCGACCGACGTTCGTAGACCGTCACCGCGACTACGAGCACGGCAGCGACGGACGGGCCGATCAGGGCCACCGACCCGAACGGCGGCAACCATCTCAGACAGGCGGCAGACAAGCCGAGGATCGACAGACTCGTACGCACGAACGAGAGCGATGTGCGCTCGGACTGCAAGCCCTTGTCCGGAGGCTTGACACCTTCCGACGGTTCCAGCGCGGTCAATCAGTTCACGACCTCGACCACCAGGACGGTCGCGCAGATCACCAGCACGATGCCGACGACCGGCGCCATGAGCGGCACCGGCAACGAGCGCTCAGTTCGCAGTGCACGCTCGGCGCTGATCCAGTGGACAAAGGAAGTGATGGCGATCAGAGCACCGCCGACGAGCAACAACGCGGCCAAGCCGGATCGAACCGTCGGATTGAGAATGTCGCCGCCGAACGCTTCGAGTCCGACGCCCGACGCGACGAAAGCCGTTGCAGTGCGGATCCAAGCCAGATATGTCCGCTCATTGGCGAGAGTGAACCGTGGATCGGGGTCTTCGCCCGTTCGGAACGGTCTCCACCGGGGCATCACCTGTTCATTCCGTCCGGGCAGAGATCGCACACTGCCTTCGGAACGGACAAGAAGAAAGGAAGGTCATGTCCTTAATCTTCCCTGCCCGCCCCGAAGCAGTGCGAATCGGGTGGACGTAATTCAGCTCGCGGCGAGTGAGACCAGGAAGTCCACCGAGCCGCTGCCGTCGACGGTGACGAAACCGAGGGACGGAGGCTCGACTCCGAAATCGGTCCAGGTGACCGGAATCGAGCCCGATGCGATCAGCGAATCACCCGAATGCAGCACGGTCATGTCGACCGACACCGGCTTGGACTGACCCTTGAGCGTCAGCGTTCCTGACACCGTGACCGTCGCCGTTGTTCCGTCCGTCGGTACAGCAGACAAGTCCACCGGCGAGTCGATCGTGAACGTCGCCGTCGGATACGTGCTGGTATCCATCACATTGCCCGTGAACTGGCCGTCCCGCCGATCCGAGTCGGTCTTGATGCTTGCCACCTGCACCGTTACTTCGCCGGAAGTGAGCTTTTCACCCTCGACAACCGCGTTTCCGCTCACCTCGCCGGTGGTTCCGACGACGGTCACACTCGATCCGTTCAGAATCTCGTGCACGGTGTATCCCGCTGCCGTCTGGTTGTCCCCCTGCCCGGCGACGACGGTCCACTGCCCGTCGATCGATCCGGACGCCGCTTCTGCGCCCTGAGTGGATACCACGGCCGCCGGCGCATCGTCTTCAGCGATGAATTTCCCGTACGCCCACGGCCCCACAAGCAGGGCGAGTACGACCACAACTACTGCTCCGCCGATCCACCAGATCTTTTTCATGGGCTCGACGATAGTTGCAGCTTCAACAGTTGTCAGGACTTACGACCTGGGAGAACCCTGTGAAAGTGCTCCACGACCACCGAAGGCGAGCCACATCTACAGCCATTAGTAATCATTTGGTAAAGTCGACTGTGCATTCCGGCCCCCAGCCTGGAATGCCTGGGCCGTGCGCATCGAATCATGCATCGATCCCGATGCGCACGGTCTGCCCGAAACACGAATCACACCGATCGAGGGAGCTCGCGATGGCGGACCTGACGCTCCTGACCGACGACGAGTTACGCGAGCGTCGGATCGCCCTCAGTCGATCCCTCACTACCGCAGCAGATTTGATCCCCACCCCGCCACCTTCGTTCTTCGAGAAGCTGAAGCAGGACATCGATGCCGCCGCTGCAGAGTGGATCGCCCGCCGCTCCTGAACGTTCGAATTGCGCACACAGAACCGGTTTTCGATTTCCTCACCGGTTCACCCCGCAAGGGTGATGATGCAGCGGACGGTCACCGGCACCATGACTTCATGGACTCCCCGACCGACTCAATCGCACAAGGTTTCACGCCGGCACACGCTCAACTGGCTAGATCGGCCGGAGTTCCAGCAACGCTCGCCGCTGAGAGTTACGTGGAAGCCCTCGCCCGGATCGTCTATTACTGGGGCTATCCAGCTGTGGACACCTTCGGCCGTACAAACATGTGGGAGATCATGGATGGCAAGACCGGACTCCAACTCGGCCTTCTGCCAGGCGCCGCCAAAAATTACACAGGTGCCCTCACCGACTACATGAGCCCGGCGCAGCGGTGGGTCGTCTCACCCAACAACGACACGATCTACGGCGCAGGATTCGCCGATCTCACCGACGAAACCGCAGTGATACAGACCCCGACCGAGGTACCCGACGGCCATTACTGGACTATCCAGATCGTCGACGTGCTGACAAATGTGACTCACCAACTTGGTTCGGCGACAGGCACTCCCGGCGGAAAGTTCCTTCTGGTCGGACCTGATTGGGATGGCGAGTTGCCGGAAGACTTCCTCGATGTGCTTCGATCACCGACGAACGTGGCTGGTGTCTTCCCTCGCAGTTTCGCAGCACGTTCCGAGGCGTCCAAGCAGCAGGCGCGGTCGGTGCTCGACCAGATCGGCATGTACCCGTTCAGCGAGGATCGACCCGGCCCGCGGGCCTTCGGCTACGAGGCCCACGCCGCGAACTCGATCTACCCTCAGGGCGTCACCGCCGAAATGTTGGCGGCCGATCCCGACGCCAGTCGACCTCAATGGGTGAAGCCGGAATCTTTCTGGACCGATCTTGCAGCAACGCTCGATTTCAACCCGACCATGGGCGCAGCAGACACCCCGATGGCTGATCAAGCCAAGACGCTTGTCGCACTGCATCGTTCGGACAAGTCGTACCGAGCGCTGCTCGACCGCGCCGCGCTCCGCGCCGACGTCGCCCTCCATCAATCGGCGAGCTACGTCCAAACCGGGGTCGACGCAGGCAATGGATGGCAACGGCAACGCAACAGTGGCCTGTGGGGCACCGACTGGTTCGGACGGGCGCTCGCGGCCGTCATCTACATTTACGTCAACGACTTTCACGAGGCTGTCTACCTCATCCGGGGTACCGACCACGACGGAGCGTTACTCCACGGCCGCGAGCGGTACACCATGACCTTCACAGAAGACGCACTCCCACCCGTCGACCGCAGTCGCGGCGGCTTCTGGTCTCTGACCATGTACGACAAGGACGCATTTATGCTCGCCGACGCACCCGGTAACCGCGTCAACCTCGGCACCGTCAATCTCGACGCGGGCGATCTCGTCTTTCGTGACGGGAAGCTCACCTTGCACCTGTCTCACGACGAGCCGACCGATCCGGATGCTCGTGCCAACTGGCTACCCGCTCCGCACGACGAATTTCGACTGATCATTCGCAGCTATGTCCCCGACAAATCAGTCCTCGATGAAACCTACCGATTCCCTGACGTCGTCCGAGCAACGGGACTATAGGCGCCACCAAGCACAAAAAAGCTCCCCACCTGCGTGAACAGGTGGGGAGCTTTGGCGGTGGCGGAGGGATTTGAACCCTCGGACGGGGGTTACCCGTCACACGCTTTCGAGGCGTGCTCCTTAGGCCGCTCGGACACGCCACCGCTGGTGACTTTACCGGATGGAGTGCCCGTGGCTGAAATCGCCAGGTGGAGCGGTATTACGTGAGCTTGTCCTTGATGCTGGAAGCGGCGTCCTTGACCTTCTCGCCTGCATCCTTGACGGCCGATTTCACCTGGTCGCCCTTGCCTTCGTTTTCGAGGTCCCGGTCACCGGTAGCGCTGCCAGCAGCTTCCTTGGCCTTGCCCCCGAGGTCTTCGGCCTTGTTCTGAGCCTTGTCTGCGATTCCCATGAGTACTCCTCTGTGAACGCGAACGAATCGCCTTCCGACGATCCGCCGATGCCCTGACGGCATCTGCCTCCACCATGCCCTCGATTGATGGATCCGGCTACCCGAGTGTGCGATCACTCTCGATGGGGAATACCGAATTCAGGCCCGCTGCTCGCGGAAGAAATCTTCCAAAAGCCCAGCGCATTCGTCCTCGAGGACCCCGCCGCGCACCTGCGGCCGATAGGTCAATCTTTTATCTCGAACTACGTCCCATAATGATCCGACGGCTCCGGTTTTCGGCTCCCACGCCCCGAAAACGACCCGAGAAACCCGGGCGAGGACCAGAGCGCCCGCACACATCGTGCATGGCTCGAGGGTCACGGCAAGCGTCGCACCTTCCAGGCGCCAGCCGTCACCGTAGGTTTTCGCGGCAGCACGCAACGCGAGGATTTCGGCGTGCGCGGTCGGATCGGACGACGCTTCCCTGGCATTGGAGGCCCGAGCAACTTCGACGCCGTCTGCGTCGAACACCACTGCCCCGACCGGGACGTCTGCGTCGGAGGCGGAACGTGCGGCCACGATGGCCGCACGGATCATGCGCTGATCGTCAGCAAGAGTCATCTAGCGCGGGAGCTTGTCGAGCGCTGCGCCGAACTCGGATGCGAACCCGAGTCGCTGCGCGATCATCCCCAACTGCTCGTCCGGATAGAGATCGGTCTCGGCCGCGATGACGGCGAGCACGGGTTCCGGCAGGCCCAGATCGGCCAGCACGGACAGATCGCCCTCTTCCCAGGGTTCGACATCGTCGAGGTCGTCCGGGTCGATGTCGGGGATCTCGATGTGCAAGGCGTCGAGGACGTCGGCCGCGATGTCGTAGTCGATGGCGGCGGTCGCGTCGGAAATCAGCAACTGCGTGCCCGACGGCGCCGGACGCAACACGATGAAGAACTCGTCGTCGACGTCGAGAAGACCGAAGACGGCACCCGAACTTCGCAGCTCACGCAGCTGCGTTTCGGCGGCCGAGAGCGAGGTCAACGCGTCGGGCGTCAGTGCCTTGACCGTCCAACGCCCCTCTTCACGGACCACCGCGACACCGAAGCCTTCAAGCTCCTCCGACTGGTTCGAAGAGGCGCTCTTGTTACCCGCGCGCTGTGCACCCATGGCGCAACGGTAGCCCGCCTGGTGCCAGTGAGTGAAGTCCGAGCATCGATGTGCCAACCTGAACTCGTGTCTGCGATCGATTCCGCCCCACCAGTCTGCGTTCTCGGCCTCGGATTGATCGGCGGTTCGCTACTTCGCGCCGCCGTCCGATCCGGCCGCCGGGCGTGGGGTTACAACCGTTCCAGCGAGTCCGCCGACGCGGCCCGAGCCGACGGTTTCGACGCCGACACCGATCTGGTTTCAGTGCTGCAGAGAGCAAACGAAAGCGGCGCGATCATCGTGGTCGCCGTGCCGATGCCTGCCGTCGACGCCACCTTGGAGGCAATCGCCGCGCATGCGCCCGACAATCCGATCACGGACGTCGTCAGCGTCAAGGGTGAAGTGAAGGCCGCGGTCGAACGAGCGGGCTTGAGCGCCAAGTTCGTGGGCGGTCATCCGATGGCGGGGACGTCAGCTTCGGGTTGGGCGGTCGGGGATGCCGATCTGTTCGTCGACGCGGTGTGGGTCGTTGCCACCGACGAGGGCGTCGACGCAGACGTGTGGTCGCAGGTCGCCGACCTTGCACTCGACTGCGGCTCGGTCGTCGTGCCGGCCGAATCTCTGGAACACGATCGAGCAGTCGCGCGAATCTCGCATCTGCCTCACCTGCTCGCGGAAACGCTTGCGATCACCGGAGCTGCCGGAGGCGAACTGGCTCTCGGGCTGGCTGCTGGGTCATTTCGCGACGGCACTCGCGTGGCCGGGAGCGCTCCTGGCCTGGTGCGGGCGATGTGCGAGGGCAACCGCGACGCCCTGCTGGTCGCGCTGGACGAGGCGCTCGACCTTTTGCAGGGCGCACGTACCGATCTGCTCGACAACGGCTCGACGGCACGATTGGTGGACGCAGGGTTCGCGGCGCGCGGCGCCTACGAGTCGCACGAGCGGTGGGACATCGAAGACGTTCAGGCCGGAGAACCCGACTGGATCAACCGGATGCGAGACGCCGGTCGACGCGGCGGCGTCATCCGGCGATCCGCAACCTAGAACTACGCAACCTGGAGATACGAAACCTAGATACGAGTTGCCAGACCCGGGTAGTCGAGGACAAAACCTTCGGTGTCGACGGACAGCGTCGAGCTGGACACCGGGGACAGCACACTGATTCCGTCGGCGCCGGAGCTGTAGGTGATGGTCGCACCCTCGACGCGCAGGTCGAGGAGATTGACGTAGACGACCGGGACCTCGGCGTCTTCGATGTCGTTCTGCAAGCCGACGCGGCGGATGGGCAGCGTGTTGAAGAACGGGCTGAGGATCACGTCGACATCGAGTGCGCCATCGAACGCAGAGCGCTGGTGACTGGCGCCGTTCTCGACCATCCAGGTGCCTTCTTCGTCCCGGCTGATCGACATCTGACGCTCACCGGCGGCCAGGGCGGTCCGCACGGACAACCGGCGGGTGATGCCGGCCTCGTCGGTGACCAGGTCGTACGACGCGCTGAATGCCGGGTGCTCACTGCAGGCTCCACCGATGATCCGGCCGGAAGCCTTGATGCGATTTCCGTTCAGCTGCACACGAACAGACTCCATACGAGGAGCGTTGTGGGCCTGCCAGGTCAATACCGCGGGCCAGGACGCGTCACCGGAAGGTTGGATGCTCACCCGACCACGGTAATGGACGAACGGGCACGGAGCACCGCTGGTTCGGGTTATTGCTTCGATCAGGGACCTTTTAGGGACTTCGATCGGCCCCGAAGATCTCGATGTAAGGCGTTTCACAACGGTTCTTCCGTAAGGAGCACGCCGCGGACCGAAGAGTTGGCAAACGGTGTCGGAGTTCTCGAGTACCGTGCTTCTAGGTCGGTTCGTGAGGAAGGGTGCTGTGACGTCGTCGCGGAGCATGGTGGGTTTGTTTGCCGGTATCGGTGGTCTCGAGTTGGGGCTCTCGGAACATGGGTGGAACACCGAACTGCTGTGTGAAATCGATCCGGGCGCGCAGGCAGTTCTCCGTTCGCGTTTCGCCGACGTGCCGTTGCACGGTGACGTCACCAAACTTCGCGCGCTGCCCAGTGACATCGAATTGGTGGCCGCCGGTTTCCCCTGCCAGGACCTCTCTCAGGCCGGCAAAACGGCAGGCATCACCGGCGCACGCTCAGGCCTGGTGGACGAGGTGTTCCGTCTGGTCAAGCGCAAGAAGGGCCCGCGCTGGCTGTTGATCGAGAACGTTCCGTTCATGCTCCAGCTCGGCAAGGGCGCCGCCATGCGGCACATCACCGACGCCCTCGAAGACCTCGGATACACCTGGGCGTACCGGGTGGTCGACGCCCGCGCCTTCGGACTCCCCCAGCGTCGCCAGCGAGTCATCATGCTTGCCTCGCGCACAGATGATCCCCGCGAAATCCTGTTCGGCCAGGACGCCGGCGAGCGCCTGGGTGGCGATCCCGCGGACTACCCCTGCGGCTTCTACTGGACCGAAGGCACTCGCGGTCTCGGATGGGCCGTCAATGCCGTGCCGACGCTCAAGGGCGGCTCGTCCGTCGGCATCCCCAGTCAGCCGGCAGTCCGGTTGCCGTCAGGTGAGATCGTCACTCCCGGTCTAGTCGATGCCGAGCGACTGCAGGGTTTCGATCCCGACTGGACGCTGCCGTCCGTCGAGGTTCCCGGCCTACGCCACAGCCATCGCTGGAAGCTCGTCGGCAATGCCGTGAGCGTGCGGATGGCGTCGTGGGTCGGTGGCCGGTTGAGCGATCCCATCGAATACGACGCCGCGGGCGAGACGCCACTCGAACCGGGCGACGCCTGGCCGAGTGCGGCCTGGGGCCGTAACCGCCAGGCCTTCCGCGTTCATACCTCGACCTGGCCGGTCCAGTACGACTACGAGGATCTGAGCGGCTTCCTCGAAGACACGCGGTTGCTGTCGGCTCGGGCCACCGCCGGCTTCCTCAAGCGCGCACGCATGGGTAATCTTCGGTTCATCCCCGGTTTCATCGAGGACGTCGAAAGCCATCTCGAGCGGATGGGCGGATACCCCGAGGCCGCAGCATGACGGACTCGCTGTTCCCCGAACCTGAAACGCTGTTTTCCGAACCGGAACACGAACCACTGTGGAGTGCACTGCAACTCGCGGGCGACAAGCCCCCGGCCGACGCCGATCGCGGCGAGAAGAAGAACTACGCCCAGCGACTGTCCAATCAACTGGCACAGACGGTGGCCGACGCTCTGCGTCCGCTGTATCCCAACATCACCCCGACGGCATCCGGCGAAGGCCAGGAGGCAACAGTCGATGTCGCCAAGGGCCGAAAGCGCTTGGACGTCAAGGCACTCGACCCCACTCTCGGCCTGATCCTCTGCGTCTCCATCAAGACGTACAACTTCCAGGACTACAGTCCCCGCAGCGGCAAGCTGGGACGGTGGACCAAGAACATCGTCCGCAACGACCACGAATTGCGTGGCGAGGCAATGGTTCTGCATCAGCGTCAGCCGTACAGCGTGTTGGTCGCCGTCATGTTCGAGCCGTACGCCACGTGCGACGACGGCGACCCGACCAAGACCAGCGACACCGGCAAATCCTCTTTTGCACACCACGTCACGACGCTCTCGAAGCGCTCGGGCCGAGGCAAGCGCGCGGTGGTCGGCGTTCCGGGAAAGGCCTGGGTGGATCTCGGCGCCGAGGACACCCGCTACGACCTCTTCGAGAAGGTCTACATCGGACTCTACGAACCCGATGGCGCAGTTCGGTTCTTCGACGTCGACGAGCCGCCGCCGCGCAACGGACGCCCCACCGAAGCTCAGACGCACTCGTTCACCGACTTCGTGACCGTCGTGCACGGTGAAGTGGAGCGTCGCAACAGGTTTGCGCCCACCTGGTCCGATCCCGAAGACAGCGAAGATTCCGACGGCTGAGGGAACCACGGTGCCTGCGACGGATCCTGCCACCAGCGCTCGGATGAGCGCTCAGCGTCGGCGCGACACCAAACCCGAAATCGCACTTCGACGCGAGCTGCATCGACGCGGACTCCGGTACTTCGTGGACCGAGCGCCTGTCAAAGGTGTTCGCCGACGGGCCGATCTGGTATTTCCACGCCGCAAAGTCGCGGTGTTCGTGGACGGATGCTTCTGGCACAGCTGCCCGCAGCATGCGACGTTTCCCAAGAACAACGCGCAGTGGTGGACGGACAAATTGGCCGCCAACGTGGTTCGAGACCGCGACACCGATGCACGTCTGGCAGAGCAGGGTTGGACCGTCATCCGCATCTGGGAGCACGAAGATCCGCTGGTAGCGGCCGAACGCGTCCAGAAAGCCCTGCTCGGTCCGTAAGCTCGATTTCGTGAAGGAACGCAACGTTGCGCGGTGGGGTTTGGTGGCTGCGCTGGCTCTGGGCGGAATCGTCTACTCGTCGTGGATTCTCGAATTCTTCCTGGACACCGGCCTCGACCCGGTGACATCGTTCCTCAGCGAACTCGATGCCGAGAACCAGAAATACCGCGATGTCTTCGGCAATGCCGATGTACTGTCCGCGATATTGATGTTGATCTCCGGAGCGCTGGGTCTGCTGATCACGCCCAGGCGGAGGCTCTACGTCACGGGCTGGATCGCGCTGGCGGTGTTCGGCATCGCGACCATCGCCGACGCGTCGTTCCCCCTCGAATGCTCGGGCGAGGGTTGCCCGTCGAGCGCACCGGACGGTCTACTTCCGCAGCTCCACCATGTTCACGCGTTGACGAGCAGCGTGGCGGTGTTCGCGATCTTCACCGCGATGATCGCATTCACCGTGGGAGCGTTCAGATATCGCGAACATCGGTCGTTGCGGACGACCGGCCTGACAATTTTGATCCTGACTTCCCTTGCGACGGTGTGGATGTTGACGACCAACAGCATCGAAGTCTCCGGCGGCGGTAATCTCGGACTGGGTATCGCTCAACGTGCGCAGGTGCTGGGAATGTCGTTGTGGTTGTGCACCCTGGCATTTGCGATGTCGAGGCCGCCATCCACCGGGCTCCCGGCGTCGCCTCGCTGACAGGTTTTCAGGCAAGCGATTCGGGCGATCCTGGAACTACAACTGAAAATGGCTGCCCCGAACTAGCGAAGGTGTGCCCATGTCTCTCGCGTCGTCGTTCTTCGCCCATCCGCACCAGGCGTTCACTGCTGGTTTCTATCGCAACGAATCCTTCGACTTCGAGCTACGAGTCGTTCTCGGGCAAGCCACCTTCGGCGCGGCAGACACCGGCGAAGTGCTCTCGGCCATCGCTCACGTCGGCGAGAAGGACCTCGAAGGCTGGTACGAGGCCTGGTTCGACCTCGGTACACGGGTATTCGGGCAGGCCGTAGAGGCAGCCGAGGCCGGGCATTCGCGAAGCGCGTCCAACGCGTACCTGCGGGCGGCGTCGTACTTCGGTGTGGCGATCAACGCAGTCGACGGTCTCAGCGACGATTCGGTTCTGGTCCCCACTTTCAAACGTCACCGACAGGCGTGGGACCGCTTCGTCGACACCACCTCCCAGCCCGTCGAACGCGTCCGGATCCCTTACGAGGACACCTACCTGCCCGGGTACTTCTTCCGGCCGCCCGGGGACGTGCGACGGCCGACGTTGATCATGGTGAACGGTAGCGACGGCCCGATCAGCGGGCTGTGGGGCAGCGGCGGTGCCGGGGCGCTCGAGCGGGGCTACAACGTGTTGATGTTCGACGGTCCCGGTCAGCAGTCGATGCTCTTCGAGCGCAACATCCCGTTCCGTCACGACTGGGAAGCCGTCATCACGCCCGTCGTCGACTATCTCGTGGACCGGCCGGACGTCGATGCGTCGAAGCTGGCGATGTACGGGATCAGTCAGGGCGGGTACTGGGTGCCCCAGTCGTTGGCGTTCGAGCATCGGATCGCGGCAGCGATCGCCGATCCGGGGGTCGTGGACGTGGCCGCGTCGTGGCTCGCCCATATCCCCAAGAACATGCAGAAGCTACTCGACGAGGGGAAGTCGGAGGCCTTCGACCGCGACATGGCGATGGGGATGAAATTCTCGAAGGACAGCGCCCGGATCTGGCGTTTCCGAGCGCGTCCGTATCTCGCCGACGGCTACTACAACACTCTCGCCGAGGTTCGGAAGTACCACCTCGAACACGTCGCCGGCTCGATCTCCACTCCCCTGCTGATTACCGATCCGGAAGGTGAACAGTTCTGGCCCGGTCAATCCAAGCGGCTTGCCGCCCTCGCCGGCGGACCGACGACGGTGGTTCCCTTCACCGCTGCCGAGGGCGCGAACTTCCACTGCCAGCCCATGGCGAGGCGTCTGACTGATCAGCGGATGTTCGACTGGCTCGACGAGCAGTTGGATCTCTGAATCAGGACACTTTCTCTTTCTTCGTCAACAGAGTGGCAATCATCGGCAACAGCAGAACCGTGATCGCCCCGGCCGCGACAAGAATCGACGCGTTGTCCGAGGACATCTGATGCGCGTCGACGGCCGCGCCCGTGACCGCCACGATCATGGGCAGGCCGGTAGCCCCGTACAACGCGACTTGCGCACTTTCGCGCGTGGTGAAGGGCGGTTCGACCTTCTCGAACTTGGTCACGAAGAACACCGGCACGCCCCGGACGACAACGATCAGGATCAAAAACGCAATCAGTATGCCGGGACTGGCGGCGACCGCCGAGACGTCGATCGCCATGCCTGAAGTGATGAAGAAAATCGGGATGAGGAACCCGAAGGCGATCCCGTCGAGCTTGATCTCGAGGCGCTCGTCGCCCTCTGGCATCAGTCGCCGCAGGATGAAGCCGGCGGCAAACGCACCGAGAATGACGTCGAGTGAGAACACGGCCGACAGCACTCCGAGGCTGACCAACAACAGAACGGTGAGGCGGACCGTCGTCTGCGCCGTGGTGTCCGCTCCTGCCCGCACCAGGCGATGTGTCCACGAGCCTTCGTGAATCAGCTTGCCGGGCAGCACCGCCACGATGATGGCGATCACGGCGAAGACGGCAAGAACGATCAGCGACAGGATGGCGCCACGGGCACTCAGCAGCACCGCCATCGCGACGACCGGCCCGAGCTCGCCGACGGCCCCGTGGTTGAGGACGGTCTTACCCAAGCGTGTGTCGAGGAGTTTGTTGTCCTTGAGGATCGGCAGCAGCGTGCCCAGAGCGGTCGACGTCATCGCGATGGCAACAGCGGCTTCGGCGGAGATCACGTTCCTCATTCCCAGCAGCGCGACCACCGTGAACGCCAGCGCGAGGCAGAACAGCCACGTGTAGAGCGCTCGACGTCCGCCGCGCCCACTGAGTTCCTGTCGGTCGATCTCGTAGCCGGCGAGCAGGAACAGCATGCCGAGGCCGAGTTCGCGCAGGATGCCGATCGCTTCGCTGTCAGCTGCGATGTTGAGGGCGAACGGCCCGACCACTGCGCCCGCGACCAGTAGCAACACCACTTCGGGAACCAGTCGACGCGGGATCAGGCCCGCGACTATCGGCGCGATGGCCGCGATCAGCGCAATCCAGAACAGCGAGGAGGCAATTGAAGGCACGGATCATTATCGGACATAGGTGACGGATCTGCGCTCAGTACAGGTACTTGCGGTACGCCTCCTGCCGAGCCGGCTCCAGATCCTCGACCAGCAGGCTGTGCTGCTCGGCCATCATGTCGCGCAGACTCGGTACGTCATCGGATGCGGGCCACGTCGACGGATCCCACAGCTTCGCCCGCAGAATCGCTCTCGCGCAATGCAGATACGCCTCGTCGATCTTCACGATCACCGCAAGCTGCGCCGGCTTGCCGTTCATCGCCATCGAGTCCAGCAGATCAGGATCGGTGGACAGAGTCGCCGTGCCGTTGACGCGCACGATCTCGTCGTGCCCGGGCGCGAGAAAGAGGATCCCCACGTGAGGATTTTCGATCATGTTCCGGTACGAGTCGGCGCGCCGGTTGCCCGGACGATCCGGGAGCACGAGCGTCTTCTCGTCAGGAAACAGAACCTGACTGACCAAGTCGCCGCGCGGCGAGCAGTCGCAATTTCCAGCCGCATCGGATGTCGCAAGCACAAAAAACCTTGCCTGCTCGATGAATTCACGGATCAACGGAGTAGTGTAAGCGGTCTGCTTCTCCATGATCGTCGGATGGGGCTGTCCGAGAATCGCATTGAGTTGTTCCACGGATTCGATCCGCCCGCCCGGGGCGTTCGACGCCGTCACGTCAACACGTCGTCGAGGACGTGGTGGCGCCCGAGCGGCAACACCAACGGCTTACCCGAGATGGGGTCGGGGATGATTCGGCTCTCGAGACCGAAAACGGTGCGGACGTTGTCACTGGTGAGCACCCCGGCAGGATCACCCGCCGCGTAGACCCGGCGATCGGCCATGGCGACGAGGAAGTCGGCGTAGCGGGCGGCGAGATTGAGATCGTGCAGAACCATGACAATCGTTGTACCCCGAGTCCGGTTCAGGTCGGTGAGCAGGTCCAAGACCTCAACCTGGTGGCTCACGTCCAAGAAGGTAGTCGGCTCGTCGAGAAGAAGCAGATCGGTTTGTTGGGCGAGCGCCATCGCAATCCACACACGTTGGCGCTGACCACCGGAAAGCTCGTCCACCGATCGTTCGGCCAATTCGGTTGTGTCCGTTGCCGCAAGCGCCTCGGCGACGGCGGCGTCATCCTCGCGACTCCACCTCGACAGCACCCGCTGATGTGGATGTCGGCCTCGGCCGACGAGATCGGCGACAACTATCCCTTCCGGTGCGATCGGTGACTGCGGCAGCAGACCGAGCGTGCGAGCGAGCTTCTTCGCGGGTAGGCGATGAACATCCTTGCCGTCCAGGAGAACATGACCACTTCGGGGACTGAGTAGCCGCGACATCGACCGCAGCAGCGTCGATTTGCCGCACGCGTTGGCGCCCACGATGGTCGTGATCTTTCCCGGCGGCACCGCGAGGTCGAGCGATTCGACGACGGTCCGTCCTCCGTAACCGAGTTCGAGGTTTTCGACAGTCAGAGTATGGGATTCGGTCACAGCGAACCTCCCGTTCGGTTGGAGCGAATGATGAGGTAGACGAGATACGGCGCTCCCAGCGCGCCGGTCACCACGCCAACGGGGTAGCGGGTGCCGAAGGCGTACTGTCCGCAGAAATCGGCAACGAGCACCAGCAGCGCTCCGACCAGCGCCGACGGAATCAAAAGTGATGTTCCCGGACCGACGATGCGGGCGGCGATGGGCCCTGACAGAAATGCGACGAAGGCGATGGGCCCCGCAGCGGCAGTGGCAAAGGCGATGAGTCCGACGGCCGCAATGATCGTCAGAATGCGCGTTCGTTCCACTCTGACGCCGAGCGCTTGTGCTGCGTCGTCACCGAGCTGGCTGGTCGAAAGGTTGCGCGATTGGCTCAGCAGCACCGGTCCGAGGACAACCAGCGCCAGGAGCACGGGAACCGTCGAACCCCAGTTGGCACCGTTGAGACTGCCGGTGAGCCAACGCATCGTCTCCTGCAGATCCCACGCGGCGGCGGTACTGAGAAGGTAGGCGGTGACGCTGTCGAGCATCGCGGCGATGCCGATACCGATCAGTATGAGCCGAGTGCCCGCCACACCGTCCCGGAAAGACAGAACGTAGATCAAGACTGCGACGCCCAGACCGACGGCGATAGCAAAAACCGATACCTGTGAACCGCCGAGCGAAAGCGAGATGATCGCGAAAGCCGCTGCAGCGCTTGCGCCGGAGCTGATTCCGATGATGTCGGGGCTCGCGAGCGGGTTGCGCAGCATCGTCTGGAACGTGATGCCGCCCAAGCCGAAACAGATTCCGGCGACCACAGCGAGGACAGCGCGAGGCAGACGGAGGCGACCGACGGTGAACGAGGCACCAGGCACGTTCTCCCCCAGCACGACGCGAAGCACATCTGACGGCGGGTAGAAGGTTTTTCCCACCATCAGAGTGACCGCGAAAGAGGCGACGGCGAGGACCGTCAGCACGGCAATCACGATGCGGCGGCGTCTACCTCGTCGGATACGGCTTGCTCCGACTGCGTCGACCTCGACTTCGGGAGTAACGAATGTAGTGGTCACAGCTCACGTATTTTCTGACGGCGGACTATGTAAATGAAGAAGGGCGCTCCGATGAGCGCGGTGATGATGCCGACGTCGATTTCGCTCGGCCGGGCGACAATTCGTCCGAGAATGTCGGCGGCGACGAGAAGGCCGGCACCTGTCAGCGCAGAAAACGGTAGTAGCCAACGGTTGTCAATCCCGATCAGCAACCGGCACAGATGCGGGACAACCAAACCGACGAAGCCGATCGGTCCGGCAATGGCAGTGGCTGCACCGCAGAGCAGCACTGCACCGAGCGCTGCCACTGCACGAACCACCGCGACGCGTTCGCCGAGACCTGATGCAACCTCGTCGCCAAGCGCAAGAGAGTTGAGACTGCGCGCTGACAGCAGACAGATCACGAAGCCGACAATGAGGAAAGGCAGACCCTGCCGGATCACCTCGAAACTCGCGCCACCGACGCCGCCGATCTGCCAGGAACGAATGTTGCCCGCAATATCGTTTCGCGGCAGCATGATCGCAGTGATGAACGAAGCAAACGCAGCCGATGTTGCGGCCCCGGCGAGAGCCAACTTGAGTGGGGTGGCTCCACCTCGCCCGAGTGACCCGACCACGTAGACGAACAACGCCGCCCCGGCTGCACCGAGTACGGCCACCCAGATCATGCTGGTCTGGGTCCACAGTCCGAACCACGCCATTCCGATCACCACGGCGAGCGAAGCGCCCATGTTGACGCCCAGGATTCCGGGATCCGCCAAAGGGTTTCGGGTGATCCCCTGCATCACTGCGCCGGCAAGACCGAGCGCAGCTCCCACGATTATCGCGAGCACCGTCCGCGGAATGCGCTTGGCAATCGCGCCCTGACCGATGTTGTCCGTTGAACCACTCAGTGCGGCAAAGATATCGGACCAGTCGACGTCACGAGAGCCGATGACGATCGAGGCGCACATGAGCACCGCGAGGACAACGAGAAGGGCGATCAGCCACAGCGAATTGCCGAACGTCGGGCGCCGCGTATCGCGAGCGCCCGACGTCGAATCCTGCGAGGTTACAGTCACTCCGACTTTCCAGCGGCCCCGGCGAGCAGATCGACGTAGTCGCCGAGTACCCACGAAATTGCGAGTGGAGTCGGGTTGGCCGCCGTTCCCATCGGCCCGGTCCCATTGAGGAACACGATCGAGTTATTGGCGACGGCAGGCATCTGCGAGAGCAATGGGTCAGCCTTGAGTGCGTCGACAAGTGCCTGGTCACCGTAGGTGACGATCAGTTCGACGTCGTCGAAGACGTCCACACGCTCGGCACTGACCTTCTTCGAGAACTCACCACCCGTCGAGGCGTCGGCAACGCTCTTCGGCGTCGAAAGTCCGAGGTCCTCGAAGAACGCGGCGCGCGTGTCGTTCGCCGTGTAGAAGCTGACCTGGCTCAGATCAGCGGTGTCGACGTGCGTCAGGAACATGGTTGCCTTGCCGGCAAGCTGCGGATGCGCGGCAACCTCGTCGGCGATCTCCTTCTCGATGGTGGAGATCAGTTCCTGCCCTTCGGATTCCATGCCGAGGCCCATGCTGTTGAACTTGATGACGTCACGCCACGACGTCGCCCACGGCCCCTCGGGATACGCCACAACCGGAGCGATCTCACTGAGAGTGTCGTAGTCCTCCTGCGTCAATCCGGAGTATGCGGCAAGAATGACGTCAGGGTTCGTATCGGAGACGGCTTCGAAGTCGATGCCGTCGGTCTCGTCGAAGAGCACCGGCGGCTTCGCGCCAAGGTCGTCGAGCTTTTCCTCGACCCACGGCAGCATTCCGTTGCCGTTGTCGTCACCGAAAGTCGCCGCTGCCATTCCGACGGGAACCACGCCGAGAGCAAGGGGCACTTCGTGATTGGCCCAGGCAACGGTGGCAACTCGCTCCGGCTTGGCGTCGATCGTCGTAGTTCCGAAAGCGTGCTCGATCGTGACAGGGAAGGAGCTGGATCCGCTTCCGGCGCTGCCGCCGTCGGCGGTCTCCGAGGAGTCGGAACTGCAAGCTGTCATGCCGAGGGCGACTGCGACCGCTGCTGCGGCCACCGCCAAGAAGCGTTTTGAACGCATGAAAGCAGAACTCTCTCGAGAAGGGGTACGGCCCTCAACCCGGCTCAATCAGGCACTTAGGTGAGGTTTGCCTAAACCGTATACGGGAGGGCAATGTGGCGCAATCGCGTGTTTGGGACACCCCGTGTAGCGATCGAGACAAGGTGTGATGACCGATCAGCTAGCCCGGAACATCCCTGGTGTAGCGCCTGTAGTGCGCCGGAATGCCGCCCCGAATGCGCTGGTCGAGCGGTAGCCCACACGCTCGGCAACCTCTTGTAGATCCAAGCCGTGGGCCAGAAGGGTCACCGCTCGTTGGGCGCGCACAGCCGAGACCCACTGCCCGAAACTCATCCCGGTCTCCGACCGAAATACCCGGGTGATGGTTCGCGGGCTGACACCGAGGAGCCTTGCCCAGTCGGACAGCGTTCGCATGTCACTCGGATCGTCACCGATCGCATCGACGATGGGTTGCAGAAGTGGCGAGTCCGGCACCAGCACCAGCAACTCGTTCGGCGACGGTGCCAGCACGTCGATCACCATCTGCTCCGTGAGCGAGCGTGAAGGAGGTCCGAGTGACTCGTCTGCCAGTCGCTCGAGGAGGTTCCGCAACAGCGGAGTGACCTCGATCGCCACCGGCACGTCGGACAGAGAAGGAACCGATGCGATGTCGAGCTGAGCGGCCCGATACCAGGTGCCGGCCGGCGCGATCGCCGAGTGCAGGACGCCGGCGGGCATCCACAGACCTACGGTCGGCGTAATGGTCCACGTGCGCGATCCCACCGTGGCGCTCGACGCTCCCCGCTCGTTCCACAACAATTCGTGAGTCGGGTGCGAGTGCGCATCCCACCGGGTCTCGCGGGAGACAAGCTCGTCCATGCCCGCGATGACAAAGGGCACCTCGACCGCCCCGGCCGAGTAGACCGGGAGCGTCCGACTGTCGACGGTCTCCAACGGGTTCTCCTCGGTTCGCGTGGCTGCTCCGCAGAAAGCATAGGTCGCGGGGATCGGTTGTCGGTTCCCACGATCGCGAGGATCACCGCCCGAAATCGCCGAGGTGACCTCACACACATTCAAGAATTGCGTATGCACCACAACAAAAAGAAGGTCACAGACCTGAAGTCTGTGACCTTCTTTCTTGTGCGCCCGAAGGGATTCGAACCCCTAACCTCTTGATCCGTAGTCAAGTGCTCTATCCGTTGAGCTACGGGCGCATGTTCTGTTGTCTTGCTGGTCTTGCGTGTCTTACCGTCGTAATTTCTATCATTTCTAACCCGCCGGTCAAAATCACCGGCTTGGCGGAGGCGAGAGGATTTGAACCTCCGGTCCCTCGTAAAAGGGACAACTCATTAGCAGTGAGTCCCATTCGGCCGCTCTGGCACGCCTCCCTGGGGGTTCCGATCCTTTCGGACCGCCGGATCGAAAGATTACACACCCTTCGCCACCAAAGGCAAAACGTGTGGTCAGCGGGCTGTTTTGTGGACTTACCGCAGGTGGCTGTCGAACCAGTCGAAGATCCGGGTCTGAGCTTCGATGATCGAGGCCGAATCAGGGTCGTCGAGGTCAGCGTCCTCGGACAGCTGTGGCGGCTCGTCCGCCCGGTGAGCCAGTCCGGCGTAGCTGACCACCAGTGTCGCGACGTCGGCCTTCGCGGTCGCTTCCCGGAGCAGAGTCACGTGTTCGCGAGGCGTGCTGGGATCGTCCTCGCCGTACAGCGCCAGCCACGGCGCCTGCAGGGAAGTGGCCGCGTCGACAAGCGCCTGAGCATCCACCGACAAGGCTTCGACGATTCCCCGGGCGGCGACGCTCACCGCGGCGCCGACGGGACGGCTGGTGGCCACGAGCATCGCGGCGGTACCGGCGTCGTCGAATCCGAGCACCCCGATGGTGTCTGCGAGAACTTCGCGTCCGACGAGCCAATCGAGGGTCGCGTCGAAGTCGGCGAAGAGGTTGTCACCGAACACCTCACCCTGCATGTGTTCGGGTTCGCGGTGAAACAGGTGAGGTGCGACGCTCACCCACCCTTCGCCGGCAAGCGCGCACATCAGATTCAGCAGAGCCGGGCTGAACTTCCGGGCTTCATGCAGGACGACGATCCCGCCCCGCGTCGGGCCGTCCGGCTCCACCACGGTCAGCGGAACAGCCGTGGCGACCTCCCCTTCGGCTCCGCGCAGATACGCGGTGGCTCGGAAGATTTCCGACATCTTCTAACTCTGACACGCAGACGGCCGCTACGCACCAAATCAGTGCGCGCATAATCGACTCGTGACCGCACACATTCGCCCTGACCTCGCCTCCATCCCCGCCTACGTTCCCGGACGCAATTTTCCGGGTGCGATCAAGCTGGCGAGCAACGAAACGACAGTAGGGCCGTTGCCCGGTGTGCGTGACGCCGTCGCCGACGCGGTCGCCAATGCCAACCGCTACCCGGACAATGCCGCGGTTGCACTCATCGAGGCGCTGGCCAGCTTCTTGAAAGTCGAGCCGGCCAACGTCGCCGCTGGTTGCGGCTCCGTGACGCTGTGCCAGGAACTCGTGCAGATCACGTGCGATCAGGGTGACGAGGTCATCTACGCGTGGCGTTCGTTCGAGGCCTACCCCGTGGTCACTCAGGTCGGCCATGCCGTCTCGGTCAAGGTTCCGCTCACCGAGGACTTCGGCCACGACCTCGATGCGATGCTGGCCGCGATCACCGACCGCACGCGGTTGATCTTCGTGTGCAACCCCAACAACCCGACCGGCAATGCACTGTCGAAGGCAGAGCTCGAGAGCTTCCTCGACGCTGTGCCGGCGCACGTCGTCGTCGCACTCGACGAGGCGTACTTCGAGTACTCACGCTCGGACGCCGACGGCATCGAGCTGTTCCGCAGTCGCCCCAACGTGGTTGTTCTGCGCACCTTCTCGAAGGCGTACGGCCTCGCGGGAATCCGCGTGGGTTACGCGGTCGCGGATCCGGAGATCATCGTGGCCCTCGGCAAGGTGCACACCCCGTTCACCGTGAGCGCTGTCGCGCAGGCCGCCGCAATCGCTTCCCTGGCTGCAGCAGACGAACTGCTTGCCCGCACCGAAGGTGTCATCGCCGAGCGGACGCGAGTTCGAACCGCTCTGATCGAAGCCGGGTACACCGTCCCCGAGTCGTCGGCGAACTTCGTCTATCTCCCCCTCGGAGAGCTCTCTCCCGCTTTTGCCGAGGCGAGTACCGAAGCGGGCATTCTGATCCGCCAGTACGGCGTCGAGGGCGTCCGGATGACCATCGGCGATCCACACGAGAACGACGCATTCCTCGCTTTCGCTGACACCGACGTCGCGAAGCAGGCCGCGGGCATCGGCGTCACCGCGTGACACTCGATACATAACTGTTACGCCGGGGACTGGAATTCGTTTCGGCAGACGGGCACACTCAGGGAGGTTCGAAGCCGGTCCGAGTGAGGGAGCACGACGCATGACGCGACGCATGACACGAACGTGTGCCGTGCTCGCAACGACCCTTCTCGCCACCACCGCGACCTCCCTGAGTGGCGTCGCCAACGCAGAGTCCCAGGACACGGTGTCGGTACGTCTGTTGGCGTTCAACGATCTGCACGGCAGTCTCCGCCCGCCGGAAGGTGTTCGCAGCGAGATCAGGCAGGCCGACGGCTCTCTCACCCCCGCAGGTGGCGCGGCGTATCTCGCTGCTTACGTGACGCAACTTCGCAGTCAAGCCACCAACTCGCTGCTGTATTCGGTCGGTGACAACTGGGGATCGTCGGCGCTCGAGTCGGCGATGTTCAACGACGAACCGACGGTCGAACTCCTGAACCGGATGAAGATCGACGCTTCCGCGATCGGCAACCACGAACTGGACAAAGGGCTCGCCGAGTTCCGTCGCATGCAGTCCGGCGGTTGCTCCGCCGTCGATGCATGCACGTTCAGTCCGTCCTTCGGCGGCGCCAACTTCCCTCTGATGGCCGCGAACATGACGTACACCAACGGCACCCCGGCCACGCTGCCCTTCACCGTGAATATGGTCGACGGCATTCCGCTCGGAGTCATCGCGATATCCCCCGCCAACACGTCGCAGATCGTGACACCGGGTGGGATCGCCGATCTGCAGTTCGGCGACGAGGTCGAAGCGATCAACCGCACCGCCGACGTCCTCGACTTCTTCGGCGTCAAAGCCATCACCGTCCTCCTGCACCGTGGGGACGAACCGGCCGTCGAAGGTGGGCCCAACGACTGCAATGTCGAGTCCGGCCCGGCCCGCGACATCGCCCTTCGCGCCTCACCGAAGGTGGACGTCATCTTCACCGCCGACAGCCACCAGCAGTACAACTGCGAATTCCCTGATCCCGCAGGCAATCCCAGAGTCGTGATGCAGGGCGCTTCGCACGGCCGGATCGTGTCCGTCGCAGACGTCACCATCGATCGCAACACACGCGAGGTCGTTCGCGATCAGACGTCCGCGTTCAATCAGATAGTGACACACGACATTTCGCCGGATCCCGATATTCAGGCTCTCGCCGACCGGGCCTGGTCGGAGGCGTCGGACAGCGCTCAGCGGCCGGTGGGGACCATTACCGCCGATCTGACACGCGACCGCGTCCCCAGCGGCGAATCGACACTCGGCAACCTGGTCGCCGACGCTCAACTCGCCGCCGGATCGACACGAGGCGCCCAACTAGCGTTGACGAACCCCGGCGGCATGCGCGAGGACTTGGACTTCGGCACTTCCGGCCAGGTCACCTACCGCCAGGCCTACGGTGTTCAACCCTTCGGTAACAGCCTCGAGGTGCTCTCCGTCACAGGAGCGGTGTTGAAGGACGCTCTCGAACAGCAATTCCAGATCGACCTCGACGGCACCGCTACCGAGCGCATCCTCTCCCCGTCCGCGGGCTTCACCTACGCCATGGACCGGCGAGCAGCGCCGGGCTCGCGAATCTCGGAAATGCGCTTGAACGGGCAGGACATCGCCCCCGACGGCGTCTACAGCGTCGTGGTGAACAAGTTCCTCGCCGAGGGCGGGGACGGTTTCACCGCACTGAAGAACTCCACCCAGATGACCGGTGCCGGCAACGACCTCGACGCCTTGACCGCCATGTTCGCAGCCGGGTCGCCGGTCTCGCCACCTGCCACCGACCGCATCCGCACCATCGGCTGACTAGGCATCCCCGCGCTCGATTGCCTAGTCTCGACGGGTGATCATCGCGACCCATAACGGCAAGTTCCATGCAGACGACGTCTTCGGCGTATCGCTGCTCAAGCAGCTGTACCCCGACGCCACCGTCGTTCGCAGCCGTGACGAGTCCGTCCTCGACAGCGCGGACATCGTGCTCGACGTCGGCGGTCGCTACAACCCGGCCGAGGGGCGCTTCGACCATCACCAGCGTGATGCCGGCGAGCGCAGCAACGGCATCCTGTACTCCGCCTTCGGTCTGCTCTGGCAGGAATACGGCCTGCAGTTCTGTGAAGGCGACGCCTCCGTGTTCCGCCGTATCGACAGCCGACTGGTCGAGGGCATCGACGCCGTCGACAACGGCCAAGAGATCTACACCCTCAACGACTACGGCACCAAGCCTTTTGATCTGTCGTCGGTGCTGGACCTGTTCAATCCGATCTCGTCCACCGACGAGGAGTTCGACACCCAGTTCGAGCTGGCCGTGGTTCTCGCAACTCAGGTCTTGATTCGCCTGCGCGCCAAGTACGCCGGCGACGCTGCGGCCGAGCGCGAGTTCACCGAGACCTACGAGAAAGCAACGGACCCGCGCTTCGTCGTGCTGGAACGCTTCGTTCCCCACGGCCGCGCCGCGTCGGCCCAGCCGGAGCTGCTGTTCACCATCTTCCCGAACACCAACGGCGGCTGGTCGATTCAGACGGTCAAGCCTGCTGACTCCAAGTTCGGTTCACGAAAGCTGTTGCCGGAGCCGTGGCGCGGCCTGAACGGCTCGGATCTTGCCGCCCAGACGGGCGTCGACAGTTCGGTCTTCTGCCACAAGGCCGGGTTCATCGCGGCTGCGCAGACCCGTGACGGCGCCCTCCAATTGCTCGAACTGGCACTGGCCGAGTAGTTCTCAGCTCACATTCCCAGCGCCGTCTTCACCGTCGGCCAGGAATCGTGAAGCGCGTCTTGCCAGTACGGCCACGAATGGGTGCCGTCGTTCCGATACGCGAACACTGCGGGAATCGACAACTCCCCCAACCTCGCTTCGAACAGTTGTGTGCACGTATTAGCGAGCGCCTCGAGCGGTCCGCCTTCGATGGCAGTCTGCAGTCCACTCGGGGTGAAGACGTTGTCGTATTCTCCGGGCGCACCTGTACCGGAGGACACGTAGATCGTCTTCCCACGCAGCGTTTCCGCGTTGGTGGACGGGTCGTGCTTTTGCCAGTCGGGGTCCGACGCCGGACCCCACATGTTGGTGGCGTCGCCCGCCTTGCTGGCCACGGTGAGCCGCACGGAATCCTGCGAGGACGATTCGGAGTTGTCGAGACAGCCACTGTACGAGGCCAATCCGGTGTAGAGCTTCGGGTGATGTGTGATGAGGTTGGCCGCGCCGAGCGCACCCATGGACACCCCGCCGACCACGTTCGTCCCATTTCCGGAAAACGCAGAATCGATCAACGCCGGAAGCTCTTCAGCGAGAAACGATTCCCACTTGTTCACACCGAGGTTCGGATCGTCGTTCTTCCAGTTGGTGTAGAAACTGCCGGTACCGCCAACAGGGAGAACGACGTTGACGTTCTTGTCGGCGAAAAACGCTTCGATGTCGGTCTTTTGAGTCCAGGTACTTTCGGAGTATCCGGATTCCGAACCGGCACTGACGCCGTCGAGTAGGTAGAAGGACGGACGCGAACCGGCACTCGACGCTGGATGCAGAACCTGCACTTGCACCTCGCGCCGCATGGCCGGCGACTCGACGAACACGGCACTGCGTGTGGGCGACAACTGCTCTATGCGATTGATGTGAGCCCCGGTCTGACCGGCCGAATCTCCTGGTGGGTTTTCAGGTGCCGGTTCGGCATACGCCACTCCGCCCACGACAAGCGCGAGCACGACCAACACAATCCCGACAAACCCAAATCTCCGCATCCGTCAAGCGCCCCCTGAGCATCGCACGACTACCGCTGACCCTCGATTGGACAGGACGAACGTCCCGGGGTCAACCCACTGGTTGGGATTTATTACTCGCGGGTATCCAATGGAGTTGGACAGTTCTCCACCGATGCACACACAGGTGTGGATAACTTCATTCACATCCACTTCCCAGTTGTGCATAACCTGTGGACAAAAGGATGAATTACAACAGAGTTATTCCTCCTACCTGCAACGATTCGTTTCCCCACAGTGTGCATAACTTTGTCGAACAGGGCTCCCGAGACGCCGGTTTCCGGGCGTGTCCATGCAGTTCACACCGCCGCGCCACTCTTTGTTCACAGGCACGACACCACCGGCCGACAATGCTCCCCACCCCGACTTCATACTTGTTGCATGCTGACCGCTCTGCTCGCCGCCACAGCTGTGCTCGCCCTACTGACTCTGGTCCCCGGGCCCGACATGGCCGTCGTGACGCAGGCTGCTCTCGGCGCGGGCAGATCTGCCGGTTTCCGGGTAGCGGCCGGCATCGTCTCGGGCCTTCTGGTGTGGGGTCTGTTGACCGTCCTCGGGCTTTCGGCGATCCTCGCCGCGTCGGCCGAGGCGTACACGGTGGTCAAGCTCGCCGGCGCGGCTTACCTGATCTATCTCGGTGTGCGAGCACTGTGGGAGAGCCGGACGTCGCGGATGCAACACAATGCCGACGCTCCACGATCGCAGAAGGCCGGGACATGGAAGACGGGCTTCACCACCAACCTGCTCAACCCCAAGATCGCCGTCTTCTACACCGGACTGTTGCCGCAGTTGGTTCCGGCCGGGTGGCCGACGGGACCGTCGCTTGCATTGATGGTGCTCATCCACGCAGCCATCACCATCGTGTGGCTCAGTGGCTACGTGGTCCTTCTCTCGCGAGCGCGTAGCACCTTCGAAAAGCCCCGAGTGCGACAGGCACTCGAGCGCATAACCGGAACAGTTCTTCTAGGATTCGGAGCGAAGATCGCGCTCGAAGCGCGCTGACACGGCAATCGGAAAAGAGTAGACAGTGGGCGCGTGGGGATCGGGACCGTTCGAGAACGACGGTGCAGGGGATTTGATCGCGTCCATCGGGCACGGTGACTTCACCTTCGAATCGGTGGAGTGGGCATTCGAGGACGACTACCTCGAGGTGGACGGCGGCCAAATCGCCATCGCCTTGCTCGAATTGGTGCTGATCGTGCGCGCCGATCGCAAGCGCGACCCCGCCACCCAAGACCTCGATCTCGACTCCTTCACCTCGGCTCTGACCAGTGAACGGCTCACCTGGCTGATCGAAATGGTGGAGCGCACCATCGCATCGACCGATTCGGAACTGTTCGAACTGTGGGACGCGCAGGGACCGGAAGAGCTTGCGTCGTGGAGAGTTCCCGTCGTGGACGGTCTCGAGGATCTGCGCGTTCTGTCGGTCTGATTCCGTCGCCGCTCCATCACGTTTGCTTATCGGGCCACAACGGTTCGGTCTTGGTCAGATGCCCTGGTAGGACCCTATGGTCGAACGGATCACCGAGTGAGAACTGTGGCTCGTCGACGACGGGAATCCACGCTCACCCCGGACCCAGGAGCAGACCATCATGGCGACTTTCGTTCCGGCTGCGCGCGTCGACAGAATCAGGGAGTCGCCGAGTGTGGCTGCCGCACAACGAGTGCGCGAGCTGAAGGCCCAGGGCCGTGAAATACTCGACCTGACCGTCGGGGAGCCCGATTTCGACACACCCGACAACATCAAGTCTGCGGCGATCACTGCGATCAACACGGGTCAGACCAAGTACACCGCAGTCAACGGCATCCCGGCTCTACGCGAGGCAATCGCAGCACGCGCGGCTTCGCGAACCGGAATCCAGTACGCGGACAACCAGATCACCGTCGGCGGCGGTGCGAAACAGGTCATCTTCCTCGCTCTCATGGCGACGGTCGAAGCCGGCGTCGAGGTTATCGTTCCCGCCCCTTACTGGGTTTCGTACCCGGATATGGTCCTCGCTCACGACGGAACTCCGGTGATCGTTCAGTGCGAGGAGTCCGACAACTTTCTTCTCACAGCCGAAGCACTATCCGCTGCAATCACTTCGAACACCAAGTGGGTCATCCTCAATGCCCCGGGCAACCCCACCGGATCTGTGTACACCCGCGAGCAGCTGCAGGCCCTCGCCGAAGTGATAGAGGCCAATCCCCATGTCAGTGTGTTGGTCGACGAGATATACGACGAGATCAACTTCGGCGACGCTCCGATCCCGAGTCTGCTGCAGGTCGCTCCGCACCTCCGTGATCAGGTACTGGTCACCAACGGAGTCTCCAAGTCTCATGCCATGACCGGGTGGCGACTCGGATACGGACTCGGAAATTCCGGATTGATCGGCGCCGTCAACAAACTGCAGGGTCAAAGTTCTTCCTGCCCGTCCTCGATCAGCCAGGCCGCAGCCGTGGAAGCCCTTACCGGCGACCAGAGTTTCCTCACCGAATCCGTACGAAGTTACCGACGACGACGCGACCTCTCGGCTCACCTCCTCAGTGTTGTCCCCGGGCTCGAGCCCGTCGTGCCGCAGGGTGCGTTCTACCTGTTCGTCAACTGTGCCGGCTTGATCGGCAAGCAGACCCCGGATGGCACCGTGATCGAGTCCGACCAGGATCTCGTCCTCTATCTCCTCGACGAGGCGTCGGTTGCCACCATTCAGGGTTCGGCTTACGGCGCATCGCCGTACTTCCGTATCTCCTTCGCCACCTCCGAGGCCGTCCTCGAAAAGGCCGCGGCACAGATCGCCGCGGCAGTCGAACGCCTTTCCTGATCTTTCATACTTTCTGGAGTACAAGATGATTCACGTCAAGACGAAAATTGATCGCGCGGACAAGGACCTGATTGCCGAACTGGGGACGTTCTCCGCGGCCACGATTCACGAGGCACAGGGACGTAAGGGGTCGCTGCATCCGGCGATCAAACCGATCGACCGCGACATGAGGTTCTGCGGCTCCGCCTTCACAGTCAAGTGCCATCCCCGTGACAACCTCATGCTGCAGGTTGCGATCAGCTACGCACAGCCGGGTGACGTCCTGATCGTCTCTTCAGGTGATCAAGCCGCCGGCCAGTTCGGCGATGTCCTCGCCAATGCCTGTGTTGCGCGCGGCATTACCGCACTGGTCACCGACGGCGGAGTGCGCGATACCCGGGAGATCCGCGAACTCGGATTCCCCGTCTTCTCCAAGCACGTGTACATCGAGGGAACCGTCAAGGAATCTCTCGGCCCGATCAACCATCCCCTGGTCTTCGGAGAACAGGTCATTTATCCCGGTGACGTCGTCAAGGGCGACTGCGACGGCGTTGTCGTGGTCCGCCGCGAGGAGGTTGCCGAGGCAATCGAACTCTCGCGTGCCCGTGACGAAGCCGAAGCCGGGTACATCGAGCGTTACAAGCGGGGCGAGACCCCACTCGAGGTGAGCAATCCGACTGCCCTGCTGGAAGCCAAGGGCCTGGTGGTCGAATAACCTGCTGTGCGCCTTTATTAACCACCCGCGGTTAATAAAGGCGCACAGGGTCGAAGGACTCAGAACCGCAACAGCACCTTCCCCGACACCGAAGCATCCTTGGCGACTGCGAAGGCTTCCAGAGCTTCCTCGACCGGATATTCGTGTGTGAGAACAGCATCGACAGCAAGCGAACCGTCGACGAGGGCGAGCAGCACCTCGTCGATTTCGTCGTTGAAGCGGAATGAGCCCACCAACTCCAACTCTCGCGTGATCGCCAGCGAAATGTGTACCGGTTGAGGTCCGGACGGAAGAAGCCCGAGCATGACCACCCGTCCACCGCGCGTCGCCCCGCGAATAGCGGATTCGAGCCCGCGATGATTGCCGGTGCACTCGACGACCACGTCGGCATCGGATGCGGCGACTGCCTCGGCGTCGGTGGCCTCGAGAACCCGATCCGCACCGAGCGTCGACGCGATCTGCAGCGGAACGTCGTGCACGTCGACCGCGGTGATCGACTGCGCGCCTGCTCGTTTGAGCACAGCCACGACCAGTGCGCCGATGGGTCCGCAGCCGACGACCAGCGCCTTCTTCCCGCGTACGTCTCCCGCTCGCGAAACAGCGTGCCAGGCAACGCTTGCCGGTTCGGCTACCGACGCAGTCCGCAGGTCCAACCCCTCGGGCAGTTCCCGGAGCATGCGCGTCGGGAGCACTGCGTATTTCACGAAGGCGCCCTCGGTGTGTGGGTACTGCGCTGCACTTCCCAGGTATGTGCAGCAGGGCGAGAGGTTGGGCCGATCGCTCGGGAACCGAGGCGCGGTCCCACCGGGCGTTGCGGGGTGTACGGCCACGGAAGTTCCAACTGCCGGCCCCGTTCCGTCCGCCGCGGCCGTCACGACCGTGCCGACCACCTCGTGACCGAGCAGCATCGGTGCCTTCAGAATCGACTCCCCCGCCGCGCCGTGCGTCCAGTAGTGCAGATCTGATCCACACACACCGCCGTAAGCGATCTCGATCACTGCCTGCTCGGCGGTCGGCGCAGTCAACGCAACATGCTCGACCCGCAGGTCACCTGCCGCATGGGCCACCACTCCGAGCGTCGTTTCCGGTAGTACAAAACTCATGATGCGCTCTCTCAGTCGTTGCGACGGATGAAGTCGAGGCCACCGGGCACCTGGAAGGTGGGGAGCACCTCGATGAGACCAAGATTGACGTGGCCAGGGGCGTCGATCGCGAACTCGATGGTATCCGCGATGTCCTTGGTAGTGATGGATTCGTAGCCTTCGTAGAAGGTCTCCCACGCTTCCTTCATGGCTTCGGGCGTGCCGCCGAGGTTGCGACCGAAGATCTCGGTCTCGACCCGGCCAGGGCAGATCTCGGTCACTCGAATCCGCTTGCCGATGCAGTCGTTTCGCAGCTGGCGCGAAATCTGGTGCACCGCAGCCTTGGTCGCGTGGTAGGCAGTGTGGCCGTAGAAGTTGTACAGGCCGGCGATGGAGCTGATGTTGACGACATGACCTAGATCGCGCTCCACCATTCCCGGCAGCAGAATGCGGCACAGGTGCAGCACTGCACGAAGATTCACGTCCACCATCGCGTCGACCGATGCTTCTTCGGCGTCGAGAATGTTTCCGGTTGCGGACACCCCCGCGTTGTTGACGAGGATGTCGATCTCCAGTCCGCCGACAGCTTCGGCGAGCGCGGCGGTGTCGGTGATGTCCACGGGCAGAGGGATCATTCCGGTGCGATCGGCAACCTCACCGAGCTTGTCGGCATTGCGGGCGACGCCGTAGACCGTCAGTCCGCGCTTGGTGAACATCTCGGTGACGGCGGCACCCATTCCGGTGTTGGCGCCGGTGACGAGAGCTGTGCGGTAATCGGAGAAAGGCATTGTGTGCTCCTACAGGAAGAAATTGGTATGACCCGGCGGCCGCCGCGGACTGCAGGCGGCCACCGGGCCGGATCAGGAGTGACTCACGCGAGAAGTCACAGAGTGTCGCGTAGCGGAACGTGGGCGCGATCGGTGATGGTGCTGACCGCGATCAGCGTGCCGATTGCAGTGATGACCGCGTAGAAGGCGGGAACGTAGATACCGAATTCGGGGATCAACCAGGTCATCAACAACGGTGCGGTACCACCGAAGAGTGCGGACGAGATGTTGTAACCCAAACCGTAGGCGGAGTAGCGAACCCGCGTGGGGAACAGTTCGACGATCAGGATGTGGATGACGGCTGTGTGCCCGGCGAAGATCACTGCCATGAGGCAGGCACCGAGAACGGCGAGGCCGACGTTGCCGGTCACGATCATGGCATAGCAGGGGATCGCTCCGATCGCCATTGCCGCAGCTGCACCGGCGATGACCTTCTTGCGACCGATCCGGTCGGAGAGAGCACCCATGAACGGAATCGCGAAGCAGATCGCGACCAGGCTGGATGCGGTGACGAGAAGCGCTGTCCCGGTCGAGAATCCGATCTGATCGCCTTTGAGGAACGTGGGCATGTACGAGAACAGAACGTAGTAGCCGGAACCATTCATCAAGGGGATGAACAGGGCGAGGATCATGGCGCGACGGTGTTCGGGAGTGGAGAATGCTTCCTTGAGCGGATTGCGCGACAAACCGCCGGATTCCTTGAGCCGCTCGAAGTTCGGGGTATCGGAGATCGCGCGGCGGATGTACCAGCCGATGATTCCCATCGGAATGGCCATGAGGAACGGGATGCGCCACGCCCACGATGCGAGTCCGCCGCCGTTGATCGCGTCGGCGTTGAGCCACGGCGACATGGCAAACGCGATCATCGTTCCGGTCAGCAGTGCGAGGAACGACGCGATCTGCGCGTAGCTCGTGATCAAGCCGCGCTTGCCTTCCGGGGCGTGTTCGGCGAGGAACGTCATGGCGCCGGCAGCTTCACCACCGACGGAGAATCCCTGCACGATCCGCAGAAAGATCAGCAGTGCCGGTGCCGCGATACCGATGGCCGCGTAGGTGGGCAGCAAGCCGATACCGGCGGTCGCCACGCTGATCAGCATGATGACGAACACCAACATCTTCTGTCGACCGATCCGGTCGCCGAGGATGCCGCAGACCACCGCGCCGAGGGGCCGAACGAAGAACGAGACCGCGTAGCCGGCGAACACCAGCATCAGCGCGTCGCTCGACTTCGATACGTCGAAGAACACGATGGCCAGTGCCGTCGCCATGAACGCGAAGACACCGTTGTCGTAGAGCTCGACGAAGATGCCGACGCAGCCCGCTGCGACGACTTTCCGGACCTTGCGCGGGTCGGCTACCTGGCCGTCTACCGCTTCGATGGTGTTGGTCATGCTGTCTCCAAAATAGACGCGCGGCGCGGAGCGCTCGCGGGGCGTGTGGTGCCGACGTGGCTCGGTACTCGGGCTTCCGAGGTGTGAAGAGGTATCCGGAGGGTGGTGAATACGTTCTCCACACGCCGCCTCAGCAAGGCGATGCGGTGCTGCTGTTCGCGGTGCTCTGCAACCGCCGTTGCGACGCTGCAGTTCCGGAATCGGACGCGGTGCCCGGGTCGGGCCTGTCCCAGCTGTGAGAGTGAAACGGTGGTGACGACTGCCAGCACCGGATAACCGGCGGTGACGCCTCTACCTCGATGCAGGACCAGAAGTTCGTTGCCAGCGGGTACTTCGACGGCACCGATGGGGACGCCGCGCGAGAGGACCTCGCCGGTGCCGGTGCGCTGTGGGAGCGGCTGCTCATCGGTAGATGCCAGCCGAAGCCCGATGTGATTGCTCTGATCGCCCACCACGAATTCGGTGCCGAACAGCGCGGCTGCACTCTCCCCGAAGTCGTCGATGTCGGGGCCGTCGGTCACGTCGAGCGTCCACACGTTGCCGAAGGACGGTCGGTCGGGCAACAACCGGAACAGCGGTAGCCGGAAGACCGGGTGGTCGATCGGCGGGCAGTCGGTGTCGACGACCAGCATCTCCCCCGCGGTCAAGTGACGGCCGAATCCGAGGACCTGGTCGGGAGCGCAGCTGCCCAGGAGGTAGTCGGCCGTCAGCTCTCCGTGGACGGCGACGTAGACGCGCAATCCGTCGTGGATTCCGGTGACGGCAAGCCGCTGACCCGCTCGCCAGACGATCGGTTCCCACTGCGGTTGCCGATGTCCGTCCACCGTCACCGTTGCGGGTGCACCCGTGACGGCGATCAGCAGATCCGTGGACGCCGACGCTGAAAAGTCGAGGGCCGTCAACTCCAGTAGCGGGGCCTCGCGCCTACTACCCACCAACGCGTTGGCGATCTCCGCGCTGATCTGGTCGGCTGCGCCGCCCGTCGCCTGACCGAACTGTGACGCCGATCCACGCCCCAAATCCTGGACGGAGCTGATTCCGGGAGTCAGGACGGTGACGGTCTCAGCCATGGGGATCACCCCCTACGGGCAGGAGCGAGCGTCCGTCGAAGTCGTCCCAGCGATCGGCGTCGATCGCACGGAAGACGAACAGATCGCCCGGGCGGTAGGCAGAAATCTGCTCCGACGCCGGATCGACCAAGATGAGCGGGGTCCGGCCGATCACTGCCCAACCGCCGGGCGCAGGCCTGGCCGAAACGACTGCCTGACGTCCGGCCACCGCAACGGAACCGGCCGCGACGTGCGGTCGCGGGCTCGATCGGCGCGGGATGGGAAGGCCGAACGCCGGGCCGTCGAGCATCGGGGCGCCGCCGGGTGAGCCGTAGCAACGCATGACCAACGGGGCTGCGGAGTGAAGGCGCACCACTTCGGCTTCGGTGACGCCGAGAAACCGCGCTGTATCACCCAGGTCCGGGCCGTGTTCGCCCCCGTAGACGACGGGGATCTCGAACGTCCTAGGTTCACCTTCCAGCGGTCGGGGGATAGTCGTTGCTTCGCGAACCAGGCCGCGGACGGCGTCGTGGTCGGTGAGGAGGTTGTCGAACTCGACCAGCAGGGCGTCGTATGTCGGGATGACGCTGACGATGCCGTCGGCACCGAGATCGAAACGTGCAGCGATCGATCGAACGGTGTTCCAGTTCTGCTCGGCGGTCCCGCCGCTGACACTGACGCGAACGGCGGCGTCACCGCAGTCGGCGACGTAGGTCTTCACGCGGAACACCCGACATCACGGGCCCGCCGTGACGCCACGACCCGGGTCAGCGGCGCAATGGTGACACCGGCGGCCTCGAGCGCGGCGCGAATCGCCTTCGCGTTCGCGACGGCACCGGGGTTGTCACCGTGCACGAGGACCGTATCGGCGACAACCGGGATCAACGTGCCGTCCACAGCTTCGACGACTTCCTCGACCACCATCCGAACGGTCCGCTCGACCAGAACGTCGACGTCGTGAATCACCGCTCCCGGCTCGCTGCGGGGCACGAGAGTTCCGTCGGAGTTGTATGCGCGATCCGCGATTCCGACGATGCCGACGCTCAATCCGCGGGCAGTCGCCTCGTCGGCCAACGCCCCGTCCTGGGCGAGCACGATCAACGACGGATCGAAGGCCGCGACCGCATCGACGACGGCGCGCGCGTAATCCTGGCGTACGGCAACAAGATTCCCGAGCTTGCCGTGGGGAGCGATGTGCGACAACGACGTTCCGCTCGCGACCGCAAAGGCGTGAAGGGCGCCGAGTTGGAACAGCACGTCGGTTCGGACCTCGTTCTCACTGAGATCCATCGCGCGACGTCCGAATCCGGCGAGGTCCGGAAAACTCGGATGCGCGCCGATGCCGATACCGCGCGATACGCACCCCCGCACGGTCGCATCCATGGTTCGTGGATCGCCTGCATGGAATCCGCAAGCGATGTTGGCCGAAGTCAGCGTGTCGAGCAGAGCATCGTCGGCGCCCATGGTCCACGTGCCGAAACCTTCGCCGAGATCGGCGACAAGATCGATGCTGGTTGCCATTTCGGTCCTTCCGGTTCGTTTACTTGTTCGTACGGGCGCCGTTGCCCGTGGTTGGTCCGACTGTCGAAGTTCTGTGTGTCGACTTCGGTGTTTCTGGGACGCTACTCAGGAACGCCAAAGGGTTGTTAATACCGTTTCGCGTTGGGGTGATCGGAATTCGATATGTCCGTTGAGCTGGTAGTTTGCACAGCATGGACACGAGAAGGCTCTACTCGTTCGTACGAATTGTCGATGCCGGCAGCATCACCCGAGCCGCCGACATCCTGCACATCGCACAACCCGCCCTGAGCCAACAGATGACGTCGCTGGAAACGCAGTTCGGTCAGCAACTTCTGATCCGCAGCAAACAGGGTGTCGAGCCGACCGATGCGGGGCACGCACTCTATCGGCATGCTCAGGTGATTCTGCGTCAGGTGGAGAGTGCCCAGGCCGAGGTGTCCGTGGTCGGACGGGCGCTGGCGGGTGGCGTCTCGGTCGGCCTCGCCCCGTACAGCACCGCGACGGCAATCGCCTTGCCGCTCTTGGCCCGTGTGCGCGAGCAGCACCCGAATATCTTGTTGCACATCAACGAGAACTTCGGTGGCGTGCTCAGCGAAGCGATGATGACCGGTCGCATGGATCTGGCGTTGTTGTACGACGCCGGCCCGATCAAGGGGGTGACGTTCGAACGCTTGCTCACCGAGGAGCTGGTGGTGGTTGCGCCGTTCGGTACCGGACTGGCAGGCGAATCGGGATCCGACATCTCCCTGCCCGAGATCGCCGAACTGCCACTATTGCTTCCGGGTCGGATGCACACCATCCGCAAGGTGGTGGAGCAGGCTTTCGACCGTGCAGAGCAGCAACCGAACGTCGTGGCCGAAGTGGAATCGGTGATGACGCTGTCCGAGGCCGTACGCACCGGATTGGGCGCGACGGTTCTGCCGTGGTCGGTGGCCCGCAGGGTCATGGACGTCGAAGCGCTCGAGCTACGACGCATCGAGCCGGGCATCGAAGTGCATGTCTCCCTTGGCACCCCGGCCAATCAGCCCCTCTCCAAACCGGCCGAGGCGGTGCGCGATGTTCTGCGCACCGTCGTTGCCGATTACGTGAAGGGAACCAACGCGAGCGGTCAGTAGCCCGCCGACGGATCGATCACGGCGGCGAGGTCCTCACCTGCGGCGAATCGGGCGACGTTGGCTGCAACGTGATCTGCCAGGACGCGGGTGAGCGTCGTAGCCGGGTTGGCGACGTGTGGAGTGATGATCGCGTTGGGCAGCTTCCACAACCGATGCCCGTCCGGCAACGGCTCGGGATCGGTGACGTCCAGTGCCGCCCCGCCGATCGAACCGGCTTCCAGTGCGTCGACCAATGCGTCCGTGTCGACGAGGGAGCCACGCGCGATGTTCACGATCCAGCTCGACTCCGACATCTGGTCCAGTTCGGCCTTGCCGACCAGATGCCGCGTCGCGGATGTCGACGGTGCTGCGATCACGAAGTGATCTGCCTTGGACCAGATTTCGCCGGTGCGGTCGGCCGAGAGCGTTTCGGAAGCACCCTCGACAGGGGTCCCGGAGCGGGTGATCGCGATGACCTTGACTTTGGACGCGGCGAGGTACGGGATCAACGCACGGCCGATTCCGCCGCAACCGATGATCGCCACTGTCGAGCCCTGCAAAGTGCCCACCCGCGGGTCGAACTCTTCCTTGCGCCACGACTGCGCCGCCAATTGTTCGGGGAGAGAACGAACTCCGGCGAGGAGAAGCATCATCGTATGTTCGGCAACATTGCCCGCGTACGCTCCGGCAGCAGACGTCCAGACCCGCTTGTCGTCGATCACCTTGGCGTCGAACCAGGGCTCGATGCCGGCGAACGGCAACTGCACCCAGCGAACCGAATCGGGTAGCGACGACGGGAACGTCTCCGGCCCGTGTACCCACACGACGCCCTCGGCGTCTGCCAGTGGAACGAGAACTCCACCGGCTCGGCGTATTCCGTCGGCGACGTGAGGATCCTCGACGGGACCGAGGTGGATGCGAGGGGCGCTGGCGTCTGTCATGTGGGTGCTTTCTGTTCGAGTAGCGGACGATCTAACAGCGGACAATCAGACGACGGCCGTCATTCCGCCGTCGACGTAGAGGATCTGACCGTTGACGAAATCCGAAGCCGGGGAGGCCAAGAACAGTAGCGACCCGATCAGCTCCTCCGTACGGCCCCAACGTCCGGCGGGTGTCCGCTTGGCGAGCCACGCGGTGAACTCCGGATCGTTGACCAGCGCAGAGGTCAGTTCGGTGTCGAAGTATCCCGGTGCGATCGCGTTGATCTGCAAACCGAAGGGTGCCCAGTCGGCGCACATCCCGCGGGTGAGCATCTTGAGCCCGCCCTTGCTGGCTGCGTACGGTGCGATTCCCGCTCGGCCGAGTTCGCTCTGCACCGAGCAGATGTTGACGATCTTCCCGTGTCCGCGCTCGACCATGCCGCGGGCGAATTCACGTCCGACGTAGAACGCACTGGTCAGGTTGGTGTCCATGACACGCCGGAAGTCGTCGTCGCCGAACTCGAGAAGCGGGGCGCGGTGCTGCACGCCGGTGTTGTTGACAACGATCTCGACCGGGCCGACCTCCGCCTCGATGCGTGTCGCCGCATCCCGGACGGCGGCCGAATCGGTGACGTCGAACGCGTATGCGTGCACCGTTGCGCCGGTCGCGTCGGCGATGCGTCGACGCTCGGCTTCGAGCACGTCGGAATTTCGGCTGTTGAGCACCACCACCGCACCCGCCTCGGCGAGACCAGTCGCGAGGGCCGAGCCGATGCCTCGGCTCGAACCCGTCACCAGCGCGACCTTCCCGGAAATGTCGAACGGGCCGGGGCTTGCGGTGCTACTCACGCTGTGACGCTCCTCTGAGATGTATGGATGTAGTCGACTGCCTCGCCCACCAGTGTGCTCGGTTCGGAGACGACATTCAGCGTGATGCCGCGCTCGTCGTCTGTAAGCGGTTCGAGAGCCTCGAACTGGGAGATGAGCAGACTCTCCGGCATGAAGTGCCCGGCGCGGAAACGCATACGTGCGGAGATAGTCTCGAAATCACCGGCCAGGTGGACGAACTGCACGTCGAGACCGTCCGGGCGCAACCGGCCCCGATAGTCCTTTCGCAGAGCCGAACAGGCAACGACGCCTGTTCGTCCCGCATCGGCACGCTCGGAAAGCCAGGCCGCGATCGCGTCGAGCCACGGCACACGGTCTTCGTCGGTCAACGGTGTCCCCGAACGCATTTTGGCGACATTGGACTCGGGGTGCAGATCGTCACCGTCGACGAAGTCTGCCCCGAGAGACGTGGCGAGACCCACTGCCACGGTGCTTTTTCCAGCACCGGCCACACCCATCACAACTACCTGCACGGTCATGCTTCGACCATGCCCGACTACCGAAGGCCAGACAATACTCGAGTGATACCGGTTCGCGAGGGTGCCATAGCGGAACGATCTAGGAACTTCTGCCCGTTCGAGCCCTATCCGTTCGCCTTCGCGATCGAATCCTTGCCCTCGGCCGCTCCACCCTCGATGGTGTCGTGCTGGATGGGAACGAACTTCTTCTTCGGCAGCAGGAACAGCCACGTCGCGAAGACGAACGGGCCCGTTCCGGCCGGCAGGCTGATCGGAGCAAAGGCAGACACCAGCGTGCCGTGGATGACAACAGTCACCAGTACTCCGAAGACGGTGTAGACGAACACACGCCACGACGGGTTGTAGAACACCGATCCGAGAGCAATTGCCGTCAGCACCGAACTGAGCCCGTAGAGACCATTGCCGATGTCGACGGTGTTTGCGCCCAGCGCCAGTACCGAACCCATCGCTATCGCGGAACCGATGAGCGCGAACAACGCCGCCCAACGCGACGCGACCAGCAGCGCGATCACGAAGATAATGCCGGTGACGGTGTTGTTGATCAGAAAGATCTGGGAGACGTTGCGGAACAGCGTGTCCCACAGGAAGCTGAAAGTAATTTCGGCATGAACTGACGCGTCCCCGATGTGCTGGGGAAACTGGCCCGCGCTGAGGTCTGACGTTTCGATCCGCAGGAACTGGAACGCCGCGAGGAGGAAGAACCAGTTGACGAGGTTGAACGGAAAGGTCAGCGCCGGTACGCCCCACGTCTTGAAGACATTGGCAACGGCCAGGAACGCGATCGTCGACGCGGCAGCTCCCACCACGAGGTAGATCCACAGCATCACACCGCCGGCAAGGAACGTCGGAAAGGCAGCTCCCACAAGAACTCCGTTGTATCCGTACAGGCCGATACGCATCGAATCGTCGTCGGAGTGCAGCATCATCCCGGTGACGGTGGATACCACCAGACCCACCACGGCACCAATTGCTACGGTGATCGTGTCCGCGGCTATCGCTCCCCAGAAGATACCGACCAGAAACAGCAGGCCCGTCAGCGCATTGCCCTGGAACATCACCTGCCCGGAGCCTTTGAGATTGGTGTCGATGAATCTGAGCACGACGTTCTTGTCCGCGACGTCGTCCCAGGGTTTGGTGATGGTGGTCATCGCACGTCCCTCGATCCTTCTCCGACGATCCGCGTCATCCCCACAGCGGGACGGGCGGAATGGTGGTGTCCAGAACTGCCTTTCGCACCAGAGCCCAGAAATCACGAACCTTCGCCTTGACGGGTTCGCTCTCCGGACCGAGGACTTTGAAGATGAGACCGGCGTCGTTCGGTAGCCGACTCGCTCCGGAAACGACCTTGCCGTCACGGCCCGGAACTACCTCTTCGAGAATCGCGTCGGCGTGCTCCTTCGGTGTCAGCAGGATGACATTGCCGAACACGTCGTGGTCGCCCATGATTCCGCCGTATCGCACGGGGAAGCGTGCCGGTTCGATCACCAATTTCTCGGTGAAGAGGTTCTTCCCGTCCGGACGCTCCGCCTTGATCATTGTGGAGTACAGGTCGTAGACGAACATCTCTCCGCCGTCGTGGTACTTGCGACCCGACATCACGATCTCCGAGAACAACAGCGTTGCAGTCGGATCCACCGTGATGTCGGTGCGCGCGTAGTACCTCGCGTTGCGGTGTGGGATCGTCACCCCGGGCATCAGTTCGAGATACGAATTCTCCGCGAGCACCACTTTCTGGAGTTGCGACGCGTGATTGGCATCCATCCGGTGAACCTTGGTGGCCGACTGAGTGGTCACGTGCGCGAGGGAACCCGGTTCCATCTCGATGGTCAGGAACAGTCGATCGCCTTGCAACACACTGCCGGACGTCGAGATCATGTAGACGCACGGCATGGTCGGCAACGCTTCGTCCCAGTACAGCGCCTGCTGAACGAGCAGCGGTGTCTTGCGGTACATGTCCCGCAGAATCGTCTTGTCGCCACGGTCGACAAATCGCATCTCGAGAACGCCGGTCTTCCCGACCTTGCCGGCCGGGGCCTGCTTCGGCTGGTCCTGGTACTGGTCGAGTTCCGGGATGGTCGGGATCGGCCCCGGGAGCGACCGCGATGCTCCCGGGACGGACGTTGCGCTCACGGTGCGCTCGCTCCCACTTCCTCTTCGTCGAAGAGGACTCCGTGCACGATGAGGTCCACCACTTCCTTGATGCCTTCCCCGGTCATGCAATTGGTGAAGACGAACGGCTTGTCGCCGCGCATCCCCTTGGAGTCGCGATCCATGACTCCGAGATCGGCGTTGACGTACGGTGCGAGATCGGTCTTGTTGATGACCAGGATGTCGGACTGCGAGATTCCCGGACCGTTCTTGCGCGGAATCTTGTCGCCTGCGGCTACGTCGATGACGTAGATGAAGAAGTCGACCAGAGCTGGACTGAACGTCAGTGTGAGGTTGTCGCCACCACTTTCGATGAACACCACGTCGGTGTCCGGGAACGTTTTCTCCATGTCCTCGACCGCCGCGAGATTCATACTCGGGTCTTCGCGGACGGCGGTGTGTGGGCAGGCTCCCGTCTCCACGCCGACGATACGTTCCTCCACGAGAACACCTTTGAGAGCCTTGCGCACATGCTTGGCATCTTCGGTGGTGACCACGTCATTGGTGATGATCAGAACGCTGGTGCCCCGCTTGATGAACTCCGGCGTGATCGCCTCGATGAGTGCGGTCTTACCCGAACCCACGGGTCCGCCGATTCCGATGCGCGTTGTCTTCTTCATCGTTCTCCTTCTAGTTCATGAACATTCGGACGTGCGCCTTGACGTGAACCGCAGCCAGAATGTCGATCATCGGGGCGAAATTGGACATGTCGTCGAGTCCGTAGTCACGCACTGCGGCGTACTCACGGCCGGCGCTCTGATTGACCTCGAACAGAATCTCTTGCGTCGTGAGGTGATCGACTCGGACGATACGAAGGGCAGCGCCGAGCAACGTCATCGCGACACCGTACTGATTGACCGTGAAAGCGTCCTCTTCCGGAGAACCCATCTCCGCGAAAGCAATTCCGAGGCCGACGGGGTAGGTACCCGGCGTCTCCCCCGATGCGATCGCGGCCAACCACTTGTTGAACAGGGTCTCACCGGCCAAGCGCCCGCCGAGTTCGGCCAACTTCTTACCCATGCGGGTACTCATCGTGCGTGCTTCTTCGTTGAGTTTGCGTTCGATCACTGCATGATCAGCGGCGAGGATCGCCGAGAAATCACCGGCTGCCGCACCCCGGTGCGCCGCGAGTACGGCGATACCGTCGCACGTCGCGCCCTGATGGGCGGCCGAGAGCACAAACTCCCGCAGCGACGGACCACCCGTGACAATTCCCTGCGCCACGGCCGATTCCAAACCGTTGGAGAACGAGAAGGAACCGACCGGGAACATGGAATCGGAAAACTGCATCATCCGCATCGCGCGGTTGATGCTGAGCCCGGATCCCTCAGACGAGAGGGTCATGGGTATGCCCCTCGCCCTCACGCGCGGCCGCACCGAACAAACGGCGTGCCTCGTGTGGAGCGATGTAGGGAATGACCTCGGCGCCCGGGATGAAGGTGTACTCGATGCCCTCGAAAGCATGTGTCCGCATCACCGAGCCCATGACCGCCTTGTCGACCGTCAACGGAACGTAGACCTTCATTCCCTTCACCACCGCAGGCCAGTGCTGGTTACCCACGGCATGTCCCAACTCCAAGCACGTCTGAATCATCTTCTCGGGCGTCACCTCGACCAGTGCGCTCAGGTCGATCTCCAACACGTCCTTGAGGTTGATCCTCGCCACGACGACGGTGTTCGCCTGCTCGTCCCACAGCAGAATGTCGCCGTCCTGCAACTGAATACCCCGATCGAGCGAGACGGCCAATTCACGGCCACCGATCGTGGTGCGTCGTAACCGACTCTTCTGCGCTTCCCACTGATCGAGCGACAAGACGTCGACTACCGCATTGTCGAGTCGACCGGCCCACTCCTCGTCGGTCTCCTTCCCGAGCAGCGCGTCGACTCGCGTCGGCTTTCCGCTCGGCGCGGTCATCTCGCCGTGCGTGTGTGGCGTCGCATCGGCGCCGTGCGTGTGTGTGATTGTTCCCGACACTGGAGACCCCTAACTGAAGAAGTAAAGTTGGTTCAAGCGAATGGATTCGGCAGGTTCGACGTATGCGTGGACGCCGTCCGCAGTCACCGCGAAGGTCTCCGGGTCCACCTTGATTTCCGGAGTGGCCGAGTTGCGAACCAGATCACGCTTGGTGACTGTTCTGGTCCCCTCGACAGCAACAACCTGACGTTCGAGACCGAGCCGGTCCTTGATGCCGTCGTCGAGTGCCGCTCGCGAGACGAACGAGACCGAACTCTGCGGCAACGCCTTGCCGAATCCACCGAACATCGGCCGGTAGATCACCGGTTGTGGTGTCGGGAGTGAAGCATTCGGATCTCCCATGGCATGCCAACTGATCAGACCGTTCTTGATGATCGTCTTCGGCTTCGCACCGAAAAATGCGGGCTCCCAGAGAACAAGATCCGCCATCTTCCCGACACCGATCGACCCGACCACATGCGAAAGACCAAACGTCAACGCGGGATTGATCGTGACCTTCGCGACGTAGCGCAACACGCGGAAGTTGTCGTGCGTCGGTGAATCCTCGGGCAGCTTTCCGCGGGACCGCTTCATGCAGTCCGCTGTTTGGATCGCGCGTAGCCAGTTTTCTCCAACCCGGCCCATCGCCTGTGAGTCACTCGAGAACATCGAGATGACGCCCATGTCCTGCAGTACGTTCTCGGCACCGATCGTCTCGGCGCGAACGCGGGACTCGGCAAACGAAACATCCGAGGGCACTTTGGGATTGAGGTTGTGACAGACCATGATCATGTCGAAGAGCTCGGCCTGAGTGTTGATGCCGTACGGCAACGTCGGATTGGTCGACGCCGGAAGTACGTTGTCCTCGCCCGTCACTCGCAGGATGTCGGGTGCGTGACCGCCGCCCGCACCCTCGCTGTGATAGGTGTGAATTGTACGGCCTTCGAAGGCCGCGATGGTGTCCTCGACGTATCCGGCCTCGTTGAGGGTATCCGTGTGAATGGCGACCTGAACGTCCATTTCGTCTGCCACCCGCAGAGACTCACGAATTGTGGCCGGTGTCGCGCCCCAGTCCTCGTGGACCTTCAGACCGGCCGCACCGGCCTTGATCTGTTCGACCAGCGACTGATGCCCGGACGAGTTCCCCTTGCCCAACATGCAGACGTTGACCGGCAAACCCTCGTTGGCCTTGAGCATCATCTCCATGTTCCAGATACCGGAAGTGATGGTGGTGCCGTTGGTTCCGTCGGTCGGGCCGATACCACCACCGATCAGCGTCGTCACTCCCCCACTGAGTGCGTGGTACGCCTGCTGTGGTGACACGAGGTGAACGTGTGGATCGATGCCGGCGGCAGTGAGGATCATCTGCTCACCGGAAATCGCGTCGGTCGCCGGACCGGTGGTCAGCCCCGGGGTGACACCTTCCATCGTGCTGGAGTTTCCCGCCTTGCCCCAGCCAACGATCTTGCCGTCCTTGATTCCCACGTCTGCCTTGACGACGCCGATGGTTGCATCGACGATGACCACGTTGGTGATCACGAGGTCGAGGGCACCGTCGATGCTGCATGACTCCGGATCCTGGCCCATGCCGTCGCGCAGCGTCTTGCCGCCGCCGTAGATCGACTCGTCGCCGATCGTTCGAAGATCTTCCTCGACCTCGATGTACAGGTCGGTATTGCCCAGTCTGATCTGGTCACCCGTGGTGACCCCGAACAGACCCGAATACTCTTGTCTCGAAATGCTTGTCATGGGTGTTGCTCTCCTTCGTCCGCCGTGAACGAGAATCAGTCGGTTTGAGGTTCGGACAGAAAGCCGAGTTCTTCGGCACGCTGGACGGCTCCGGGAAGCCGAGGCCGGTAGGCGGCGTGGGTCGGCGCCCAACCGTCGACAAGTCCGTTGAAGCCTTGCACTCGTTGCTTGCCGCCGAACGGCACCAACGTCACTTCCTTCTCGTCGCCCGGCTCGAACCTGACCGCCGTGCCCGCGGGAATGTCGAGGCGCCAGCCGAAGGACTGTTCACGATCGAAGGACAACGCGCGATTGACTTCCATGAAGTGGTAGTGCGAACCCACCTGGATGGGACGGTCACCGGTGTTTCGGACTCGCAACTTCAAACGTGGACGGCCCTCGTTGAGTTCGATCGGCTCGTCCCGCAACACGTATCCGCCGACCGGCACTTTCTTCTCGCCGCCGGAATCCTTCTTCGTCGATTTGCTTGCCATCTTGGAGTGCTCCTGACATCTCGGTCGGGCTACTGGATCGGAGAGTGCACGGTGACGAGCCGGCTACCGTCGAGGAACACCGCCTCGACCTGCACACGTGGAATCATCTCCGCGACACCGTCCATCACGTCGTCGACCGTCAAGGCGTGCGATGCGTCGGCCATGACCTCCTCGAGAGTCTTGCCCTCCCGAGCTCCCTCCAGGGCGGCTGCAGTGATGACTGCGACGGACTCCGGGTGATTGAGTTTGAGCCCCTTTGCCTTTCGCCTCAGTGCGACATCCGCCAACATGAGGATTGTCAGCTTGTCGAGTTCTCGCGGTGTCAGATGCATTCTGAACGCTCCTTGTCGATCATGCGGTAACTCCCTGTCGTCGAATACATGTCAGCTCCCCTGTTCCGTCGCTTCGGTGAGAGGTTCGGCCGCTTGCTGGACGAAACCGCTCCTCCTGCCGCCCGAGTACTCGTTGATCGCGTCCAGAACCGCCTGTGCATGTTCCGAGGCGACCAGCACCTCGACACGCAACCGCTCGGTGAACACGACGTCGTTGCGTTGTCCGCGGAACTTGAGCGAGGCCGAGTCACTCGCGGAGACATGCGCTTCCGATACGACTATCGACTCCGCTCCGGCGGCCAGCAGCGCCTCCCGTAGCTTCTCAGACTCGATGGTCTGCAATACCGCGGTGATGAGTTCGTGCTTCGGGGCGCCGAGGTTCGGAACAAGTTTTGCCCCCTCGACCAGGACCCCCGAGTCGAACCCGCTGGTCTGCGGCGCACCACCTGCGTCGACGAATGCGGCGTTGTAGCGGTATGCGTCCATGCCTTGCTGACGACGGTCGATGTCCACCTGGTCTTTTGGGGCCAGCTTGAGACCGATGGTCTTCTCGATGCCCGTGGCGATCAGCCAGGTCACCACGAACGAGAAAGCGATGACGACGATCAACGCCAGCGCCTGCTCGCCGAGTAGTCCTGCCCCGCCGCCGAAGAAGAGTCCGTCGCGGCCGATCGAATTGATGGCTTTTTCGCCGAACAAACCGAGAAGGAGTGAACCGAGGATGCCGCCGATGAAGTGGACCGCGATGACGTCGAGCGCGTCGTCGAACTTGAAGATCGACTTGAGCGCGAGCGCGAAGTGGCAGACCAGTCCGGCAAGCGCGCCGATCGCCAACGCGGAGAAGGTGCTGACGAAGCCGGCGCAAGGGGTGACGGTCGCGAGACCGGCTACCGCGCCGGTGATTCCGCCGATCGCCGTGGCCTTGCCCTCGGTGTACCTTTCGATGACGAGCCAGACGACCATACCGCCCGCTGCGGCGATGTGAGTGTTCATCAAGGCCTGTGCCGCAACACCATCGGCAGCCAATCCGTCGCCCGCGTTGAATCCGAACCAGCCGAACCACAGGATGCCTGCGCCGATCAACGCCAGAGGCACCGAGTGCGGGACTGCCTCGGCGTTGGGCCATCCCGGACGTTTACCTACCACCAGCAAGATTGCCAGGGCGGCGGCGCCGGCGGATGCGTGGACGACAATTCCGCCGGCCCAGTCCTGAGCTCCGCGGAGCGCCAACCAGCCTTCGGGATTGAAGAGCCAGTGCGCAATCGGGGGGTAGACGATGATCGACCACAGCACGAGCAGAACGGCCCAGCCCAAGGGCTTGAGCCGGTTTGCGGTCGCACCGGTGATCAGCGCAGGCGTGATGATCGCGAACATCATCTGATAGACCACGAACGCCAGAGTCGGTACCGCGACTGCACCTTCGATCAGGTGGAAGCCCGGGGCGGCGGCAGTGTGTATGTCCTGCAAGCCGAACAATTTGAGGTCACCGAGGAAGCCGGAACCCCAGTCTCCACTGAACGCGAAGCTGTATCCGAACACGACCCAGGTAATCGAGACGAGTCCGAGTGGGACGAGGTTCTGCTGCAACATGACGAGCGCACTGCTACCACGCACCAGACCGGCGTAGAAGAAGGCGAGTCCGGGAACCATGAAGAGAACCAGACCCGCGGAGATCAGCACCCACGCCGTGTCCCCACTGTCTATCACTGCTTCGGCTAACACCATTTCCATCGACATCGACGACCTCCGAGCATTATTCGGACCTGAACAAAGTCATTGGTTAGAGCAGCAATTCGCGATGTTCCGGTTCGCTGCGACAGTTACGCTACGCCCCATAGTTGCACCTTCTCAGCAAAATCGGGGGAACATCCGGTTTTCACGTTTAGTAGAGCATTGTTCTGGGAAAAGATGGGACTTTGCCTAAACATTGCGGACGCTCCACAACCTACAATTGCGGGACTAATTCTCGCCGAAAGTGGTTTAAATCTTGCAAAATGGGGAACGTAGCCGCAGGTAAGCGCCACTTTCGGAGCAGAAATGCCGTTTCCAGCTCGGGACTTAGCTCCCTAACCAAGACAGCTGCGAGCGCCTTATTTGATTACCAACGTCGGTGACCCGCCTATCCAATCGGGTAGGTAATTTCACCGAACATCTTCTCACCTGTTCAGATGATTAACCTTCACCGCACTGAGGGCAATCCTGTCGTTAATATGTTCTTCATCCGTACTGGATATTTCGACCGGAAAGTCGAAGATCACCTTTCGATAACCTTTAAAGGTGAAATAATTTTCGCTGTAACTATTTTGTTATGCAGAACCTAGAGGGGAGGATTGATCCCACCAGGCGAGCACTCGGATGCCGGACAAAGTCAGCCACTTCGACGGCTCCCCCGCCTTTGTGTCGACCTCGAACCACACCCGCCCCGGTTGGCGACCGGCCTGGAGCCACGTCCCATCCGAGGCTCGAGCGGCCCGGATCATCTCGATCGCGTCCGCCATTCGCGGATCAGGCTCATTTCCATACGACAACGACGCTTCACGGAAGTAGTCGGCCGCATTGAGCACGTTGTAACGCCACCGGAATGGATACGCGAACCGTCCGACCCAGGGCCCCAGCGGTTCGCCGGTCGAGAGTCGCCGGAACAGACCGCGCCGCAGTAAGAATTCCTCACCGGATCGCCGAGCCGCGCGCGTCTCATCTGTTCCCCCGGTCGCGATCTCGTACGCGAGAAGCCCTTTGAGTGAATTGAGCGTCGAATGGAACGACGATCGGGTCGAACCTTCGATCCACTCACAGTTCCACCCACCATCCGGAAGTTGATGCCGCACAAACCAATCAGCCAGTTCATCAACGGGCATGCCGAGCCAAACACCGTTTGCCACCGTCCAGGCGTTGATGCAGCAATCGACCTCACCGTCCCAGTACGGCCGGCCCTCGTACTCCCAGCGACAGTTCTCCGCGAGCAGTTCTGCAGTACGACGCTCCCGCAGAACACTGGCGTCGAGGCCCCACTCACGCAAGGAGTTGAGCGTCCAAGTAGTTGCTGTCCAGGGTTGCGAACCTTCTTCTGCTGCTTCGGGTCCCACGAAGTCGAATTCTGCCGGGAAGAACGCCCCACCCGCCCATTGGCCGTCTCGATCCTGCAATGAAAGCAGGCGTGCACCAAATCCTTTGGTAGCGATCGACGCGCGCGTCGCCGCCCACACAGTGGGCGCTTCGTTCAGCAGGTCGCGCTCCACCTGCCACCGAATCGCCGGATCCGAATCGAGGAGCCACGCGAGCAAGTCGGCTCGGGGTGCCATCTGGCAATACTATCGAAAGGCGAAGCAGGCCATCCGGTTAACACATTTCTCGACGTCTGATGCAATGGTGAACTCCGGACCCGTTGCGTGGCCTACACCGGATAACCCAACGCCGCCCGCACCGCCACGATGTCGGCGGCAGCGACCTGCATAGGCTTGTCCCCCAACCGAATCAACGTGCCAGTGGGCAGTTCCTCTACCACCGCAGATTGGGGCAGCGCGCTGCGATCGAACGTAACTCCTGAATGGAAGTATGTTTCCCATCCCACCTCGACCTCAGCTTTCGACCGCTTCTGAAGATCTATGTAGTCGCCGATGCTCCACCGAGCTCGATCCGGTTTCCAATGCTTGACGATAACTTTCATGATCGCGTCTCCGATGTCAGGGCCGAGCAGCTGCCGGGTGCTGTCGGTGAGCTGCGTCTCCGTCGGCAACGACACCCGGACACTGTTGGGGGCGCTGGTTTCTAAGCCGCCGACCCCGGCGATAATCCGCCGCGCGGTCCCGTCCTCGGGCGACAAACCGATGCTGTACCCCGGTCCGGGGGTGTCCGAATACCCCATCTCCTTCGAGCGGGAATGCTCGAAGATTTTCACCAACCCGTCCACACTGAGATCCGCGGGGCCTTTGTCCAGTTTTTTGGTGTACACCCACGGCAACGCCAACTCCGGGTCGATCTCTTCCAGATCGTCGAGGAAGGCCCGCATCGTCTGCGCCACTTCCTGACTCGACTGCACCCGCGTGCCCCAATATCCGATCACGGTCGGCCATCGCCCGACTATGCTCATCGCCCCGTCCTTTCCAATCCGACCTGATCTCCATAGCCCGACACTGCGCGCACTGCCACGATGTCGGCGGCATGGACGTGCATAGGCTTGTCTCCCAACCGGATCAACGTGTCAGTGGGTAGTTCCTCGATCACGGCGGCTTGGGGGAGCGCGCTGCGCTCAAGGCATGCCATGACATAGTTTCACCACGGCAAAGCATATGTAGGGCAAGTTGGTTCAGCCGAGCCATTCGGAGATGGTGGCGTTGTCGATGCCGCCACCGAAAGAGTGGAACACCAACAACGCTTGCCCCGACATCACCAGGCGGCCGTCCTCGGTGAGGCCGATATCGAGCATCCCCGCTTGCCCATGCACCTGACACCACACGAAGTCGGGAACCCGCAACAACCCCGACGCCGGGTCCGTATCGAGGTCCGCCGGATGAAGGGACACTTCACCGAAGACGTTGTCCTCGAACGCTTCCGCGGTCTCACGGTCCACCAACACCAGCGGGCCGGCACCGATCAGTCCGTCGGTAGGTTGCCGGGTCAACACGAAGTGCGCCCTCTCCACGGTCGGCGGCGAGGTTGCGGTATCGACAACTGTGCGATCCCCGACAAACCCTGGCTGTTCCGGGACGACGACCCAGTGGTCCATTGATTTCTCCTCTTGAAGTGTTGTGGTCGAAGTAAATTCGAGATTCTTGTACTCACATGGCTAGCCGTTGCCCAGGTCTTCGAGAACGTCGGCGAACACCGCCGGTAGCGCGCAGTGCTCACGTACCGTGGCACGTCGATGCTCGTCGAGCCACCGCAGTGTCCTCTCTCGATCACCGGCAGCAGCGACCTCACGAAACTGTTCCCAGAACATGACAAGTGGACCTGCCGGGTCGGCAGCCCGGCCGCGGAAGTATTCAATCGCGTTGTCGATAACCTCGAGCGGTGAACCGGTGTCAGTGATCACACGCAGCCCCGCCAAGATTGTCCAGCGTGCTGGACCCGACTGATTGCGCTCAAGGTACTGCTTCTCACGGAGTGGGGTGAGTGCCTCCACCGATCGTGCGTCGAACAGCTCGGATGCTGGCCCCTCAGCCCACCAGATCACTAGCTCGGCAGCGGAGACGGTATCAAAGATATCAATCTGGCGGCCATGGTAGTCGTGTCCGCTATGCCTGCTGTCGTAGTGGTCCTGCCACTCAGTGAGTGTTCCGGGATCGAGGGGTTCGATGAGTGGTAGGTGAGTAATCGTCAGTTTCTCACGGTTGGGAATCGGATCGATCCCGACGGTGTCGAAAAACCATCGCACCGGAGTGTGCAGCAGCTTGGCTCGCAACCCGCTCCCGATGATCGTCCAGTTCGGCCCGAGCTTCTTAACCGCCGCTCCCAACACCTTCTCCCACGCAGCGCCTCTCCCCTTTTTCGGAGTCAGGTCTGCGATCGCATCTATCGCCATCTCCCGCAACTGATCCCGGTCCATTCCCAGGGACTCCAGGACCTCAGTGACCGATTTCGGCGACTTAGGCTTGTCATCGCTCATGTGCATGCTTGCCATAAAGGACCATTCGTATTATTTGGTAGACGAAAAGGAGCGACTGTGCGCACCGCCAGCGGTTCTCCGACGCGGCGCGCGATCCATCCGATTCCACTCCCTCACGCCTACTTCCCTCGGCTACGAGTCCTCTGTATGGGAGATCACATCGGCAAACGCAGAATCCCGAAGCCCGTATGCATCCTTTACAGAACGACGTCGTTCTTCGTCCAGCCACTGCAATGTCGCTAGTCGGTCTCTGTTTTCCGCAACCGCGCGAAATTGTCGCCAGAAACTTTGGACGTGGCCACCGACATCACGGCGAGCCAACTCCCAGAGGACGCTGTCGATGACCTCGATTGGCGAACCGGTGTCAGCTATCACCCGCAGTCCAGCCGAAATCATCCAATCCCGGCGTGGCTTTTCCTCGCGGTCGGCATAAGCCTGCTCGGCTGCAGCGACCAAGTCAGGAAGCGGCGGTGCAGCAAAGAACTTGGTGGACGGACCAAGCGCCCACCAGCGCACGATCTCCGCAGCACCGCGGGTATCGAAGATGTCCATCTGAATATTCGGTGGTGCAGAATCTGTGGGACCAGGTTGATATGAACTCTGCCGAAAGGTGATAGTGCCCGGCGTGAATTCTCTCATCAGGGGGACATGACTGAAGGTCAGCTCTTCCCGATTCGGTTTGGGATCCAACCCAATGGAATTGAACCACCATCGCACTGGTAGATGGATCAACTCCGCCTGGGTGCCAGAGCGTGCCACAACCCATTCTGGGCCAAGGTTGCTCGCCGCAGCCTTCAACACCCGCTCCCATGCGGAACCGCGCCCCTTCCTCGGGGTCGACATGGCCAAGCCATCGATTCCCTCGAGGATGGAAGCCAACTTCGCTCTCCGGTGTATCAAACGATCGAGCGCTGCCAGTGGCTTTCTCCAGGTAAATCACGATAACGCAGCAAGAAGTCGGAAATGTTCCGCCCCACGATAGGCCAGTCCTCACGTCCGTCGAGAGTTGAAGCTAACAGAACATTGAAGTCGTTTTTTCTTGTGTCGAATACAATGAAATCTGGCTCGACCACCATTGTGCCGATTATTATGTCACTCTTCAAGAAGCGCCCATCCTCGTCATCCCAGAATTCCAGCTCGCGTTCCGTAACTTCTCGAGCTTTGGGCGGAGAAAGGAGTGTTATTCCGTCCTTTCCTAAGCCCCTATCGTGGTGAAGTCTGCATTCTCTCGCGCTTCTCCATAAATCGAAGAGATCTCTCGGCAGGGTATCTAGGTTCCAATACTGAGACACCTCTTCAGCCTCTGCCGGCGGGTCGTATGTGTTGTAGACGTCGAATGATCGGCCTGGATGCGTCGGGACTAGGACCCGCTGGATGTCGGGATAGGACTCCAGCGCATCAGTTATAGATATCGGCATAAAATTCCCACCATCGAGTGAAGAGTGCATGTATAGAAGTGGGCAGGGGAACTAGATTCCAGAATTCATTCGTACCTCCGTACTTTCGGGGAAGTATGTGATGCACCTCCCAGCGCCTTCGACCGCGCCGGAATCTCCCACATCGACTGGATCGCCGAAGGGTTCGACGCCATAGACAAAGGCCGCAGCCGGCCGCCCGCCTTCGAAAACGGTATGGTCTCCGCTGACCGCCTCACTACCGACCCACGAATCATCCGCACAATTAGCCCCGGCCTACCTGGCAGTCCGGACATCATCCCTCAGTATCAAGCACTATCTGCGAGGGTTCCGGAATCGCGGGATCCGGGCGTGCAGGTTCATTCACGGACGGAACAGAGGGTTGATCATGCTCGGCAGGTGGAACGGTACCGTCGATGGCGGGTATGCCGCGCGGTGGCACTCCACCCGGAGCGTCGATCAGCTGGTGCGTAGCCGGATCGGGATCGCGGCGCGGTAATTGCGGGCAGGCTGGTCGGTCCGCGCCATCCCTACCTGCAGGCAGCCCCGAGTGCGCCCAACGTAGGGCTCACAGCCGTCTGAAACCTTTGGGTAGAGGAATCTCCGGTCGTTCGGTCGGCAGTCCTGCTGCTGCGCGGATGCTTCGGATGTCCTCGACGGTTAACGGCGTGGACAGATTCTTCTGGATGACGATTGTGCCGTCATGGTAGGGAAATGCCTCCACGCTGGGCGGGAGCTGCGTTTCCTTGATCGGCAACTCAGGACCGAAGTAGGTGCAACTGCCCACGATTGCGTCACCCGGTACGTTGCGCTGAGGCGATGATTCGGTTCGGCGGTAGAGCACGGTGACACGCGAGTCCCAGATGTCGGCTAGTCCCTGTACGAGCTTCGATGCCAGCGAAATCAGTGATTCGTCGGCAAAGGCACATGCGAATGCGCCGGACCCTGAGGTGCCCCCGAAACTAACAACGACTTTGACGTCTCCAGCGGGTGAATACAGGGTCATATGTCGTCCCAATGAGAGGGGATACATACCGCCGGTGGCATCAGGGGATCGTCTGCGCTCGATCAATGCGGCTTCGATCGATTTTTCCGTCGGAGGCACAAGGATCTGACGGATATTCGACGCCAAGGCTTGCTCGACTCCGGCACCGTCGGGGAGGGCATCGCCTACTGTTTGGTACAAGTCGACGTCGAAGACAGGATCGATGTCGCGAAGCAATCGTAGCGAACGTGCAACGAGCGCGGCCGTGACGGCCTCGCTTTCAGGCGCACCCTTTCGTGGAATGACCTTCAATGTCAAGCCCGCCGTAGGATTGCGGCGCAGTGATGATGTAGGCACTCTTCACTCCCCTCCAAATACGATGATGTTGATGTTCTCCAGCCCGATTACCTCGTCGAACGCATCCTCCATTATCTGCGCAGCTTGTTCTTGCAGAAACACCCATTGGAGGTGTGCATCGCTGCCCGCAAGAGCTATGGCTCGGACCTGTCGCTCAGCTTGCTCAAGCATGCCATCGACAATATTGTCGCGCATGAAGTCTGGTACATGCGGTCTGAACAGCATGTCGTAATTACCTTTGACCTCTTGAAGAATATTGAGTTCTCGGATCCAGTTGTCGATACTGATGCGCCCGGTTGGTCTGAAAGGCGCCGGAAGGTAGTAAGTGAACGCTGGGTCAACTCCGGTAACCAACTGCTGAAAAGCTGCGTTGGGTGTCAAATTGCCGTTCTGGTCGAACATCGACGCGATCTCTGATGGATAGGCGTTGTCCCAAATACCGTGACCGCCCTCAGGATCTCCGAGTATCGGAATACGACCTGCAGGAACGTCTGCGGGTTCACCGGTTTCGATTCCGCCAGGATCCGTCTGCGTGTTTGTAATCGGAAGCGATACGCCTGGTTCGCCAGAATCGGGCTGTAGCGGCGGGGTAGCGACAGTCGGCCGGTCTGTCGGACCTGGAATAACACCTGGCTGCTCGATCGTGCTCGGATCGGTGGCGAAGGGGTCGAATTCCGGTGGTCCGGGTTGCTGCGGAGCGCCGGGAGCATCCGGATTCACCGGCACATGACCGACATCGGGCAAAGTCGGCACACTCGGTTCCTCGACGTGACCTGGCGAGGGAGCCTTCGGTTCTGGGTTCGACCCCGGATCAGCAACCTCACCGGGCGAGGGTGATTCCCACTCGCCACGATCGGGATCGCCGGGCGAAGTGGGTTGCGAGGGTTCCGGAATCGTGGGATCCGGGCGTGCAGGTTCATTTACAGACGGAACAGAGGGCTGGTCATGCTCGGCAGGTGGAACGGTGCCGTCGATGACGGGTATGCCGCGCGGTGGCACTCCACCCGGCCGGGGAACACTCTGCGCCGGAACAGACGGTGCGCTGGTCGGGGGCCGGGTCGGTGTTGTCCGGTTCGAGACGATCAGGTCTTCGGCCCGGACTGCGCCAGCAATCAGACGCCCCCCCCCACGCAATGGTGGGAGAACGAAGCTCATGATCTCGCCGGTGTAAGGCTGATCGAAAGCAACGCCCGGGTCCAGATAATGCGGGTCGCCGATCAGAACGGGTTCGCCGGTGCTCCAGTCGTACAGGTACAGAGTGGAGGTGTAGTTGTCGAAAACCCGATGCGGGCGACCCTGCTCGTCGTAGGTGACCTGCAGGTCGTGCTCTTCTCCCTGGGCGTCGGTGTACGTCCAACTCCACACGTTCGGCACTTTCGAGGCTGTGCCAGACCAGCTGGTTCCGTTTTCGTCCGTGAAGGAGGTGTCAGTGACGACAGGTTCGGTGGTGTAGTCCTGCCCGCCGATGTTCGAAGTGATCGGCTCCTGGGTTTGATTGGCGAGTATTGCGTCGCCGACAGGGTTTCCGGTTCCTGTTTCGGTGATCGGTGGTTCGGAGACCTCGGAGTTAGGGTCACCGGACATGAGATGGCCGAGGTCTGAATCTGCCGGGTCCGCAGGTTCTGTGGTGTAGTCCTGCCCGCCGATGTTCGAAGTGATCGGCTCCTGGGTTTGATTGGCGAGTATTGCGTCGCCGACAGGGTTTCCGGTTCCTGTTTCGGTGATCGGTGGTTCGGAGACCTCGGAGTTAGGGTCACCGAGCATGAGCTGCTCGAGGCCTGAATCTGCCGGCTCCGGGGGGGTGGCGGCGAGGACGTTTTGTGCGTCCCTGCGTGCTTGTTCGCCCTCCGGGGTCATCGGGCCGATGAAGTTCGCCTGCGCTTCGAGCGCAGCACGTTCTTCCGGTGTCAGCTCCGGGTCGGCGAGGATCGGGTACAGCAGGTTCTCTATGCCCGCGGTGTCGACGACCTGGACGAGTTGCCCGTCCCGGATCTCGTAGTGCGTCGGAACAGGAGTGCCGTTGGCGTCGTACGCCCACGGGGCATCGATTGTCGAGACCGGATTCCCGTCGGCGTCGAAGACGGTGACCGTGCCATCGGGGTTGACACTCATGTGACCGCCGGGCGGCACCGTCACCGGAATCACGGATTCGTGCGACGACGTTTCGTCGTGGATCAGGAAGAAGAACCGGCTTCCGCCGGTGATCGGATCGAACACCCGCAACGAGGACTGCCCGCCAGGTGCGTACGCAGTCAACGGCGACACGACAGTCCCGACCGCCTGGGAGAGTACTGATTCGGGCGTGCGGGGGCTGAAAGGTCCCGGCCGCCCGCGCACTCCGATACCCGCAGCGGTGAACGCCGCAGCGCCGATCAGGGCGAGTTCGAGATACCGGTCACGGCCCGAGTCCTCCCCGGCGGTGGAAACATCTGCTGCCGGGTCCGGAACCGTTTGAGCCGGTGCGATATTCGAATCCGAATCCGCGGGGATCGGTCCGGGACCACGATCGGTGGTGGTTCCCTCACCCGGGGTGGGTGTGGGTGAGGGAACCGCTGATGCCGATGCATTGGGGAATGCACCGACACCAGTTTCCGAGGCCGGGGACTCGGAAGCAATGGGCGGAACCTCGATCGTCGGCACAGGGACGATGGGGGTGCCGTTGTAGGTGGGAAAGTTCGTCGGACCATTGGCCCCGACATTCGGGCCACCGCCTGGAGCCTGTGCACCGGGGAGCCCGACGGTGGTCGTCGGCGCAGCTGTCGCCGTCGTGGACGGCGCGCTCAGGCACGGGTTGATGATCTCTGGCGGGATGGGTGCGCCAGGTGGCAGTGAGGCGATGAGATTCAGGTAGATCTGATGATCACGTGCCCGCACCGCCGCGCAGTCTTCTTCCGGCGTCGCGTTCGCCGGAGCGGCGGAGAGTGCAATTCCCGCACCGATCGCTCCGGCCGCTCCGGTCAACAGCGCCCCAGCGGCAAGCACTCCCGCGAGAGTCCGGCGAAGTCGTCTACCGGACTTCACCGGTGCGCACCACGATTGTCACTCTTCTTCGTTCGGAGTAGCGCGATGAGTTTGTCTGCGCCCCACCAGAACAACCGTCCGGAGATCGACATCCACAAGAAGAACGCCAGGTAAACCAGGACCGTCCCGTAGTCGTTCGCCCAGCCGGCAAGCTTCCCGATCACCGCGAATGCCGCGATCAGCAACCCCAGTCCGACTGCCGTAGCGATCACAGCCTTGGAGAGTGGACTGAGTTCACTCTCCGGATCCCAGTCATCAACGTCTGCAACGTCTTTGCTATCGACGGCAGCGGGTTCCGGTTGGACACTGCGACGTTCGGCGTTGTTGACGGTCATGGCTGGAACTCCAAACAGGATGGGAGAGCGGGGACAACGAGTCGCCGGTACTGGGCGTGTTATCAGTTCCAGTACTGCTCCGTCAGCACTATGTGCCCCTCACTGGCGGGGTGATTCGGGTCGGAGACAAAGACATTGGCATGCCCACCACGCGCGGCTGCTTCACCGAGCACAGCTCCTTCGAGGGCGTCGACCTTGCCATCGGTAACAGTTATCGCGGAACCAGGCGCCAACCAGACCCCCCTCAGCGAACCTGGAACGATGTTCGCAATCGCATCAGGAATCGGGCTCGCCGCCAATGCCGCGGTTTCCGCATTCGAGAGCGACAGACCGATCCGGCCATGTTCCGGTTCGACGATCGGAGTTGCGGCAGATGCCACGCCGGCGCCGAGAACACCGATCAGGGCGATACCTGCGGTGAGAGTTCCGGCAGTGGCCAAGGTACGAATCTTCATGATTTCTCCTTTGTGGGCGTGATGAGTAACCACCCCTGGACGGGGCGGATCGGGAATAGTCGCCAGCAGCGCTGACGACGGCTGCGTGGGTTAGAGCCAGGTGGGATCGGAGTACACGAACAACGTGTTGTCGGACGTCGCCGTCGACACCGAGAGTTGTGCGTACGAGCGGATCGTCACCGGCCCCATGCACGCATCAACCTTCACGTGCACGTTCTCTGCCGTGATCGACGCCTTCGACGACTCGAGATCCTTCTTCCCCAACGGAATCGTCGTGATCGTGCCCGGCGCAATCGTCGACTGAATACTCGGATTCACCGACGCATTCACACCCACGTTCGCCGACGGGACACCCGAAATACTCACACCGACAGACGGGCCGAGCGAAAAGCCAAGCCCCAAGCCAAGTCCGGAGGAAACATCGATCTGGCAGCCGATCTGCAATCCCTGCTCGACATAACCGGTCTTCACCGCCGAATCGCCCGCACCACCGATCGTGCCGGTCACCTTCGCCGACACGAACCCCTCACGAGTGAACGCCGTCGTCGCCAGATTCGGCACCGGATTCGCCGACAGTTTCGTGGCGACAAGATCCAACGACCAACCGTCATCGGTGACAGTGCTCGCGAACTTGTCCGCCAACGCCGTCGGCGTTGCCGATGCGCTCCCTGCGAAGACCACACCCGACGACAGCGCGGCAACCGCACACGCCGCGAGCCCTACCGCGGCCCTCGATCGACGGTGGGATACGCCATTTTGCGATTCGATCGACATGAACTGCTCCTCCACGTGACACAGCAACCAGAGCGGTAGCCGACAACTAACTGAATTAGTTACCGGACGGTACCAATCGTCCTGTTTGCCCGCCAGCGCGCCATCTCCCCCATCTTGGATTTAGGGTGAACTTTCGGTAACAGATATATATCGACAGGCTTATCAGCAGCGAAAAGGACCTAGGTCCCACTATGAGCAAGGTCACCGCTTGCGGACGAGAAGATCCCTCAGAAACAGTGCGGCAAATCGAATTGAATCCGCATTTCGCGGGCCTCAGAGCAGTTGAAGACCGAAAGTGCGGGCATCAAGCCAGCGCGCGTACTTGAATATGAAACAAACAGGCATTACTTGGCAATCAATCGTGAAGTACGGCGCCCGAGCGGGGCCTGGGAGCGCAACTCTGCACAGCTCACGCGGAGATACTCACTTCATGGTCGGCGCGAACTCGTAGGACCCACTCGCATCGCATCGTTAGCTTGTCAATCACTGAGACGTGCAGACGACGCGCCGAAGTAGTACGCAAGTACGAGAAAAGGCTCTGACCAAGACCGCAGTCCTTGATCAGAGCCTTACCGACTCGGGGTCGAAAGTTATGCCGGTTCTCTCATGATGCCGAGATGCCGCGCAGTCCCGGACACCCCGGGAACCTCCTGCACCGGAGACCAGGTGTTCAGCCCGTCCGTGCTGTCGGAGTAGAGATACTTTCCTTCGGTATAGGCGTCGAGATAGATCCGCCAGTCGCCGCTCGGCAACTGAACCACGGCCGGACCTTCGACAAGCGAACCCCAATTCCCGGGCGGGACAAACGAATAAGGTCCCGTCACCGACGGAGCGACCGCATGCTCGACGACCTTCCTCGTCTCGTTCTTGGTGAACGCGTGATAGGTCGATCCGACTTTGACCACGGTGGTGTCGATGTGGTCCGCACCGATCCCGGCGAGCGGAACAGGCGGGCTCCACAACCGGAGCGACGGTTCCAACGCCGTCATCAGATACGGCACAAATCCTCCACCGGTCGACATCGACAGGATGACGTTGACGCGATCGCCGTCCACAAACCATTCAGGCGCCCAGGCCTTGGTGACGAATGGTGACAGCGACGGTCCGTCGCTGAAACCAGCCGAACCCGAGAAGCCCGGGGGGCTCGCAGAACCGGTGCCGTCTCCCGTGCCAGGCATCAAGGCGCAGCAAAACGGAACCGGATAGTTCCCCAGCGGCGTCCAGTTGATGCGGTCGCTGCTGCGTGCGAACCCGATGTTCGCCCCACCACCCGTCGTGTAGGTGAGGTAGTACAACCCGTCCGTGTTCCGGAAGATGCTCGGATCACGCACGAGCCCAGACGGCGGCCTGTACGCCGACTGCTGGACGAGCTGAAAGCCGGTGCCGTCGGCCGACTCGTAGACATCCATGTCGCGGTCGCTGGCATTGCTGAACGCCACCATTGTGTATTTCCAGTCAGGCGGCGGCGCGGCGCTGCTGGCAGGGGCTGCGACCAGCAACCCCGCGACGACGAGGATCACCAGCGATACAACAGAAAGGCCGGTCCGTTTTGTCGGAATCACCGATGAAGTATGTATGACAGCAGGCCCTCCATGGGTAACTTCGGTCGGAGGCAGAGCAGGATCGTTACCTAAGTCGATTCGTCTTGTAGTGACGGCGGGACGGCGGCAAGGTCGGCCGTTAGCATCACGCCATGGAACTTGGGGTGCATTTCGCGCTGTCAGACAGCGTGGCAGCGGAACTTCTGGACGCGCGCGGCGACGACGACAAACTCGGCGCTGTGGTCGAGGACATCGAGGAGACGGGCCGATCCGAGTTCTCGTGCGACACGGACAAGGCGTGGGATCCGATCCTGTGCGCCCTCTCCAGCACAGGGTACGAGCGCGTGTCCGAGAACTGGCCGGCCTACGGCGTGATCTTGGGGGACGAAGACCTCAACACCGACACCGACGACCAACTCGTCACCTACCTGGCACCCGATCGGGTCGCCGAAGTCTCCTCGTACCTGGCGGAAGTCACCGAATCCGAGTTCGGCGTGCGCTACGACGCGATGCCACTCGACGACCGCAACCCGGAGTACGGTCCCGACGAGCGCGGGTACGCCTGGGGCTGGCTTCAGGAAGTGGCGGACTTTTTCCAGCGCGCGGCCCGAGAGCGTCGCCACGTGGTATTCACCGTGCGGTTCTGACGCCCACTACCCAAGCAGTGTGACTCCGAAAACAGTAAAGGCTCTGACCTGGACCGAAGTCCGAGGTCAGAGCCTTTGCTTTGGCGGAAGCGGAGGGATTTGAACCCCCGGTGGGTTTAACGCCACGTTCGCTTTCAAGGCGAGCGCGGGGAGAAATTCAGGATCCAGCAAGAGTTTGTCCTGGTCAGGTAGTTTACCTACGCGCGACCAATCCACACCTGACTATAACCCTCTCTATGTGTGTCACATCTGTGTCACATCAAGCCATCGTGACGTCACCTCGGATACTCGACAGTGACCAGCCCAGCCCGGCGCCACGCCGAACCACCCTCAACGAGAGGTTCGCCCGGGCCTGGACATCCCATTGTGCCTATCGCGCTGCACGGCTATCAACGAGTGCAGTGGCCAATCGCTGGCCGGAACCCCCACGACGGACCATATTCGGGAACCAACCGACCGACCGGGGGCGATCGCCCGACCACCACGTTCGATGCTTCGACGCCGAGCTCCCCGACGAGCGATTCGAGTTCGTCCTAGTGCACCACTCGTTGTGTCTATCACCGCAGCGCGAAAGGAATTCGCAGTGACCCGGCAGAGACGGAGTAGCCGCGAGCTCCGTCGAAACGTGCGCGACATCGGCCAGCACATCAGATCACGTAGACAACCTCGACGCTCTCTCCTTCAGCTCGCCAGAGGCCGACTGTCGCGATTCACACGGAGTCCATTCGTACGTAATCACTGTGAGCTGCCCGGTACCGGGGTCGAACGGGAGGACGCGAAAGTTGCCGGAATCGGGGTGGACATTCCCGCGTTCGTCGAATTGAATGCCAGACCAGATTCCCATGAAGCACTGCCCAGGGTATGCCTGCGCGTGCGCCACCTCCCCCCTCGTCACGAGCACCGCCGCGCCCGCCGACTGAGTGCCCTTCGCCTCGAGGAAGAGAACCCTGTCATCTTTGGTCGCCACGGCGTCGTACGGATGCCCGAGGTGAGTGTCGGCTACCTGCCACCCTCGACTCCGAAAGTCGTCCATCAGACGTTCCTGAGCCGCCGTCTCCACCTTGAGGCGAACGTCCAATTCGTGCTGGAAACCCTGACCTGACATCGACGGCGGAATGTCTGGGATGTTGCTCGGGTCGGACTCTCCTCTTGGTTCTGAATGCGTAATGAGAGAAGCACTCGGCGATTCAGTTTCACTGCCCGTGACGGCAACTGGCTTACCGATCGGGTCTGGGAACTTGCCCGCCTCCAGTTCATAGGCATCCCGGATTGTCTCAATCCACTTCCCGCACCGAAGCCGGACGGTACCGGACGACGGGGCACCACCCTGTTGTCGGGCCCAGGCGTCATACCCTTCGAATGTCGGACTCTCCACGTCGTTGAGGTAACTACGCACCCAGTGAAGACAATCCTCGCGCGTCCAGCTTCGGCTGTATTCACCACGAGGTGCTCTGCGTGCCTCAACGCCTGCCTCCTCGCATGCCGCAGACCATGATCCGAAGATCTGTATGAGGCGGGCGCTGGAAAGACCATCATTCCGGTGGCTGTCGTAGAACGGTCCGGACAATGGCGTCCCGCCGTCAAGAGACGCGACGCCGCGAATGCCCCCGAGGGCATGATCCCGCTCAGTCGCAGTCGTGACAATCTTTGCTCGGCGCCGGCGGGCCGACTCGGCCGATCCGAATAGTGATTCGACTTCCCGTACTGATAGCCCGGACCTGCGCGCCAACTCGTCCAAGTGGAAGTCTGCGTCAGCGCTCGCGAGATCGTGCGCTTGCTGAACCTTGAACTGGTGTCGGGCCGCGTCGCGTGCCTCCTTGAGATCTTTGGCGCTGAGTCCCGTGTGTTTCTTAACAACCTGCCGAACCCATTCGCGCGAGACATCGAACGCACGGCTAATGACGCTGAAGTCCTCTCCGTCCAAGGCTCTTCGGAGCATTTCGGACTCCCGATTGGCGATCACGACGTCCGGACCTGGCGGTTCGACCGGCATGGATTGCCCGGCCGATTCCACAGCGTGGCGGACGGTCAGTGCATCGATGCTGAAGATGGCGCATACCGTCCGAAGGGAGACGCCTCTACCTATCGCCGCGACGATTGCCGTATTCTGCTCTGCAGGCGGGAGTGTCTCCATGAACTGTATCCTTGCAAAGATCGCATACGGGCCGAGGAGGTGGCCCTTGGCTTTCCGCGCTACTAAGCTCTGATCGTTTCACTAGTCGCGAACCTTATTCTGCGGAGACAAGTTTCCGGATGCCTCCGGCGTTGAGTTCGGATACGCGGCCGGTACCGTGACGACAATTCGCGGGCCATAAGGCGCACGCCTGGCTATCGCGACAAGTGCAGGGCTCGGTTGCCATGGATGGCCACGACGGACGGTCGTCGCCGCGAGCAGTCTCGAAGTGTCCGGCCGTCAACTCCACTTGCCGGACCCTGGGTGCCCACCCTGGACTGTGCGGCGCCCTGCAAGTAGCGGGCTACTAGCGACCATGCCCCAGTGCGCCTCGCCCACCGCACATCCCCTTCCCGCTGATCCCGCGATTGCAGGTAAACGGTTGCGCTCTGTCAGAGTTGTCCAGGAACGCGGGACGGACCTTCCCGGCGCGGGTTCTCCCGCGTTTGGCGATCATGAGGTGTCGTAGTGGGAGGCGTTATGCCCAGACGGAGAGGTCGAGGGCGTCGGTGGCATCCACCGCCCTGGCATCGTCCGGGGCAAGGCAACACCCGATGGGCGCCGCCGGGCGGCTCGTGAAGACTTTACGCTTCGTTACATGGGCCGCTTCTTGGGCAGCGCTTTCTTTGCCAGCATCTTCTTGGCTGGAGGGCTTCCCTTCGATGGTTCACCGAATACGTGCTGTGCGAGCTGTCGCCAGGCGGGCACATCAACCCCAACCCGGTCGTCCGTCCACACCAGCGTTCCTTCCGGCCCGCCGCCGTCAGCGAACGGCAGCACACCGTTGGCGCGATACCACTGCTTTTTCTCCTCCCAGTTCGCGGCGTACTGCGGATCGTCGAGCATTCCCAGATGCTCCCAGACGATGCGGCGCCCGGTGGTGGTCTCGATGGTGAAGTCCGGGTACCGGAGGGTTCCGTCGGTGCCGACCAGCTCCTGCTCGTACACCCACCGACCCGGCACCATCGATTCGAGGATGTCGGCCAGGATCACTTCGTTCTTGCTCCGCACCAGGACACCGGTGCCGGTGACGTGGACCAGGTTCGAATCGACCCGGTGGCTGGTTCCCGCGACCACGATCTGCTGTGGGGTCGGCGGGCGAAACAGGTCGGTCAGTCGTGCTGCGGTCTCGGATGCGGACGGTCGAGCCAGCGTGCGCAGGTCCCCGACCGCACCGTCGTGAAGGATGATCACCCGGTCGGTATGCCGGGTCAGCGCGGTATAGAGCAGCTCTCTCGACACCCGGGTCCGCGACGGCAGCATCAGGAAGGTCGTGCCGAATTCGGATCCCTGCGACTTGTGCACGGTCACCGCCCAGGCCAGTTCCAGCGGGGGATCCTCGGACGAGGACGGCCAGTAACTGTAGGTCCAGCCCACCTGGGACGAGTACTCCACCTTCGCGGGAACGTTCTTCTTCTTGTTGAGCCGGCCGACGACGACCCCGATCTCACCGTTGGCGACGTAGTCGAGCCCGGTGCCTTTGGGCCATGCCTTCATCGTGCTGTTGCGGGTGTGCATGACCTTGTCGCCGCGCACGATCAGCTCGGGTCCGATCGGTTTGGGAATGTTCCACCCCCGCGTCTGGGCGGCGAAGGTGGTATCGCTGGCGCGGAAGGTGCGCTTGAGATGCCGATTGAGTTCGACGCTGCCGAACTGGCGGGACCGGGTGGGGGTCAACACTTGCCATTGTTCCGAGTGTTCTCCGGCCCCGCCCTTCCCGGTCTCCCAGTTCAGATAGGGATCGTTCCAGGTGCCGCCGTAGGTCAACGCGAACGCGGTCTGCGGGTCGGGATGGGTGGTGAAGTCGAGTTCCTCGTGGAGAAGGTCGATGAGAGTCTTCTCGGGACTGCGACCGGCCCAGCTCACATGACGAACCGTGGTCAGGTCCGAGGTGGCGCGCAACTGCTCCCAGATCGCATCGTCATCGGGGCCGAGTTCGTCGCCGCCGAACCACTTCGCCAGGGCCAGGTCGGCACGACCGAGACCGCCCTGACGGCGGGTCACCTGAAGCTCGACGTAACCCGGCCCGACACGTGCGACCGTGGAGAACCGGTCGGGACGTAGATGCTGAACGAGATCGACGAACGGACGGCCGGGACCGATGGGCGGAAGCTGGCGCGGATCTCCCACCAACACGAGCCTTTTGATGCTGGAGAAGGAATCGAGGGTGGCGGCGAGCATGTCCTCGGTGAGCATGGACGCTTCGTCGATCACCACCAGGTCTGCGCGTTCGCGGGTCGACGGCTCGCCGGTGACGCGGTATTGCCCGGCGCTGCCGTCGTACCGTCCGGACCTGCTCAGGTGGCTGGCAAGGGTGCGGGCCGGATACCCGACCTTCTGCTGCAGCTGGACCCGCGCCTTGCCGGTGGGCGCAAGTAGGATCGGTGCGCTGCCCGCAATACCCGGCAACGACACCAAGGCCCGCAGCAGCGTGGTCTTTCCGGTTCCCGCCGGTCCGATCAGCACCGAAAGCGGGGAAGCGTAGAGCTCGCCGAGCCCGGCTGCCTTCTCCCGCCGGGCAGCTTCCTCCTCCGGGTCATCACCGACGGGAGCATCGATGACGGCGTCGATGACTGTGCGCGCCTGGGTCAACGAACCGAAGCGTTCCGTGGCCAACCGCGGGGTGAGCCAGTCCCGGATCACCTCGGCCACCTCGGCCAGGCGCGTGAGCTTGTAGGCGGGCACGTCGTCGCCCACGACCGTCCCGAGGATCGGTGTCCATTCCTCGCTGTCTGCAAGGGTCAGGGCGTCGAGGTCCTGCCCCATCAACACCTCGTCGTTGAGCCCACACGACGTGGCAACCGGTATGTCGCCGGCGCGGACCACTGCCTCGGTCTGCGGAAGGACCGTGTTTCCCTCGACTGCGCCCCGTTCGAGCACATCGACCAGCAGGGCTTCGATCCGGCGCCGATCGAGGTGATCGTCCATCTGCGCGTGGTCGGGCAGCGGTGAGGACCAGGACACGTGCTCCGGCGGAAAGCAGGCCCGGTCGATCGTCGTGAACGGCACGTGCCGTGGATCGGTATACGTGCAGATCGCCGCGTAGTACGGGTTGACGAGGAACTCCTCGAATGTCAGTTCGACGAGGGTGTCACCGCTCATGATCATGGTGACCTGCTCGGGAGAGACGTCGAACGCCGACAATGCACGTAGGGCCGCATGCCGAGCCTGGGGCAGCTTCATCCAGATCTTGCCGATCGACGGTCCGATCACCGAGCGCACGTCGGTCGGGAACTGTGCCGGGTCGGCGAAACCGGCCTCGAGAAACTTCCACGGATCGCCGCCCTCCGGGATATGCGAGAGCACCAGTCGCGCGGCGCCGTGCGCGGACGGCACCTTCAGGTGCGCCAGGACGGAACCGAGTCCGGGGGTCGGGCCACGCAGCTGCCACAGGCGTCCGAGCTGCGCATCCACCCAGTCGGTCGCGTTGGACGACACCTCGATGCCCAGCTCGATCAGCCCTCGGGCCGCGGCGGACAGGCTGAGCAGCGACTCGATCGCGGCGTCGTCTGAGAGATGCTCGGTCACATACGAGAACTCGACGTCCCGGCCCTCCGGTGCCCACGCCAACGCGGTCTCCACGTCGACACCGTTGTCGAGCAGTCCGATCAGTTGTTGATACGGGAGCAGGATTCCGTCGGTCATGTCCGGTCGCAGGCTGTGGCTTACCGCGGTCTCCCACATCGACGATTCAAACGGTGACTGGCCCTGGTGGCGCCACATGCCTGGAAGGGAGACACCGGTGACACGAGCAGCCCCAACGAGCAGCCTGCGGGTACTGCCCTCCTGGAACGGGGAATGTTTGAGATAGGCGAAGACCAGCGACTCCCCGGCCGAGACCGGCTCGAAAAAGGACCGGATGATGGCCTGTTGATTGGTGCCGTCCATGACCCACCTGGGTTGGAACCCGAGGAGTGTGCCGATCCGGTCTTCCGCCTCGGGATTGTAGTCGGTGCGCCACTGCGACCAGATGTCGCCTTCGAAGGTTTCGCGGTTAAGCCAGCGGAACGGGACCGATTCGAATGCGTAGCCGGGTACGGCGACCGGGGTCGGTTCCAGGGTTCCAGTCAGCTTCTTGTTCGAGGCATAGGGGTGGGTCTTTGTCACGGTGTAGCCGTCGGCGGACATGAATGTCGCACGTTCGTTCAAGCAGGGCAGCCGCTCCGAGATCAGGTTCGCCATCGGTGTGCCCGCGTTCCCGTGCTCGTATTCGTCGAGTCGGCGGTCACCGATGTTCTTGAGCAAGATGCACGACGAATTGTCCAGGGGGCGATCGCAGAGGTGTCCGTCCCACGCCCGGTCTCGCCACGGCACGCGCATCGACAGGTGCTGAATCGGTGACATTCCCACACTGTGCCACGAGGCATCGGGTGGGTCCTTGTGACACGACCGAGCCGGGACTCTTCGCCACAGCGACGAATGCCTGACTCCGATGCAATTTGTCCTCGACGCCCGATTGCGCTCTTATGTCAACCAAACCACTGGCTTTTCATTGCGCCGCCGCATACTCGGGCCTTTCCCGTTCCCAATCCACGTTGCGCCTGAGTTGCACTGGGCGGAATGCCGGGCGGCCTTGGACGCCGACAACGTCGAGGGTTCCGCTTACTCGCCCCGGGCATCAAGGGCGCGGACCGGTTCTCCGTATCCCGGCCGGCGACCTCGGCGGCGTAGGCCGCCAACGCGTCAGCGACGGCAGAGAACTCAGCGAGCGCGGCGCTCAGGTCCTCGACAATCTCTTGAGCGATGATCTCCGGCGGTACCCCGTCGTCGGCGTCGGTCAGCGACGGGTCCTTGAGCCACGTGATGTCTAGGTTTGCCTTGTCCCGGGCGACTAGCGCGTCGTACGAGTAGGGCTTGAACCGCTCGGATTCGACACGAGCGGATCGATCGTCGGCGTTGAATGCCTCGACAAACGGGGCGAAATGCTCGTCGCGCAGCGGCCGCTGCTTGAGCGTGAAATGTTCGCCGGTGCGGAAGTCGTACACCCACAGCTGGTCCGTCCAGGGCTGGCTGGGCCGGGCCTGCTTACGGTTGAAGAACAGCACAATTGCCTTTACGCCGCCCGCGTAGAAGATGCCCGTCGGCAGGCGTAGCAGGGTGTGGACGTCGTACTCCTTGAGCAGTCGTCGGCGGATGGTCTCGCTGGCGCCGCCCTCGAACAGCACGTTGTCCGGCACGACCACCGCGGCGCGACCGTCGATGGCGAGCATTGACGCGATTTGCTGGACGAAGTTGAGCTGCTTGTTGGTGGTCGTGACCCAGAAGTCCTGACGGTTGTATGCGACATCCTCGCGAACCACCGTAGCGCCCCAGGGGGCGAGGACCTCGCACTCATGTCTCGACGCGAAGCCGACAGTCGAGGCCGCATGCTTTCCGCTTGGCGCGAGACAGCAACCGCCCTCGCCGCCGGCCTTGGCCGGGATGGCGTCGAGTGGCTCGACGACAACGGTGACGCCGACACGGTCGAGCGTCCGTAGGCGCGGCTGGCACCTGACTGGGACATCGATGTTGATCAGGTGACGGCGTAACCCAGCTGATAAGCCGCACTACCGATCAACCCAGCCAACGCGGAATGCATCAGCGGCAGCGAGATTTCAGGCCGAACGGGCAATGCATCACTGGCCCGTTCACACAGACCAACACAAACACTCCCCGCAAAACCAACCCCGATAGACGATCCCATCAAGATCATCGTGCGCACGACAGATTACACGAGCCCAATCCCGAATCCGACCGAGCGCCGATGAGCCGACGGCAAGCTCTTGTCCGCCAATATTTTCTTCAGTGCCAGCCTTGCCATCCTCGCTGTTCACGTCGCCCACGCTGGCCCAACTAGATGAAACTCGTCCAACAAATCATCCACGGCTAGAATAGATTTCGAGCATATTGTAACTCTTCGAAAAATTTGGGATGGCGCATTTTTTCAGGCCACCGCCGCTAAGTAATAACCGCTAAGTAATAACTCGGCCGACTAACAAATCAAATAACCGAAGGGCGCTTGAGTCGGAGAAGCCCTACCCAAGCAAGGCCGCCAACGCGTCCACTTCGGATGCATCGGTGTGGGCGTACGTTCGCAGGACCAGCGTCCCGCCATCCGCGGATGGAGCCACGCGGCAACAGCGGATGGAGCTGCTCCCGCTGCAATCAATCGTGACGCCGCCGTGTGCCGAGCGGCATGAAGCCGGCGGTGCGGTACGCGCGCGTACCGAAGTGCTTCCTTCCACCAGTCATCCAGAGTCCGCGGCGCCACTGGTCGACCATCCCACTGTGTGAGCACATGGAGATCTCGAGCCCTCCCCATTCAACACCCGCTCGCTTCCTGGCGAACTGCTGTCGTTCTTGCGTGCCCCGCAGGACGGTCAGCACTGAGGCCGGGAGCTTCAACGATCGCCGTGCACTCTTGCTCCTGCCATTCTTCTGATCGATGGTTTGACCGGTGACACGAACCCGGGTCCGCACTGCCACCGTGATTCGACCGGGATCCAAATCAATTGCGCTCCAGCACATTCCGGCCAGCGCACCTCGCCGGAGCCCGATCAGCGCGAGATGCACCATGGGCGCGTGGACCACGGCCATGTACTCAGCCGAACGCTGGCCGTCGAAAGCGGCAGATCGGTTTTGGAGTGCAATTCCAGCAGCCGCGCGACTTCCTTTTCAGTGAGCCGATCGGAAAGATCGAGAGCGCCCTCATAGGTGTCAACACCGTCCTTTTTGCGAAGCGGTTTCACATATTGGATAGGATTCGCGCTCAGTACGTTCCGACGCTCGAGATCCTTCCAGACAGCCTTGGTGCGCGCCAGCATCGGATTGATTGACGTCCGCTTCCACTCACGACCCCCCGGCCCACTACCAGCTACGAGGTCCCGGACGAGCTGCTCCACCTCCCATCGCTGATCGTCCGCACATCGCGACCACCAAAGCGGGTGACCAAGGCGCCAGCGCAGCCGTGAGAGTAGTCGGATTAATGCGCTGCGCGCCGAGCCAGCCTGCGACCGCCTCGGCCACCGTCACAACTTCAGCTTCGTCGGCAGCAGCGGCCGTAGCCTCAGTGAATGCTGTGTCTTGCACCTTGTCGAGATACTCCCCCCACGAGTGCCGCCGTAGCGAACCGGCGTCGGGCCTGGCGCCTCGAACCATCTGGACCCGTCAGCCGCACCCGGACTTCGTAACGGATGTCACCGCTCGGCAGCGTGACTTCCTCCACTCCTTTGCGCAACGCCATGGGTGCGATCCTAGTGAGGATGTGTCACATCTGTGTCAGACCGAATACATTGTCGGATAATCGGTCGTCAGGGGCGGTTATTCGAAAACCGCCCCTGACCTTGGCGGAAGCGGAGGGATTTGAACCCCCGGTGGGTTTAACGCCACGCTCGCTTTCAAGGCGAGTGCATTCGGCCGCTCTGCCACGCTTCCGTGGGCGATCCTATCGGGTGTTCCCACGGACCGCGAAAACGGCTCCAGAAGTCAGCGCTCGCCGATGGCTTTGTCGACCTTCTCGAAGACGTCTGCCAGCACGTCCAGTTCCTGGGGAGTCAGCAGATCGACCAGATTGTTCCGCACCCCGGCCACGTGAGTAGGCGCTGCCTCGGCGAGGCGACGCCTACCCTCTTCCGTGATCCGCGCGAGCACGCCGCGACCATCTTCGACGCAGGTGTCTCGCACGACGATGCCCTGAGATTCCATCCGCCTGATCTGGTGCGTGAGGCGACTCCGCGAAGACAGCACGCCGTCTGCCAGGTCACTCATCCGCAACGACCCGTCAGCTGACTCCGAGAGCATGACCAAAATGCGGTAATCGGCCAACGACAGGTCGTGTGAATCCTGCAGTTCGCGGTTGAGAACCTCCATGAGGCGCTGATTACCGTCCATGTAGCCGCGCCATGCACGCATCTCGCATGGCGTCAGCCACGGTGTCTCACCGTGCGCCGCCTGCGATGTCTCCTCGGTTGTCGCTTCAGCTGTCACAGGTTCCAAGTTTAGACCTGTGTCCGCCCGTCACAGTAAGACTCACCCTAAAGTCACGAATTGGACATCAGGATCGAACGGTCGATTTCGGCAACCGATGCCAGCCCCGCCAGTCCCATAGTGAGATCCAGGTCGGCCAGGAGACTGCGCAATGCATGACGCACTCCGTCCGCTCCGGCCAATCCCAACCCGTACACCCACGGCCGCCCGTACAGCACTGCGTCGGCACCCAAGGCCAGAGCCTTGATTACGTCTGCGCCACAACGAATTCCGGAGTCCATCAGGATGTCCACCTCATGCCCCACCGCATCAGCGACGGGACCGAGAGCATCGAGTGCCGAAATCGACCCGTCAACTTGACGCCCACCATGGTTGCTCACGACAATGCCGTTGGCGCCGGCTGCGACGGCCTCACGTGCGTCGTCGGGATGGACAATTCCCTTCACCGCGATCGGAAGTGTCGTCCACTGGCGAAGTTTCGCGATATCGGCAATCCGCACCGCATGATTGCCGAACAACGACACCCACGTGAGAACCGCGATCTGCAGCGCTTCTGCGCTCTCCTCGGGCGGCGTCGCCAGTTTGGCGCGGAACACCGGATCCGACAGGTAGTTGGCAATACCCTTCGCCTGCAGGAACGGAAGGTAACCGAGTTCGAGATCCCTTGGACGCCAACCCATACCGGGAGTGTCGGCAGTCAGGACGATAGCCTTCGCGCCCGCCGTCTCCGCTCGGCGGACAAACGACTCGGCAAGTTCGTCGTCGGCCGGCCAGTACAGCTGGTACCACCAGTTCTCGCCGGAGGCCGCCGCTACGTCTTCGATGGTCGAGGATGCCGCCGTCGAGAGAATCGATCCGATCCCCAACTCGGCGGTGACCGAACCGACCGCAACCTCGGCGTCGTCGTGGACCAAGCCGAGCACGCCCACCGGAGCCGTCAGGATCGGTGCAGCCAACCTCGTCCCCAACACCTCGACGCTCAGGTCGCGTGCGTCGGGCGCCGCAGTCCCCCGCAACATCCGCGGCACGATCGCATGCTTGTCGAACGCCCGCAGATTCGACACCGCGGTCCGTTCGGTCGACGCGCTACCGGCGATGTACCCGAAGGCCTCCGGTGAGAGTTGCTCGCGCGCGGCATCTTCCAAGCCTGCCGCAGTCATCGGCAAAGCCGGCTTCGCGCCGCTCAGTCCCGTCAGACAAATCTCGTTCTGCATGTTCCCGAAGTAAGTCACGTCCGCGACGGTAGCGGCAAAACACCCGTCAGCGGGGAGATTCGCTAGCGTCGTATCCATGTACGCCATAACGATCGATCAGCCCGGCGGTCCCGAGGTCATGAAATGGGCGCAGCAGCCCGATCCTGAACTACCTCGCGGGCACGTACTCGTCGAGGTCGCCGCGACCGCAGTCAACCGCGCCGACCTGCTCCAACGTCAAGGCTTCTACCCGCCGCCGCCCGGCGCGAGTGACATTCTCGGCCTCGAATGCTCGGGTGTGATCACCGAACTCGGCGAAGACGTCACCGGTTGGTCCGTCGGCGACGAAGTCTGCGCACTGCTGGCCGGCGGTGGCTATGCCGAGAAGGTTGCGGTCCCGGCAACACAACTTCTCCCCGTTCCCGCTGGCGTCGATCTCCGTGTCGCAGCGTCACTGCCGGAAGTTGCGTGCACAGTGTGGTCCAACGTCGTGATGCGCGGCGGACTACGACGCGGACAGGTACTACTCGTCCATGGCGGTGGCGGCGGAATCGGCACCCACGCCATCCAGGTCGGCAAAGCCCTCGGCGCCCGCGTCGCAGTTACCGCGGGTTCGGAGGACAAATTGAACCGCTGCCGCGAATTGGGCGCGGATATTCTCATCAACTATCGCGACAGCGACTTCGTAGCATCACTCGCCGAAGCCACCGACAACCACGGCGCCGACGTGGTTCTGGACAACATGGGAGCGTCGTACCTCGGGCGCAACGTCGACGCACTCGCCATGGACGGCCACGTCGTGATCATCGGAATGCAGGGTGGCCGCAAGGGCGAGGTCGACATCGCCAAGCTGATGGGAAAGCGCGGAAACATCACGTCGACGGGCCTGCGTGGGCGTCCGCTCACCGGCCCCGGCGGTAAAGCGGACATCGTCGCCGACGTCCGCGCGAAGTTGTGGCCGTTGATCGCAGACGGATCGGTTCAACCGATCGTGTCGACCGAACTTCCGATCACCGAGGCGCCATTAGCCCATCAGTTGCTGGATTCGCCGGAAACCGTAGGCAAGGTCATCCTCACCGTGAAGTGAGCCGAGCGGGATCGATCAGCCCAGGGCGCCGAGTTCGGCGACCAGCTGATTGATCTCGTACCGCGTCGTGTACGGCGCAAGGCCGACGGTGACCGCGCCGCCTTCGTCGTTGACGCCGAGGGCGTCGAGCAGCCTGGAACCGCCGTGCGTACCGCTGACCGTCGCGATGCGCTTGTCGGCCAGATGCGCGGCGACCTTGTCTGCCGCCATGCCCTCGAGCGTGAAGCTGAGCGTCGGCACCCGCGTGGGTGCGCCGCCGATCACCATCACGTTGGGTAGGGCTGCGAGAGAACGCATCAGGTGATCGAACAGACCGTCCTGGTAGTCCTGCAGCGAGCTGATCGAGGTTTCGAGGCGCTCACGCCTGGTTCCCGTTGCCGATTCGTCCAAGCCCGCCAGGAAATCGATCGACGACGTGAGACCGGACAGCAGCGCGAACTGATGACCGCCCACCTCGAGTCGCTCGGCGCCACGCGCGTACGGGTTGAGCGACACGGCCGGAATTCGGTCGAGCAGTCCGGGATCGCGGAAGACGAGTGCGCCCACCTGCGGACCGCCCCACGACGGCGCGCTGACGGCAACGATGTCCGCCCCGAGATCAGCCATGTCCACATGCGCATATGGCGCTGCACCGACGGCGTCGACCACCATCAGTCCGCCGAATTCGTGCAGACGATCAGCTGCGGCGCGGACGTTCGGAGCCGAACCGACGACCGGTGATGCGGCCGTCAAGGCCACCAATCGAGTGGTCGAGGTGATGAGATCGTTGAACTGCCAACTCGGGAGCTCACACGTTTCGATTTCGACCTCTGCCCATCGCACCTGAGCGCCGTAGCGACTGGCCACACGAAGCCAGGGCGCGACGTTCGCCTCTTCGTCGAGGCGCGAGAGTACGAGACCGGTTCCGAGGCCCAACCGCGAACTGAGCGACTCGGCGAGCCAAGCCAACAACACCGCTCGGTCTGATCCGAGAACGACTCCCGCAGGATCTCCGCCGACCAGATCGGCGACCGCGGTGCGCGCACTCTCGAGAATGGCAGCACTACGACGGTTCGAGACGTGGCGACCGGAGGAAGAAGATGCAGAGGCACGGAACGCGGTGGAGACCGTCCGCGAGACGGCGTCCGGGATCTGCATTCCGGCCTGCGGATCGAGGTGGATCCAGCCGTCACCGAGTGAGGGAATCAACCCCCGTACGCGGGCAACGTCGTAAGCCATGCTCGACACTCTAGGTGCAGACGCCCGCTTAGTCGAAGGCAGTCACCCAATTACCCGTCAGTACAGTTATTCGATAGCTAACTTTTTGGGGGTTACGCGGCGTTTGTCGCCCACACACGACAAGATGGAAGCATGACGAACCCCGACAAAGAGCAGGTACTCGTTATCGGACCCGACGGTCGACCCGTCGCGATGCCGGTGGCCGAGGCAGAGGCCGCCACCTCCGGCACCACCGAAGGCGCGGAATCCGAAGCCGAGTCCGTCGCCGAGATGGTCGAGCAGCCGGCGAAGGTCATGCGAATCGGCACGATGATCAAACAACTCTTGGAAGAAGTGCGCGCCGCGCCGCTCGACGACGCCAGCCGCAAGCGCCTCAAGGACATCCACACCTCGTCCATCCGAGAACTGGAACAAGGCCTGGCACCCGAACTCCGTGAAGAACTCGAGCGACTGAGCCTCCCGTTCACCGACGACTCCATTCCCTCGGACGCCGAACTGCGAATCGCGCAGGCCCAACTCGTCGGCTGGCTCGAAGGACTGTTTCACGGAATTCAGACCGCACTGTTCGCGCAGCAGATGGCAGCGCGCGCTCAGCTCGAACAGATGCGTCAGGGCGCACTGCCTCCCGGCATGAGCATCGGGGCTCCGCATTCGCCTGCCCATCCGGACCAACAGAGCCCAGGAACCGGCCAGTATCTGTAACTCGGACCACCACGAAGTCCGCGGGAAAACCGGCTCCGACGCCAGGCCGGTAGGCTCGACCTCCGTGTCAGCATCCGCAATCGAATCCGAGACGCCGGGCGCACCCGCGCCCGTGTCCGACTCCCAGACGTTCCGTCGTGCGTTCAAAGACCTTCGCGACGGTCTGAATCAGCGTGAGTTGTGGCTCAGCCTCGGCTGGCAGGACATCAAACAGCGCTACCGCCGGTCGGTGATCGGTCCGTTCTGGATCACGATCGCCACCGGCGTTCAGGCCGCCGCGATGGGTCTTCTGTACTCCGCGTTGCTGAACATTCCGCTCAAGGAGTTCCTGCCGTACGTCACGGTCGGGCTGATCGTGTGGAACCTGATCAGTGCAAGCATTCTCGAAGGGTCCGAGGTCTTCATCGCCAACGAGGGCCTGATCAAGCAGTTGCCGTCGGCGTTGAGTGTGCACGTATATCGCCTGGTTTGGCGTCAGGTGCTGTTCTTCGCGCACAACTTCGCGATCTACATAGTTCTTCTGTTCGCGTTCAGTATCTGGCAGAACATGAGCTGGACGGCGCTCGCGGCAATACCGGCATTCGTGCTGATCGTCGCGAACACGCTGTGGGTCTCGATCGTCTTCGGTATCTTCTCCACCCGGTACCGCGACATCGCCCCCATCCTCGGCAGCCTCACCCTGCTGCTGTTCGTGCTGACGCCGATCATGTGGACGACGCAGGCTCTCAAGGATCAAAGTCCAGAAGCCGCAGGGCGCGTGCGACTCGCCGAGCTCAACCCGCTGTACCACTACCTCGAGATCATCCGAGCACCACTCATCGGGGCCGACCAGCAGGCATACCACTGGTACATCGTCATCGCCTTCACCGTCGTCGGCTGGGCCGTCGCGATTCTGGCACTCCGCAAGTACCGGGCACGCGTGCCCTACTGGGTCTAGAGGAAACACATGAGTCAGCCAGTCAGCATCCACACGCAGAACGCGTGCGTCGACTTCCCGATCTTCGACGCGAAATCCCGCTCGCTCAAGAAGGCCTTCCTCGGCAAGGCCGGAGGATCCATCGGCCGCAACGACTCCGATGTCGTCGTCGTCGAAGCGCTCCGCGACATCACGATGACGCTCAAGGAAGGCGACCGCATCGGGCTCGTCGGCCACAACGGCGCCGGCAAATCCACCCTGCTGCGCCTGCTCTCCGGAATCTACGAACCGACCCGGGGATCCGCCAGCATTCGCGGACGCGTCGCACCCGTCTTCGACCTCGGTGTCGGCATGGACCCGGAAATCTCCGGGTACGAGAACATCATCATCCGCGGCCTGTTCCTTGGTCAGACCCGCAAGCAGATGCTCGCGAAGATGGACGAGATCGCCGAATTCACCGAACTCGGTGAATACCTCTCCATGCCACTGCGTACCTACTCCACCGGTATGCGCGTTCGCGTTGCCATGGGCGTCGTGACCAGTATCGATCCCGAGATCTTGCTTCTCGACGAGGGCATCGGTGCCGTCGACGCGGAATTCATGAAGAAGGCCCGCATCCGGCTGCAGAAGCTGGTGGAACGCTCCGGCATCCTGGTATTCGCCAGCCACTCCAACGAATTCCTCGCTCAGCTGTGCAACAGTGCGATGTGGATCGACCACGGCCAGATCCGCATGCAAGGCGACATCGAAGACGTCGTACGCGCCTACGAAGGTGACGACGCCGCCGAACATGTGCGCCACGTGATCAAGGAAATGGAACGGGAGAACACCCCGTGAGCGCACCCGAGAAAATCATCGGGGTCGTCGTCACTCACAAACGTCGTGAACTGCTGGCCGAATCCTTGAAGGTTCTCAGCACCCAGTCGCGTCCGCTCGATCATCTGGTTGTCGTCGACAATGCCGACGAAGCCGATGTGAAAGAGCTCGTCGACAACGCTCCACTGCCGACCAGTTACATCGGTTCTCAGCACAACCTCGGCGGTGCCGGAGGATTTGCTCTTGGCATTCTCTACGCGCTTTCACTCGGCGCCGACCGCGTCTGGCTCGCCGACGACGACGGCCGCCCGGAGGGGCCTGAGGTCCTGGAAACACTGCTCGACTGTGCAATTCGGAACGACCTGGCCGAGGTCTCCCCCGTCGTCTGCGACATCGACGACCCCGACCGCCTTGCCTTCCCACTTCGCCGCGGCACGTCGTGGCGCCGGTTGCGTTCCGAGCTCGGCGACGAGGATCTCCTGCCCGGCATCGCGTCCCTCTTCAACGGCGCACTGTTCACCGCCGACGCGATCGATGCCGTCGGAGTTCCGGATCTACGCCTGTTCGTCCGCGGCGACGAGGTCGAGGTACACCGTCGCCTCGTGCGCTCCGGCCTGAAGTTCGGTACCTGCCTGCAAACTGCTTATGTCCACCCCAACGGCGCGGACGAGTTCAAGCCGATCCTCGGCGGACGCATGCACACGCAGTACCCCGACAACGACACGAAGCGCTACTTCACGTACCGCAACCGTGGATACATCCTCTCCCAACCGGGAATGCGGAAACTGCTTCCGCAGGAATGGGTTCGGTTCGGCTGGTACTTCCTGATCACACGCCGCGATCCGGCCGGACTGCGCGAGTGGATGCGATTGCGCAAGCTCGGCCGGGAAGAGAAGTTCGAACGTCCGAGTTAAGTCGGCCGCCCCGAGTTAATTCAGTTGCACAGTCGCGTCTGCGGCTGAGACGATTCTGATCCGACGCATGGTGCGTCCTGAGATTTTCGAGGAGTGAGTATTGATGACTGTCGTGTTCCGCAGTTTCAGCACCGTCAACATTCACACTTCTTCGTACTCGAGGACACACTCACCATGCCGGAAAACAGCGCGCCCCTGACCGAATACGGTTGGAACGCAACACTCTCGAACACATTCACTGCCCTGGCCCCACCGGACTCCGCACCCGGGCGCGTTCTTCGCGTCGACCGAGGGCGGTGTGACGTGACCGTCGCCGAAGGCACAGTTCGCGCACTCAGCGGCAGCGATCCACTCTGTACGGGTGACTGGGTCGCCGTGGCCGAGTTACGGGACTCACGCGAACCCGAGATGCACACGGTCACTTCGATACTCCCCCGATCAAGCAGCATCGTTCGATCCTCGGCATCCGGAAAATCGGAAGGCCAGATTCTGGCGGCCAATGTCGACACCGTCGTCATCGCCACGGCTTCGGACGGCGACGTCGATCTCGGGCGCATCGAGCGACTACTCGCACTCGCCTGGGAAAGTGGTGCAACCCCTGTCGTCGCACTCACCAAATCGGATGCAGCTCACTATATCTCCGACACTATCGCCGAGGTCACTGCCATTGCGCCCGGCGCAACAGTGCTGGCCGTCAGTGCCGAGACCAACGAAGGAATGGATGTACTCGATGCAGTTCTGGACGGCACCGTGGCGATACTCGGTCCATCAGGCGCCGGTAAGTCGACGCTCGCGAACGCCCTCCTCGCGGACACCACAGACGCCGATCGACTCGAGACCGGTCGCGTTCGGACCGGTGACGGAAAGGGACGCCACACCACCGTCACCAGAGAGTTGATCTCATTCTCCGGCGGCCGGACACTGATCGACACACCCGGCCTGCGAGGGGTCGGCATGTGGAACGCGGCGGAGGGGATCGAGAAGACGTTCCCCGAGATCGAGGAGCTGATTGCAGAGTGCCGGTTCTCCGATTGCGCACACAACTCCGAGCCGGGATGCGCAGTCCTGAGCGCACTCGGGCGTGGCGATATCGATGAGCGGAGGCTCGCGAGCTACCGGAAACTACAGCGAGAGAATGCATGGAACGCCGCGCGAAGCGATGCTCGTCTGCAGGCAGAGAGGACGCGGGAGATCAAGGTGATCTCCCGACAACTCAAGAGTCACTACCGCGGTCGGGACCGGTAGCGAACAAAGCCTGGCAGCATGGGAGTGATCCCGACGAGAGGTTGCCATGTTCGAGCAGTTCCGTTCCAGCGCCAGAACCAAGCTTCAGCGTGCGGTATCCGAGGTGGTCGAGGCCGCCGACCGGCGCAACGCAGATCGCACGCAACAGATCCTCGATGCGCTGACGCTCTCACGTGACGAACTGGCCGAGGCCCGCGGTGACATCGCGGGCCTCCGGTCCAGGATCGACGAGCTGGAATTTCGCCAGCGTCGGGATCTGGCCTACGCCGTGGATCTGGAAGCGACAGCGTCGACTGCCGAGTTCATCCTCGAACACCTTCGCGTCGCGGAGACATTCGGCCACCCGCACGACACGCTGCGCCACGCATTGGGCTTGATCGAAATACCCGGCATGGCACTCGAATTCGGCGTCGCCAGCGGAACCACACTCAGGATCGTCGCGGAGGCTTTCACCGAACGCGAGGGGACCGTCGCAGGTTTCGACGTGTTCTCCGGCCTTCCGGAGACCTGGCGCACCGGGTTCCCGGTCGGCGAGTTCGCTCAGGAAGCCATCCCCGAAGTGCCTGGAGCGCAACTTGTTCCGGGCCTCTTCGAGGACACCTTGCCCTCGTTCCTGAACGACGAATCCGGCCCCGTTGCGTTCCTGCACCTCGACGCCGATCTCTACTCGTCCACCAAGACGGTGCTCGATCTCCTCGGCGACCGCCTGGTACCCGGGTCGATCGTCGTCTTCGACGAATTCTTCAACTATCCCGGGTGGCAGCAGCACGAGTACCGGGCGTGGACGGAGTTCGTCACACGCACCGGCATCTCGTTCGAATACCTCGGGTACACCGTCGACAACGAGCAGGTCATCGCCAAGATAGTGCGTTGAGGCTCACTTCTCGTACAGTCGAGCCCAGTTCTCGCGGCTGGTGAGCTGCGGGAACTCGCGAGCGAATGCTTCAGCCACACTTGGCGCTTCGGCGAGGAACCGCTTCATGACGCCGGCGAGGCGACCGCTCATCTCGGCGGCCTTCTCGCTGTCGAAGCGGCGTTCGCGCACGCCTCCCTGCGAAGCATCGGTGACGAAGACGTGATCGAAACGTCCGACGTGCCACCACTGCGCATCTTCGTACGAAATCGCCACCGGACCTCGCTCGAGGTGATTGCGAGCCTGCATCACAGCGCGTTTCGCCAGAACGAGGTCCGTCCACAAACCGGGTTTCGGGCTGGGCGCAACGCGGCGGATCGGCAGCCTGCCCGGCAGCTCCGACGCCGGGCGGGTCACAGTCTCGGGGAAGCGCTTACGTTCCTGGTTGATCGCGGCAAGCGCCTTCTGCCCACCGTCCGCCAAACCTGCCGGCCCCTCGAGGAATCCCTCGATCGCCCGGAGTTGCGTATGTGCAAGGCCGTACTGCAAACCCACGATCGAGTGCGAAATATCCCGGGAGAGCTGCTTCGCGAGGGTTTTGGGTGCAAACCCTGGGTCCAGCGCAGCGGTGATCAGACCGTTGCGCGTACTGAAGTAGTGCGCGAAACCGTCGACGTCCTTCCAATAGAAGTCCGCATGCCACACAGCAGCCGACGGCAACGTGATGGTGGGAATCCCGGCCCGCCCGGCCCGCAAGCTGTACTCGACGTCGTCCCACTGGAAGAAGACCGGCAGTGGCAAGCCGATCCGCTCGATGGCTTCAGCAGGAATCAGGCAAGACCACCAGCCGTTGTATTCGGCGTCCACGCGACGTTCCGGCAGTTTCTCGAGCACACTCCGGTTACGAACACCGTGCTCATCGGTCGGTACACCACGCTGAAGCGTGCCCAGATCCACGCGTTCACCCGAAGCCAGCAGGTAGTCGGGGTTGAACAGGAAGAGCATCTGGGCACCGATCAACGCCGGCTCCGTCGTCATGTTCGCGAACGCACTCAGTCGAAGAACCGATTCGGGTTCGCACAGAATGTCGTCGTCCATCAAGATCACGTCGGCGTGCGGCCCGGCCGCCGAAGCCTCGTACAGGCCCCGGGTGAATCCGCCGGCACCACCCAGATTCGCCTGCCGCAGATATTGCAACCGCGAACCGAACTTCTTCGACACTTCCTGGAACAGCTCACGGCTCTCTACCGGATCCGTTCCCTGATCGACGACGTACAGAGCGTCGAGCAACGCGAGTACACGCTCGTCGGACGCGAGGGCCTCGACCGTGCGCGCACAGTCGTCCGCACGATTGAACGTGCAGATCGCCACGGCTACCGGGCGAATCGACTCCGGCGAGACGACGGTCCATTCCACATCGTCGACCACTGCGCCGCCACCCTGCGCTTCGAACTGCAGCCACAGTGCCCCGCCGTCGACGAAAGTATCGAGCGGGGCGGTCATGGACACTCGCTCGTCGCCGGTCACGACGACGTTCGTCACGATACGACGGTGGCCACCGATGTCCGAGGCCTGGATCTGGATGCGGCAAGCGGTATCGGCCACGACATGTGCAGTGACGGTGACCTCGGTGACATTGGTCCAGCGCTGCCAGTAGCTGGCCGGAAAACGACCGAAGAAGGTATTGGTGTGCGCGACCGCGCCCGGCTGAAGCCGCAACTCGAACCGCGATCGCGTCGACATACCGACCTTGGTCACCGCATACAGTTCGTCACTGGCGACGGGCGAAGTTCCGGTGAACAACGTCCGCTGCGCCAGCAGTCGATCCGACGTCGCGCTGCGTTCGATCAACTCGACTCCGGAATCGGACTGGTCATCGGTCGTGTTCACGGTATCCACGCCCCGCAGGGTATCGCGAATCCGCACCTCGGCGCCCCGGGCACCGAGTCACACCAGGTCTACCCGTGATTACTCACTGCAGCGGCGGAGCGCAGCTCGGTCTTTCGCCGACGAAGCGACAACAGACCCTTCGCCATCTGGACCACGTCCTTGGGCGAGATACGGCTCGCGTGCGCCAGATGATCGTCGCTGAGTCGGATCGGGACCTCGACCGGGCGCACCCCAGCCAATTCGAGCGCGTAGTCCAATTCGGTGGTGAAAAGGAATCCACGCTCGGTCAGCGAGGGTGCGATTCGACGCAGCAAAACGCCGTCGACGATGAATGTCCCCTGGGGGTCGCCCGTGCGGGTACCCAGCACCACCCGTCGCAGCGTCGCGAATCCACCCGTCATCACCGAACGCAGCAAGCCACGTTCCACCTCTGAGTCCGAATGAGCCTTTGAACCGATGACCACCGGCGGGACGGACCCTAGATCCGCCATCACGCGGTCGGCGCCTTCGATGTCACCGAAACCGAACGGAAGGTCGTCCGCGGTGAGCAACACGCGTCGTCCACGAGAAGCAAGCGTCCCGGCGCGAAGCGCTGCGCCCATCCCTTTGTCGCTGCTCATCGGCAGGAAGGTCACTCCAGGCCAAGACCAGGAAGCTGCCAGAGCAGCACACACGTCGGCAGTGTTGTCCGTCGAACCGTTCTCCACGACGATGATCTCGACCTGACCGGCGCTCTCGGCCGGGCGGCTGGTGAAGTACTCGGCGAATTGACGCACCGTCGACTCCAGCACCTCGCCTGAGTTGTATGCGGGGATGATCACCGAGAGTTCCGGCGTAGCTGGTTCCCCACGAACGGGTTCCGTTCGCGATGTCGCCACGTCCCGATCTCCTTACTTCCCCGACTGCAGTTCGAACTCGTCGGAATACTACGCTCCGAGAAACAAGGCGCAGCCCAGGCTCCGAGAAAAGAGCACGACCCAGGCTCCGAACAACAGCCATCGACTCGAAGAGGAAAGCACATCGTGAAATCTGACTTACCGCTCGCACAACGCGTGGTGCCGCCAATTCTTCTCGCCGCTCTGGTGTCGATCGTCGCCGCCATCCCACTGATCTCCAATCGGTGGTTCTACTACTGGGACGACAGCGCAGCAGCTTTCACGCCTGGTTGGCACACGATCGGCGAGCGAATCCTGTCCGGGTCATGGCCGACGCTCATCCCCGAATTGTGGGCCGGCGGCAATGTCACAGCCGAAGCCCTTTACGGGACATACAATCCCGTGATCCTTCTGGATTCGGTTGCCATTGCACTCATTCCGAACCTGGGAATCGGAATCACCCTGGTCAAGATGCAATTCATGGCGATTCTCGCGGTAGGCGTTTATCTGGTGGCCCGCCAGTACGGCGCCAATCGGTCGATGGCTTTCATCGCCGGATTTGCCATGCCGTTCGCCGGATACACGCTCTATTTCGACGCCTCCAGTTGGGCGTCCGGGCTGATCGCCTTCGCCTGGATCCCCCACGTCTGGTGGTCTACCCGCGCCAGCGCCCTCGGCCGAGTGAACCCCCTGGTACCGATCGTTTTCGGCTATCTTGCGATGACCACCGGAAACCCGTACGGCGCTGTCGGTGTCGCGGTCGTCTACCTCGCTGTCATAGCGGAATGCATCGCAATCAAACGCGCAGGCAGCATCAAATCACTGATGATCAGCGCGGCAGCGATCATCATGATGTCGCTGATCGTGTATCTACCGTTGCTCTTCACCACCGGTGTGTCGGTGCGTACTCAGTCCGGAATCGCGAACGACGGTTCGCTTCGACCCGATCTCGGTGACCTGCTCAACCTCTCCGGCCCGTCGAACCAGCCGTACGTCACCGCTTTCGCTTCGCCTGCCATGACGATTCCGCTGGTGTACCTGGCTTGGTTCCTCATTCCGCTCGCACCGTGGATTCAGTGGAAGTCACTGAAGAAGTTGGGCCGCCACAGCGTCTCGCTGTTCGTCTTCGGCGGAATTTACGTCGTACTACTTCTCGGACCGTCGAATCTGTGGCTTTTCCGTTGGCCCGCGCGACTGCTCGAGTACGGTCAACTGCCCGCCATCGTGGTCACGGCGGTCGCCCTCTCTGCCGGACTGCATCGTGATCGAATCCGGACAAGATCAATCATCACCGCGGGATTGTTGGCACTTCAGTTCTATCTTGCCTGGTCGAATGTCCCGGAAGACATCGGTATTCACTCGGCATCACTGATAATCACCGTGGTTCTCACCGTCTTCGGGTTGGTCGTGGCCTACCGAAAGCCCCGCTACCTCGCCGGTGCACTCGCTGTCGGCATCGTCGTCGTGCTCAGTGCTCAGACCAATTTCTGGTTCACCGGAAACTACAACGTGACACCGTGGAAGTTCCCCAGGCAGGTGGCATTCCTGGAGTCCAAGTTCGAGGACCGTTACCAGGGAACCACTTTCGCGATTGCCGACCCCGTCAACATCCCGCCGGACAACGAAACCGGGCAGTGGGGTGACCTCCTGTTCGGCAACGCCTGGCAGCCTGCCGGAGTCAATGCCGTCAACAGCTACGCCGGAATCAGCTACAACGATTTCGTTCAAGCACTGTGCTTGAACTACTACGGCGGCGTCCAGTGTCCGGACGGCGTCGACCGACTGCTCGCTGAATCGCCGGGAACGGGTGTGTCCTGGCTCGACGCGATGCGAGTCGACACGGTCGTCGTTCAGAATTCCGGACCGTACGGCGGAAAACGCGCCCTCGACGCCCTACCCGAGGGCGAGTGGACCGTATCGCCGGATCGGGTGGTCACGGTCGGCCATCGCACCACCGAGCATCAGTGGCCCGACGGTCGCGTATCCGCAGCGACGCCTGGTCTCGACGTACGTGGCGATGCCGCCGCTACGGACACCAGGGAAACCGTCGAGTACACCGGGTCCGGCACAATTACATTCGCCCTACTGGCCTGGCCGGGCTGGACGGCGACTGTCGATGGTCAGACGGTCGAGACGAAGGCGAGCCCCGGCGGGTTGTTGCAGGTCGATCTACCGCCGAGTGCCACGTCCGGATCCGCCCTCACCATCGAATTCAGTCCACCCGGAAGCACTTTCGGCTGGACTGTCGCCGGCGTCGGATTACTCCTGGCACTGTCTCAAGGTGCCTGGGCCTTCCGACGCCGACGCAGCGGTCAGGACGACAACGCTGCAGCCAACGCAGATTCCGTCACCTCGTGAACCGCGCGGTGAGCGGGCAAAATCGACGCCCGCTCACCGTCTGCGTCACCGGTGCCCTGCACCAATCCGAGGAAATGCGTCAGCTGCGCGGCAAGCGGTTCCTCGCTGTAGCGGATCGTCGGAATTTCGATGACCGTCTGCTGCTGGTAGCCGTCCCGATCGGTAGGCATGTTGTCGTCGATGTGCCGGTAGATCGTGATGTCGCGACGCAAGAGATCGATCTCGATGAGTCGATCGGCCTCGAGCAACGACAGCTGGCGAATCTTGCGCTGACTGATCCGGCTCGCGGAAATCGTTGCAACAGCACCTGATCCGAAGCGCAATACGGCGTCGGCGCAATCTTCCGACCGGTTCTGCACGGACGTCGGGTGGAAGTAGCCGAACTCCCCTTTTGCCAAACTGGGTTCCGAGCCGGCAAATCCGATGGCAAGGTCGATATCGTGAATCAGCAGGTCCGTCGCGACACCCGTCGGAATGCGGGAAACGAACGGCGAGTGGCGGATACCGTTCACCTGCCACACATCGCCGGAGAACTCACGGGCGGTGCGGACAGCGGGATTGAACCGTTCGAGCAGTCCACACATCAGGGGAACACCGGACGCGCGCGAACGATCGACCAGGTCGACGCTCTGCTCGTACGTCGCAGCCAACGGCTTCTCCACCAGGACAGGCTTCCCCAGATCGAGAACCCGCCCGGCCAACTCGTAGTGCGCCGGCGTAGCAGCGGCGATCACGACGGCGTCGATACCGTCGAGCGAGTCGAAATCGGCGGCCCAACGCGTATCGAACCGCGCAGCAACAGCTTTGCCCTGCTCCTCGCGCGGCTCGATCAGCAGATCCAACTCGCACAGCGGCGACTGCGCGATGACCCGCGCATGCAGCGAGCCCATCTGACCGGATCCGACAAGAGCGATACGTGGCTTGCTAGCAGTCATTTTTCAGGCCTCCATGGCGCCGCGAACCGCGGCAACGATCTGATCGACGTCGCCGGCGGACAACGCAGCGTGGACGGGGATGCTCAGGCACCGCGACGCGACCGAAGTGGCCACCGGCGTCTCGTCGATGACGACGCGCGGATGTTCGCGGTAGCACTCGTAGTCGTAGACGGCCTTCGGGTAATAGATGCCGCTACCGATGTCCTTCGCGGCCAGACGCTCACTCAACTGGTCGCGAGTGATCGGTGCGTCTTCGGCCAGCAGCAAGGTGAACTGATGCCAGACATGTCCACGACCGGACAGTTCGCTCGGCAGGATCAGTCCTTCGACGTCCTTCAGGCCGACACGCAAGGCCTCCGCATTCCGGCGGCGCGCCTCGACCTGCTGCATGTACGTCGCCATCTGGGGCAGAGCCAAGCTCGCCTGGAGGTCAGTCATCCGGTAGTTCTGGCCGACCATCTCGTACTGGTAGCGCGCCCGCATGCCCTGGTTGCGCAGGACCCGAAGTCGATCGGCGATCGCGTCGTCGTCGGTCGTGATCATTCCGCCCTCGGCGGTCGTGAGGTTCTTCGTTGCATAGAACGAGAAGCAACCCACACCGAAACTGCCGGCGCCTCGCCCGTCGAACGTCGCTCCGTGGGCCTGAGCGGCGTCCTCGACGACAGTCAGACCGTTCTTCGATGCCAGCGGCATCAAGGCACCCATGTCAGCCGACTGTCCGTACAGATGAACCGGCATCAGAACCTTCGTGCGGTCACCGATTCGATCGGCAGCGACTGCCGGGTCGATGTTGAAATCGGACTCGGAGATATCGGCAAACCTCGCGGTCGCGCCTGCCTCGAGAATTGCATTGAGGGTGGCCACGAACGTGAACGGCGTGGTCAGAACCTCGTCACCTGGCTGAAGATCCTGGACCTGAAGAGCCGCGATCAATGCGGTCGTGCCGTTGTTCACCGCCACCGCGTGTCGCGTTCCGACCAGCGCCGCGAACTCGTCCTCGAGCCGCTTCACCTTGGGTCCCTGCGCGACGATTCCCGATCGCAGAGTGTCCAGCACCTCGCGCTCGACTTCTTCCCCGAACGAGATACTGGATATCGCGATCACTGAGTTACCTCCGATAGATTCATCCGACCGTCGTCGGAACGAAATACCCCGACAACCCAGGAAGCGTATCGAAACACGATTCGATACTTCGAGAGGATTCCGGAACCTGCATGTCTGAACGAACCGACTGCCACATCCATCCGACCGCCGTGATCGGCGCCGACGTACTGATCGGGGCGGGAGTCACGATCGGACCGAACGCGGTACTCACGGGCCCGCTCGAGATCGGCGACGACTGCTGGATCGGCTCGGGAGCGGTCTTGGGAGCTCCCCCCGAGATCCTCGGCGCTCTACATCCGACGTCCTGGTCCGTCAGCGCCGGTCTGGGAATTCGAATCGGTGCTCGAACGACGATCCGCGAATTGAGCACAGTCCATCAGGGAAGCGAACGCCGCACCGAAATCGGCGAAGACTGCTTCGTGATGAACAGAGTGGGAATCGAGCACGACGTGCAGATCGGTGACCGCTGCGTCGTGTCCTCCGGAACGACGCTTGCCGGGCACGTCAGCGTCGGAGACGGCGTCAACCTTGGCATGCACACTGTCGCGCACCAACGACGCGTCGTCGGCTCCGGATCCATGATCGGCATGGGAACCGTCGTGGTCAAGGACGTCCCGCCCTTCTCCAAGGCCTTCGGCAACCCGGTGTCGTTGCATGGTGTCAACCGGGTCGGAATGAGTCGGTCGGGAATCGCGGAGGAGGACATCGCCGCGATCGAAGCCGTGTACGCCGCGGGCAGCTTCGGCACGTCACCGGCCATTCCGGACTCGCTGTCGGAGGCCTTCACCTGGTGGCGGGAACGCGCCGACAAACCGCTCGTGGTTTAGCGGGACAAATCCTGGTTGGTATCGTCTGCAAAATGACGAACGGGCGGGATGCAGGCGCGTGAGTACCTCTCCCGAATCTGAACAACCGGTCGAAGACGTCGAACCGGCCGCAGAGCCGAACGCTCTACGCGGCCTTCTCGTCAACGGATTCAAGGTCCTCGTCACCCTCGCGATCGTCGTCGCGATCATCTTCGCGGTGAAGTCCCAATGGTCCGAGGTCAAGAACACGATCACCGAACTGAACTGGTGGACGCTTGCCGCCTCGTCGGTGTTCATCTTCCTCGGTATGGGTGCCGCAGTGCGGGCCTGGCAACACGCACTCGGCGCCCTCGAACAACCGATTCCGGCCTTCGACGCCGCTCGCGCCTATCTGGTCGGCCAACTCGGCAAGTACCTTCCCGGCAGTGTCTGGGCCTTCGTTCTGCAAACGGAACTCGTCAGGCGCGCCGGTGTGTCCCGTGCCGCAGGCTTTGTCGCAGTGCTGGTCACGGTGGGGTTGAGCACAACTTCGGCGCTGGTCGTCGGCCTCTTCGGTCTACCTGCCCTGTTCGAGGTCAGCACGGCGGCAGCGGTCGGCGTGATCATCCTCGTACCGATCGCATTGGTCTGCGCCTACCCGCCGGTGCTCACACGCCTGGTGAACCTCGCGCTGAAACTGCTCCGCCGCACGCCGCTGCACAAGCCGCTCACGATGCACAAGATTGCGCTCGCATTGGGCTGGTGCGCAGCAAGCTGGGTGCTCTACGGCATCCAGTTGTGGCTGCTCGCGTCCAGTTCGGCCGGCTTCGAAATCCGTGGGCTCGTCCAGTGCATCGGCGCACTCGCCCTCGGTATGTGCGCGGGGGTCCTCGTCTTTGTCGTCCCGTCCGGAATCGGTGTCCGCGAAGCCGTCATCGTCGCAGCGCTTTCACCGTTCATGGATGCCGGCGTCGCGCTCGGCCTCGCACTGGCGTCGAGGCTGCTGTTCACCCTCTGTGAGGTCTTTGCCGGCGTCGTGGCTGCGCTGTCGGGATCACGAGGCCTGCGCAATGCACTCGTGCACGAGCGCTCGCGGGTGCCGGACCCCACCAAAGCCTGACGTTCGGTCAGATCACTTTCTCGGCCGCGGAATACTGCGTCTCGACGCCGGCCTTCTGCGGACGCCACCACTGCTCGTTGTCGCGATACCACTCGACGGTGGCTTCCAGTCCGCTTCGAAAATCGCGGTACTGCGGCTTCCACCCAAGTTCCTGCTGCAGTCGCGTCGAATCGATCGCATACCGCAGATCGTGACCAGGGCGGTCGGTGACGAAGTCGAAATCGTCCGGCTTGCGTCCGAAAATTTCGAGCAGGGTCGCAATCACCGTCCGGTTGTCGGTTTCACCGTCGGCGCCGATCAGATACGTCTCGCCGGACTTCCCGCGGTCCAGGATGTCCCAGACGGCGCGGTTGTGGTCCTCGACGTGAATCCAGTCGCGGACGTTGCGGCCTTCCCCGTACAACCGTGGACGCACTCCGTCGAGCAGATTGGTGATCTGGCGTGGGATGAACTTCTCCACATGCTGGTACGGGCCGTAATTGTTGGAGCAGTTCGAGATGGTCGCCGCGATCTCGAACGAGCGCACCCAGGCGCGCACGAACAGATCACTCGACGCCTTGGACGCGGAGTACGGGCTCGACGGGTTGTACGGTGTCGTCTCCGTGAACTTCGCCGGATCATCCAGTTCGAGGTCGCCGTACACCTCGTCGGTCGAAATGTGGTGATAACGGACCCCGTGCGAACGCACTGCCTGCAGGAGCGAGAAGGTTCCCATGACGTTGGTGCGCAGAAACGGTTCGGGGTCGGCGAGGGAATTGTCGTTGTGGCTTTCGGCCGCGAAGTGCACGACTGCGTCGGAGCGCGAGACAAGATCGTCGACCAGCGACTCGTCGGCCACGTCGCCGTGGACAAACGTGATCCGGTCCTCGACGGACGCCAGGGACTGGCGATTTCCGGCGTAGGTCAGAGCGTCGAGAACCGTGACTTCCACGTCGGGACGCGTCGCCACCGTCTGATGAACGAAATTGGCACCGATGAAGCCGGCACCCCCGGTGACCAGTAGTCGCACGTCATCTCCTCAGGCTCATCGGACGAACCCCACTTTAGCGGCCGGGCGTGTCATGTCCGTTTGCGTCGGCAGGCAGGAGTGCAGGACACTGCACGCATGCGCGGAATCATTCTGGCCGGTGGCACCGGGTCGCGGTTGCACCCGATCACCCTCGGAGTGAGCAAGCAACTCTTGCCTGTCTACGACAAGCCGATGATCTACTACCCGCTCTCCACTCTCATGCTCGCCGACATTCGCGACATCTTGATCATCACGACCCCACACGACGCCGAACAATTCCGCCGGGTTCTCGGCGACGGCTCACAATTCGGCGTCAACCTCACCTATGCAGTGCAACACGAACCGAACGGCCTCGCAACGGCATTCACCCTCGGCGCAGAGCACATCGGATCCGACTCCGTGGCGCTCGTCCTCGGCGACAACATCTTCTACGGCCCCGGCCTCGGAACCCAACTCAGGCGTTTCTCCGACATCGACGGCGGAGCCGTATTCGCTTACTGGGTCTCGAATCCGACCGCCTACGGCGTCGTCGAATTCGACGACTCGGGTCGCGCCGTGTCCATCGAGGAAAAGCCGACGTCACCGAAATCCAATTACGCAGTCCCCGGCCTCTATTTCTACGACAGCGACGTCGTGGACATCGCACGCACTCTGAAGCCCTCTGCGCGTGGCGAATACGAAATCAGCGACATCAATCAGCACTATCTCGAAGCTGGCAAACTTTCTGTCGATGTCCTCCCCCGCGGAACCGCGTGGCTCGACACCGGCACACCCGATTCCCTGCTCGAGGCAGCGAACTACGTGCGGACCATCGAACACCGCCAAGGCCTCAAGATCGGTTCCCCTGAAGAGGTTGCGTGGCGTCAAGGATTCATCAGCTCCGACCAATTACGCACTCAGGCAGAAGCATTGGGCAAATCCGGGTACGGCAACTACCTACTCGAGCTGCTCGAGCACGGCAAGGAATGGTGATGTGGAAATCCGTCCACTGAAGATCGCCGGAGCTTGGGAAATTACACCGAAGCAGTTCGGCGATAACCGCGGTGTCTTTCTCGAATGGTTCAAAAGCTCCGCCTTCACCGCCGCGACCGGCCGCACTCTCGACCTCGCGCAGGCCAACTGCTCGGTTTCCGAAGCCGGTAGCCTCCGCGGGATCCACTTCACCGACAATCCGCCCGGACAGGCGAAGTACATCACCTGCGTGAAAGGTGCCTTCCTCGACGTTGTCGTAGACCTGCGCGTCGGATCACCGACCTTCGGCGAGTGGGATGCGGTGGTGATCGACGACGTCGATCGACGAGCGGTGTTCCTGGCGGAAGGCCTCGGCCACGCGATCCTTTCACTCGAAGACGGATCGACAGTGATGTACCTGTGCAGCGTCGAATACTCCCCCCACCTGGACCGCGATCTCGATCCCTTCGATCCGGAACTCGCGATCGAATGGCCGAGAACAGACCGTAAGGGCAACCCTCTGACCTACGAGCTCTCCGCAAAGGACGCTGCCGCGCCGTCCCTGGCAACGCTCCGCGCGGACGGCATGTTGCCCGGTTTTGTGGCCGAAGATTCGCCGAATCGGTAATCTTCACCTTTCACGACTCGATGGCATGACACCGGCGGGACGGACGGCTGGATGACCAAACGTGCGAGCAGACGCGGCCTGTGGACGGCCGTCGTTCTCGCAGCCGGCCTCGGTGGTCTCGCGCTGGTCGCACCGCCCCTGACTCCGGGAACGATCGAGTCCGCACCGGTCACCGTCATCACGACCACCCCACCCGCGCCGGTTGTTCCACTCACGCCGGAGGAGCTCTCGGCCCGGGTGGTCCCCACCATCGTCACCATCACGGCGCCGGCCGGATTCACCACCACTGCTGGGACCGGGATCGTGCTCTCCCCTGACGGAGTGGTGCTCACGAATCACCACGTCATCAGCGGAGCTTCGGACGTCACTGCCGTCAGCATGTCCAACGGGCTGATCTACGACGCCGAGATCCTCGGGTACGACAGCGTCAGCGATCTTGCCGTCCTTCGACTCGCGGGCGCTGACGATCTGCCGGTGGCTGTGGTCGGCAAATCAGCAGAAGCCGCTCGCGGGGACTCCGTCACCGCAATCGGAAATGCGGAAGGCGGCGGAGTACCCGTCCCTGCTCCCGGCGTCATCACCAACCTCGGTGTCACCGTCAACACCCGCAACGTGTCCGACGGATCGCGAAACCAGTTGAAGGGCCTCATCGAGGTCGACGCGGACATCCGGCCTGGCGATTCCGGTGGCCCCCTGGTCAACGCCGTTGGCGAGCTGATCGGCGTCAGCAGCGCGGGCAACGCCGTCACCGACCGCACCGAAACCTCACCGGCGCCTCAGTCCTACGCGATACCGATCGACACCGCACTACCGATCGTCGAGCAGGTACTCGGTGGCCGCTCCTCCGAGACCGTGCGTGTGGGACCGACACCCGTACTCGGTGTCGCGGTGAAGGATCACGCGGACATGCCGGCCGGCGCCGAAGTTGTTGCCGTGAGCTTCGATTCGCCGGCCGAGCGGGTGGGGCTGACCAAAGGTGCGGTCATCACCGAGTTCGGTGGCAGCCGGATCGCGTCGTCCGCTGATCTCAACGCGGCGATGAGCTCGCGCCGCCCCGGCGACACCGTCGCGGTGACGTGGGTGGACGCAACCGGGCAACCCGGGACCGGTTCGCTGGTCCTCGACGAGGGGCCACCTCGCTAGTCTTAGAAGGCGCCAGCCGTGAAAGCATCGTGGCATGACCACGGTTCTCCTGCTCACCTGTGACGGCGCCGCCCGCGAGGCGGATGTCGAAAGCAAACTCGTCATGGAAGCTCTCACCTCCTACGGCATCGCGTCGACGATGGCGCCGTGGTCGAGCCCGTCCCTCCTCGATATCGACGCCGACCTGGTTCTGATCCGGTCGACCTGGGACTACACCCAGCGCCTCGACGAATTTCTCGCCGTTCTCGATCAGCTGACCGCTCCGATCGCCAATCCACTCTCGATCGTGAAGTGGAACGCACACAAGGGATACCTCACCGAACTTGCCGCGGCCGGCGTCCCCATCGTCCCCACCGCTGTGATCGCTGCCGGAAAGAGCGAAACACTCACCCTCCCTTCGTTCGAGGGTGCCGACGTCATCGTCAAGCCGGCAGTGTCCGCCGGCGCTGTCGGAGTGGGAAAGTTTGCCGCCGGGTCCGAGCAGGCCCACGCTCACCTCAGCTCGATCCTCGACGGCGGTAACGACGCGTTGGTCCAGCCATTCGTCTCGGACGTCGTCGACGGTGAGCGCTCGATCATCCACATCGGCGGACGCTACTCACACGCTGTCCGGAAGATCCCGGCCGCCCACGACTTCCGCGTGCAGGAATTTCACGGCGGAACCAACCACCTCCACGAACCGTCCGCCGCCGAACTCGCGGTGGCCGACGCAGCACTGGCCGCGACCCCATGCGGCCCCGGCGAATTGCTTTATGCGCGTGTGGACGTCGTGGGTCCGGTGGATCAGCCACTCTTCATGGAAGTGGAACTGATCGAGCCCGAACTCTTTCTGCCATTCGCCCCTGGATCTGCCGACGCCCTCGCACGGGCAGTTGTCGCGTCACTAGGTCGGTGACGCGCCACGGAGTGCCTTCTTGTCGATCTTCCCCAAAGCAGTGAGCGGCAGCGCTTCCAGAATCGAAATCTCCTTGGGCGCCCAGATCGGACCCTTGTGCGATCTCACGTGCGCGATGAGTTGATCGGGTGTGACCGACCATCCCGTCTTCAGTACGACTGCGGCGGTAACAGCTTCTCCCCATTGAGAATCGGGGACACCGAATACCGCACATGCTGCCACCGCGGGATGATGTCCGAGTGAGTCCTCGACTTCGCGCGGGTAGACGTTGAATCCACCACTGATGATCGTGTCTTTGATGCGGTCGACGATCGAGATGAGCCCACTTTCGTCGATTCGAGCAACGTCGCCGGTGTGCAACCACCCATTCGCGAGCGCTGCAGCGGTTTGTTCAGGTTTGTTCCAATAGCCGTCCATCACGAGCGGACCTCGCACACAAAGCTCGCCGGGTACGCCCGTCGCCGTCTCGTTTCCCTGCTCGTCAAGCAACACCACTTCGACACCTGGCATCGCGCGCCCACAACTCCCCAAAACTGCGGGATCGTCCGTGTGCTCACGTGTATCGAGTACCGTCAACGCATTCGGGGCTTCGGCCTGACCGTAATGCTGGCTCAGGATCGGCCCGAACACCGCCCCTGCCTGCTCGAGCCTGGTGGGGTCGATGGGTGCAGCACCGTAAAGCATCCAGTTCAGCCCAGACAGATTCGCATCCGACAGGCGTGGATGGTCGAGTAAGGCATAGAGCATCGTGGGAACCACGAATGTAGCTGTGACTCCGCCATTTTCGATGGCGTCGACAACTCTGTCCGGGTCGAACGACCTGTGCAACTCGAAGCTTGCACCTCGCAGCAGACCGGGTGCGACGAGCAGACCGGCAGCATGAGACATCGGCGTAGTGAGCAGCATGGTGGTTTCAGCCGGCCACTCCCACGTGGTGCAGGCCCAGGCATTGGCGACCAAGGATCGGTCCCTGAGCATGACGCCTTTCGGCTCACCGGTGGTTCCACCGGTGTAGAAGAGATACAAAGCTCGACCCTGACCGCCTAAGCCTGAACCTATTCCCGCCGTACCCAATTCACACGCTGATTCGAGGGCTGACAGTGACATCACTCGAGTCTGTGCCGCTTCGGCGCGTACCTGGAACTGTCCGTCGGCAACCAACAGGAGATCGGTACCACTGTCTTTCAGCACCATCCTGTCGTTCTCTTCGGTCGCGAGCGGATGGAGTGCCGTGTAGCGCACGCCCGCCAGACACGCCGCGGCCATGACCGTGAATGCTTCAGGACACGGCCCCGCAAGCAGGGCGACCCCGGCTCCGTCCGGCAGAGCGAAGCTACTGAGGACACCTGCAATCCGCTCGATCTGTTCCGCAGTCTGCCAATATGTCAGCTCGGCCCGATCACCGTTCCGATCCGTGAATCGAAACGCGATGTGGTCTGGTCGGCGTCGCAGCGCCGACAGAATCAGATCCGCATATCCCGCTTGCACCTGCAAGCCTGGCGCCATCGGTTCATCGTTCATGATGTCCGCGTTCATCGTGGCCCTCCCAAGATCGTGACCGCGGCGACGGCTTCCTCGATGCCGTAGAGACCTCCGCCGTTCTCTGCGACCGCGATTCGAGCACCCGGAACTTGTCGCCGCCCTGCTTGTCCACGCAACTGCGTGACAAGTTCGAAGACCTGCGCCAGTCCCGTTGCCGAGACCGGATGACCACGGGACTCGAGCCCACCTGACGGATTGACCGGACGCACGCCTCCCAACGAACTCGCACCGGACGCCGACCACGCGCCGCCCTCACCGATCGGGCAGAACCCCAGATTCTCGACCTGCTGCACTTCACCGAAGGCCGTGGCGTCGTGGACCTCTGCCACATCCACATCGCCTGGCCCGACTCCGGATTCCTCGTATGCGCTCATTGCTGCACGGCGACCGATGTGACTCTCCACGTCATCTGCGGTCCGATCCGTGCCTGACACCAAGCTGCAACCGAGTACCTGCGCCGCCCGCCGAGAGGAATCGTGCCTTCGAGCAAAGTCCGCACTGGTCACAATGACCGCCGCTGCACCGTCACTGACGGGCGAGCACATCGGAACTGTCAGAGGCCACGCGACTCGCCTTGCGGCAAGCACCTCTTCGACGCTGAAGAGTTTGCGAAAGTGCGACCGCGGATTGTGCACGGAATGCGCATGATTTTTGGCTGCTACGGACGCGAGCTCGAACTCGGTGGTTCCGAATCTCTCCATGTGCGCCCGGGCAAGAGAAGCGTAGATCTCCATGAACACCGACCGCTCACCCTGCGATCCGAGTGCATCCGGCAGCGGAGCGGACAGCGAAGCAAGGCCCGCGAGCGTCTCGTCGCGATGCGCAACGTCGAGTGCACCGTCGAACACCTCCAGACTTCGAGCCGGATCCGAGCACACCAGCTTGTCCACCCCGACCGCCAACGCGACCTCGGACAGACCGGCGCGAACGTGGGCGATCGCCAGCCAGAGTGCAGTCGCGCCGCCGGCGCAGGCATTTTCGACATTGACGACCGGGACTCCCCCGAAACCGTATGGCCTCAAGGCAATCTGGCCTGGGATCATGTGCTGCCGGTCGATCGCCTTCTGGCTGACTGTCGCGTAGAAGACCGCACCGACGTCACCGCGGGTCAGGCCCGCGTCTTCGACGGCATCGATCGCCGCACGCCCCGCCAATTCCGAGGCCGCGGTATCCGCGTGCCGCCCGAAGAGAGTCGCGCCGACACCGAGAACCATGACTTCGCCGCTCACGCCACCACTCGATTCCTCAATACACCGAGGCCGGTGACCTCGAGTTCGACTACGTCTCCCGGTTCCAGGAACCGCCCGTGCTCCAAGCCGCATCCACTCGGCACGGTGCCGGAACAGAAGACTTCACCCGGGTACAGCCGCGTGGAAGTCGAAGCGAACGAAATCACGTCCTCGAAACGATGGTCCATGTCGGCGCTGGTTCCTCGGCTCACCTCGTCTCCGTTGATTCTCGCGGTCATCTCGAGTTGGTAGGGGTCACCGACTTCGTCGGCCGTCACGATCCAGGGCCCGAGGACATTCGCGTTCGAAAAGTCCTTGCTCTTACTGAGACCGAGTCCGGTGGAGATCTCCTCGAGCTGAGTATCGCGGGCGCTGAAATCGTTGAAGATGGTGTAACCGAAGATATGCGCAGGGGCATCCGCGCGTGAGATGTCGGTTCCACCGCGCCCCAGCACACAGGCGAATTCGAGTTCGTAATCGCGCAGGCTCGAGTACTCGGGCCACACGACGTCAGATTTGTGTCCGGTCACCGCCAATCGGTTCGCTATGTAATACAGCGGGCGCTCCAACTGGATCTTCGGCAGTTCGACGTCCTCGAGTGCGACCCCTTGAATTCGGGCGCGAGCGTTGCGGAAGTGATCCATGAAGCAGCCGAAGTCTCGGATCTGGACCGGCTGAGGAAGCGGCGACATCCAGCGCACATCACCTGCGTCGACGATTGCACTTGCCGGCGGCTCGTCTGCGAGCCGATCCAGGGTCTCCCGTGCCGCCGGACCACCTTCGATGATGGTTTGCATGGTTTCCAGTTCTGGAGCCGGTTTTCCCGTCACATCATGATGAGCTCGCTCGAGTAACAACAGTTGCTCGCCGCTGCCCGTCACCAGAGCCGTCTGCTGAGTCTTTTCGTATTCGACGGTCGCAAGTTTCACTGTGAGTCAATACCTTTCACTGAATTGTTCGTTAGGTGAGGCAGGAATTTTGCTCAGACGAACGCGACCACACGAGCCGGGGCAGCGCTGGCTCGCGCAAGCTTGATCGGGAAAAACGCCACGTGAAATCCCGAGGGCGGAAGCGCGGCGAGGTTCGCCAGTTGCTGAACGATGAATACTTCACGTTCGCGTCCGGCCCGGTGCCCGTCCCAGAGAACCGAGTTGTCCCCGGTGTCACGAAATTTCTGCGCCATGACTGCAAAGCTCAAGTCCCAGCCGGCAGCGTCGGTGCCCAGCACCTTCGCGCCTTGCTCGGCGAGAAACAGCGTGCCTTCGCGACTCATCCCTGGATACTGAAAGAACCCTGGATCAGCCAAGGTGAAGCTCTCTTGTCCGGTACGGAGCAACACGGCACCACCCTGGGGAACGGACGCACCGTTTTCCGCCAGGGCAGCTTTCAGCGCGTCCACCGAGATCGGCTGATTCGCCTCGCACCGGCCGCGCAGGTCGAGCACCACTGTCTCGCAGAACAATTCATCCAACGCGATGTCTGTGATCGTGCGAGAAGGCTTACCCTCCGAGGTTGATCCGTAGTGCAACGGCGCGTCGACGTGTGTGCCCAGATGGCTGTTGAACTCACTCAACATCTCCGATCCCCACCCCTCACCGTCCGGAAGATCATGAACTCCGCACTGCAGTGCTGCCGCGAACTCGTCGCGTCCGGCACCTGCGGGGTGCGAGTAGGTCACCGAGGGGGCAACGACGGAAGCCAGTGCCTTCAAACCCTCGGGGAGCAATTCCCGATCGGCCGGATCGAGAGTTCTAGTCAGATCGATGAGTTCCATGTCCGCCCATTCCGTTAAGTTATTGGACGCTCAGCATAGAACTGGACGATCAACATAGGCAAGAGGGTGTCGCGAGAGGAATACGGCCGGCCGATGGCCGGCCTCGTAGCATGAGTGCGGTGCGCAGGTCTCGGCCCCGACGGGCGCGTCGACGTCACCGCGTGCCGGAATTGGCTGCACTCGAGAACGAAAGAAGGCAGGAACACCGAATGGCGTCGACACGCAAGCAGGAGATTTCCGAGGAAACCAGACGGCGACTGGTGAAAGCCGCGGCCGAACTGGCTGCCGAAGGCGGGTCGACCGCGATGTCCGTACAAGCCGTGGCAGAAAGATCCGGTATCAGCAGAGGGTCCGTGGCCTGGCACTTCGGATCGAAGGACGGGCTTCTACGAGCCGTCGTCGAGGACGCATTCCGGTGGGGCATGGAAAAGCTACGCGCAGAGTTGGCATCATCCTCGGCGACTGGAATCGAAGCATTGATCGAAGCCAACTTCGTACTGATGTCATACCCCGAGGCACGAATTTTCTCGACCATCTTGATCGAAGCCGTGATTCCCGGGTCCACCATCCGCGAGACCTACGCAGAGCAGTACGTCGCAATGCGAACGCTGTACGCGGACTACCTGCGTTCGATCGACACCCCGGTCACCAATCCGGAGTTGGTTGCCGTCACCCTTCTGGCCGGCACTCTCGGGATCAACCTCCAACATCGCCTCGATCCCGACAACGTCGATCGACGTTCAGCAGTAACCGAGCTCGAATCGATCTATGCCCGCGCGATGGCACCTACCACAACGTCAGGACACGAGAATCCCTAACCGGACCGGAAGTTCAACTTCCCGAACAACTTTCGCCCGCGACCTGGGGCGGGACCGCATCCAGCCTGGCGCGAATGAACCTGGCAACGTCACGTAGCGCAGCCCGGCTCTCCGGCAAGCCAGGCCAGACGGCGGGAAACGCGTGAACCTGGCCGTTCCAGATCTGCAGCGAGCACGGCACCCCCGCGGCGGCGAGCCGTTGCGCCATCACCTCCGAATCGACTCTGAGCACCTCGGATTCGGCGGCGATCAGCAACGACGGCGGCAGAGCGGCCAGATCGCCGTCGACGGGTGAGTTCGTCTGTCCGCCAAGCTTTCCGATCGCCATCAATGCCGACACCGGGGCGATCACGTCGCGTCGAGCGTTGGCATGGACCGATTTGGTGGTGCAATCGAGATCGAGGAGCGGTGAGAGCCCGACCAGACCGGCCGGAACCTCGAGCCCCGCGGAAACAGCTGCAAGTGCCGTCGCGAAGACCAGGAAGCCTCCGGCCGAATCGCCAACGAAGACAACCTTTTCCGGCAAGGCTCCCTGTTCGAGGAGCCACCGGTATGCATCGAGACAGTCGTCGACGGACCCGCTGATGCTCGTGCTCGGCAACTGTCGATATGCGATGTGCAGGACCGGAAGGCCGGTTCGCTTGGCGATGCTTGCAACGACCGGCCGATGCGTGTTGAGCCCGCAGCACATGAACCCGCCGCCGTGCAGGTAGAGAACAACACCGTCGCGCAGATCAGCCGTCGAGCCTGCCGTCCGCACGAGTTCACCGTCGAAACCTGGAAAGCGAATCGCTTCCCGATCGATCCCGGACGGAATGCGTACACCCGCGGCCGAGTCCAGCACTGCGGCGCGGCGCATGGCGCCAGGCGTCAGCGGCGCGATCCCGACCACGGGCCGAAGCATCCATCGACACGCGTTGTAGAGGACCTGCGATTCGATACTCGGCCTGCCGTATCGAGTTCCGGTCCTTCGACTGACTGTCGGCAACAGAGACATCTGTCCAGATTAGAAGCGATCAGGCACCGAAGAGGTCGACTTCGTCGAGATCGTCGACGATCGTGACCTTTCGTTTCCGCCCGCCGATGACCTTGCCCAGACCGCGCAGTCCACCGGACTGAGCTTTCGGGGCGGGTTCGATGCGCTGCGGCGCAACTCTCGTCCGCGCTGCGCGCTGAACAGGCTTGGGGGCGGGGGCTGCTGCAGGTGCCGCGGGTTCGGGAACCTCGGCTGGAACCACCGCTTCCGGCTCCACGAAGCCCTGAGCAACCGGGGCCTCGGGCGCGACCTCAGCGGCTTCCTCGACCTCCGCCACCTGCTCCACCTGCACCGGTCCGTCGATCACCGGGATGTCCGACGCCCAGCGGACCCGATACTCCAGACCGCGCGACGCCAGCTCACGCGCGAGATCGCCGTGCCAGACCCCGTCTTCGCCGTCGCCGTATGCCCGTGCGTCGGAGCTCACCCAGATGACGTCGACGCCCGGGTTGCGGTCGGCGAGATCGAGCACGGTCAGCCAGTTCAGCGTCGCCGGATATCCGTCTCGCTTCTTCTTGTCGGTATAGGGCCGACGCAGCGAGATCGCCCTCTCGGCCACCTCGACATGCGACACGTCGACTGGATCGACCACTTCGACGCCGATCGCCACGAGGTCTTCGATCACGTCGTCGACGTAGCCGTCGGCCTTGTCGTGAGCAGCGTCGACGAACCTCGTGAGGTCGCGCCGCAATCCCAGTCGGTCGTACATGCGCGCCTGGACGCTCAGGGCCGCGATCATCTCCGCCGATTCCTCGCGGTAGCGACTCGCAACCTCGAGGACGACCAATCGCGGCACGACGACGCGGTGTCCGAGTGCGCGAGCGTCGGCGATGGCAGTGTCGAACCGTGCGCCCCTGGTCAGGGCCGAAGAATCGAGAACGATGATCATGCGCTCGATTCTCTCTCGAGAAACCGGACGAATGCGCTAATCCACCCCGAACCGTTACTTGATCTTGAAGATCACTGCCCGCTGAACGATGAAGTTGATGACCGTCGCGGTGCCCTGCGCGATGACGAAGGCCAGCGGTGTCCGCCACCAATGCTCGTCGAAGACATGGACCATCAGTTCGTTGAGTCCGACCTGAACCGCAAAAGTGACCGCGTACAGCGCGACTACAGCGATGAAGCGGGCGCGAGAAGGCTCGGCCTTGAACGTCCACCGACGATTGATGAGGTACGCCGTCGTGGTGCCCGCAACGAAGCTCAGCGATTTTGCGGCGACGCGCGGCAACCCCAACGCGAGGAGCAGCACATACAGCCCGTAGTCCACGACCGCCGACAGCCCACCCGTCGCGACGAACCGGACGATCTGCGTTTTCAGGTCCAACGCGTCGTCGGCGATGTCCGTCGTGACAGGAATCTCGACGGGCAGCGGGACGTGGGGTTCGTGCTGGTGACTTGCAGGTGTTTCGGGCACGACGACGAGAGTAACCACTCGAGTCGGAGCCGTCGGCACTACTCCCAGGTAACCTCTACCTTGATGTCCACGACAGCAGAAGAGACGCCGCAGCCGGCTCTCCACACCCAAGCCCGCACCCTCACCGGTTGGGGACGCACCGCCGCCACCACTGCACAGGTGCTGTCCACCCCCGACGTGGAAGTGATCGCCAACGCGGTCGCCCAGGTTGCGGAACAGAACGATTCCAAGCCCTCGCATCTGCGACGCGGCGTCATCGCGCGCGGCCTCGGCCGCTCGTACGGTGACCCAGCGCAGAACGCCGGCGGCCTGGTCATCGACATGAATGCCCTCAGCCGCATTCACCGCATCGATCGCGACACCGCTCTGGTGGACGTCGACGCCGGCGTGAATCTGGATCAGCTGATGAAGGCTGCTCTGCCGTTCGGCCTGTGGGTTCCGGTCCTGCCGGGTACTCGTCAGGTCACGATCGGCGGCGCCATCGGCTCGGATATCCACGGCAAGAACCACCACAGCGCGGGCAGCTTCGGCAACCACGTCGTGTCGTTGGATCTGCTGACGGCCGACGGCAAGGTTCGCACGCTCACCCCCAAGGGCGGGCGCAACGACCCGAAGGCCGCACTGTTCTGGGCCACGATCGGCGGCATGGGCCTGACGGGCATCATCTTGCGGGCAACCATCAAGATGACACCGACCGAGACGGCGTACTTCATCGCCGACGGCGACGTCACCAACAGCCTCGACGAGACCATCGCGCTGCACAGCGACGGCAGCGAGGCCAACTACGAGTATTCGAGCGCCTGGTTCGACGCGATTTCCGCGCCCCCGAAGCTCGGTCGTGCGGCAGTCTCGCGCGGATCTCTGGCGAAGCTCGACCAGCTTCCGGCCAAGCTGCAGAAGAACCCGCTCGCCTTCGACGCACCGCAGTTGCTGACGTTCCCCGACGTCTTCCCGAACGGGCTGGCCAACAAGTTCAACTTCACCGCGATCGGTGAGGTCTGGTTCCGCAAGTCCGGCAAGTATCGCGGCAAGGTCCAGAATCTGACGCAGTTCTACCACCCGCTCGACATGTTCGGTGAGTGGAACCGCGCGTACGGATCCAACGGATTCCTGCAGTACCAGTTCGTGGTTCCGCCGGAGGCCGTCGACGAGTTCAAGAAGATCATCGTCGACATCCAGCGCAGCGGGCACTACTCGTTCCTCAACGTGTTCAAGCTCTTCGGCGAAGGCAATCAGGCGCCGCTGAGCTTCCCGATCCCGGGCTGGAACATCTGCGTCGACTTCCGCATCAAGCCGGGCCTGAACGAGTTCGTCACCGAACTCGACAAGCGTGTCCTCGAATTCGGCGGACGCCTGTACACGGCCAAGGACTCGCGGACGTCCGCGGAAACCTTCCACGCCATGTACCCGCGCATCGACGAGTGGATCGCGACGCGCCGCAAGTACGACCCCACAGGCGTTTTCGCCTCCGATATGTCCAGAAGGCTGGAACTGTGATCAACGCTGTAGGTAACCCGCAAACCGTTTTGCTTCTCGGTGGAACCTCCGAGATCGGCCTCGCCATCTGTGAGGAATACCTGAAGAAGGCGCCGCTCCGCGTCGTTCTGGCGGCACTCCCTGGCGATCCGGGACGCGAAGCTGCGGTCAAGCAGCTCGAAGCGAAGGGTGCCACCTCGGTGGAGCTCATCGATTTCGACGCCGTTGATTTCGAATCGCACCCGAAGGTGATCGACCAGGCGTTCTCGAACGGTGACGTCGACGTCGCCATCGTCGCCTTCGCACTGGACGGTGACTCCGAAGAGCTGTGGCAGAACCAGCGCAAGGCCGTTCTGGTGGCAAACGTCAACTACACCGCTTCCGTCTCGGTCGGTGTTCTTCTCGGCGAGAAGATGAAGGCTCAGGGCTTCGGCAAGATCATCGCGATGTCGTCGGTTGCCGGCGAGCGCGTCAAGCGTGCCAACTTCGTCTACGGATCCACCAAGGCGGGCCTCGACGGTTTCTACCTCGGACTCGGCGAGGCTCTCGCGGAATTCGGACCGCAGGTCACCGTCGTTCGCCCCGGCATGGTGCGCACGCAGTTCAGTGCCCACGTCAAGGAAGCTCCGCTGACGGTCAACAAGGACATCGTCGCGAAGCTCGCTGTTGCCGCCTCGGACAAGGGCAAGGAAATCGTCTGGACTCCCGGCCCGTGGCGCTTCGTCATGATGGGTCTTCGCCACGTGCCGCGCCCGATCTTCCGGAAGTTGCCGGTTTAAGCTCCTCCCGTGCCAGAAACAACAACTGCTCCGAGTACAGACCTTTCGACCCCGTCGCCGTGGCGTAATGCCGCGGCGACGGTGGTGGAAATGGCCCTCGGAGCGCTGGTCGCCGCTGTTGTAGCCGCTGTCGGGCTCTTTGCTTTCGGCCGAGTGCAGTGGCCGGCGTTCACCTCTTCCAATGTCACGCAGGCAGTCACGACGGTGCTGCAGGTGCTCTGCATCGCAGTGGTCGGTGTTGCGGTTCTGATGTTCCGCGCCCGCAAGGCCGAGCGGGTCGCAAAACTCCTCTCGTGGGCCGGGCTCTCCGGCTTCGTCACCACGACGCTCGGACTTCCCCTGGCCGCGACGAGTCTGTATCTGCACGGCGTCTCGGTCGATCAGCAGTTCCGGACCGAGTACCTGACCCGGCTGACGGATTCTGCTGCGCTGCAGGACATGACGTACGTGGATCTGCCGCCGTTCTACCCGGCCGGCTGGTTCTGGATCGGTGGACGCGTCGCGAACCTGCTGGGAATGGACGGCTGGGAAGCCTTCAAGCCTTATGCGATCGGCTCGTTGGCTGTCGTCGCCGTCGTTGCACTCGTGTTGTGGACCAAGCTGATTCGACGCGATTGGGCCGTCGTCGCGGCATTGGCCGTCACTGCCGTCGTGTTGGCGTACAACTCCCCCGAGGCGTACGGCGCCGTCATCAACCTCCTGATCCCGCCGGTGCTGATCCTCGCGTGGGGCGCATTGGACCGGCCGGGGGCATCTCGATTTGCCGGAGCCGGCGCAATACTCGGGACGGGCCTGTTCCTCGGTCTCGCCGCAACGGTCTACACGCTCTATCTCGGATTCGCCGCGTTCGCAGTGACTCTGATGGCCTTGGTTGCCGCAGTACTTGCCGCACGCGCCCAGAACACGTGGAAAGCCGCACTGGGACCCCTCGTCAGGCTCGCCGTGATCGCGGTGATCTCCGGCCTGGTGGCTCTGACCGTCTGGACGCCGTACCTGCTGAAGGCACTCTCCGGTGCCACCGCAGAGTCCGGCACCGCAATGCACTACCTCCCCGATTCCGGTGCGGTGCTGCCCTTCCCGATGCTGAGCTTCACCCTTGTCGGTGGACTGTGCCTACTCGGCACGATCTGGCTGATTTCGCGGTTCCTGTTCTCCCGCCGCGCCCGAGCACTCGGTATCGGCGTCATCGCCGTGTACCTGTGGGCACTGTTGTCCATGACGTTCACCGTTGCCGGCAGTACGCTCCTCGGTTTCCGACTGGAGCCGGTACTGATCGGACTCCTTGCCGCCGCCGGTGTGTTCGGTTTCTTCGAGTTCGCCGGTTGGATCGTGCTGGGCACCAGCGAAAATCCTCGCGTCAAAGCGGTACTGGTTGCACTCGGTGTCATCGGAGCCATCGCTTTCGCGCAGAACATCCCGCAGGTGCTGGCGCCGGATATCGCTGTGGCATACAGCGATACCGACGGTAACGGCGAGCGCGGCGACAAGCGGCCCCCGGGTGCCGAAGCCAATTACGCCGACATCGACCGGATCATTCGCGAGCAGTTGGGACGCGAACCCCATGACACGGTGGTCCTCACTGCCGACATCGGCTTCCTGAGCTTCTACCCGTACTTCGGCTTTCAAGGACTGACGTCGCACTACGCGAACCCGCTCGCCGATTTCCGTGCGCGCGCTGCGCTGATCGAGCAGTGGTCGGAGCTGAAGACGCCTGACGAACTGGTAGCTGCGCTGGACTCGGCGCCGTGGCGCAGCCCCGACGCCTTCGTCTTCCGCCAGGGCGCCGACGGGTACACGCTGCGGTTGGCAGAGGACGTCTACCCCAACGACCCGAACGTCCGCCGCTACACGGTCACGTTCCCCAAGGAACTGTTCGACGATCCTCGTTTCACCGTGACCGAGCAGGGGCCGTTTGTGGTCGTTACCCGCTCTGACGCAATCTAACCAGGAGATACGTCACAAAAGGCTTACCGTCGGGGTCGTTGACGCGACCCCGACGCACCCCTAACTTCATACCGTGCCCCGAACCGATGCCCGAGCGGCGATGATCGATGCAGCCGAGCGTCTGGTTGCCGAGCGAGGTCTGGCCGCTCTGACTCTTCGTGATGTTCAGACCGAAGCCGGGCAGGCCAACAAATCGGCTGCGCAGTATCACTTCGGGTCACGTGAAGGTTTGCTGGCGGCCGTCGTCGAGTCCAGAATGCGACCTGCCGGTGAGCGTCGTCGTGAGTTGCTCGACGCGATCGATCTCGACGCGAATCCACCGATGATGCGTGCCCTCATCGAGGCTCTCGTCCTGCCGTTGGCGGAACAGACCATCTACCGCGAGGGCACGTTGTACGCACGGTTCCTGGTGCAGTCGATCTTCGACCCGGCGATGTCGTCGACTATCCGTGACCACATGCAGGCCGAGAGTTTCCGCGAAGTTCAGCGGCGGATAGTCGCTGCGTCCTCGTTACCGGCAGAGATCGCCGAACTTCGGGCGGGAACTCTGACCGTGCTCACCGTCGTCACTTTTGCCACGTGGGAAGGCCGCGTCGACAGCCGCGAACGTGCTCACGTGATCGTTGCCGACCTGATCGAAAGTTGCCTCGGAGCACTCTCGGCCCCGGCTGCGCAAATCTGACACGCGGTCCGGCGAGTTTGTTTCCGAAACTGCCGGGGTACTCAGCCCCTCCAAGCGCAGTCGAGCAAACGGCCGCATCAACCACCGGCGGGGTAGGTGATGACAGTGAGCGAACTCGTTGCGCAAAGCCGCGAGCTTGTACCGCATCGTGCAGTTCTAGATTCCGCAGAGCATGTTCTGGTCATTGCGCGCGGCAAACCGTTCGGGCGCGAACAGGCTTTCCATGAAGTGTTGAGCGTCGCGATTCGCAATCGCATCGAAGTACTCACTCTGGCAAGGGCTCTCATCGACGTGTCCGAGTCCCGCGACTACCGCGCGATCCCGACCGACACCGCGCACACCGTTGCGGTGCTCGAATGGGGCGAGCTACTCGAGATCCCCACCGAACACCACCAGAAGTCCAGGGCCGAGTCATCCGAGGACGTCGATGAATCGAGTGAACCCGACGATCCGATCGAACCCGAATATCTGGTCGAGACCGACGTGGGCGGACGGGTCGTCTTCGTCGCCCTCGCGTTCACGATCGGCGGGATAGTCGGATTCTTCGCGCACGACTGGGCACTTCTGCTTCTGATCACCGCCGTGTACCTCGTGTGGATCGCGGCACGGTTGGTCGCGAAACTCGTCAGTGTTTCCCGTAGTGCCCACTGGGCGGACGCTTCGCCGATTCGTGGCGCCGATTCGACCACACGGAACGCGGAAAACTCCCACCATCACGCTGTTGCAGCGTGACGGCGGGAGCATCCGCTTTCGCTAAAGCCTCTGCGGTACACCGTAAGTGACGACGGTATCGCCATTCGACGTGACAGCCTTCGCGTACGGCCTGATGGTCACCGGACCGATTGCTCCCTGTACGTAACCGTGAACTCCGGACAGACGGACAGCGGCTTCGGGACCGTCGAACTCCTGATCTTCGAGCAGCGCGACGTCGGTGATACCGCCCGGCGCCAGGTCGACGTCCAGTTCCTGCGACGGAATGATGTCACCACCGATGACGAACCCATTGGAAATATCCAGGCCCAGTTCGAAATCCGGAACCAGACCGATCCCGAGGTTCGTTCCACTCTCGACTGCCCAGTCGAGACCAGGACTGTTGAGAACGACCGTCGCGCCGGTCAGCGCGATCGGGTAACCGATCTGATAACCGATCGTCAGCTTCGTTCCGGTGAAGCTTGCCGCGTCCGGCCCGTCGATCTTCACGCCGGCAACCCCGTCGTGGAAGAACTCGACACTCAGCGGTGAGCTGTCGAGAGGCGGAAAGACGTGGATAGCGGTATCAGCCTGGAAGACTTCTATCCGATTCCCTTTGACGTCGGTGATCGAACTGGTGTTGTCAACGCCTGCCGACGCCGTCCCACCCCCCAGGACAACGGCCAACAAGGCCACTGCTCCTACTGCGCTACTACGAACTGCTGTCTTCGACATGCACAAGCACCATCCCATCCGGTATAGGCCCCGGACGTAGGTTCCAACTCTTCGTCGAGGATGGGATTCGTCGGGGCTGCCTGAACAAACGCGAGCAAGATCCTTGTTGCGATACCCCGGTCACGAACCCGTCAAACGGTGCACGAAAACATTACTTTCCGGACAAGTCGGGCGGACCGGTTTGTCCCGCTGAGTGCGCCCGCTCGCGGACGCGAACCGTTTTGTTCGTTACTCTGACAGTGGAAGTTATCGAATCGAGACCTAAATAGGCCACCCCGAACTTCTGAGAACTGCCACTTCAGGGATGGGCGCCAGAACCGAAAGGCACCGACTGCATGACCGAGACCTTGCCCGACGTCCAACTGCTCGAAGAAGCACGTCCAGGGCGAGTCCGTTCAGCAGTGCGGCGCTCGGTCGTCCAGCGCGGGCGTCTTGTCGACCTCGCGATCATGGCGACGTTCACCGTTGCGGCGATCTACGTGATGTCGAACCTGTGGAGCGACCTGCAGTCCGGCTATCTGTTCAACGCGGGCCGCGACCAGGCCATGTGGGAATGGTTCTTCGCCGATACCGCTCACGCCCTCGCCCAGTTCCGCAGCCCACTGTTCAGTGACCTGCAGAATTACCCACTCGGCGTGAACCTGATGGCCAATACCGCGATGTTCGGCATCAGCATCCCGTTGGCCCCGATCACGCTGATCTTCGGACCGACCGCCACGTATGCGATCGGGCTGACCGCCGGCCTCGGCGGCACCGCCATCGCTTGGTACTGGGCATTCTCGCGGCACGTACTGACCGGAGTCTCCGTCCGCTCCAAGGTCGCCGCCGCCGTCGGAGCGGGGTTCTGCGGATTCGCGCCCGCCATGATCTCGCATGCCAACGGCCACCCGAACTTCGTCGCGTTCTTCGTACTTCCGTTCATATTCTTGCAGGTAGTGCGCATTTCGAACGGCAAGCGTCCGGTTCGCGACGGTGTCGTCCTCGGCCTACTCGTCGCCTGGCAGATCTTCCTCGGCGAAGAACCGCTCCTCATCTTCACGATGTCAGCCATGGTGTTCGGCGCCGCCTATGCACTGCCCGGCCTGGCCAAGTCGCGCCAGGCGATCAAGCGCGCGATGCCCGGCCTCGTGATCGGCGGCGCGGTCACACTCCTGATCACTGCGGTGCCGCTGTGGTCGCAGTTCTTCGGCCCAGCGAGCTACGACGGCGTCTCACACGGTCAGGCAGGCAACGACACCGCTGCACTCACCACGTTCCCGACCGAATCGGTTGCGGGCGACCCCGAGGGCGCGGAGTTCCGAATGAACCCGACCGAGGAGAACGCGTACTTCGGATGGCCGCTGGTGCTCCTGCTTCTCGGTGCAACGGTGTGGCTGTGGCGCATCCGCCTGACCCGCGCGGCTGCCGCCGTGATCGTGGTCATGGGTGTGCTCTCACTCGGTTCCGAACTGACCATCGACGGTGACAAGACCGGCATCACTCTGCCGTGGAAACTCCTCGCCGACCTGCCGTTGTTCGAATCGGTGCTCGAATCCCGATTCGCGATGGGCGCGATTCCGGCGATCGGGCTGCTGCTCACCCTCGGCACCTACCGCGCTTTTGTCGAACTTCGTGGACCGCGCCGCACGGCAGCCGGTGTCTGGCTGGTGGCTCTCGCCGTCGCGATGATTCCCCTGATCCCGACCCCCATCGACGCCGATCAGCGATCTGCGACGCCCGAATTCATCACCAGCGGCTCGTGGGAGAACTACGTCAGCGACGGCACCCTGGTGACGGTTCCCGTCGCGAGCGCCGAAGACGCCCGCGCACTGAGCTGGCAGGTCGACGCCGACTTCGGCTTCCCCATCGCCGGCGGGTACTTCGTCGGCCCGGATTCGAAGACCCGCGCCGGAATCTACGGCGCCGAGTCCCGGCCCACCTCGACCCTGCTGGTCAATGCCAAACAAACCGGCAAGGTCCCGTTGATCGACGTGGGCACCAGAGCGAACGCACTGACCGACCTGCGGTACTGGCACGCCGACGTACTGGTGCTTCCCCGATTCTCCGGCGACGACGCCCTGCGCCACACGGTCGACGAACTGGTCGGCTTCGACGCCAAGCGCGTCGACGACGTGTGGGTGTGGGACGTACGAGACCTCGTGAGCGGCAAGACCTCCAACCAGAGCTGAGCGGGTTGATCAGCGGGTCATGATCACCGGACCGTCTTCGGTGATCGCGACCGTGTGCTCACTGTGCGCAGCCCGGGCGCCCGAAACGGTGCGAAGGGTCCACCCGTCGGCGTCGTGCCGGTAGTCGTCGGTTCCGTCGGCGATGAGCATCGGTTCGATGGCGATGACCAGGCCGGGCCGTAGCCGGAAGCCTTTGCCTGCTCGGCCTTCGTTGGGCACGTCCGGGCCTTCGTGCATCTCGCGGCCGATGCCGTGCCCACCGTGATCGGCGAGCATTCCGTATCCGAGGCCGCGCGCGTACTGTCCGATCGCGGCACCGATGTCGCCCAATCGGTTTCCGGGCTGGGCGGCGGCAATGCCACGGGCTAGTGCCTCATCGGTCGCGTCGATCAGTGCCTGATCCTCACTACTTCCCTGTCCGACGGTGAAGCTGATGGCGGAGTCGCCGCACCAGCCGTCGAGTCTCGCACCGCAGTCGATACTGATCAGGTCACCGTCACGGAGTCGGTACCCATTCGGGATACCGTGCACCACAGCATCGTTCACGCTGATACAGGCCACACCGGGAAAGGGTATCGGCGCCGTCGCCGGCCGATAATTCAAGAACAGCGCCGAGGCGCCGGCAGCCGAAATGACCTCCGCGGCAACGGCGTCCAATTCGAGCAACGTCACTCCGACGCTCGCCGCCTCACGCGCCGCAGCCAGCGCCTGCGCGGTGATTCTCCCCGCCGCCGCCATCGCGTCGATTTCCCCTGCGGTCTTGATTTCGACCATCTCGAACACCTTCCTTGTCGAATAACTATACCGGTATTACTATAAGCACATGGTGCGCGTGCCGCTGACGGCGGAAGAACTCGAACGAGGACTACGACTGGGTGAACTCCTGCGATCGGCGCGGGGGGACCGAAGCATGGTTCAGGTAGCGCTCGACGCCGGCATCTCGGTCGAAACTCTGCGCAAGATCGAAACCGGCCGCATCGCGACACCCGCCTTCTTCACCATCAGCGCGGTCGCGGAAGTGTTGGGTATTTCACTCGACACCATCGCCCGAACACTTGAAACACCACAATCCGAACAGGAAGTTGCATCCTGAGTAGTTCTCTCAGGATGTGCGGGCCCGCACTCGCCTAACATCGTTCCTTGTGCCGTCTGAAGTAGTAGTGCCCCCGAAACCCGTGCCCACTGGCCCCGAAGCTCCCCGAGAATCGGATTCCCAGCGAGTCCGGACGGCACGACTCATCGCGATAGTCACCGGCCTTCTGGGCCTGCTTCTTGCACTCGCGACGCCCTTCCTGCCCGTCAAGCAGGAAGCCGCGAGCATCGACTGGCCGCAGGGTGGGACCGTCAACAGCGTCTCGTCGCCGCTGATCTCCTACTCGCCCACATCGCTCGACATCACCATCCCGTGTTCCACCCTCGGCCAGTTGGGCGGCAGCGGCGGCACACTGCTCTCGACCATGCCGAACGGGGCGCCGGACCGAAACGCCCGCGGCCTCACCGTCCGCACCACTGCCGACCGCCTCGAAGCACTCACCCGCGATTCGGTATTGATCTCGACCCCGCTCGATCAACTGAGCGGGTGCACGGCGATCACCATCACGACCAACTCCGAGCAGACCGTCGCGGCGGTCACCGGTATCGACGGCGTCGGCACCACCCTGACCGGTGACTACCGCCCACAGGTGGTCGGCATCTTCACCGACCTGCAGGGCGCAGCGCCCGCCGGACTGTCCGCCCACATGGACGTCGACTCCCGGTTCTCGTCCAGCCCCACACTTCTCAAACTGTTCGCGATGATCGTCGCGGCACTCTCGACCATCGTCTCGCTGTACGCACTGCACCGGATCGACGGCGTCGACGGCCGTCGTGCGCGGCGGTTCCTGCCGGCGCGATGGTGGAAGTTCACCGGCATCGACGCCCTGGTTATCGGCACGCTGGCGCTGTGGCATGTGTTCGGCGCCAACACTTCCGACGACGGTTACCTGCTCGGCATGGCCCGGGTCTCGGAGCACTCCGGGTACATGGCCAATTACTTCCGTTGGTTCGGCGTCCCCGAAGCGCCGTTCGGTTGGTACTACGACGTGCTGGCGCTGTTCGCGAAGGTCAGCACCGCGAGCATGTGGATGCGCCTGCCCGCGTTGATCGCCGGCATTCTGTGCTGGATGGTCATCAGCCGCGAGGTGATACCGCGACTCGGTGTTGCGGTGCGCCGCAACAAGGTTGCCATCTGGACGGGCGGGCTCGTGTTCCTGGCCTTCTGGTTGCCGTACAACAACGGCCTGCGTCCCGAGCCCATCATCGCCCTCGGCGCCCTGCTCACGTGGTGCTCCATCGAACGCGCCATCGCCACCGGACGTCTGTTGCCCGCCGCGATGGCCGTGCTGATCGCCGCATTCTCGCTGGCCGCCGGGCCTTCCGGGCTGATCGCCATCGGCGCGCTGATCGCCGGAGCCAGGCCGATCCTGCAGATCCTGATCGCCCGCGGCAAACGCGTCGGCTTCCTGTCCCAGATCATGCCGATTCTCGCCGCCGGAACCGTGGTGCTCGTCGCGGTCTTCGCAGATCAAACCCTCGCGACAGTTCTCGAATCGACCAGAGTGCGAACGGCCGTCGGGCCGAACGTTCCGTGGTTCGAGGAACGGTTGCGTTGGGACGCACTGATGACCATCTCCCCCGACGGCTCACTCGCACGCCGCTTCGGCATGTTCGTCATGATCGTCGGACTCGTCTTCTGCGTCATGATGATCCTGCGCAAGGGCCGGATCCCCGGCACCGCTATCGGGCCCTCGCGCCGAATCCTCGGCATCGTGTTCGCGTCGCTGCTCCTGATGCAGTTCACCCCCACCAAGTGGACTCACCACTTCGGTGTGTACGCCGGTCTGGCCGCCACGGTGGCCGTCCTCGCTGCCGTCGGTGTGAGTGCGTCGAGCATGCGTTCCAAACGAAACCGCGCGCTGTTCGCCGCGGGCATCCTGTTCATCCTCGCTGTGGCGTTCACGAGCTCCAACGGCTGGTGGTACGTCTCGAGTTACGGCGTCCCGTGGTGGGACAAGCCGCCGTCAATCGCTGGCAAGGGATTCTCGACGGCCTTCCTCGGCCTCACGATTCTCGCGCTGCTGCTGGCCGCGTGGTACCACGTCATGGAGCCGCGCCGGCGAAACGGCACGGAGGACAGCGTCAAGAAGACCAGGCGACTCCGCCTTCTCGCCCCGTCACCGTTGACCATCGCGGCCGGAGCGGTCGTGCTGTTCGAGGTGCTGTCCCTGCTCAAGGGCGCGGTCGCGCAGTACCCCGCGTATTCGATCGGCAAGTCCAACATCGAATCCGTCTTCGGCGGAAGCTGCGGTCTCGCGGGTGAGGTACTCGTCGAGTCCGATCCGAACGCCGGCGTTCTGCAATTGACGGATCGGCCCACCGATCTCGCCGGCGCAGGTGCATTCGGTGCGAGCGAATCAACCGGGTTCTCGCCGGACGGGGTTGCAGGCGACCTCACGGCCGACGCAGAAGACTCGACGGCAGGCAGTGCAAACAGCCTCGACACCTCGACCTCGCAGTCCGGCACCACCACGCCGGGAACCGGATCCGGCACCGCCGGTGGCTCGCAGTCGACGGCCGGCGTCAACGGCAGCAACGTCGCGCTCCCGTTCGGGCTCGACCCCGCAAAAACCCCGGTGCTCGGTAGTTACGGAGCACCTCAGAACGCGTCACTGACCACCGGTTGGTATTCACTCCCCGAGCGCAACGACGCCGCACCGCTCCTGACCGTCGCGGCCGCCGGACGCATCCGCTACGTCAACTCCGACGGCATCGTCACCCCCGGCGCAGTGCTGCAGGTCGAGTACGGCAAGAAGCAGGCAGACGGGAGCGTCGACGCACTGGGACGTGTCGATCCGATCGACATCGGCCCGTCGCCGTCGTGGCGCAACCTGCGCGTTCCGATGGATCAGCTGCCCGCCGACGCCGACACCGTGCGTCTGGTGGCCAGTGACACCGACATCAGCGCCGACCAGTGGCTGGCGGTCACACCGCCACGAGTGCCGACCATGCGCACGCTGCAGGACGTCGTCGGATCCACCGATCCCGTGCTGATGGACTGGGCTGTCGGTCTGGCCTTCCCGTGCCAACGTCCGGTGGATCACCTGTACGGCGTCGCCGAGATCCCCGACTGGCGCATCCTGCCCGACCGCATCGGCGCGGAGTCCACCAACGCCTGGCAGGACCACTACGGCGGCGGACCGCTCGGCTGGACTACCGAACTGCTCTCGGCCAGGGCATTGCCGACCTATCTGGACAACGACTGGGATCGTGACTGGGGATCGCTCGAGCAGTACACACCGCTCGATTCGGACGCGGTTCCCGCGCAAATGAACGTCACCACCGAGACCCGATCGGGCACCTGGACACCGGGCCCGATTCGTTACCAGTCGTAACTGTTACGCGTGGACCTACCAACCACCCAGGCACGGTAGGTCCACGCTCAGCCCTGACATACCATCGGTAGCCGTGCCCGACGCCGTGACAGCTTCACCTCAGACTTCGAGTTCGCCGCCTCCTGCTGGTCAGGATGCCCGCGAGCGTTTCCATCGCACGCGATGGGTCGCGATCGTCGCCGGCTTGCTCGGCTTCGTGCTCGCACTGGCAACTCCGCTGCTTCCCGTCGTGCAGACGACGGCTTCGGTCAACTGGCCGCAGAACGGCGTGATCGGAGACGTCGAGGCACCTCTGATGGCTCAGGTTCCCATCGACGTCAACGCATCGATCCCCTGCACCGCGGTCAGCTCGCTGCCCGAGGGCGGCGGCATCTTGCTGTCGACGGCACCTGCACAGGGCGACGGCGCGGCACTGTCGTCGATGTTCGTCCGGGTGTCCGCGACGAGCGTCGACGTGCTCGATCGCAACGTCGTCGTCGCTTCGGCGGCACGCGAGGACGTCGAGTCCAGTCGCTGTGGCGCCATCGCGTTCAGCTCTGACGTCAACCGAACCACGGCAGAGTTCGTCGGACTGACCTATCCCGACGGCAACCCGATTCGTGGCCAACTCGACGGTGACTTCCGCCCGCAGGTGGTCGGCGTCTTCAGCGACCTGCCCGACGGCGCTGCCCCCGAGGGCCTCGGCTTCTCGATGACGATCGACTCACGTTTCTCGTCGAGCCCGAGCGTCTTGAAGCTGGTCGCGATGATCGTGGCCGTCCTCTCGACCATCGTCGCGCTGGTCGCCCTGGCTCGCCTCGACGGCACCGACGGCCGCAAGCACCGACGCTTCCTGCCCGCACGCTGGTGGAAGTTCTCCAGTATCGACGGAGTGGTGGTCGGCACGCTCGTCGTGTGGCACTTCATCGGCGCGAACACCGCCGACGACGGCTACCTCCTCACCATGGCTCGAGTCTCACCGGACGCGGGATACATGGCCAACTACTTCCGTTGGTTCGGCGTTCCCGAGGCCCCGTTCGGTTGGTATTACGAAGTGCTGGCCGTGATGGCGAAGATCTCGACCGCGAGCCCGTTCATGCGTCTGCCCGCTCTGCTCGCCGGAATCCTCTGCTGGATGGTCATCAGCCGCGAGGTCGTCCCGCGTCTCGGGCGGGCGGTTCGCCGGAGCAACGTCGCCCTCTGGACCGGCGGTCTGGTATTCCTGTCCTTCTGGCTGGCGTACAACAACGGTCTTCGCCCCGAGCCCATCGTGGCTCTCGGCGCACTGCTCACCTGGTGCTCCATCGAGCGCGCCATCGCCACCGGACGTCTGCTGCCCGCGGCCACGGCAATCTTGATCGGCGCCTTCACTCTTGCCGCCGCACCCACCGGATTGATGTGTATCGCAGCCCTTCTCGCCGGTGTGCGCCCGTTGGTGCGCATCGTCGTCAAGCGTCACCGACTGGTCGGCACCCTGCCGCTTCTCGCTCCGATCGCCGCTGCTGGAACCATCGTGCTGGTCGTCATCTTCGCCGACCAGACCTTTGCCGGTGTCATGGAGGCCACGCGCGTCCGAACGATCATCGGCCCCAATCTCGAGTGGTACCAGGACTTCCTGCGCTACTACTACCTCTTCGTCCAGACGGTCGACGGCTCGGTTGCCCGACGCTTCGCGTTCTTGACGATGATCCTGTGCCTCTTCACGACGCTCTTCGTGTTGTTGCGCCGCGGCCGCGTCCCCGGCGCGGCAACCGGTCCGTCGTGGCGCCTGGTCGGCGTCGTCTTCGGCACGATGTTCCTGATGATGTTCAACCCCACCAAGTGGACTCACCACTTCGGTGCGTACGCGGGCATCGCCGGTTCTCTCGCCGCGCTGACCGCCGTGGCCGTGTCCGCGTCCGCCCTGCGCTCGCGTCGTAACCGATCGGTGTTCGTGGCCGGACTGCTCCTGATGCTCGCGTTGACGTTCGCCGGCATCAACGGCTACTGGTACGTCTCGAGTTACGGCGTGCCGTGGTTCGACAAGACCATCTCCTACGACGGCCGTGAATCCAACACCCTGTTCCTCGCGCTCTTTGCTCTCGCCTTGGCCTTTGCCGCCTGGCAGTACCTGCGTGAGGGATTTGCCGCCCCGCCCGAGAAGCCGAACACGGCCAAGGGCAGACGAATTCGCAAATTCGCGGCCGCTCCCCTCACCGTGATTGCCGGTCTGATGGTCCTGTTCGAGGTGCTCTCGCTACTCAAGGGCGCAGTGTCGCAGTACCCGGCGTACTCGCTGGGCCGAAGCAACATCGAGGCACTCGCGGGCAAGACCTGCGGCATGGCCGAGGACGTTCTGGTCGAGACCGACGTCAATTCCGGGAATCTGCGGCCTCTGACCGCTCCCGGATTCAACGCCGAGGATCCGTTGTCCGGAGTTGATTCGAAGGGCTTCTCCCCCAATGGGGTTCCCAGCGATCTGACTGCGGATTACATCGAAGTCAAGCAGGGCATGGGCAATACCGACAGCCAGAGTGTCGGTCCCACCTTCGCCACCGGTTCCGGCGCCGGAACCAGCGGCGGCACCGGCAACGTCGGCGTCAACGGCAGCACGGCCAAGCTCCCCTTCGGCCTCGATCCGTCGAAGACACCGGTCATGGGCAGCTATCAGCCCGGTGTGCAGGAACCTGCTTCCCTCATCTCGAGTTGGTACGGATTGCCCACTCGCAGTGAAGAATCACCGCTGGTGGTCATGTCCGTCGCCGGGCGTGTGTGGTCCGTCGACAACACCGGTGCGATCACGTACGGCCAGTCACTTCTGGTCGAGTACGGCAAGACTCAGCCCGACGGGACCGTGCAGGTTCAGGGTTCGTACATGCCGCGAGACATCGGACCCGCGCCGTCGTGGCGCAACGTCCGTATCCCGATCGACGAACTCGCGCCGGACGCCGACGCCGTTCGGGTGGTCGCGTTCGATCCCAATCTCACGGGCGATCAGTGGATGGCATTCACGCCGCCGCGCGTGCCCAAGCTCGAGTCCCTGAACTCGTACATCGGCAACGAGCAGCCGGTGCTTCTGGACTGGGCTGTCGGCCTTCAGTTCCCGTGCCAACGTCCGTTCACACATCAGAACGGCGTGGCCGAGATGCCGAACTTCCGCATCCTCCCGGACCGTCCTCTTGCGGTCAGTTCCACCGACACCTGGCAGTCCGCGGACAACGGTGGCCCGCTCGGATTCACCGAGGTTCTTGCCGGTGCGACGACGGTTCCGACGTACCTGAAGGACGACTGGGCGAGGGACTGGGGATCACTCGAGCGCTACGACCGGTACTTCCCCAATGCGGTTCCGGCAGAGGTGGAGACGGGCACCGCAACCCGCTCGGGCATGTGGATGCCCGGCGAGATGCGGGTGCATTAGCCTGCGCTACCTACTCGGGTGACTGCTCGGGTGCGACGTACGGAGACGGCCGAGACCGCTCCGACAACGACGACGCACCCGAGTAGTTGCCCAACGCCTGGCCGTTCGCCGAGCAGCACAACTGCCAGCAGTACGGCGAGTACCGGTTGCATGAGCAGGAGCGTCGCGCCCACCTCGGCGGGAAGCCGAGGGAGCGAGTGCCCCATCAGCATCCAGCCGAACACCTGGCCGACCAGTGCCAGTGCCGCGAGCCAGCCGAACGCTTCCCAGCCCGGGACGAAATCGATCCGGCCCCACAGTGATCCGATGACGGACCCGGCGATGCCCGCGGACGTCGTCGAGATCAGCACCTGGCTCGCGGCCCGATCCGCCTCGCCCGTCCGGCCGACCACGAAGATGTAGCCGCCGTAGGCGATTCCGGAGACGAGCGAGAGCGCCGTTCCCCACAGCAAGTCGTCGCCGGTTCCCCCGCCCCCGAACACGCCGCCCGCCAAGGCGATTCCCGTGAACATGAACGGCAGGGCGAAGACGAACCGCATCGGCACCCGATTGCCGAATACCAACCAGGACAGTGCGGGCACCACGACCACCTGCACGTTCACGACGACGCTCGCCATCCCCGCGCCGATCATCAGAATCGACTGCGACCACAACGCGAAATCCAGTCCGAGCAGCAGACCGCCGAGCACCTGCAGAACGACTGCCCGCCGGCTCGGCTTGCCCACCCGGCGGTACTCCCGCCACGCCAACCACAACAGCGGCGGCAGGGCCAGGAAGCAACGGAAGAAGACGGCCGTCGAGGGCCCGACATCAGCCAACTTGATGAGGAGCGAACTGATCGAGATCGCGGCTGCGCCTCCGACGACGAGCAATCGAGGGTCGATGCGCCCCCGAGGAGTTCGGGTGGGTGTCGGTGTCTGCGCGGTCGCGGAGGTCAGTGTGGTCACTCGACAATGTTCCTGCCGCTAACTATTCAGCACAAGCAAATGTTCAGACCGTATATTCGGTAGCATTACTACTGTGTTGAATCTCGAAAGACTCCGCGCCCTGCACGCTGTCGCCGAGAACGGATCAGTAGCGGCGGCCGCCCGCACTTTGCATGTCACACCATCCGGGATTTCGCAGCAGTTGAACAAACTCGAGCGAGAGGTCGGTGTTCCGCTCCTCGAACCGCAGGGCCGCGGTGTACGACTTACCGAAGCGGGCCGAATCCTCGCGCGCCGAACCGCAGAGGTTCTCTCGACGCTCGCCCAGGCCGAGGCGGAAATCGCGTCGCTGCAGAGCGAGGTGACGGGCCGCGTACGTATCGGCGCCCTGGTCTCCCCCAGCAGGACGGTGCTGCCGCGAGCCATCGCCGAAATCAGGCATGCGCACCCGCAGCTCGAAATCACCTTCAACGAAGGCGAATCCGAAGAACTGCTCCCCGCACTGATTCGCCGCGACCTCGACGTCGTGGTGGTCGACAGTTGGAGCACTCTGCCCGTCGAACTTCCCGACGGACTCTCCTTCACGCCCGTGTACGACGACGTGGCGCTGCTCGCTCTCCCGACGTCACATCCGCTGGCGGAGAACAAGGTCGTCGCGCTCAGCGAGCTGTCCGAGCATGCCTGGGCGACGTGGACCCGGGGAACGGACTTTCACACCTTCACCGTCCGGACCCTGCGCGCTCAGGGGTTCGACCCACGAATCGAGTACGAGGTCGCCGAGTTTCCCACCCAGGTCGAATTCGTCGCTCAGGGCCTCGCCGTCGCATTGATTCCACGTCTGGCGAGAGTTGTACCGCCGGAAGGTGTTCGAATGCTCGACACGGTTCCGCCGCTCGGCCGAGACATCTACCTCGCCTGGCGGACAGACAGCGAAAGGCCGGCCGTCCTGGCGGCGATAGAAGCGCTACGCCGCCAGTTCGACGCCCTCGGTGACAAAAAGAACTAGAGCGGCATCAAGTTGTGCTTGCGCGGGTTCTTGAAGATCGTCTTGTCCGCGAGCAACTTCAGAGCCTTGCGGATCTCGAGACGCGTCTGCGAAGGCTCGATCACCGCGTCGATGTATCCGCGCTCGGCCGCGATGTACGGCGTCGCGACGAACTCGTTGTAGAAGTTGATCAGCTGAGCACGCACCGCGGGTGCATTCTCACCGGCCTCGGCGAGCTGACGCCGCCCCATGATGTTGACGGCACCCTCGGCGCCCATCACGGCGATACGAGCGGTCGGCCACGCGAGGTTGATGTCGGCACCGAGCTGCTTGCAGCCCATGACGGCATAACCGCCGCCGTACGCCTTACGAACCACCACAGTCACCTTCGGCACAGTGGCTTCGATGTACGAGAACAGGAAACGCCCGCCGCGCTTGATGACGCCGACCTTTTCCTGATCGACGCCGGGAAGGAAGCCCGGTGTGTCGACGACGAAGACGAGCGGGATGTTGAAAGCGTCGCACAGACGCACGAAATGGGCGGCCTTGTCGGAGCTGTCCGCGTCGAGGGCGCCGCTGAGGTACGTGGGCTGGTTGGCCACGACACCGACGGGCAGGCCGTCGACGCGGGAGAATCCGGTGATCACGTTGTGCGCGACCTGGGCTCCGATTTCGTGGAAAGTGCCGTCGTCGAAGATCCGCAGAATGATGTCGTGCATGTCGTAGCCGGCGTTGTCGGCATCCGGCATGAACGCATTGAGTTCGAGATCCGACTCGGTGATCTCGGGTTCGAGGCCCGGGTTGATCAGCGGCGCCTTCTCCTGGCACGACGACGGCATGAAGCTCAGGTACTCACGCACCCAGTCGAAGGCAGCCTTCTCGTCGGGAGCGACGTGATGGATGTTTCCGTACTCCGCCTGCTTGCGGGCTCCACCCAAGTCCTCGAGGCTGACCTCTTCGCCGGTGACCGACTTGATGACGTCGGGTCCGGTGACGAACATGTACGACTCTTCGGTCGCGACCACGACGTCCGTGTTGATCGGGGCGTACACGGCACCGCCGGCGCATTTACCGAGGATGACCGAGATCTGCGGGCACAGGCCGGACAACGGCTCCTGACGTGAACCCATGTTGGCGTACCAGGCCAACGAGGAAACGGCGTCCTGGATGCGAGCTCCACCGGAATCGTTGATACCGACGACCGGGCAGCCCACCTTCAGCGCAAAATCGTTGACAGCTGCGACCTTACGGCCGAACATCTCTCCGGCGGCACCGCCGAACACCGTCTGATCGTGCGCGAACACGGCTACCGGACGCCCGTCGACGGTTCCGTGACCGGTCATGACGCCGTCGCTGTACGGGTTGCCCTCGCCCGCCATCTTCACCAGGGCACCGATCTCGATGAAGCTACCGGGGTCGAGCAACATGTCGATGCGCTGGCGCGGCGTGCTGTGCCCTGCTGCATCGCGCTTGGCAATGGCCCGAGCCGAGCCGGGTTCCTTTGCCTTCTCCAACTTTTCGCGGAGTTCAGCGAGCTTCTCCGCGGTGGTTGTCGTCACTTCTGAACTCCGGTTTCCGCTGCTTTGGTCTGAGCTGTCTCGATCTGGGCCAGCTTGGTGGTGAGGTCTGCCGCAACCTTCGCGATGTACGGCTCGTCGACGATCTGCAGGTGGTCCCCGCCGATGTAGACGACCTCGAGGTTCTTCACGTAGTCACCCCAGCCACCATCCGCCTTGCGGGTCTTGAATGCAGGCTCGAGCGTCATCAGCTCGTCGTGGTACTTGTCAGCCATGTAGAGCACGACGTCGCCGTCGTAACTGCTGAACTCGGCCGTCTGGATGGCGCGATTGTCCAACCACGACGTCCGCTGATGCTCGATGATGCCGCCGGGAATCTTGGCGCCGCTCATCTTGATCATGTCCATCAAGATCTGGATCTGATCCTCGTCGGCTTCGGTGGAAGCCAGAACGTCAAGCGGCAGCGGCACATCCAGGTTGTAGGTGCGCTTGGCGAACTTGCCGTAGCGCTCCCAACGCTTGCGTCGTTCCGCCTCGGTGTCCGGCACGACCTCGCCGGCCATGACGGTGTCGAGCAGCCCGACCACACGCACGTCGGCGCCCTGCTCGCGCAGCAACTTCGCGACCGCATACGACATCACGCCACCGAACGACCAGCCACACAGCACGTACGGCCCGTCGCCCTGGATCTCACGCAGCAGCGGAACGTAAGCAGCAGCGCGGGTTTCGATCGAGCCCTCGACCCGCTCGAATCCGTACATCGGCGTGCCGGCGGGCAGGCGCTTGAGCAGAGGCTCGTACGTCACCGTCGAACCACCGGCAGCATGGAAGACGAATACCGGTACGGCAGTGGAACCTTCGGGGCGGGCACGCAGAGTACGTACGAGTCCGTCGATCTTGCCGTCGTCCTCGAGGTACTGGCGAACGACGTCCGCAAGCTCTTCGATGGTGGTGGAGTCGAGAACGTCGTCGAGAGTGATCTCGCCACCGGCACGCTCGGAAAGCCGAGCAGCAAGCTTCTCGGCGACCTCGTCACCGACGATCGGCAGATCGTTGAAGATGCCCTTGGCCGACTTCCCGGTGACAACCGCCCACGTCGCAAACGTCAAGCGCTCGGCCGCATCTCGCGGCGGAACGTCCGAGCCTGCGTCGTCGGCAGTTCCGGCTCGAGAAGGATCGGAAGGCGCAGCAGCAACCGGAGCAGTGGTAGGTAGTTCCACTGCCACCTCGGCGGGAGCAACGTCCTCGTCAGCAGCGTCGGCCGCCAACTTCTCCGCGGCCTGCTTGTCGGCCATCGCCTGAACCTCTTCGCGATTGTCGATCGCGTAGCGCAGGTACTTGTTGACCTCGTTGAGGCTCGCGTCCTTGACTGCCTGGAGCTGGAGCTGCGGAATGTCGAACTCGTACTCGACGCGGTTCTTGATACGCATCGCCATGAGCGAGTCGAGACCCAGTTCGATGAGCGGAACCTCGGCCGGCAGATCCTCCGGCGAGTACCCCATCGACTCGGCAACCACGATCTTGAGGCGGTCGTCGAGGCTCTGCGAACCGTTCGGATCCCACTTGTCTCCGGCGTCTTCGACGACCTCGGCCAAGGATTCCATCGGCGCACTGGTCTTGACCGGCGCGCTGACGACCAGCTCGGGCAGCGGCTCACCCGACGTGACGACGGCGTCGAAGAGCAGACGGAACGTAGCGCCCTCACGAGCGTGCACCTGCACCGACGCTCCACCCGGATGCGGGTTGAGTGTCGTGGTCAGGGTCGAAGCACCGGCCAGTTCACCGTGCGGAACAGCAGCGGTCAGAGAGACATCCGAAAGCACCTGTCCGGCAGCGGCGCTCACCAGCACCGCCAGGTCGGTGACGGCGGATGCGTCGACCTCCCACACGTGGCGGCCGTCGGGCAGAGCGACGTGCGAACCGGGTACGCGAGCCGAACCGCCGGCACTGACGCGAATGTCGAGCCAATACGGCTTACGCAGGAATGCGGTACGCGGAACCGAAGCGAAATCGCCTGCGGGAAGCAGAGACTCGAGGTTCACGGCATGGCCGTGCACGTACAGCTGCGCGAGAGCGGCAAGAACACCCGCGGACTCGTCTTCCTTACGCTTGAGCGTCTGGATGAGCTCCATGTCGTGCAGGCCCGAATCGAAAGCGGTAGCCGCCACCGACATCAACGTCACCGGGTTGGGTGCAAGCTCGACAAAAGTGGTGTGGCCGTGGGCAACTGCACCGCGTACCGCATTGGTGAAGTACACGCTGTGGCGAAGACCCTTGACCCAGTACGCCTCTTGATGGATCGGCTCGTGACCGGGACGGTAGAAAGTGTCCTTGTCGACGGACGAGTAGACGCCGAGCTTCAACGTGGTCGGCTCGATACCGGCCAACTCCGCGGCAAGCTCGCCGAGCAACGGATCGACCTGTGAGGTGTGGCTGGCACCCTTGGTCTGCAGGACACGCGCCATCTTGCCGTCGGCCTCGGCGGCCGCGACGATCGCCTCGATGTCCGGCTGTGGTCCACCGATCACCGTGTGCGTCGGAGCTGCGTAAACACAGACCTCGAGCTTGGGGTACGTGGGCAGCAGCGCCTCGATCTCGGATGCGCTGTACTCGAGCAGAGCCATCAGACGGATGTCGTCACCGACAAGTGCGCCCTCGGCCTCACCCATCAGCCGTGAACGTGAACAGATCACGCGGACAGCGTCTTCCAGGTTCAGACCGCCGGAAACGTACGCGGCAGCGGCCTCACCCATCGAGTGCGGAACCACGGCTTCGGCCTCGGCGCCGTGGTGACGCAGCAACGCGGCCAGACCGACCTGGATGGTGAAGATTCCCACCTGCGCGGTCTCGACGTTGTACTCGATCGAATCGTCGAGAAACATCTCGACCATCGAGTAACCGGCCTCGTCCTGGATCAGCGCGTCGACCTCGTCGACGGCCGCCTTGAAGGCCGAGTTCTCCGTGTAGAGCTGCTTGGCCATCTTGCGGTGCTGCGAGCCGAAGCCCGAGAACACCCACACCGCGCCCTTGGGCGACGGCGAGTCGGCGGAGAAGACTCCTTGAGCAGGCTTGCCTGCGGCGACGGCGCGCAGCGAGCTGATGGCCTCGGAGCGCGTCTTCGCCAGAACAGCGGCGCGCGAGCGTCCGTGGTTGCGACGCGCGAGTGTGCGGGCGACGTCGGCGAGGGGCGTCTTGCTTCCCTCTTCGGTTTCGAGCCAGTCGGCCAGATCAGCGGCTGCGCGGCGACGACGCGACGGCAGCGCGCCGGACACGGCCAGCACAACGGTGCTCTCGTTCTCTGCTGCCGGTTCGTCGACCACCGGGGCATCCACAACCGGTTCATCGACTACCGCGTCGGCAGGTACGTACTCCTTGACCACGACGTGCGCGTTGGTTCCACCGAAACCGAAACCGGAGACACCGGCGACAGCCTTGCCGGTGTAGCGCGGCCAGTCGGTGGCCTCGGGCGTCACCTGCAGGTGCGACTTCTCGAAGTCGATGTGCGGGTTCGGGCCCAGGTAGTTGATCGTCGCGGGAATCTTGTTTTCCTGCATCGCCAGAACGACCTTGATCAGGCCGGCGGCGCCCGCAGCTGCTTCCAGGTGCCCGAAGTTGGTCTTCGCACTACCGAGCAGAGCCGGCTTGTCTTCGTCACGACCACGACCGACGACACGACTGAGCGCGTCGGCCTCGATGGGATCACCGAGATCGGTACCCGTTCCGTGCGCCTCGATGTAGTCGACGGTGGTCGGCAAGATTCCGGCGTCGCGGTACGCGAAACGCAACACGTCGGCCTGGGCATCGGGATTGGGTGCGAGCAGACCGTTGGAACGGCCGTCCTGGTTGACCGCGGATCCGGCGATCACCGCGAGGATGGAATCTCCGTCACGCTCGGCGTCTTCGAGACGCTTGAGCACGACGAGTCCGCCGCCCTCACTGCGAACGATGCCCTGAGCCTGAGCGGAGAAGGCACGCAGTTTTCCGTCGGGAGCGAGCATCCCGGTCTGATCGAAACCGAGGGTTCCGGGAGGGGCCAGCAGCATGTTGACGCCACCGGCCAGCGCGATGTTGGAGTCACCGCTGCGCAGCGAACGCACAGCCTCGTGAACGGCAACCAACGAAGACGAACACGCGGTGTCCAGAGCGATGGACGGTCCACGGAAGTCGAAGAAGTACGAGACCCGGTTCGCGACGATCGCCGTCGACGTTCCGGTCAACGCGTACGGATGCGCCGTCGTCGGATCACTGACCGCGAGCAACTGGTAGTCGTTGGCGGAACTGCCGATGAAAACACCGACCTGCTTGCCCTTGAGCCCACTGGCCGGAATGCGAGCGTGCTCGAGTGCTTCCCACGCGAGTTCGAGTGCGAGGCGCTGCTGCGGATCGACGTTGACGACCTCGAGCGGAGACATCGCGAAGAACTCGGCGTCGAAGCCCTTGACGTCGTCGAGGTACCCGCCCTTGGTGTTCGCGTTCTCGACCGCGGCCTTGATGGCGGGATCCGACATGAACTCGGCCCAGCGGTCCTCGGGGAGGTCGCTGATGCCGTCGCGTCCGTCCGCCAGCATTTCCCACATGTCCGAAGGCGTGTGCCCGGCACCGGGGAATCGTGTGGACAGTCCGACGATGGCGATGTCGTGAGCGTCCGTCGTGCCGCCTGAGACGTAGTACGAGGCGTCGACGGTCTCCTGCGGCGCCTCGGGCTCACCTTCGATGATCCGAGTAGCCAGCGAAGCGATGGTGGGGTGTTGATAGGCAACCGTGGCGGTCAGCGTGACGCCGAGCAGATCCTCGATGTCTCCGCTCAGAGCGACTGCGTCCCGCGAGGCGAGCCCGAACTCTTCCATCGGGCGATCGTCCGTGATCGAACCCGCCGGCTGACCGGTCGCGTTGGCGATCCAATTGCGAAGCCACTCACGCAGCTGCGCGACACTCATCTCGCTCACAACGTCTTTGCTCTGCGCACCATCTTGTTCAACCATCAACTCACCAAGCCACCGATCATGAAGGGACTGCTCCTCAAACGCTATCGGGGAATGCGGTCTGCTGATAGCCGCCTCGCAACGTTCCCTCGATATAGCTCGCCTTACACGCGCGGCGAGCGATCTTGCCGCTGGACGTACGCGGAATCGAACCCGCGGGGACGAGCAGGATGTCTCGGGCCGTAACACCGTGACGGGAAGAAATCGCCGCACGCACGGTGTCCGCGATCGGCTGCGGATCGGCCTTGCCTGCGCCGGGAGCACGCTCGGCCACGATGACCAACTGCTCCGAGGAATCGTCGTCGTCGAACTTCAGACCCGAGTGCGTGTTGGAGAACACGACGGACGGCAGCTGGTTGGCCGGTACGGCAAACGCAGCGATGAAGCCGGGGCGCAGAGCCGGGCTGGCTTCCTGAGCCGAAGCCTCGAGGTCCTGCGGGTAATGATTGCGACCGTCGACGATCACGAGGTCCTTGACGCGCCCGGTGATGTACAGCTCGCCGTCGACGTAGACGCCGAAGTCGCCGGTACGCATCCAGTTGGCATCCGCCGGCGTGCCCTCGGTGTGGCTGTCTTCGCTCAACCGATTGTCCAGCTTGTTGTGGAAGGTCTCCGCCGTCTCGTCGGGGCGACCCCAGTAGCCGATACCGATGTTCTCGCCGTGCAACCAGATCTCGCCGACGTGATTGTCGGGGACCTCGGTCAGCGTCTCGGGATCGACGATCGCCGCCCACTGACTGCGCGAGACGTACCCACAGGAGACCTGCGCGATTGCGTTCTCGGAGTACTGGTCGACGATGACCATGCGTCCCTTGTTGAGTTCCGTGCGGTCGACGTAGATGACCTTGGCCTCGTCGGAATGCTTGGTCGAGGAGACGAAGAGCGTCGCCTCAGCCATGCCGTACGACGGCTTGATCGCAGTCTTGGGCAGACCGTACTGAGCAAAAGCGTCGTTGAACTTGCGCATCGACGACGTCGTGACCGGCTCACTGCCGTTGATCAGACCGATGACGTTGCTCAGGTCCAGGGTCTCGCCGTCCTTCGGCAGGCCACGCGCGGCAGCGTGCTCGAAAGCGAAGTTGGGAGCGGCAGCAAAGGTGCCGGCGCCGTCGGAAACCGCAGCAAGTTCCTTGATCCACCGGTACGGCCGCTGCACGAAAGCGCGCGGGCTCATGATGGTGATGTACTTGCCGCCCAGAGCAGGCAGGATGACCGTCAGCAGGCCCATGTCGTGGAACAGCGGCAGCCACGTGACACCGCGTGAGTCCTCGTTGAGTTCGATGGAGTCGACCATCTGGAGCGCGTTCGTTCCGACAGCACGATGGGTGATCTCCACGCCGGCGGGAACTCGGGTCGAACCCGAGGTGTACTGCAGGTACGCGATGTCGTCGAGTTCGATGTCGGGACGAACCCACGTTTCACCGACGGTATCGGGAATCGCGTCGACGGCGATGATGCGCGGACGCTCGGCAGCGGGAAGCGAGCGGAACAACTGGCGAACACCGGCCGCCGACGATGCGGCAGTCAGAATCGCAGTCGGCTTGCAGTCACCGAGAACAGCGTGAAGACGGTCGGTGTGACCGGGCTCGTCCGGATCGAAGAGCGGCACCGCGATGGAACCGGCCTGAATGGCCGCGAAGAACGAAATGACGTAGTCGAGTCCCTGCGGAGCAAGAATCGCGACGCGGTCGCCACGCTTGGTGACCTGCTGCAGACGGGCTGCAACAGCGCGCAGACGCACACCGAACTGCTCCCAGGTCAGCTCCAGGGCTTCACCGTCACGCTCGCGTGAGTAGTCGATGTACCGATACGCGAGCTCGTCCGCGTTGACACGCGAGTGTTGCTCGACGTAGTCGACCAGCGTGAAGCCTGGTTGCAGGCGGATCTGGCCCTTCTCGTCGAGAAAGCCATCGAACAGCGCGTTCATTCCATCTCCTCCGAAGCGATCACACAAGCACTGTCTTTCATGCCTGCGCCCCAGACTTCCTTCGCTCTCTCGGGTCCATCTTCGATCAATCGAATCGCACTTTGTGCGCAACTCACCTGAATCACTTCATCGATCCCAAACCATCGATATGTTACAGATTCGCATCGTCCGTATTCTCCGGCCTACTCGCCCGCCAGTAACGGGATGATCGGGGCGAACGCTTCCATCTGCGTCGGGAAGACCCCGACGTACGACATCGACGTCTTCTCGCGGACCAGTCGAATCTGGTCTGCGATTTCCTCGAAAGTGCCCACAGCCAGGTATGGAGAGTTCAACAGCTCCTCCACGCTCAGCTTACGATCCACTTCGATGTTCGGCGGAAAACCTTGGTCCAGAGCGGCGATTGCCATTTCGGCAGCCTGCTCTCGATCGTCGGTGATCATGATCATGGTGATGGTCCAGTTGAGTTCGATCTCATCGAAACGCTCGCCGGCAGCTTCGCGGATCCGCTCGACACGTTCGATGGTCTTTTCCATCGTGATTCCGGAGAGCAGAAGCCGCCCGTCACGGTTGGTCGGTGTGGCGACCGAGATGATGTCCGCGTACTTCGCCGCGAGAGCAAGCATCTTCGGGCCTCCGCCGCCCACGATGATCGGTGGCCGCGGGCCCTGCCGCGGTCGCGGGCTGCCCTTGAGGCCGCGCACCTGATAGTGCTTGCCTTCGAAAGTGCATTCCTGCCCGCGCAGCAGAACGTCGAGAATCTGCAGAGACTCCTCGAGCTTCTCGATGCGAACGCCCGGACTTTCGTAGGCGATGCCGCCCTTGTCGAACTCTTCCTTCATCCAGCCCGCACCGATACCGAGTTCGAGTCGACCACCGGACAGCACGTCGATTGTCGCCGCGTCCTTCGCGAGCACAGCAGGATGACGGAAGCCGTTGGCCAACACGGCGGTGCCGAGACGAATCTTGTCGGTGGCCACCGCGAGCGCTCCGAGAGCGGCGATCGGGCCGACCTGATTACCCAGGTGATCCGGAATCATGAACGAGTCGTAGCCGAGTTCCTCGGCCTTCTGCGCGAGCTTGACGAAGCGTCGCGCACCACCCTCTTCGGCGTTGCCCTCGCCACCGGCCGCAAACCGAAATTTGCGTAGGGCATCGCTGCCGTGGGTGGAACTCATATATCGATCTCCTGTGATGGACACGTACGTCGTACTCGAACTACAAACTCGGACAAATCGAACCTACTCGCCAGTCACTTACGTGACAGCACTGTAGAGGAAGCCCCCGGGCCGTGCAGCACTCTACCGGGACCAAACGAGCAGATTACCCGCGAGCGAACTCCCGAGACGCCCGATTGTGACGAATCAACAGTGCGGCGGTGACTCAACTGTGGGGCGGCGTCGGTGCAGCGTCGATCTTCTCCGCAGCCCACTGTGCCATCCATTGGGTGGCCGTCGTGCCGTTCGGATCGACTTGGAAGGAGTTGTACATCGCGTGCACAGGGTTGTTGTAGTACTCGAGCAGTCGCGGCGCCGAACTCAGCCAGTTGGTCGGGTTGAGAGCGGCTGCCGGCGCGTCGCAGATACCGTCGCTCGGCGCGCAGATCTGATAGGTCCGATCGTTGAGGTCACCGAACCCGCCGGGCCTCGGGCCGGTCATCGTGAGACCGGGCAGCTTCAGCCCGTTCAGCGACAGCTCGGCGCCGACACCGGCAACGCTCGGGCCAACGGTGTTCCCGAACGCCGGATCGCGCCGACCGTCGGCGATCAAGCCGACGCCCAGAACCAGATCGGCAGGCACCGCGCCGGTACCGTCGCCGATACTCGCGGCGACGTCACCCGCAATCACCGCGCCCTGGGAAAATCCGGTCAGGACGTAACTCGTGAGCGGGCACTCGGCGTGCCGCTTCATCAGAAAGTCGTTAGTGGCAGCAGTTCCCGCGGCCCGACTGTTGTTGTAGGACTGCTGTCCGTCCGGCGGGATCGCCACCGGATTCGAAAACTGTGCGACATACGGAACGGTGTAGACGTCGGCCCGTGAAGTATTGAACTTCTCCTGCAGAGGACGGGTCACGTTCAGCATCAAGGACGCCGGATTGGCCGTCGGGTTGTACGGGTCGTCGGTAGCGCTCGACTCCCACGTACCCGGTATGGCTACTACCTGGACATCGGGGCAACTGGCCGGCTGAGACACCGGAGGCTCCGGGCTCGGCGGGATCGGAGTCGGCGAAGGCACCCGCCCGGCCAGGATGTACCAACCGCCGATCACGACCGCTGCGACCACAAGAATGATCAGCAGCGGGATCAGGCACCCACGACGCTTTCCAGACCTCGCCATGACCCGCGCCTACTTGCAGTAGGTGGCGTTGGCGACGTCGATGTAGATCTGAGCGTTCGCACCTGCCTGCTCGGGAGTGATCTGCTTGCCTTCCGCCGACGCTTCCTGGCCGACGAAGGCGGTCACGAAGGTCAGGACCTCGTCGTCGGTCTGAGGACCGGCAGCGCAGATGTAATTGGCCGTGTTGACGGCGATGCTTCCGTCACCGGCTGGGGTGATGCCCTTCGCCTTCAGTCCGTCGAGGAACTTCTGTGCCTCGGGACTGACCTCGACGACTGTGGGACCCGGGAAGCCCTCGATGCTCTGCGGCTGCTCCGGCGGCGCGGTGGCCGCGGCTCCCGGACTGGTGGGCGCAGCCGACGCCGTCGTGGCCGCAGAGGCGGACGCAGATGCCGAACCGCTCGAGGACGAAGCCGCCGCGGACGTCGTGGTGACCGGATTGGAGGTTGCAGTGGAGTCGTCACTACCGCACGCGACAAGCGCGCCACCGGTGGCGAGCGCCAGGGCGCCGACCGCGATCGCGCGTGCACAAGTGTTTCGGTTACCCGAGAAAAGCGACATCAATGTCCGTCCTTGCCTTCAGTCGAAAGTCCATCAACAGGTTACGCAACGCACGCGGGCGGGCACCGATCCGTGATCGGGCCCGCCCGTCGTGCACCACTGTGAGTTAGTGAACTTCTGTCTTGTCACCGATCACCGTGATGTAGCCGAACTGGAAGTTCTGCTGGACACCACCGGGAATGTCGAACTTGTCACTGATCGGGAATCCGAGTCGTCCACCTTCGTATCCGACGCTCTTCCAACCGTCGAACAGCGGACCGTTCTCGACGGACCATGCACCGGTGCCGGGGCTCCAGTAGATGTTGCCGCCCTCGAACTCGGTGAAGCGTCCGTTGTCCTTGATCGGAACCTCGTTCGACTTCGGGAATCCGAGCCAGCCGTTTTCCCAGCCGAGTTCGCCGTACTTGCCCATGATCATTCCGAGAACCGCGTGAGTTCCGTTGGCGCTGCTGTACATTGCGCCGATCTCGAATCCCTGGACCTTGCCCGGCTTGCCGGGGGTCGCGATCTCGTCGGCAGTCGGGTAGCCGAGCGGGCCACCTTCCCAACCCTGTGCGGACCACTCGGCGAGGATGTCACCGCTGACGGGATGAGCGCCGGTCTGCGGGGTCCAGTAGATGGAGCCGTTCTGGAAGTGGTTGAAGCGTCCGCGTCCGTCGGGGGTACCGAGTTCGGGGGTACGCGGGAAGCCGAGCGGGCCGGCCGCTGCTCCGGTGTTCATGTACGCGCCGGCGATACGACCGGCGACGGGCTGGGCGCCCGTTCCACTGGTGAAGTAGATGCGACCGTTGCGGAAGTCCTGTGCCAGGCCACCCGCGACGCTGTACTCGGGGGTGATGCAGTCACCGATCCAGCCGTTGGCTGCGGCCGTCGCACCGATCTCACCCGAAGTGCCGCAAGCCGGCTTCTCGACCTCGACGCCGATGGCGTTGGCCAACTGCGGCCACAGCTGATGAAGCTCGAACTGCCAGTACGGCCACGAGTGGGTTCCGGACGGGCGGTAGTTGACCTGCGCGGGGATGCCGAGCTGGTTGAGCTTGGTCGCGAAGGTCTGCGAGGTCAGGCGAGCGAGGATCTCGAGGCCCATGCCTGCGTAGTTGGTGCTCACGCCGGGAATTCCCGACGGCTGGTCGTACGGGCCGGTCGTACCGCTACCACTCGAGACGTACAGGCTGACGCCCTTGAGCTTCTCGGCGAGCGCGTACGGATCGTGTGCAGCCCACTGCGGGTTGGACGGCGGTCCCCACATCGCGGCGGAGTTGTATCCACCGGCGTCGGTCATCGCGAACTGGATTGCCTGAGGCATGCCGAGCGAGGTGGTGGTGAGGATGCCGGAGAGCGAAGCGGCGAACTTGAAGAAGCCGGGGTTGCGCGCCGTGAGGAACATGGCGGACGTGCCGCCCATCGACAGTCCGACGACACCGCGTGTCTGCGTGGTCCGCCAGTCTTTTTCGAGGATGGGGGGCAGTTCCTTGGTCAGGAACGTCTCCCACTGGTAGTTCTTGCCGTTGTCGGGCTGGAGCCAGTCGGAGTAGAAGCTGGACTGACCGCCGACCGGGAGGATGACGTTGACGTTCTTGTCCGCGTAGAAGGACTCGGCGTCGGTCTCGTAGGTCCAGGCGTTCTCGTTGTCGGTCGCGCGAAGACCGTCGAGCATCCAGACCGAGGGGAAGCTGGCCGACGGATTGACGTTCCAATCGCGGGCCAAGAGGATCTGCACCTGAATCGGGGTGCCCATCGCGGGAGAGTTCACCCACAGCGCGACGCGACGCTCGCTGAGCCAGTCGACCTTCGTGACCGCTGCTCCGGTGGGGTTCTGGGTGGCGGCCGGTGCGGCCTGAGCAGGTGCCGGCGCGGCTGCCGCGGTTCCGGCCGTCGTCAAGCCCGCGGCGATCGGCAGAACCAGCATCGCTGCCAGTGCGCCGACGACCTTTGTCCGGAAGGTTGCCCGGGACCGGCGACGGTCCTCCGTGGCAAGGCCTACTCGCATGAGCTCACTCTCTTTCCTTACGTTCGGTCCGCGCGTCGATCGTGTGGCCGCCTGAGCAGCCAGACCCCCGTTGAAACTATTTCTACACGCAAACGATCCCCGCTTGGGGTAGCCGCGCTGTTACTGGTGGTGCAATTGTTACTGACATCGGGCGCTTGTGCAGCACCTGAATACACAAGTGCCGTCCCGGTTCTCCTTCGAGGAGTCCGGAACGGCACTGGTGAAGTGACTAGGTCACGGGATCGCGCACGATCACCAAGCGTTCATGGTGTCGAGGATCTGGCCGCGAGCCTTCCACAGCTCTGCCGACCAGTACGGCCACGAGTGCGTGCCGTTGGACGGGAAGCTGTAGGTGGCCGGGATACCCAGCGAGTTCATGCGGATCTGGAATGCACGGGTGTTGACCAGGGCGAGAGCCTCGAGGCCCATGCCGTTAGCCGTGTTGTAGTAGTCGATCGGTGCGCGCGGGTGGTCGTATTCACCAGGCAGGCCGCTTGCCGACGAGATGTACATCGACAGGCCCTGCAGACGCGGCGCGAAGACGAACGGGTCGTTGCGCAGCCAGGACGGGCTCCACGGCGGTCCCCACATGGAGTCGACGTTGAAGCGACCGGCATCGAGCATTGCGACGCGGATTGCCTCGCGCATGCCCGGAGCCGAGATGTTCAGGTAGCCCGACAGCGAGCCGGCGAACTTGAACTGGTCACGGTGGTAAGCAGCCAGCGTCAGAGCAGCGCTGCCACCCATCGAGAGGCCGAGGACCGCGTTGTTGGTGGGCGAGACGCCGTAGTTCGCGAGGAAGTTGGGCAGTTCTTCGGTGAGGAAGGTTTCCCACTTGTACGTGATCTGCTGGCCGTTGAAGTTCGACGGTGCATACCAGTCGCTGTAGAAGCTGGACTCGCCGCCGACGGGCATCACGAGGGTGATGTTGTCGTTGCGGTACTGGTCCATCGCATTGGTCTCGAAGCTCCACGCGTTGGCGTCGTTACGCGCACGCAGGCCGTCGAGAAGGTAAAGGGCAGCGTTTCCGCCGCGAGCGGCCCACTGGACCTGGACCTTGATGTTGCCCATCGAGGAGGGCACCCACAGCTCGTCGTATCCGCCGGAGGGGGCGGTGTGGCTGGGAGCAGTGTGCGCAGGCGCAGCAGAGGCGACAGCACTACCGGCAACTCCTGCAGCAAGGGGGAGCACAAGTGCTGCGGCACCGATGGCCAACGCTCGGTGCTTGAGGCGCTGGGTCAGCCTCTTTCTGGCAAAACGCATGGATACTGCTCTCTCTCTTCGTCTGCGGAACCCACTCGGTGGAGTGGTTCCGGCGGATTCCGTCGGGGAACAGGCTTTTCTGCCAGCCCGAACGAGTTCGGGTCGGCAGCGGACCTCTTCCAAGTCACACTGCGCTCGCTGGACTTTATGTCACAGGTTCAGCTGTGACAAATAGGTGGACCGTTACGTCCCAATCCGCGAGCAACACCGTCATCACCCCTCGGGGGTGATTCAGGTTAGGTGAATCGTCTTCGAGTACATCGTGGCCAATCAATTCGGTGTTACTGAATCGAAATATTCAAACCCTCAACAGTCGGTGATGCTGATCACATCACCTGGGTGACTCCGGTGGAACGAGACCGCAGCGTTCCAATTCGTAGGCCGGAACCCGGTCGAATCGGTACTTCGCGAAGTCGAATGCCTGCTGGAAGTTCTGTTTGAATCTGGCCCAGGTCAGCTCGGAGCGGTACGACGTGAGCAGCTCCTGAGTTTCCGGGCAGGTGATGGCCAGCTTTGCGTCCGCAACCCAGTCTTCGTCGAGGAAGAACGGCAGCCACGGTCGAACGTCGATCATTCCCGTGTCCGCGACCACCCAGTCCGGATAGAGATTCTTGTCGTGCCCGATCCGGCCGTCCTCGAGTCGCTCGGTGTGAGCTGCCAGGGGATACGCCAGCCCCATCTGATCGAGCACCCGAACGTCGAGGCCGACGTTCATGCTCGTCATTCCGAGGTTGAGGAAGAAGACGACGTGCTCGGCCGGCTCTTCGATCGGTCCGGGTGGTGGGACGACGAACCAGGAGTCGTAGCTCGCGGACGGCAGCAGCAGCCCACCCTCCGGAGTCCGCGCGATGGTCTCGACCATGGCACGCATTCGCGGATAGTCGAGGTAGTCCTCGGCCAGGATCGGATGCTTGTGACCGGTGTTGAGTGCGTAGAACGCTCGCTCGTCGACGATTCCCGAGCGACCCACCACGGATCCTTCGGGCATACCCGTCGTGTTCGCGGCGAAGAAGGCCCAGATGATCGTGCCGATCCACAGCACCGCCGAGACTCCGAAGATCGCGGTGTCGCGATTACTTCCGAACGCTGCCCGCGCCGGCACCCGCAACGGAATGACCGCCACCGGGATGAGCAGGCAGAACAGCACCGGCAACAGGACGCGGCCGTGCATGAAGTCGCCGCCGACGCGCAGAGAGTAGATCCCGAGGATCAGCCCACTGCCGAGAATGAAGGTGACAATCGCCCGCGGCGTGCGCAGAAACTGCTGAAAGCGCTGCCACAGCGGGCGTGCGGGTTGATCTGCGATAGCGGTAGGTGTGTCCGCTCGGCTTCGCCACACGAGCAGCAGCGCACCGATGAGCAGGAACAGCAACGGTAACCAGAGCAGGTACGGCCCGACCAGGTTCCACAGGTAAGCAAAACCCTGCGCCCACTTCGCGCCACCGGCGTCCTTCGACACCGCGGTGTTCGGGTATGGCAAGGCGTAATAGCCCATTCGCCAGATCTGATAGCCCACCGGGACAAGTCCGGCGACGACGACGATCAGTGTGCGAATCTTCCAGGTCAGGCCTGCGGAGAGAACGATCATCATCAACGCGGCAGCACCGGGAATCGCCATCTCGGGTCGAACCAGTGGTCCGAGTCCGGCCACGAACGAGAGAGTCAGGATCGACGCCGTGGACGGCGTCGACGCCTGCGCCCACCGAACGAGCAGTACCCACAGGAGCGCGATCCAGAAGATCACCAAGCATGTCTCGAGCCCGGAAGTGGCGAAATCTCGCGCAGGCGGAACCGCGATGTAGACGAGAACACCCGCCGGTACCAGCAGGATCGTTCCGCCCGCCGACGGCCGAACGCCGCGGTACAGACGACCGGTGCCGAGCATCGCCAACACGACGGCAGCAGTCGATAGTACTAGCGCGATCGTCAGAACAACGTATTCGAGACGGATCTGCGTGAGCCAACTGAACGCGTAGACGATGTACGTCCACGCGGTACTCGTGTTCGCCTCGACACGCTCACCCGCGTTGAAGACCGGGCCGTTCCCCGCGAGCAGGTTGCGGACGGTTCGCAAGACGATGAGTCCGTCGTCGGCGATCCAGCGACGCTCCCACGCACCCCAGAACATGAGGGCAGCAGCAAGCACCACCCCGCCGAGAAAAACTCCTCGACTGAGGGTGGTGCGATTCGCCGCAGTGTCGACGTGCGGGTCGGCCTCGGTGCGTGGCTCAGACGAGGTAGACAGCGACACCCACTACTCCGATCCACGCAATCGCGAGGAGTTGCAGCACCCGGTCACCGAGCGCGATCTCCTCAGGCTCTCCGGCTTCGCCGCCGTCGACGTCCACCGCGTATCGCAGCACCGCGATGGTGAACGGCACCATCGAGATGGCGTACCAGTTGGTGCCCTTGATGGCGTCCTGTTGGAACGCCCACAGTCCGTAGCAGAGGACCAGCGTCGTCGCTGCCATCGTCCACACGAAACGCAGGTACGTCATCGTGTAGCTCTCGAGGGACTTACGGATCTTCGCGCCGGTCTTCTCGGCCAACTGCAATTCGGCGTAGCGCTTGCCTGCCGCCATGAAGAGTGAGCCGAACGCCATCATCAGCAGGAACCACTGCGAGAGATCGATCTCGGCGGCAACGCCACCGGCGATCGCTCGAAGCAGGAAGCCGGACGAGACGATGCAGATGTCGATGACGGCCTGATGCTTGAGACCGAAGCAGTAGGCGAGCTGGATGACGATGTACACGCCCATGACCACGGCGAGTTGCCAGTTGGCCAGGAAGGACAGCCCGATCGCACCGGCAAGCAGCACGACTGCCATGCCGTAGGCGATGTTGACGGGTAGAACTCCGGCCGCGATGGGACGGAATCGCTTCGTGGGGTGAGCACGGTCGGCTTCGACATCCATCGCGTCGTTGACGAGATAGATGCCTGATGCCGCCATACAGAACACGACGAACGCCAGCGCGACGGGCAACAGCACGTCGGCTTCGGTGGCGGTTCCGGCCGCGATGGGCGCTGCCAGCACAAGGACGTTCTTGACCCACTGACGTGGGCGAAGCGCCTTGACGATGCCGGCGGGCAGGGACTTCGGGGGTCCGCTGACCGTAGCCGGTTCCTCGCTCATTTATCTCCACATTTCTGTTCGGCTCTGGCTTCTTCGACCCGGCGAACTACCGCCGCGGATGCGGCTCCCAGTGCCGCTCCGGCGAGTACGTCGGTCGGGTAGTGAACTCCCAGGACCAGACGCGAGAGCATCATCGGGGGCACCAGCAACGCCGGTAAGGGTAGCCCGGTGAGCCGACCGATCAGCACAGCCGCCGCCGTCGTCGACGTCGCGTGTGATGACGGGAAGCTGAGCTTGCTCGGTGTCGAGACGTTGACCTGCACCGAAGGATCGGAAGGTCGCTTGCGCCTGACCACTCGTTTGATCACCACGGAGGCGGCGTGTGCACCGAATGCTCCGACGGCTGCTCCGGCCCATTCCCGTCGACGCGGCTTGTCCACAGCAGCTCCGACGGCAGCGATCGCGATCCACCCGAGGGAGTGCTCACCGAAGTGAGACATACCGCGGGCGACCTTGACGGCTCCCGGCAGCTGCCCGACGGTCGACTGAATCCCGGCCAGAATCTGTACTTCAGGAGATGCCGAAGACACGTTCCCACCTTTCCGTGCTGGTCAGTGAAGGAACGGCGTCCTGGTACTGCTTCTTGAGCTCGGGGAAACGGGCGGCGAGTTCGCGGCGCAACCGTGTTGCTTCCTTGAGCAGTTCGAGCGCGAGTTTCGGGTTTCGCTTGCGGTAGACGACGCCGCGACCGTCGGCCGTGGTGACGGTGACGCCGTCGACCTGCGAGAGCAGGAACCAACGGGCGTCGATGGTCGGAACGTTGAGCTGAGGGCGCTCGAGGTGTTCCGGCTTGGCCGGCTTCACGTTGTGCACTCCGGCCCTGAGGACCCGGGTGATCTTCGCGACGGTCGACAGCGGCAGGCTCACGTCTCCGACATCCGCACCGGAGGGCAGCGGCAACGCAGTCGACGACGGCAGTACGACGGCGTCGGAGAATTCCTTGCGCTGGGCGTGGACCTCACCGAGTGCCGTCGGCAGCATGTTCGCGACGTGCTCGGGTCCGGCGAGGAAGTCCGCGATGGCCTTGTTCTGGATCGCGACGGTGGAGTACTCGAGGCACAGCAGGTGCTTGAGCGTTGCCTTCACCGTGTTGACCACGAGGCCACGGCCGTTGCCCGGCATGTGGAGCGCGGCCACCACCAGACGGTTACGGAGGTGGAAGTACGCCTGCCAGTCGATGGCGTCGTCCTTGTCGCTCCACGCCATGTGCCAGATCGCGGCACCGGGCAGAGTGACGGTCGGGTATCCGGCTTTCTTTGCGCGCAAACCGTATTCGCAGTCGTCCCACTTGATGAAAAGCGGTAGCGGCTGCTTGATTTCTTCGGCGACCTGGCGCGGGATCATGCACATCCACCAGCCGTTGAAGTCGACGTCGATGCGGCGGTGCAGGAGTTTCGATTCGCGCAGCGGCTTCTTCGAGAAATCGTGGTCGTATTCGACGTTCGGTGCCGCGGTCCACATGAAGATGCCGCGGTCGACCACTTCACCCATCACGTGGAGGTGGCTCCGTTCCTGCAGGTTGAGCATCTGCCCACCCACCAGCATCGGCGACTTCGCGAAACGCGAGAACGAAAGCGCACGCAGAATCGAGTCCGGTTCGATCTCGATGTCATCGTCCATGAACAGGATGTGCTGGCACTGCGTCGTCTTGAGTGCCTCGTACATGATTCGGCTGTATCCGCCCGAGCCGCCGAGGTTGCCCTGATCGTGAATGGCGAGCCGATCACCGAGCGCTGCAGCAGCTTCGGCGAATCCGGGTTCGTCACGCACCTTGCGGGTGCCCTGATCCGGCATGATGACGGCCTTGATCACGTCCGACACCAGCGGATCCGAAGCCAGTGCAGCAAGCGCCTTGACCGCGTCGGTCGGACGGTTGAACGTCGGAATACCAACGGCGACAGTCGCTTCGCCGGGAGCCTCGACGGGCGCGTACCAGCCGCCGCTCTCGACGACCACTGCCGTATCGGTGGTGATGTCGAACCAGATCCAGCCACCGTCCTCGAACGGCGCCAGTTCCACCTCGAACTCGACCGCGGCATCGCCGTCGGCAAATTCCTTGCCTTCCACGTGAATTCGCGAGGAATCCGCCTTGGAACGGTAGATGTCGACGCGGCCGTGGCCGGACAGCTCGAGACGAAGGACCACCGATTTCAGGATGGACCATCGACGCCAGTAGCTGGCAGGGAACGCGTTGAAGTACGTGGCGAACGAGACCTCGGTCTCGGCGCCGAGCGCTACCGACGTGCGCGAGGTCGAGTGCGCCCGCCGACTGTTGGACCAGGACTCTTCCAAGTACAACGTGCGGACGTCGAGCGGCTCACCGGCGCGGGGCAGGATGATCCGCTGAAGCAGGGACTTGCCGAGGTAGGTCACCTCGTCGCCGCTGACGGCATCTTCGCCTTCGAGTAGATGACGTGCGTTCATTCGCTCTCCCCTGCCAATTCCGCACCCGTTTCGAGATGCGGGCGCAGGGTGTTCTCGAACATCGTCAGCGCGCTGGCGATCGCCATGTGCATGTCCAGGTACTGGTAGGTGCCGAGACGCCCACCGAAGAGGACCTTGTTCTCCGCGGTCTCCTTCTTGGCGCGTGAGCGGTACGCGGAGAGCTTCTCGCGATCCTCTGGAGTGTTGATCGGGTAGTACGGCTCGTCCTTCGCCTCCGCGGCACGTGAGAACTCACGCATGATGACGGTCTTGTCGGTCGGGTACTCGCGCTCCGGATGGAAGTGACGGAACTCGTGGATACGGGTGAACGGCACGTCGGCGTCGTTGTAGTTCATGACCGGGGTGCCCTGGAAGTCTCCGGTGGGCAGAACCTCGGTCTCGAAATCGAGGGTGCGCCATCCCAGTGCACCTTCGGAGTAGTCGAAGTAGCGGTCGAGCGGGCCCGTGTAGATGACGGGTGCGTCGGGGCTGGCCGTGCGCAGTTCGTCGCGGACGTCGAAGTAATCGGTGTCGAGGCGGACCTCGATCTTCGGATCCTTCGCCATGTTCTCGAGCCACGCCGTGTAGCCGTCGACGGGCAGGCCCTCGTACGTGTCGTTGAAGTAGCGGTTGTCGAAGTTGTAGCGGACCGGCAGGCGGCTGATGTTCGCCGCGGGCAACTCGGTGGGGTCGGTCTGCCACTGCTTAGCCGTGTAGTCACGCACGAATGCTTCGTAGAGCGGGCGCCCGATCAGGGAGATCGCCTTCTCTTCGAGATTGGAGGCGTCCTTCGAATCGATCTCGCTGGACTGTTCGGCGATGAGGGCGCGTGCTTCTTCGGGAGTGAAGTACCGACCGAAGAACTGCGACACGAGACCGAGTCCCATTGGGAACTGATACGCCTGTCCCTTGTGCAGCGCGAAGACGCGGTGCTGGTAGTTCGTGAACTCCGTGAACTGGGTGACGTAGTCCCAGACCTTCTTGTTGGAGGTGTGGAACAGGTGGGCACCGTACTTGTGGACCTCGATGCCGGTCTCCGGCTCTGCCTCCGAGTATGCGTTTCCCCCCAGGTGGTGACGGCGATCCAGCACCAGCACGCGCTTACCCAGCTGGGTAGCGGCACGCTCGGCGATGGTCAGCCCGAAGAATCCCGAACCGACGACGATCAGGTCGTACTGGGCACGGGCGGTCTCTGAATTTGCAGCGGTCACGATGAACCAGGGTATCGGACCTGTTCGGAAGCCGAGGGTTGGATGCGTCACCAGGGCCGATGCGGCAAGTCAGGACGTTGCAAGACCGATTAGACCGGAAGCACTCGGTGCACCGCTCGACTCGAATTCGATCACGATCGGTTCGTCGACGGGGAAGTGTGCGGGAAGTAGAAGTAGTCCCTCCGACGCGCAGCGTTCGAGAAGTTCGCGGCGGGTGGCCCTCGCGATCTCGGGATCCGCGTCGCCGCCCTGGCTGAGGTCCGGGTACAGAAACTGGATCGGATGGTGGATCACGTCGCCGGCGATGACGGCGCCGCCGTCGGCAGTGCGGATCTCGATCACGATGTGACCCGGCGTGTGGCCGGGCGCGCTGCGAACGACGACGCGTGTGCCTTCGGACTCGGCCAGGACGTGGCCGTCGTCGACCGCCTCCCACTTCGCCCCGTCCAGAACGGGACGGACGCTGTCCTCGAAGGTCTGCGCCAGATCCGAGACCACTCCTTCGTGTGGACCGTCGGCGGCGAGTTGTTGGAGCGCGGCCAGTTCGGTGCGATCGAAAATGTAGGTCGCGCGGGGGAAGTTAGGCCGCCAGGTTTCGGCGTCGAGGGCGGTGTTCCAGCCACAGTGGTCGGGGTGCAGATGTGTGCTGACCACCAGATCTACGTCGTCGACGGACACACCGGTGGCTGCGAAGCGTGAGAGGTAGTCGGTGCCGAACATGTGATGCGGCAAGAGGTTCGGCCGGTGTTTGCTGTTGCCGTTGCCGGTGTCGACGACGATGGCCTTGCCGCCGATCTCCACCAGGTAGGTGTGGATGGCAAGTACGAGGTCACCGCTACCCTCGTCGAAGAACTCCGGTGTCAGCCGCGCCGACGCTTCACTGATCTCGGCCTCACTCGCCTGGGGAAAGAGCTCTCGCGGCGGAAACGGCCAGTGCGCCAGCTCTGTCAGTTGGGTGACGCGTGCCGACCCGACGTCGATGGTGAAGCTCATCACAGTTTGCCTTCCGAACAGCTCGATACCGCTTGTGGGCACCCACAAAGGCACCCACCGAAATGCTCGGTGGGTGCCTGGTCGGTGTCAATGGTTTTCGACGCCGGTGATCAAAGACTCTTCGCGATGATGCCCTTCATCACTTCGTTGGCGCCGGCGTAGATCTTCTGGACGCGGGAGTCCTCGTACATGCGCGCGATCGGGTATTCACGCATGTAGCCGTATCCGCCGTAGAGCTGCACGCACCGGTCGACGACGGCGCATTGCTGCTCGGTGAGCCAGTACTTGACCATCGCGGCGTCTGCGCCGTCCAGCTCGCCGTTGAGGTGATCCTCGATGCAGTTGTCGAGGAAGACACGGCAGGTGCGTGCGATCGTCTGGCACTCGGCCAGCTCGAAGGCGGTGTTCTGGAACTCGAAGAGGCTGTGCCCGAACGCTTGACGCGCCTTGGTGTATGCGACGGTCTCCTCGACTGCACGCTCGATGGTGCCGATGGCCTGCGCGCCGATGATGAGGCGTTCCTGCACCAGCTGCGCCATCAACTGACCGAAGCCGAGCCCCTCGGACTCACCGAGGAGGTTCGAGACGGGAACGCGAACGTCGGTGAAGGACAGCTCCGACGTATCGGCGCCATGCTGACCGACCTTGTCGAGCACGCGGCCGACCGCAAAGCCTTCGCAGTCACGAAGATCCACGATCAGGAGCGAGACACCCTTGGCGCCCGCCTTGGGGTCGGTCTTGACGGCAAGCACGATCATGTCTGCGCTGCCACCGTTGGTGATGAAGGTCTTCGACCCGTTCACGACGTAGTGGTCACCGTCACGGATCGCGGACGTGGTGATTGCCTTGAGGTCGGAACCTGTTCCTGGCTCGGTCATTCCGATGGCGCCGAGGATTTCGCCCGTCGCCATACCTGGCAGCCAGGCCTTCTTCTGCTCTTCGCTTCCGTACTCGAGCACGTAGTGGGCGACGATGCCACTGTGCACGGAGTTACCGAGCGCATAGTCACCGCAGTAGCCCTGCGCCTCGAAGACAGCGAGATCGTGCGCGAAAGTTCCACCGCCCCCGCCGTATTCCTCGGGAATCGAGCAGCACAGCAGGCCGAGCTTGCCGGCTTCGAGCCACACGGACCGGTCGACGCGATGCTGTGCGTCCCACTGCTCACGCTTGGCGATCAGTTCACGATCGAAGAAACCGCGGGCCAGTTCGGCTACTGCGGTGATCTCGTCGTCGTGCCACGACGGCTTGCGCTTGGTCGCCATGATCAGACCCGCTTCAGCAGGGCAGCGAGTGCCTGACCGCCGCCGATGCACATGGTGACGATGCCGAATTCGAGGTCGCGGCGAACCATGTCGCGCGCGGCACGCAGGGTCAGGATGGCTCCGGTGGCGCCGACCGGGTGTCCGAGCGCGATCGCTCCGCCGTACGGGTTGGTCTTCTCCGGATCCAGGCCACTGTCACGGATGACGGCGATGGCCTGCGAAGCGAACGCCTCGTTGACCTCGGCGGTGCCGATGTCGGACGGCTTCAATCCTGTTTGTGCAAAGAGCTTTTCGAGAGCGAGCACGGGAGCGTAGCCCATCAGGCCGGGCTCCATGGCTGCCGTCGTGACGGTTTCGAGCGTGACCAGTCCGGTGAGACCGCGCTTGGCTGCCTCCGTGCCCGTCGCGAGGACGAGTGCGCCGGCACCGTCGTTGATGCCCGACGCGTTACCGGCGGTGACGGATCCGCCCTCTTCGAATGCGGGGCGCAGCTTGGCGAGGGTTTCGACGGTGGTTCCGGGCTTGGGATGCTCGTCCTCGGTGACGGTGACGGAGCGCCGACCACCGGTCTCGACGGGAGTGATTTCCTCGGCGAATGCCGCCTTCGCTGCGTCGGTAGCGGCGCGGCGCTGAGATTCGACGGCGAACTCGTCCTGCTGCTCGCGACTGACGCCGTACTTACGGGCGACGGCTTCGGCAGTGCGGCCCATGTGAGCCTTGCTGAACGGGTCGGTGAGCATCGCGACGGTGCCGTCGACGAGGCTGCGATCGCCGAGCTTGTAGCCCGAGCGGGCGGCGAAGTCGTAGAAGGGCATGCGAGACATGCTCTCGTCACCGCCGGCGAGCGTGATGGCAGCTGCGCCCCATCGCATCTGCATCGCCGCAGACCACACAGCCTGCAGGCCGCTGCCACAGAGGCGGTTGACGGTGTAGGCGGGGACGTTCTCGGGCAGTCCGGCGGCGATGCCGACGCGGCGTGCGTTGTAGGCGTCCGGGCCGACCTGGCCGATGCAGCCCATGACGACCTCGTCGATGTCTTCGGGCGCAACGCCGGCGCGGCTCAGCGCGGCCTTGGCTGCTGCGGCGCCCAACTCGTGCGCGGGTACGTCCTTGAAGACGCCGCCGAAGCTACCGACGGGGGTCCTGGCCCCGTCGACGATGACGATCGGTTCGGGTGTGGTCATGATTGTCCCCATCTGCTGTGCTCACGTCGATTTCTCTGTCCGTGGCCGATACTAGGACATCGAAGTATCTCGCAGATGGGGACGTTGGTGTCAGGGTGTGGGAGCGCTCTCGGCGACGGGCACGACCTCGGCGTCGGTGTCTTTGTGGTTCCGGTAGCGGTAGAGCCCGATACCCACGAGGATCGCTGCAAGTCCCAGGGACACGATCATCTGGCTGCGCGTCGAGTCCAGGGTGAGCATGCCGATGCAGAGCGCGATGATGGCGGCGATCGTGGCGTAGGTCAGGTACGGGAAGAACCACATCTTGAGTTCCAGCTCCTGGCCCGAAGCTTCGAGCTTGCGGCGGGTGCGCAGCTGGGACACCGAGATGACCAGCCAGACGAACAGCGCGATCGCACCGGAGGAGTTGACCAGGAACAGGAAGACCTTGTCCGGGGAGAGGTAGTTCATGCCGACGGTCAGGAAGCCGACGATCGTCGAGACCAGGACAGCGCGCATCGGGACGCCGGTCTTCTCGATACGTGAGAGCGACTTGGGGGCGTCGCCGCGGCCGGCGAGGGAGAAGATCATGCGGCTCGCGGTGTAGAGACCGGAGTTGAGGCAGGACAGAACCGACGTGAGGACGACGACGTCCATGATGTTGCCCGCGGCCGGAATGCCGTAGGAGTCCATGACGGCGACGTACGGGCTGAGTGCAACCGACGCGCTGTCCCAGGGAAGCAGGGTGACGACCACCGCGATCGAGCCGATGTAGAAGATGAGAATTCGCCAGACGACGGATTTGACGGCTGCGCGAACAGCTTCGAGCGGGTTGGCCGATTCACCGGCGGCGATGGTGGCGATTTCGGCCCCGAAGAACGAGAACACGACCACAAGGACTGCGGCGAGCATCGCTCCTGTTCCGTTCGGCAGGAAGCCGCCGTGACCGGTCAGGTTTGTCATTCCGGGTGCTTCGACGCCGGGCATCCATCCGCAGATCGCCACGATGCCCATGCCGAGGAACGCGATGATGGCGACGACCTTGATGGAGGCGAACCAGAACTCGAACTCGCCGAACGACTTGACCGAGATGATGTTGGTCAGCGTCAGCACGATCATCAGAATCAATGCCCAGGTCCACTGGGGAACCCCCGGAACCCAGCGATTCATGATGAGGGCACCGGCGGTGGCCTCGATACCGAGCACGATGATCCAGAACCAGGCGTACAGCCAGCCGATCGAGAAGCCCGCCCAGCGGCCGATGGCCTTGTCGGCGTACGAGGAGAACGAGCCGGTTTCCGGCGACGCTGCCGACATCTCACCGAGCATGCGCATCACGAGGATGACGACGACGCCGGCAAGCGCGTAGGAAATCAGGACACCGGGTCCCGTCTCCTGGATCGCCACACCGGAGCCGACGAACAGTCCGGCGCCGATGACGCCTGCGATCGCAATCATCGACAGATGCCGCTTCTTCAGCGTGTGCTGAAGTGCCGGCTGGTCTGTACTGGACATCAGTACTCCTTGTGGGCTGTTCGGAACGTGGATCTCGGTGGCGCTCTATCCGGAGCGCATTTTCGATAGCGCCAGTGTCGGACCTTCGGCAAGCTCGCGTCAGGCTCCACTTTGTACAAACGTGACCGCAGGCACTACAAAGTGGCGAGTTCGAGGTGTCAGACTGGACTCATGCCCATCACGCTCCGCCAGCTTTGTGCGACCGAACAGTTCGGCCTTCGCGTCCTGGCTGGGCACGACCAGCTCGATCGCACCCTGACCTGGGCACATGTCTCCGAACTTCCCGACCCGACGCCCTTCCTCGACGGCGGTGAACTACTACTCATCACCGGGGTGTCACTACCGACGACGGCCGCGGAAACGACCCGATTCGTACGGACCCTGGTGGCGGCCGGAATTGCCGGAATCGGTTTCGGAACCGGCCTCGGATACGAGCAGGCGCCACAGACTCTGGTGGATGCGGCCACCCGTTTCAGTGTGCCCCTTCTCGACGTCCCATTGCGAACACCTTTCATCGCCCTGACCAAAGCGGTGTCGAAGGCGCAATCCGACGACGACATGAAAGCGCTGCGCAGCAATTACCAGAGCCTGCGGCGACTGCTTCAAGCTGCGGTGACGGTCAACGGCACCCGGGCAGTCGTACGACGGGTGGCGGAATTGATCGGCGGATGGGCGGCTCTGCTGGACTCGGCCGGACATACCGTCGAGATCTCACACACCGCCGCGGCCGCAGGAATCGAGCGAACTGCCCCCGAGCGCGACGCCCGCCCGATGGAAGTCAGTTTCCTCACGAGTGAGAACGAGGACGTCATCTCCCATCCTCTGCTGACGTCGAGGGGAAAGCTGATGGGGTACCTCGTCGCCGGCTGCCCCGGCGCCGTCGGTTCACTGAATCAGGGCATCGTCATCGCAGCCGCGTCTCTGCTCACGTTGATGACGGCTCGAACCCGAGACGCACAGCTGACGATGAACCACCTTCGTACCGTTGCGATGCATCAGCTGTTCGAGGGACAGAATGCGCTCGCCCGCAACATCTCCGGGGAACTGTGGGGAGGATTTCCGGTCGAGCCTTTCCAGGTCTTCCACGTAGCGGGCCCGAGTGGCCTGCTCGAGAGCGTGTCCGTCTCACTGCTCGATGGCCTCAGCCGCGATCTGGCGTTCGGCATCACCGACGGTGCACTGATTGCCGTCGTCTCGGCTACCGACAGCGGGCGAATCCTCGCCCGTGTCAACGAAATCGACGTCACCGTCGGCGTGTCGGACATGCTGTGGTGGGACGATCTCTCGCGCGCCAGACGCCAAGCCGCGCAAGCAGCAGCCGAGGCGGGTGCCCGCAACCTGCCTTCGATGCGGTTCGCCGAACTCTCGGAGAGCGGATTGTCCGCATTTCTCGACCAGGATCGCTCGACGGCATTCGCGGCGGCACACTTGCGCCCGCTTCTGGAAGCGAAGGGCGGTAGCGATCTCTACCGGACCTTGGCCATGTGGTTGGCACACAACGGGGTGGGCGACGCCGCAGCCACAGCGCTGAATATTCATCGGCATACGTTGCGCAGCAGACTCGCTCGGATCGAGAGCCTTCTCCAGCTCGACCTCGGCTCCCCCACGGAACGTGCGGAGTTGTGGCTCGAGTACCGCCTGCTCGGCGACGCCCCGACCATCTGACCGACAACCAACGAACCCTGAACGACCTGAAGGGCCTCCGCCGGGTTACGGCAGAGACCCTTCAGAGTCGATACGTGCGAGTCGCTACCGACCGACCTTCCCCTAGCTTCCGCCCGTCGGTATCCACTCGCGGAGCACGTTGGCATCAACTACCTGCGCGCCCAAAACCTTTGTCCAGATGATGGTTCCGTTTTCGTAGACACGGAAAGTGCCTGCTTCGGAGGGCAACTGCATCTCCGGGCCGGCAGGAGCACCGAGAGAGCCGCTTTCACCGCCGAGCTCCCGATACTTCTTCTCGATCTGCGTCTCCGTAACCGTACCCGATGGATCGTCGGATGGCGAATTAGATTCCGGCACTGTCGATTCCGAATCCGGTGCCACTACCACACCCGCACCGCCACCGATGGTGAACCAGTCGGATTTCAGGCCGAGTTTCTGGCGGAACTGAATTCCGGTGGCGCCAACAGTTGCATTTGTTCCGACTACCTCGACTGCCGTCACTCGCCCGCCGTCGGTACCGAATCCGTTGCGCGAGAGAATCTTGAGCGATTGCAGCTCACCCACATCGAAGGCGTCCGCAATCTGCCCTGCGGTCAGATTCACTGTCCAGTCATGATTCGGAGAAAGCGCGTCACCGAGATCCTCGACGGCCGGGAATTCACCGCCGGAGCTGTAACCTCCTGTGGACGAGGAGAATTCGGTGGCAACGATCTTGCCGTCACGCGACAGAACGGCGCCGGCGGTGGACCGGACGGCTTCGGTGGTGCGGGGATCTTCCTTGCCCGCTCCGCCGTAGACCTGGCAGTCCTGAGTGTCGCAGGTGTCGGCGTACGAGCTGCGATGCTCGGTCGCAGCGTACGAGCGTGCTGCCACGGCTTGCGCCCGTAGCGCTTCGGCCCCACCGGAATCGGCCCATTCGGCCTTCGCTTCGACCGGCACCACGCCGAGCAGGTAGTCCTCCATGTCGAGGAGATTGACTGTCCGAGCCGAGCCGTTGTCGAGCACTACGCCGAGGGCGCCTCGATAGGGCGCGTCGTTGTTGCACAGCTTCAGGAACTGGTCGGCGGGTCGATCAGGACCGAGGTCCACCGGGTCCACCCACGGATGGTCGGTGACCGCTTCCCAGACAACCCCGCCACCACACCCGCTGGTGACCACTACCTGCGCACCGCCACCGGGCAGTGCAGTGAGATGGGCAGCCTCGCCGGGCGCGGTGCGCTGACCGTTGACCACGAGGCCGGCGTCGGAGTAGACGTCGAGCGTCGAGTTGTCCTGGGCCGTGAGCCGCACACTCATCTGGGCGGGCGGCATCGAGTCCAGGACGGTTCCGCCGTAGTAGTGACTGAGGATTCGCTCGCCGGACCAGCCGTCGTTCTTGGCGTAGCCGTAAGCGCCCCACTGGCCCATTCCACGGCCATGTCCGTTGCCGTGACCGGAGAGCGTGAATTGCGTGTCGGCAGCGACGGCATGCAGGATCGACGGCTCGTCAGCGCGGATTTGCGTGAAACCTCCGATCGCGACGCCGAGCGCAAGAGCCGGAACGAGACCGAGGACCGAGATCCGCATCAGCGAGGTTCGCCTCCCGGGTCCGCCCACCAGAAAGCGACCTGCGCGACCGGACACAGGCTTCTTACCTGCAGTTCCGCTTCTTCCGCTTCTCGCCATCAATGCTCTCCTCATCGCTACCGGCCTCACGAGTCCGCGAAGTCGGTACTTCGCGCGCAGGCCAGTCCACAACGATTTAACTAAAGTCTCACCCTAAGGTTGAGCGTTATGGACTTTTGTGACTAGTGTGGCAAGAGTGTTTGGAGTTAGCAACACCAGTCACACGAGTCACATCAGCATCACGAGTTGCAGACGTACGCGTCCGAAAACTGGAGTTCAACCCCAGAACATGGCATCCGACCTGCTCGGATCCGGTTTTGAAGGATTCCGTTCACGGCCGTCATCGGCCCTGAAGTTCGCTCGCAAGTAACTACAACCGAGGAGTAATCCCTTGCCACACCGTCGACCGAAGCCCTCGCTCGTACTCGGGGCTGTAGCCGCAGTGGCTGTCGCAAGTCCTTTTGCGGTCTACGGCTTCACGAGCACTACGTCCGATGTACGTTCCGCGAACGAGACGACGTCAGTAGCAGTGCCGACCCAGATCGCAGAGGTGCTCCTCGCGTCGGTGCCCGACATCATCATTCCGGTCAAGGAGCTGACCGGTCTCGATCTCCCCGACATCAACCTCGGTGATCTGAGAAACCTCAAGCTCCCGACCGAAATCCCGCTACCTCCCGGGATCACGCTGCCGACCGAGCTGTTCCCGGCACCCGCTGCTCCCGGCGCCCCGACCGAAACCGCTCCGGTTCCTTCCGAGGAAGAGCCAGGTGCCGTGGTCAAGGAAGTCACCCGCGACACTCCGTTCAGCATGGTCGCGTTGACCTCGGACACCATCGCCTCGGCGCAGTCCAAGGTCCGCGCCCTGGCCGAAGACGGCACCTGGGGCCCGTGGTTCACCCCTGACGCCATCGACTCCGCCAGCTCGGATCAGGCCACCAACTCCGGTACCGCCACCGAACCGGTCTTCGTCGGCGCCACCAAGTCCATCCAGATCCTCACGCCGCAGGGTGCCGCTGCTCCCGCAGCCGAGGTTGTGCCGGCCCCGACTCCGGAAGCTGCCCCCGCGCCCGCTCCGGAAGCTGCCCCCGCTGAAGCACCCGCAGCCACCGGCGAACTCGGGTACACACCCGCTTCGGTGTCCAAGCCGCTTCGCCAGGTGACGACGGCAGCAGATGCCGTCACCGCCGTGTTGATCGACCCGGGTGCCAGCGAGGCAGACAGCAATCTGCAGGCCGTCGCAGCGCCGCTCGGCGGCAGCGGACCGTCCGTCATCACCCGTGCTCAGTGGGGAGCAGACGAGTCACTTCGCTGCGACTCCCCCACCTACGACGACTTCATCGGTGGCGCGACCGTTCACCACACCGCAGGTAGCAACAACTACACGAAGGCCGAATCGGCCGGCATCGTCCGCTCGATCTATGCCTACCACGCACAGACGCTCGGCTGGTGCGACGTCGGATACAACGTCCTCGTCGACAAGTACGGTCAGACCTTCGAAGGCCGCGCAGGCGGACTCGACAAGGCAGTTCAGGGTGCACACGCGGGTGGATTCAACGAGAACACCACCGGTATCGCGATGATGGGCGACTACTCCACCGTCGAGCCTTCGCAGGCGACGCTCAACGCCGTCGGCAAGTTCCTCGGTTGGAAGCTCGGCATGGCCGGACTCGATCCCAAGGGCCGAACGACGATGTACTCCGAGGGCACCGAGTTCACGCCGTACCCGCAGGGCGCAGCAGTCGATCTGCCGATCATCTTCGCCCACCGCGACGTCGGAAACACCGCGTGCCCGGGTGATGCCGCATACGCACACATGAACGACATCCGGAACATCGCGGCCGCGAACATCGGGGGAACGTTGAACCCCTCGAACCCTTCCAATCCGTCGACGCCTGCGCCCAAGCCGACCACTCCGGTCGACACGGTCACCGGTGGCACCGGTTCGTCGATCCCGGATCTGGTCACCCAGATTCTGCAGATCACCGACAATTCACCGCTCGCGCAGAAGTGGATCGCCGAAGGTGGCGAGATCGGACGCCTCGGCCAGGCACTGTCCGGAATTCTGCAGGCGAAGCTCGGCAACCAGGGTGCGCTGTTCCAGAACGGCGCTGTCTACACCTCGCCGAACGGCGGAGTGTTCACCGTGCTCGGCGAGATCTTCAAGTCGTGGCAGAGTTTCGGTTCCGACGCGGGTGAACTGGGATTGCCGATCTCGGACGAGTACTCGATCCCGGACGGCCTGCGCAGTGACTTCGAGAACGGTTCGCTGATCTTCAACCAGATCACCGGCATGGTCACGAAGGTCCTCAAGACCTACAACGAGACCTTTGCCCAGGAAATGGCCAACAGCGCGCCTGTCGGCTGACACTCGAGCAGTACACGTCCTCGGGCGCTGGTGGGTTCTACGACCACCAGCGCTCGAGGACTTTTGCGACCCCGTGTGCCGAATTGGTGTCGGTGACCTCGTCGGCTGCGGCTTTGGCTTCGGGGTGAGCGTTGCCCATGGCAACGCCGAGGCGTGCCATCCCCAGCATCGGGATGTCGTTGGGCATGTCTCCGAAGGCCACCAGACCCGACAGGTCGAAGCCGAACCTCTCCGCGGCAGCAACCAGGCCCGACGCCTTCGTGATGCCCGGCGCCGAGAGTTCGATCAGTCCGTTCTCGGTGGAGTACGTCATGTCGGCGAGCGCACCGACGTGCGGAGCGAGCGTGTCGTACATCGCCGTGCTGGTCATGCCTGGACGGCGAATCAGGAGTTTGACGGCCGGCGCCGCAAGCACTTCGTCCTCGGACATCTCGGTGTTGTCCGGGTTGAGCCAGGCATGTTCGTAGTCCGGTGAGCTGACGAATTGTGGGGTGGCGGCGTCATGTGCGCTCTCCCCTACTCGTTCCGCGGCCAAACCTGCGCCCGGGAGTGCAACCAGTGCCAGCTCGGAGAGTTCGGTGAGTGCGTCGACCGACAAGGTCGCGGCGCTGAGGACACGGTCGGCGTAGCTGTCGTACACAACGGCTCCGTTGGCGCACACGGCGAGTGGCGCGTATCCCAAGCCCTCGACGACGGGCGAAATCCATCGCGGAGGACGCCCGGTTGCCAGCAGGAACGGCGTGCCGGATTCGACGACGGCATGCACGGCGGCGCGGGTGCGGGCACTGACCAACTCGTCGTGATCGATGAGGGTGCCGTCGACATCGGTCGCAACCAAGGTTGGGCGGTCAGGGCTGATACGACGGTCTGGGCTCACACCGCCATTGTGCCTGCCCGGTACGACGGTCTCGCTCAGCGCGCCCGCTTCGGACATCGCGAAACCGCGAGAGATTCGCGCAAAACGCATTTCAGTCCGACCGGTCTGGTATCTATTGCGGGAGAACAAGACTTTCACAAAGGGAGAAACACCCATGTCCGTGCCGCCCGATCTGCCCCCGCCGCCCTATGGAAACTCCCAGCCTTACGGGAATTCCCAGCCCTATGGCAACTCACAGCCCCAATTCCAGGTGCCTTCGCCGCAACCGCAACCTGAGAAGAAGTCGAAGAAGTGGCCGTGGATTGCCGGTGGAGTCGTCGTGTTGCTTGTCGTCGCAGGCCTCCTCGGTGGACGAGATAAGGACGACTCGAAGTCCACCGCTGCACCGACCACCACCGCTGCACCGACTACCACTGCTTCTACGACGCCTGCAGCTGTCGCACCGATCGTCAGTGCGCCGCCCGCTGCTCCTGCCCCGTCGTCCAGCAAGGTGGCGGCGCCCACGACGACCACATACCAGGCGCCCGCACCTGTGGTCACTACGACAGTTGCGCCTGCCCCGGCCAGGCCGCAGGTCAGCTCCGGTCAGCGGAACGCCGTCCGATCCGCCCAGCAGTACATCGACATGACTGCCTTCTCCCGCAGCGGACTGATCGAACAGCTCGAGTACGAAGGTTTCTCCACGGAGGATGCGACGTACGCGGTAGACAATTTGAACGCCGATTGGAACAAGCAGGCTGCGCTGAGTGCCGAGCAGTACCTCGAGATGACGTCGTTCTCCAGGTCAGGACTGATCGAACAGCTCGAGTACGAGGGCTTCACGAGTGCGCAGGCCGAGTACGGAGCCAACGCCGTGTACTGACCGCATCAGCGCAAGCGCCGTCTATTCAGCGCGCCCGCTTCGCGCGTTCCTGTGCGTCCATGGCCGCAGCTTCCTCCGGCGTCGGTGCGCCACCGCCGAGTCGACGAGGCACCCAGTACGCCCCGGGCTCGTGCACGAACCCGTCCTGCACGTGGCGCAGGATTGCATCCATCTCGATGCGCAGAATCTCGCTCAACGCTTCGGCGGGCTCGACCGGATCGATCGGTGCACCCACCTCCACCGAGATCGGGAAATGATTGCGGCCCAGATTTTTCGGTCCGCCCTTGGTGACGATCCGCTGGGCGCCCCAGACGATCAGCGGAATTATCGGAACGCCGGCGTCGATGGCCATCCGAGCTGCTCCGGATTTCATTTCCTTGATCTCGAAGCTCCGGCTGATCGTCGCCTCCGGGTAGACGCCCACCAGTTCGCCCCGTTTCAGGGCGTCGACTCCGGCTCGATACGCCTGCGCTCCGGCAGAGCGATCGACTTCGATGACACCGCATCCACGCATGAGGAAGCCGAGGACCTTGTTGTCCGCCAACTCGGCCTTTGCCATCACCCTGAGCTTGCGTTTCGCGGTACCGACCGCCAGGGCCGCCGGTATGAAATCGAGGTAGCTCGTGTGGTTGATCGCGATGACGGCACCGCCGGACACCGGGACGTGCTCCGTCCCGGTGCGGGTGACTTTCACGCCCTGGAAACCGCTCAGACCACGCGCGACTACCTCGACAGCGGTGTAAACGGGTTCGAAGGACATCAGTCAGCCTTCGGACTTCCGCGCCTCGCGAGCCTTGGCTTTCGCCTCGGCCTCATCGGCATCCATCTTGTCGGCCTGCTCGAGCGTCGGCGCGCTGCCACCGAGGCGAGCCGGCACCCAGTACTCGCCGGCGGGATGGTCGTAGTTCTTCTGCAGATCGAGCAGCAACTCCTGCATCGTCGACCGCAGCTTCGCCGTCAGCTCACTCGCCGGCTCGAAAGGTGCAATCGGCTCGCCGACGGCAATGGAGATGGGAGTGTTGGTGCGGCCCAAACGCTTCGGATAACCCTTCGTCCACACGCGCTGAGCGCCCCAGATGACGACGGGAACGATCGGGACGCCCGCCTCGATCGCCATCCGAGCGGCGCCGGACTTGAATTCCTTGATCTCGAAGCTCCGACTGATCGTGGCTTCGGGGTACACGCCCACCAATTCGCCGCGCTTCAGGAAATCTACGGCCGCCTTGTAGGAGTCGGCGCCCGCGCCGCGGTCGACCGGGATGTGCTTGAGGGCCCGCATGATCGGTCCGGAGATCTTGTTGTCGAAGACCTCTTTCTTGGCCATGAACCGGATGTAGCGCTTCGGGGTCCGTGCCGGCAGTCCCGCATACGTGAAGTCCATGTACCCGGTGTGGTTGATCGCGATCACGGCGCCACCGGACGCCGGGATGTTCTGCTCTCCCTTGACGGAGAACTTCAGGCCCTCGAAAGCGAAGACGGTACGGGCGATGCCGATGACTGTTCTGTAAACGGGATCCACAGTTCGCTAGCGTAGACGGGAATCCGTGATCTGACCCGCAGCAGTTCTGGGGTGGATGTTGGTCAGAATGTCGCAAAAGGGGCGTACGAACGAATGAAGTCGGCAGGACGAGCGGCAGTGGGGGCAGTCGCACTCGCCATGACGTTGGCGATAACCGCATGTGAGGACGACGGACGGACGGGAATCCTGACGGACGAACCGTCTCCGCCGACGACTGAAACCACGACGACAACCACTCTCGCACCCACGACGACAATTGCGCCCGCTGCGCCGGTCGCGCCACCTCCGGTTGGTGACGTGCCCGGCAATCCGGCTGCTGCGCCGGCCTTGGCAGCTTGGGCAACGGACCTGGTGTCCTTGGACGTGGACGCGCTCACGAACGCATGCTGGACGATGCCGCCCACAACGATCGCCGACCGATACTCGGATGTTCCCGCCATCTTGACGGCCATCGCCGCACCAGGCGTCGACGGCCAGTACGCGGTCACCTGGAGCGGCGGCGGACTCTCCGTCGCCGCCAAGCGCTCGGAGATCGCTTCCGGCTATGCGTGCCCGTTCGTCTTCCCTGCGGGGCAATCAAACTTCTACACCGCGGCCGACGCTTCCCACGCCGTCGTCAGGTTTCTCTCACGCGCCACGGGACGGCCGGTCAATACCCGCGACGTCGAGACGTTCTATCCACTGATCTGCCCCGGCAACAGCCCGTGGGATCCGGACGGCACCGGCGCAACCGGCCAGCCGCCTCTCAAGCTCGATCCGAATCAGCTGGCCGGTATCAAGTCTTTCGACGCCGACGCTGCAACAGTCAGTCCGGTTCGCGGCGACTACGTCCGTGTCACCCTGCCCGTCAGCGACGGAACCGGTAACTCGCGCTCGATGCAGTTCACCCTGTCGATCGGCCCCGAGGGATATTGCCTCGGGGCCGCGACCTGAACTGCTTCGGTCAGGAACCGAAGGGAAGGAAATCGCTCGAGCCAGCGCTGCCTGAACCGAGGCTGCCCGTGCCACCACCGGTTGCAGCCTTGACCTGAATTGCGTGGGCCGTCGAGGTGGAGCCTGTGAATCCGGCTGCGCCACTGTAGATTGCCGAAATCGAATGCGTGCCGGTTGTGGTGAAGGTGTGGTTCAGCGCCGCGATCCCGTTGACCACTGCAACAGCGTCACCGATCGGAGTATCCCCATCCATGAACTGCACCGTTCCACCGTTCTGCACCGAACTGACAGTCGCCGACAGGGTCACCGACTTGTTCACCACGGCATCACCAGGCACCGTCACCACAGTCTCCGTGGTGACATCCGAAGGCGCAGGGTCCGTTACATTCACCGTCCGCGCCTGGGCCGAGGATCCGACTACACCGGCTCCTCCCGAATAGACCGCAGTGATGCTGTGCGCACCCGCAGAGGTAAACGAATGCGTCAGGCCCGCAGCGCCGGCCGTAACCGCTTCAGGACCGCCGATCGCGACGCCACCGTCGTAGAACTGCACGGTTCCGACGCCGACAGCATCATCCGACGACGTTCGGACGGTTGCCCACAAGTCGGTCGCCACACCAGTTTTGGCGTCGGTCGGAATATTCAGTTCGACGACGGATTCCTGGTCGGCAACACTGACCTGAACTGACTTCGCACTCGCAACCGAGTTTTTGAATCCGGCACCAGCGGTGAAATTCGCGGTAATGCTCTGCGCGCCAGCGGCATCGAAGGAATGCGAGAGGGTCGCGGTACCACCGGACACCGTCACCGGTGCACCGATTGCCGTGCCGTTCGACTTGAACTGCACCGAACCCACAGCGTTGTTCGGAGCAACCGTCGCGGTGAGATCAACCGCCGTACCCGTAACCGCCGTCGCGGGAACCGAGAGCGACGTCGTGGTCTCGACATCGACCGGAGCCGGATCAGAGACCGTCACCGTCTGAGCAGGCGCCGACGAACTCACAAACCCTGCACCAGCGGTGAAGTCAGCCGTAACACTCTGAGCGCCAGCAGCATCGAACGCGTGCGACAGAGTCGCAACACCGGACGTGACTGTCACCGGTGCACCGATCGCAGTGCCGTTCGACTTGAACTGGACCGTACCGACAGCATTGTTCGGAGCAACGGTTGCCGTCAGGTCAACCGCAGTACCGGTGATCGCAGTCGCCGGAACCGAGAGCGCCGTCATGGTCTCGACATCGACCGGAGCCGGATCAGAGACCGTCACCGTCTGAGCCGACGCCGACGAACTCACAAAGCCAGCACCAGCAGTGAAGTCAGCCGTAACACTCTGAGCACCAGCAGCATCGAACGAATGGCTCAGTGTCGCAACACCCGCGGAGACTGTCACCGGCGAGCCGATCGCAGTGCCGTTCGACTTGAACTGCACCGTACCGACAGCATTGTTCGGAGCAACCGTCGCAGTCAGATCAACCGCCGTACCCGTAACCGCCGTCGCGGGAACCGAGAGCGACGTCGTCGTCTCGACATCCACCGGAGCCGGATCAGAGACCGTCACCGTCTGAGCCGACGCCGACGAACTCACGAACCCTGCACCGGCAGTGAAGTCAGCCGTAACACTTTGTGCACCAGCAGCATCGAACGAATGGCTCAGTGTCGCAACACCCGCGGAGACTGTCACCGGCGAGCCGATCGCCGCACCGTTCGACTTGAACTGCACCGAACCCACAGCATTGTTCGGAGCAACAGTCGCGGTCAGATCAACAGCCGTACCCGTGACGGCCGTCGCCGGAACCGAGAGCGACGTCGTCGTCTCCACATCCACCGGAGCCGGATCAGACACCGTCACCGTCTGAGTAGGCGCCGACGAACTCACAAACCCTGCACCGGCAGTGAAGTCAGCCGTAACACTTTGTGCACCAGCAGTATCGAATGCATGCGACAGCGTCGCGACACCTGACGCAACTGCAACCGGTGAACCGATCGCAGTGCCGTTCGACTTGAACTGCACCGTACCGACAGCATTGTTCGGAGCAACCGTCGCAGTCAGATCAACAGCAGTACCCGTAACCGCCGTAGCCGGAACTTGAAGCGTTGTAGTCGTACTCAGCGCTGAGCTCGAGATCTCGATGGTCTGAGCTTGCGCGGTCGAACCACCAAAACCTGCAGTACCTGAGTAGACCGCAGTGATCGAGTGCGATCCCGTCGTGGCGAACGTGTGATCCAGGGTCGCCGCTCCGCCAGTCACCGCGATGGGTCCGCCGATGTCGATGCCACCGTCCTTGAACTGGACCGTTCCACCGTTAGCTGCCGGTGAGATGTTTGCGGTCAGCGCGACCGAGGTCTGCTCGACGGCACTACTCGGCACTGTCAACGACGCAGTCGTCTGTACATCGGCAGCGGCCACGCTCACTGTGCGTGCTGGTGACGTGGATGTCAGAAACTCGAGAACACCGTCGTATACAGCGGTGATGGAGTGACCGCCTGCCGCGGTGAATGTATGTGGCAGTGTGGCAACGCCATTGACGACGGCCACCGGGGCGCCGATGTCAGTTCCGCCATCCTTGAACTGAACGGTGCCGCCTGTCGGTGCCGGGGAGACCTGCGCAACCAAATCGGTCGACTGACCGACCGTTGCAGCCGCGCCGGATGTCACTGTGGTCGAGGTCGCCGCCTGCGAGACGACGTTGACGGTGGCCAATGCCTGACCACCCGCATTCAACCCACCACCACTCGAATCGCGCGGAGAGCAGTTGTAGCGCTCCCAGTACCCCGGCCAAAGGGTCTCGTACTGCAAGAACGTGAACGCATTCTTCGGCGAATTGAACGCACCCGAATCACCATCTGTGGCACGCAACTTCGGCTGCACCGTACTACCCGCGGCACCGGCAACCACCGTCACGTCGATCGCGGGCAACCGGAAGGTCTTCCCTGCCCCTACCTCGATTCCACCGTCACTGTTCTTGCTCGTGCTCGGGCCGTTACCGCCCTTGTTGTTCGAGTCAGCAGTCTGATTGTTCCCCGAAATACGCAGATGCGTACCCGCGCCATCCGGCGAACCGCCGTCGTTGATCCGAATCACCGACGGAGTTACACCGGACAAATTCGACGAAGTACCTGCCACGACCTGAGCATCCACCAACGACACCCCTGCAGGTATATCGAAGTCGTACTTGAGCCGCGTCCATTTACCGACACTGCGGCCTGCATGCCCACCCGTCGGCACCGACATCACGTTCGGCTGAACCCGATAGGTGAACGTCGACCCCGCCACCACCTTCTCCGGTGCAGACACCGTCACACCCGTCGAATGAAACACATCCGCGATATCAACAGCCAGATGTTCATAACCATCGCAACCCAGCTTGAACCCGATCGAGTTCTCCACCGCGGGAGATGACGTCGGAGCTGCCGAAGCAACGCCACCTGCCACCAGCACGCCACCGACCAACGCCGCCACCACGACCGCGGAACTTCTTCTCACCAACACGAACTCTCCTCAGCTAGCAACAGACGTGGATCGGGAACCGCACGGAAGGAGGTCACTCGAACAGAGCGGAAATCGGAATGGAGCTGGACGCTCGTACAGTACCCGTCAAAAGTAGTACTTGTATCAGTTATTTCAGACAAATATTCACGAATTGCCAATAGTTCAGCTAACGACCGATCAGCGATTCCCGAAGAGCAATGCCCCCTTGCACCTATGGGCGCAAGGGGGCATCACATCATCGGAGAATCATGAACCGAACGGCAGCGACAGTGAACCGAGCGAACCGGAGCCACCACCCCCGTTACCGACGTTCACAACCGATGCAGTCGACGTGGAACCCGTGACGCCCTGGGCTCCGCTGTAGACCGCGGTGATCGAATGGTTGCCGGTCGTGGTGAAGGTGTGGCTCAGCACGGCCTGCCCACCGACAACATCAACGGCAGTTCCGATCGGAGTCGTTCCGTCGAAGAACTGGACGGTTCCCGACGTCGCGCCGGAAGAACTGACCACAGCCTTCAGCTGCACCGCCGTGCCGACCTTTGCCGAGGACGGAGCCGTCAACGACGTAGAGCTTTCGACATCCGACGGGGTCGGAACCGTGACATTGACGTCGACAGACTCCGCAGTGGACGACGTGAACACACCGGATCCACTGAATACAGCCGAGACTGCAAAGGTGCCTTCTGCTCCGAAGACGTGCGGGAGCTTGGCAACTCCGTCAACAACCGCGACCGGGGCGCCCAGATCGACTCCACCGATCTTGAACTGGACCGTTCCGCCGGAAGGCACCAGGGCGTCCGAGGGATCTTCGGACACTGTCGCGAAGAGATCAACAGGCAGTCCGACCTTGGCTTCACCCTGAACACTCAGCACCGTCTTTGTCGCCTTGTCGACCGGAGCCGGATCGGACACCGTCACCGTCTGAGCAGGCGCCGACGAGCTGACAAACCCAGCTCCAGCGGTGAAGTCAGCGGTAACACTTTGTGCACCAGCAACATCGAACGAATGCGAGAGCGTCGCAACACCCGACGTGACTGTCACCGGGGAGCCGATTGCCGTGCCGTTCGACTTGAACTGCACCGTACCGACAGCATTGTTCGGAGCAACCGTCGCCGTCAGATCAACCGCCGCACCCGTGACGGCAGTCGCCGGAACCGAGAGTGACGTCGTGGTCTCGACATCCACTGGAGCCGGATCGGACACGGTCACCGTCTGAGCAGGCGCCGACGAGCTGACAAAGCCAGCTCCAGCGGTGAAGTCAGCGGTAACACTTTGTGCACCAGCAGCATCGAACGCGTGCGACAGCGTCGCAACACCCGACGTGACTGTCACCGGGGAGCCGATGGCCGTGCCGTTCGACTTGAACTGCACCGTACCGACAGCATTGTTCGGAGCAACCGTCGCCGTCAGATCAACCGCCGCAC